>JANPER010000042.1:0-8227 GCA_031423015.1 Planctomycetota bacterium | reverse complement strand
CTCGCGCGCCTCTTCGACCGAGCCCACCATGTAGAAGGCCTGCTCGGTCAGGTCGTCGTGCTTGCCTTCGAGGATCTCCTTGAAGGAACGCACCGTGTCGTCGCGCTTGACGAACTTGCCGGGCGTGCCGGTGAAGGTCTCTGCGACGAAGAACGGCTGCGCCAAGAAGCGTTGCATCTTGCGCGCGCGGCCGACGATCTGCTTGTCCTCGTCGGACAGCTCTTCCATGCCCAGGATGGCGATGATGTCGCGCAGGTCTTGGTAGCGCTGCAACACGCGTTGCACCTCGCGCGCCACCCCGTAGTGCTCGGCGCCGACGTTCTCGGGCGTCAGCATCTTGCTGGTCGACTTCAGCGGATCGACCGCCGGGTAGATGCCCAGCTCGGCGATCTGCCGCTCCAAGATGATCGTCGAGTCCAAGTGCGCGAAGGTGGCGACCGGCGCGGGGTCGGTGATGTCGTCGGCCGGCACGTACACCGCCTGCATCGACGTGACCGAGCCCTTCTTGGTGGACGTGATGCGCTCCTGCAGCGCGCCCATTTCGGATGCCATCGTCGGCTGGTAGCCCACCGCCGACGGCAAACGGCCGAGCAGCGCCGACACCTCGGAACCCGCCTGCACGAAGCGGAACACGTTGTCGACGAAGAGCAGCACGTCCTTGCCCTCGACGTCGCGGAAGTACTCGGCCATGGTCAGGCCGGTGAGGCCCACGCGCAGGCGCGCGCCGGGCGGCTCGTTCATCTGCCCGAACACCAACACGGCGTTGTCGAGCACCGAGGCCTTCTTGCCGTCGGGAGTGGTGTATTCGGCCTCGGCCATCTCGAGCCACAAGTCGTTGCCCTCGCGGGTGCGTTCGCCGACGCCGCAGAACACCGAGAAGCCGCCCTTCTCCACCGCGGTGATGCGGATCAGTTCTTGGATCAGCACCGTCTTGCCGACGCCGGCACCGCCGAACAGACCCACCTTGCCACCCTTGGCGATCGGACACAGCAGGTCGACGACCTTGATGCCGGTCTCGAACAGGTCCTTGACCGACAGCTGTTCTTCGTAGGTCGGCGCCGGCCGGTGAATCGGGAAGCTCATCTTCGCCTTGACCTCTGGCAGCGGCTGGCCTGTGCGCGGATGCTTGATGCCGATCTCCAGCGGCTTGCCCAGCGCGTCGAACAGGCGGCCCATGGTCTCCGGACCCACCGGCACGGTGATCGGCGCGCCGGTGTCGACCGCCGTAACCCCGCGCTGCAGGCCGTCGGTCGTCGACATGGCGACGCAACGCACCGTCGAGTTACCGAGCTGCTGCGCCACCTCCAGAGTGAGATCCATCTTGCGCGCCGCGTCGATGATCGTGATCGCGTTGTAGATCGGCGGCAGGTGGCCCTCGGGGAACACCACGTCCACCACGGGGCCGAATACCTGCAGCACCTTGCCTTCAGTCTTAGTCGCTGTGGTCACGGTCGTTGTCCTGACAGTTGAGTCTCGAGTTGCGGAATGCGGATCAAGGCCTCAGCTCACCGCGGCAGCGCCGCCGATGATGTCGAGGAGTTCCTTGGTGATCTTTTCTTGGCGCGCGCGGTTGTAGACCCGGCGCAAGTCCTTGGTCATGCGGCTGGCAGCGTCAGTCGCGCCCTTCATCGCCATGCGGCGCGACGCGTGCTCCGAGGTCAGCGACTGCAACATCGCGTCGAACACCACGGTCTCCAGATACTTGGGCACCAGCCTCTCGAAGATCGCGTCGGCGCTGGGCTCCAGCAGATACGTGCTGAACGTGGTCGACGGAAAATTGTCGTCGCCGAACAGGCGGATGCTGGTCACCGGCAGCAGCGGCTCGAACGTCGGCTTGAAGCGCGCAGTCGACACGAAGCGCGTGTACGCGAGGTGCATCTCGTCGACGACGCCCTTGGTGAACGCCTCGACCAGCGCGGTGCTCGCCAGGCGCGCGGCGCTGAAGTCGAGCTTGTCGAGCGGCGGATCGACGAAGAAGCGTTCGATCTCGTAGCTGCGCCGATTGAGGTAGCTGTAGCCCTTGCGCCCGTAGCAGAAGAACTTCACCTTGGCGCCGGGCCGCTGCCGCTTCACCTGCTCCAAGAAGTCGAGCAGGCGCAGCATCATGTTCGAGTTGTAAGCGCCGCACAGGCCGCGGTCCGACGTCACCAAGAACACGCCCACCGTCTTGACCGGGCGGGCACGGAACAACGGCCGCGCAGTGTCCTGGCCGACGTGCTCCGACAAGTGCTCGACCAAGCCGCGCACCTCGTCGGTGTACGGCCGCATCGCCATCGCCCGCGCCTGCACGCGGCGCAGCTTCATCGACGCCACCATCTCCATCGCCTTGGTGATCTTGGCGATGTTACCGACCGACTTGATGCGGCCGCGAAGCTCGCGAACGTTGGCCATGAGGCACTCCGCTTACGCGGAGAACTCCTTCTTGAAGGCAGCCGCGGCGGCGTCGAACTGCTTGCTGATCGTGGCGTCCCACTTTTTGTCGACGCGGACAGTCGCCAGCAGCGGGGCCTGGCTGGCGCGCAGATAGGCGATGTAGCGCTTCTCGAACTCGCTGACCTTGGCCGGCGGAATCTCGTCGAGCGCGCCCGAGGTCGCGGCGTAGATGATCGCCACCTGCTCCTCGACCGCCACCGGCACGTACTGGCCTTGCTTGAGGACCTCCTCCATGCGACGGCCGCGCGTGATCTGCTGCTGCGTCGCCTTGTCGAGGTCGGAGCCGAACTGCGCGAACGAAGCCAGCTCGCGATACTGCGCCAAGCCGATGCGCAGGCCGCCCGCGACCTTCTTCATCGGGCCGATCTGCGCCGCCGAACCCACGCGCGACACCGAGATGCCGGCGTTCACCGCGGGGCGCTGCCCGGCGTTGAACAGCGACGACTCCAGGTAGATCTGGCCGTCGGTGATCGAGATCACGTTGGTCGGGATGTAGGCCGACACGTCGCCTTCCTGCGTCTCGACGATCGGCAGCGCGGTGAGCGAACCGCCGCCCAGCTCGGCACTGAGCTTGGCTGCACGTTCCAGCAAACGGGAGTGCAGGTTGAACACGTCGCCCGGGAACGCTTCGCGTGCCGGCGGCCGACGCAGCAACAGCATCACCTGGCGATAGGCCAGCGCCTGCTTGTAAAGGTCGTCGTAGAAGATGACGACGTGGCGCCCCTCGTCGCGGAAGCGCTCTCCCATCGCGCAGCCGGCGTACGGCGCGATGTACTGCAGCGACGCCTCGGCCGACGCTGGCGCCGACACGATGATCGTGTAGGCGAGCGCCCCGGTCTCTTCGAGCTTCTCGACGATGCTCTTCACTGTCGACTGCTTCTGACCCACCGCGACGTAGATGCAGATGACCTGATCCTTGTGCTTGGGGTCGCCGCCGCCGGTCGACTTCTGGTTGATGATGGTGTCGATGCAGATCGCGGTCTTGCCGGTGGCGCGGTCGCCGATGATGAGTTCGCGCTGACCGCGACCGATCGGGATCATCGCGTCGATCGACTTGATGCCGGTCTGCAGCGGCTCCTTCACCGGTTGCCGCTCGGGCACCGTCGGCGCGCGACCTTCGAGGGGGCGCATGTCCTTGGGGTCGACGTTGATCGCGCCCTTGCCGTCGACCGAGCGGCCAAGCGAGTCCACCACGCGCCCCACCATCTGCAAGCCGGTGGGCACCGAGATGATCTTGCCAGTGGTCTTGACCGTGTCGCCTTCCTTCACCAGGCGGTCGCTGCCAAGAAGCACGCAGCCGACATTGTCCTCTTCCAGGTTGAGGGCCATGCCCATCACCCCGTTCGGGAACTCGAGCAACTCGCTCATCATGCACTGGTCGAGACCGTGCACGCGCGCCACACCGTCGCCGACCGACAGCACGGTGCCGACGTTGCTCTTCTTGGTTTGCCCAGCGAAGTTGGCGATCTCGGCCTTCAGGACGGCCGTGACCTCAGAGGCGTTCAAGTCCATGAGTCGTTACGAAACAGTTCGAGATGCGGAGGACGAGGCCTGCAACAAGGTCTGCTGCAGGGCCAAAAGCTCGCCGAGCAGCGAGCCGTCGTAGAGAGTGTTGCCGACGCGCACGCGCACGCCGCCGAGCAGATCTGGGTTGTCGCGCAGGTCGAGGACGATGCGCTTGCCGGTCAGGCGCGTCAGCTGCTCGCGCAGCGCGGCCTGGTCGTCCTGGGCCAACGGTCGCGCGGTTTCGACCACGGCGACCGCTTCGCCAGCTTGGTCTTGCGCCATCGCGCGCAGCTCGGCGGCCAGCTCGGGCAGCACGTTCTCGCGGCGGCGCTGCAGGATGACGCCGAGCGCGTTCTTGGTGATCGCGTGGCCACCCTCCACGGCGCGCCGCAGGGTGGCCTCGAGCTTGCTGCGCCCGACGTCAGGATCACGCAAGAAGCTGCTGCCCTCGATCGAGCCGAGCAACGCGTGCAGCCGGTCCAAGTCCTGCAGAACGGCGCTGGTCGCGCCGCTCGACTCGGCGACTTGGAACAAGGCTGTGGCGTAGCGACGGGCGAGCAGCGACATCGGTGATTCAGTCGGGGACGGGCTCAGTTCGGGAGGGTACGCAAGAAGTCCGCGACCACCTTCTTGTGCGACTCGTCGTTGACGTCGCGACGCAGCAGACGACCGGTCGACTGGATCGTGAGATCCACGACTTCCTTGCGGATCTCGGCCAACGCCTTTTGCTTCTCGGCGGCGATCTCCTCGCGCGCCTTGCGCAGTTGGCGATCGGCCTCGTCCTTGGCTTTGCCCAAGGCATCCTGCGCCTGCCGCTCGGCGCGCGTCATCGCGTCGTCGACCATGCGCTTGGCGTCGGCGCGCGCACGATCGAGTTCGATCTTCGCTGCCGCCACCTGCTCCTCCGCCTTCTGGCGCGCCTGATCGGCGGCCAGGATCGCGTTCTCGACCTTGGCGTCGCGATCGGCCAACGCCTTGGTGATCGGGCCGAAGACGAACTTCCAGATGAACGGCAGTGAGCCGAGGAAGATCACCCACGTCCAGAACGTGGCGCCGGGGACGAACTCAAACGGGTTGAACCCGTCGCCGGACGCCAGCAGGAGGCTCGACACCATGATCACACGAAGATGATGATGACGCCGACGATGGCCGCGAGCAGCGCGACGCCTTCGACCAGCGCCGCGAGCACGATGCCATAGCCCTTGATGGTGTCGGCGGCTTCCGGCTGGCGCGCGATGGCCTCGGCGGCATGACCGCCGATTTGGCCGATGCCGATGCCGGCGCCAACTGTCGCGAGGCCAGCCGCGAGGCCGGCGCCGATACCCTTGCCGATGTTGGCGGCGGTAGCCAAATCGATCGCCTGCTTGGCGGCGGCGGCAGCCAAATCGATCGCCTGCTTGGCGGCGTCTTGAATGGCGGCGTCTTGAATGAGGTCGAGCATTGTGTCGGTTTCCTTGCGGGTCGCTTGGGTAACGAGTCGAGTGTCTCTGGGTGTCTATGGCGTGCGGAGCTGCCGGATCAGTGGTGCTCGGCGGGCGCGTGATGCACCATCTGCCCCATGAAGATCAGAGTCAGGTAGGTGAAGATGTAGGCCTGGAGCAACACGATGAAGCTCTCCAGGATGTTGACGAAAATGGCGAGGCCCAAAACCGGCACCGCCGTGACGTAGCCCAGGAACCCCAGCTTCATCATCTTCGCGAACACGAAGAGCATGCCGATGAAGGAGTAGAGCACCATGTGCCCGGCCAGCAGGTTGGCGAAGAGGCGGATCATCAACGCCATCGGCTTGACGAACAGCGACAGGATCTCGACCGGCGCCATGATCGGCAGCACGAAGGCCGGCACCCCAGGCGGCACCAGCAAGTGCCGCACAAAGCCGCCGAGCCCTTGCTCGCGGATCGCGATCCACACGATCAGCACGAACGACTGCAGGGCAAGCGCGGCGGTGACGTAGATCGTCGCCATCGCCGTGACGCTGCCCGGAACCAGGCTGACCAGGTTCAGGAAGGCGATGAAGAAGAACAAGAAGATGAAGTACGGCGCCAGCTTGCGGGAGTACTTCTCCCCCAGCACCGGCCGCACCATCTCGTCGCGAATCCACAGGCACCAGCCGCGGAACACGCGCAGGACCCACGGCGTGCGCGGGCTCCTGAAACTCGCGAGCACCAGGGAGAACAGCACGAAGATGGCGGCGACGGCACCGAGCTGGAACAGATTGACGTTGTAGAACGCCAACAGCTGGTTGCGCTTTGGGTCAGGCGAGAAGTCGGGCGACAGGCTCTCGATCTTGTGCGGCACCAGGTGCGAGTACTGCTCGACGAAGAAGTCGCGCGACGGCATCTCCATCGTCTTGCGAGCCGGCGCGTGCACCTCGCCTTGCGCATGTGCGGGCATCGCCGCGCTGTGCGTCTGGGCGCGCGCCGTCGCCAACGACAGCGTGATCAGCACGAGGATCCTTACGAGATAGGTCACACAGCTCCCTGAGGTTCGCCTAGGTCTTGACTACTCGCGATGGGCTCGACGTTGGAGTACGACGTTGGGGCTCAGATGCGGGTCGCGGCGTTGCTGACTTCTGACTTCAGTGCGCGCGCGAGCACTGCGGCACCTGTGATGCGCATCACAACCACCGAGCCCGCGAACGCTAGCGCAAAGGTCGCGGCAACCAAGAATTTCGTGCGAAGGAGAAACAGCGTCAGGGCCGTTCCGCCACCAACCAGCACGTGCAGCAGGAGGTCGGCAACGAGGGCGCGCGTGAGGCGCACGTGACTCGCCGGGCGTCGGTCGAGCAGACTCGCCGCGAGCAAGAGATTGCCCAGCGCCGTCGTCACGCACGCGAGGCCGAGCCCGCCGCAGCTCGCCGGCCACAGCAGCGAAGGCAGCACCCCGCCGATGCACAAGACGGTGAGAACCGACACCGCGAGCACCGCGCCCAGCACAGTGGCACGGGCGGCGATCCGTACGGGGGAGTTCGGCGTGACCGGACGCGCGCCGGACGGGCCGCCGACAGGAGGCGTGGGCGGCGGAATAGGCGCGGCTTTCACTCAGGATCCTGTTGGCTGGCCGTTCTGTTCTTACCTCGCCGGCCGAAGGGGAGCGCGCCCGGCGCGAGCCGGCTGATCATGTGCAGCATGCCCCCAGCGACGCCCAGCAGACAGCCGGTAACCAAGAACACCGGCGAGGTACCGAGCTTGTCGTCAACGAAGGACCCGCCGTACGCGAACACCGCCACCGCCACCGCAAACGTCATGGCCGCGGCCAACGCGTGCGTGCCGTAGTCGGGGGCGCGGGGTGCCATGACGGTGAGGATGCCGACGCCGACAGAGCGCGCCACAAGATTGTCGAAACGGCCTGTAACCAAACGCCGGTTCAGTGCCACTCGGTTGCGCAGCGAGTTCGCCTGCAAGCAACCATGAAAGCCACACTCAACCGCGTTCTTCTTCCCCACGTCTTTGTCCTTGGCCTGGCCATCACCGCGGCGCCGCGCGCGCAGAGCACCGTGTCGCCCTATGAGCGGGTCAACCTCGAAGGCAGCACGAGCACGATCTACCCGCTGGGCCGCGCGCACATGCGCCTGCAACAGTTGATCGGCGATCTGCCGATGCAAGCGATGACCTTCCAGGGCCACGCCTATCGCCGCGACGCCACCACCGTGCGCGGCATCGTCAACGCCTTCCGCAGCCAGATCAGCGTGCTGGCCTCGCCGTCGCCGCGCACCACCACCACCGCGTCGAGCACTTTCGCCGACAACCAGAGCAGCCCGCAGACCCTGCTCAACCAGGCGTGGATCTCGTTCCCGCAGACCGATCGCCCGACCGGCGACGTGGCGAGCACGTTCGAGCTGCGCATCCCGTGGACCACGCCGCTGTCGTGGACCGGCCAAGGCGTGCTGTGCCTGGAGACGCTGGTGCACAGCAACGACGTGAACGGCCTGCCCGACCGCAACTTCTCGGTCTACCAAGACGCGCACGACCTCAGCCGCACCAGCTCGCGCCAACCCGGCTACCGCTACGGCCAAGGCTGCGCCCCCGAAGGCTCGACCACGCGCGCCTACGCCAGCCTCGACTTGGTGCGCACCACCACCAGCCTCGACCTGGAGATCAGCTCGCGCGCCGGCGTGCCGACCGACGCCAACGGCCCGGCGCTCGCTGTGTTGATGCTCGGCATCACCGCCACCAACTGGGGTTGGCCCAGCCGCCCCGAGTGCACGGTGATGCTCGCGCCCCTCGCCACCGACATCCTCGGCCTCAACGACGCCGCGGGCAGCCTCGACGTCACGCGGCGAGGCGTC
>JANPER010000041.1:0-17217 GCA_031423015.1 Planctomycetota bacterium | reverse complement strand
CTGATCGCTCGGCCGACGTCCGCGTCGACGTCGTCGCCGCGCTCGGCGAACACCGTTCCCCCGCGGCGCGCGCCGCGCTGATCCGTGCCGCCCGCGACGACAGCGATGCCGTCGTGCGTCGCCGGACGCTGAGCGGCTTGGCTGGCTTCGCCAAGAAGAACGCCGACGCGCGCCAGGCGATCGAGCAGATGGCCAGCGGGGATCCGGACGCCGACAACCAAAAGGCCGCGCGCTCGGTGTTGGACGGCCTGCGGTGATCTGGTGAGCTGGCGCGAGGTGGCAACTTGCGATGTGGACGCCTGCCGCTCGCCTGCCTACAACCGGGCGCGATGCGGCGGATCACGGGCACGACCATCTACACCTACGTCGCGTGCCCGCGCGCCGCAGAGCTGGACCTGCACGAGGATCGCAGCAAGCGGCGAGCGCTCACCGAGGCCGAAGAACTGAGTCGCCACCGCGGGCGCGAGCTAGAGGCCGTGCGCACCGCCGACCTCGGCTACGGCGAGCCGCGCTTCGACAAGAACGACTACGACGATGGCGCGCGGCAGACCCAGGCGTTGCTGCACGACGGCGTGGTCGGCGTGACGCAGGGCGTGTTGAAGGACGCCGACTTGCTGGGCGTGCCGGATCTGTTGCGCAAGGAGCCGGGGGCCTCGGCGCTGGGCGACTTCCACTACGTGGTCGGCGACGTCAAGTCGTCGAGCGCGGCGCGCGCCGATCAGGCGCTGCAGGTCGCGTTCTACGGCCGGCTGCTGGAGAAGGTGCAGGGCCGCGCGCCGAGCTATGGGTTCTTGTGGCTGAAGGATGGCCGCGAGCAACGCTTGCCGTTGGCCGAGATCGCGCCCGTGCTCGACGACGTGCTCGCGCGCGTCGTCGTGCTGGCGCGCGCCAAGGCGGATCGTGAGCGCGCCTTCTTGTCCGCGGCGTGCCGGCGCTGCCATTGGTCGACCCTGTGCGATGCCGAGCTGCGCGCGCGCGAGGATCTGTCGCTGGTCGCGGGCATGTCGCGCGGGCTGCGCACGACCCTCGAGTCGGTGGGCGTCGCTCGCGCTAGCCAACTCTGCGACGTCGCGCCCGAACGCATCGCCAAGCGCGCGCATCTCGAGGTTGCGCTGGTGCGGCAGCTGCAGCTCAGCGCGCGCGCGTGGCGCGCGGGCGAGCCGATGGTGGAGCCCGCCGGCGAAGAGAGCGTCGCGCCGGCCTCGGCGTCGGCGCCGGCCGCCGTCATTCACGTGCAAGTCGACACCTTCGCCGAGCGCTTGCTGGCGGTTGGCGCCAGCTTTGCCGAAGGCGGCCGCGTGCGCACCGAGATCCGCGTCCCGGTGCGCGCCGACGCGGAATGGCGCGCGTTCCAAGAAGTGCTCGCCGCGGTGCCGGCCGCCGCCACCTTGTTGCACTTCGGCGGCGCGCTGCCGGCCTGGTTCCAGCGCGCAGCCCACGAGCAGATGGGCGACGTCGACTTGCACGGCCGCCTGGTCGACATGGCGCGCCGACTCCGCGGCGTGGTGGCGTTCCCGGCGCCGGTGTTCAGCCTGCGCGACGCGGTGCAGCACGGTCTGGGTCGTGATCCCGACCGTGCGGGCGACGGTGACGCCGCGCCGTTGTGGCTCGCGCGCGTCGATGCCGAGTCGCGCTTGCGGGCCAAGATGGTGCAAGACCTCGAGGACCTCAGCGAGCTGGCGCAGCGATTCTTGCCGCGACCACAGCCCGCGAGTCGGCGTCCGTTCGGCGGCGTCGGGCCGCAGAGCGGCGTCGAGACCCAGGCCGCGGGCGGTTGATTCGCCGTGGCGCGGTTGACGGACTGCGTCGCTATGCTCCGCCCCTTCTGCAGATGGCAATCACGTTGAATCCTATGACGCACCGAATCACGGTCGGCCTCCTCGGGGGGCTCCTTCTCACCACTTCACCCTGGGCCCAAGACGCGGTCGTCGCGAAGAGCGTCGAACAGCTGGTGGTCAAGACCACCGACGCGGGCATCGCCAGCAGAATGACGGTTGGCGAAGATCCCGAGCCGTTGAAAGACGGCGAGCACTACGTGCTGACCATGTCGGACGAAGGCGACTTCACCTGCACGACCGCGGTCGGCAAGGTGCCGTTCCTTGCCATCGACATGCGCCCCGCGCTGTTGATGGAGACCTTCGCCGAGCAAGTCGAGCAAGCGCGCGGCATGGCGGGGATGATGGCGTCGATGGGGGCCGCGAACTCGCCGATGAAGCCCGAGGACATCACCAAGATGGTCGAGAGCTTCTTCGACTTCCCCAAGCAGATCGACACGGTGTCGGTGGTGATCGAGCGCGACCAGCAGAAGAACTACGACGCGCACGCTGAGCTGGTGCCGATCGCCAAGACGGCGTTCGCGACCACGATGGCCGCCATGAAGTCGTCCGGCAAGGGGGCGCCGCAGCTCGACGACGCGGGCGGCGCGATGGTGATGGCGTTGGACGTCGATCCTGCCGCAGCCAAGACCGTAGTCGAGCCGTTCATGACTTGGTCGATGGGGCTCATCGGGCAGGCCGACCCGGCATTTGCCAAGCTGTTCGCCGCCAACTGGGCCCAGATGGATGGCACCGGCGTCTTCTCCGTGGGTGCCGGCCAGATGCGGATGCTCTTTGGCAGCCTGGACCCGACCAAGCTGAAGCAGCTCATATTCAGCGAAGAATGGCTCGCGTTGCAGAGAAGCATGAAGAGCGGGCCTGGCTTCGAAATGAAGGTGACGCGCGACAAGATCGGTGACCTCGACGTGCTTCGGACCGAGGGCACCATCGAAGGGGAGAACCCCATTTTCAAGGACGGCAAGATCAGCGGCTACACCGCGGTGGCCGGCGACTACATGGCGGTCGACATGAATGGCGGCCAACCAGCATTCGAGGCCCTGGTGGCCACGCTGACCGCCGGCAAGGTGAAGCGCGCCCCGCTGACGGGTAGCGCGTTCATGACGATGCAGATGCGGCTCGCGGATCTGCTGGCGATGAACGAAGGATCGGACATCGACACCAGCCGCATGCCGCAGCTCATCGACGTTGCGCTCGGCAAGTCGGGCCAGTCGACGCTGAAGGTCGACGTGCGCGTCAAGATGTGACGGTCGACTTCGAGCAACGGCTGCTCCGCTTTCTGTCGCGTGAAGAGCACGACGAACGGCGGCAGCTACACGACCTGCGCGCGCTGTCGATCGATCAGCGCGTGATCGAGGGTGAGTGCATCGCCGGCGCCGTGCCGTGGCAAGACCGCTGCACGCCGGAGCAGGTCGTGCTGCGCGTCGAGGAGAACTTCAGCAAGTTCCGCCAGGGCGACGCCGTGACGCTGAGCGATGGGCGCCACCTGACCTCGGGCTCGCCGTGGACCTACCTGCGCTACGACGACGTCGAGCACTCTCTGGTGTTGGAGCGCGATCGGTTCAACGAAGCCACCGCGCCGGTCGATCCGCGTTCGACTTACTGCATCGATCGCCGCGCCATCGGCGCCCGGGGTCGACTGCGCGAGGTGGTGCGCGGCGGGTTTGCGCAGGCGCGCCTGCGCCAACTGCTCGACGGTTCGCTCGTGGTGTCCGTCGACGCACAGCGCGTCGAGCGCGCCCAAATGGCTCTGGCCGGCCGCGGGCTCAATGCGGCGCAGATCGAGTTTGGCGCGCAAGCGATCGGCGGCGACGCGGTGACCTTGGTGCAGGGACCGCCCGGCACCGGCAAGACGCGGCTGCTCGGCGAGATCCTGGCCCTGCTGTGCGGCGCCGGCTGCCGCATGGCGCTGTGCGCGTTCACGCACCGTGCGGTCGATCAAGCGCTGCTCACGGTGCGCAAGCTGGCGCCGCAGTTGCCGGTGTTCAAGCTGGCTGATCGCCCCGAGCCCGAGCTTGTGGCGCAGGGTGTACGCATCGTCTCGCCCAAGCGGGCGAGCATGATCCCGCGCAAGGGCGCGCTCGTTGGCGGCACTGCGTTCGCGCTGGCCAAGCTGCCCGAGGCCGAGCGCTTTCACGTCACGGTGTTCGACGAGGCGGGCCAGATGCCGATCCCGCACGCGCTCGCTGGTCTGTTGCTGGCCGAGCGTTGGATGTTCTTTGGCGACCACAAGCAACTGCCGCCGGTGATCAGCGCGCAGCACGCCGACGCCGAGGCCTGCGCCTCGATCTTCGACCATTTGTCACAGCGCTACCCGTGTCCGATGCTCGACGTCACCTACCGCATGAACGATCGCGTGTGCGCGGTGGTGAGCGAGTTGTTCTATGGTGGCGCGCTGCGGCCCGAGCCAAGCGTCGGCGCGCGGCGGCTGCCGTTCGTGGCCGGCGGCCGTTTCGACGCGGTGCTCGATCCCGATCAGGCGGTGGTGTTCGCGCGCATCGATCACCTGCAACCCGGCATGCGTTCGCAAGCCGAGGCCAACCTGGCGGCTGACCTGGTCGAAGAGATCGTTCGTCGGCACGGCGTGCCGCCGGCCGAGGTCGCGGTGATCGCGCCGTTTCGCGCGCAGGTGCGCGTCATCCGCAGCGCCTTGCAGCGCAAGGCCATCGCCGACGCCGACGCGATCGTCATCGACACCGTCGAGCGCATCCAAGGCCAGGAACGCGACGTCATCGTGCTGTCGCTGGCGGTCGGCGACCCCGACGCGCTGGAACGTCGCGGCACGTTCTTCTTGAGCACGCACCGGCTGAACGTGGCGCTGTCGCGCGCGCGTGTGAAGGCGATCGTCGTCGGCTCGCTCTCCGCGTTCGAAGCAGTGCCCAGCGACGTCGAGGGCCTGCGCGCCGCCGCGGCGTTCCGCCGTTTGCTGGCGATGGTGCCGCAGGTCGACTTCACCGCGGCGTACGGCGGATTGCGCGCTGCGCCGGCGACGTAGCGCGGCGACTTCGTCGCCGACGTGCTCCGCCATCACAGTCGAACGTCGAGGCCACGCGCGGTCGCGTAGCGCTGCACTACCGCGCGCTCGTCGGCGTTGCTGGTGGCGCGTGCCGCCAGCAGCACGGCGCTCATCTCGGCCGTCTGGCCGAACCGCTTCAGGGCGCGCTTCAGGGCCTCGCCCGCCAGCAGATCCGTCGGCGCGAAGTCGGCGCAAGCGCGCTCGAAGTCGGCGCGCACGCGTTCCGTGTCGCGTTCCCAAGCCAGCCAATCGACGACGCCGCGCGCAGTCGCGCTGGCGTGGTCCGCGGCGTCGCGCGTCGCGCGCAACAGTTCGCGGCCGCCGACGGCGTCCTCGTGCTGTAACCCGCTGGCTTCCAGGCCGGCCGCGAAGCGATCGAGGGCGAGCACGGCTTGCACCGGATCGAAGTCCGCCTGTTGCATGGGCGTCGGCAGCTGATCGCGCACGCTGCTTGCGGCGAGGCCGAGCGCGTCTTTGGTCCGCTCGCGCAGCAGAAAGAAAAGCGCGATCGCTAGCGCCAGGGCCAGCGTGCCGACCAGCCCGCGCACCAGCAGCGAGCGTCGCCGGTGCCAGAAGACGCTGCGTCGCAGCGACTCGTCACGCGCCACGTCGGTGCGAGCGCGTGCGTGCAGACTGTCCCAGTGCTCGCGCATGCGTTGCACTCGGCCCAGACGGTCGCGATCCTCGCCGCGCGCGCGCGCAAAGCTGTCGACGGCGCGCAGCGTGACGGCCGTGAGCTGCAGGCGCGACGCCGGCGCCGCAAGCGTGTCGAGCAGGCGCTCGGCGTCGGCAGTCTGCTCTTGCAGAATGCGCACCTCGACGTCGAGACGATCCTGCGCGTAGTTGGTGGCGCGTTCGGCAGTGACCTGTTCGCCCAGGAACGCGAGCACCGCGAGTCGTTGCGTGAGCGCGTCGACGCGCTGCGCCATGGCGCTGGTCGGATCGTCTTCGAGTTCGGCGTAGCGCGCGGCCAGACGGTGGTTCTCGCGCATGGCATCCTCGACCGCGTTCTTGCGCTTGCGCGCCTCCTCGAGGTCATCTGGCGGCGCGTCGTAGCGATCGACCGCCCTCGCCAAATCGTACAGTGCGGTGGTCAGGTGGCCGCGTTCCATCGACGCCCGCGCGCCGCTGGCGATGCGGTCGCGGGTCGTGCGCGCCTGGTCGACTTCGCTGCGCAGGCGCTCCAACTCGTCGAGCAGCTCGGCACGCGACCCACGCGCGCCGTCGATCAACGCGTCGATGAGGCGCAGGTGATCGAGCCGAGCGATCTGATTCTGCAGCGGCCGCACCGGAATGGGCACTGATGCCAGCTTCTGCCGGCTGTCTTCGACCAAGCCCCACGCTTGGTTCGACACGCGATCGAGCGCGGTTGCCAGCGCTTCCGTAGCCGGCCGTAGGGTCGGCGCCGTCGTCGGCAGTTCCTCGGCCAGTTCGCGCAGCGTGCGCAGCAGCGTGCGCAAGCCCAGGGAACTCTTCGGAGTGCGGCCTGGTTGGCCCTGGCGCCGACACCGATCGAAGCACTGCGCGACCGCGGCCAAGTCGACTTCGTCGCCACTCACGGCCAACTCGTTGGTCAGCGTGCCGAGCACGTCGTTGGGCTGTGCCAACCGCTCGACGAAGAACGTCAGCCGGTGCAGGCGGTCCTTGAGGTTGGCAACGACCTCGCTGGCGCCGCCGTAGATCCCCGCGCCGTGGTCGATGGCTTGCGCCGCGGCGCCCACGTCGAGCGCCGCTTCGGCGGCGTCCAACTCGGTGAGCAGGGCAGCATGGCGTTGCCCGGCCGCCGTGACGTCTTCTTCGGTGAGCTGCAACAGGCGGTGGGGAATGCGCTGCAGGCTGCTCGGCGCCGCACCATCGGCCAAGCGCGGCGCTGGTCCGCCCAGCGGTGATACCGCGGCAATCGCGGCGTGGGCAAAGGTCAGCTCACGGTGTGCAATGGCGAACTGCGCGGTGCGCTTGTGTGCGGCGATCGCGATTGGCAGGTGATCGAGCGCTTCTGCCAACGCCTGCCGCAGGTGAGCGATCGCGCGGCGAAGACCTGCATGGGCGGGAAACCGGCGCGCGAATGCGAGCAACGTGCGACCTCGTTGCGCCACGGCATCGAGCGCGAGCGGTGCTTGTTGAGGTGACTCGATCGGCAAGCTCCGTCGCGCTGACAATCGCCGTCGTCGTCGCAAGATTGCGTGCAGCGCTTGCTGGCGCGGTGGCTCGTTCGCCGGGTCGGTGCTGGCGAGCGCTGCTTCGGCAACGTCGAGGTCGTCGCGCTGCAGCGCCAAGAGCGTGGTGTCCAACGGGTCCGGTGTAGCGGGCGCGTTCCGCAAGAAGTCATCGAGGGTGTCTTCCACTTCTGCCACCGACGCGCGCGCCCGTGCGTCGCTCTTGAGGCAGCGTCGCAGGGTCGTGGCCAACGCGATGGGCAACCCTTCGAGTTGGCTCCAGCGCGGTTCGCGGTCCTCGGCGGTCTCGCCGTGGCGAAAGGGTGGCCAGCCCGTCGCCGCAAACCACAGCGTCGCGCCGAGGCCAAACGCGTCGAACGACGCGGTCGGGGCGGCACCCCGGTACGCCTCCGGCGGCGACCAGCCGTGCGTGCCGCCGGTGAAGGTGCCTGGCCTCGGCGCGGCCGCGTGCAGCAAGCAGGCGTGCTCCGCGTCGAGCAAGATGGCCTGCCCCATCGCGTGGTCGTCCGTCGGCACCAGGACGTTGCTCGGCTTGACATCGCGGTGCACGGCCACGATGTGCACGCGGCGCAGCGTGCGGCACAGGTTGATGCCGAGCGCGGCCACGCTGCGCGGCGCGAGCGGGCCCTGCGCCGCGACCACGCGAGTCAGGTCGCTGGCGGCCACGTGCTCGGTGAGCGTGGAGGGACGCTGCGACTCGGGATCGGGTTCGGCGCCCAAGTAGGTGACGAAGCCCTCGCCACGCAGGCGGGCGCCGAGGTCGGCTTCGGCTTGCGCCTGTGCCAACGTGCCGCGTTCGAACACTTTGCGCACCACCCCGCGACCATCGGCCGCGGGCAGCAGCCAAATCGTCCGATCCTCGGTGTACGCCAGCAGTTGCCGCCCGTTGCCGCGCGCCGGGTTCGGCGGGTTACAAAGGGGTGCGGCCGAGTCGGACATGACTGGCCGGCGACTGTACCACCTGACGGCAGGCCGTCGAAGGGATCGGTGGCGTCGATCTTCGGACACGCCCAATCGGCCCTTGGCGACCCTACGGAGCGGCACTAGGCCGAGTAGACCGTCGACGTTCCGCCACGACCTAGGCAGCGGCCCACCGATCGACGAGAATCCGACGCCATGACCGTCCAGCTCGAACTGACTGACCGCCAGGGTCGTCGTGAAGTCGCCGTCGACAAGGGCAGCTTTTGGATCGGCAGCTTGCGGTCGGGCTGCGATGTGGAGCTGGACCTTCCTGGCTGCTTTGGTCGCTTGCTCGAGGTGCAGGTGCAGAAAGATGGTCGCCTGCAACTGCGCGCCGAGCCTGGGTTGCCGTTCCCGGTGCGCTCGGTCACCGGCAACATCAGCATGCGCTTCGAGTCGTTCCTCGACGGCGATGTGCTCAACGTCGGACCCGCGCTCGTGCGCATGCGGGTGTTGTTCGCCGGCGTCGACCAGCGCGGCCAAGAGATCGACCCGCGCACGTTGTCGGCGCCCGAGCCCGGCGCGCCGGTGGGTCCTTGGTACGACGCGTTCATGGGCATCGCCGACACGCTCGAAGGCCTGCACTCCGCCGAGCGCATGATCCACACGGCGATGGACGGCATCCTCGCCGTCACCGCGGCCGATCGCGTCTACCTCGAACTCGACAGCGATGGACTGACCGCGGGCGGGGTGCGCAAGTTCTACGTCGCGCGCGAAGGCGATCGCTCACCGTTCCGCGTCAGCCGCTCCCTCGTCGAACAAGTGCAGCAAACGCGCCGCGTGGTGCACGTGCCGCTGGCCAGTGCCGACCCCATCGCGTCGACCTTCCATTCGGTGCGCAATCAAGGCATCTCGGCCAGCATCGCCTTGCCGTTGCGCGCGCTCGGCAAAGAACTCGGCGTCTTGTATGCCGACTGCGTGCGCGAAGGGTCGGTCCTGACACCCACCGATCTGCAGCGCGTGACCTTCGTCACGCGTCTGTTGGCTTCGGCGCTCGGCAACCGCGACTTGGTGGCCACACTCGTGCGCACGACGCAGCCGACCGAGTCGGCGGTGCATCCAGCCCTGCAGACCAGGAGCCCAGCGTGCAGCGAGATGGTGCAACGCGTGCAGTTGTATGCGCCCGCCGACTACTCGGTCTTGATCCGCGGCGAGACCGGCTCGGGCAAGGAAGTGATCGCCGGCGCCCTGCACGATCTGAGCAGGCGCAAGAAGGGGCCCTTCGTCCCGGTCAACTGCGCCGCCATCCCCGAGCAGTTGATGGAGAGCATGCTGTTTGGCCACGAGCGCGGCTCGTTCACCGGCGCGGCGCAGGCCCGCCGCGGCCACTTCGAAGAAGCGCACGGCGGCACCATCTTCCTCGACGAGATCGGCGACATGTCGTTCGAGTTGCAGGCCAAGATCCTACGCGTGCTGCAGGATCGTGTGGTTTGTCCGCTCGGCTCGCCGAAGCAGATCAAGGTCGATGTGCGCATCCTCGCCGCGACGCATCGAGACCTCGAGAAGATGGTGCGTGCCAACCAGTTTCGCGAAGACCTCTACTTCCGCCTGCGCGAGCTGGAGATCCGCATCCCGCCGCTGCGCGAGCGCACCGAGGACATCATGTTCCTGGCTGATCGCTTCCTGCGCGAGGCGGCGCGCGAGCTGTCGCAAGAGAACGTGCCGGAGCTGCGGCAAGACACCGCCGACTGGCTGTTGGGTCACGCTTGGCGCGGCAACATTCGCGAGCTGCGTCACTTGCTGCGCGGCGCGGCGCTGCGGGCCTGCGGCGCACCCATCGGCATCCAGCATCTCGATGTCACTCCTTCGCGCCCGATGAACGGCGTCGACGACGTGGTCACCTCGACGAGCGCCGACGCCAACGCGGGAACTTGGAAGGAACGACTCGAGGCCACCGAACGCGCGGCACTCGAAGAGACGTTGCGCCTGTCGGGTGGCAATCTCACCAAGGCCGCCGAACTGTTCGGCGTGCCGCGTACGACCTATCGCGAGAAGCTGGTGAAGAACGGCCTGCTCAAGGCGTGAGCCTGGAGCCCACCAAACGTGCAAAGGGTGCCGCTGAGCCATGCTATGCTGCTGCCGATGTCCCCTCCGCGCCACGGCGCGAATCTGCTCGTCGTCGGTGACGTCCACAACCACTGGCGAGTCGCCGACCGCGAGTTCATCGAGCACAGTAGCTGCGACCTTGCGGTGTTTGTCGGCGACCTCGGCGACGAGGACGCGGCGATGGCGCAGGCGATCGCCGAGATCGACGCCCCCAAGGTCATCATGCTCGGCAACCACGACGCGTGGCAGAGCTTCTCGCTGAAGCGGCCGACACCGAAGTTGCGTGCCGTGATCGAGAAGGTCGGCGCGCACCACTTCGGCTACGGGCTGCGCGAATGCTACGCCGGGGGGTGTTCGTTGATCGGCGCACGGCCGTTCTCATGGGGTGGCAAGAGTCTGCGCAGCGTCGAGCTGTATCGCGAGCTGTACGGGATTGCTTCGCCCGAGGAGTCTGCCGCGCGCATCGTCGAGACGGCGCGGCGCGCCGAGCATCGCGACCTGATCTTGATTGCGCACAACGGCCCGAAGGGACTGTCCTTGGATCCGGGTGATATCTGGGGCAAAGACTTTGGCCAGCCGGGTGGCGATTGGGGCGACGAGGATCTGCGCCTGGCGATCGAGCAGATCGAAGGCAGCGGCCTGCGCGTGCGCGCGGTGATCGCCGGGCACATGCACGACCGCTTGACGCAACCGCGCGGTTCCGTGCGCACGCGCTTCGTGCGGCGCAATGGCACGTTGTTCATCAACGCCGCGGTCGTGCCGCGGGTGCGGCGTGGCGACGATGGCACCGACTGGGGGCACTTCGTGAGCGTGCGGGTGGTCGCGGGCGACGTCGTCGAGGTGCGCGAGTTGTGGGTCGATACCCACGGTGTCGTGCGTCGCAATGCGCAGCCCGAAGTGCGTGAGCTGCCGCGCGTGTCGTGAAGCGCCGGCGTCACCGTCTGATCCCGTTGGTCCTCGGCGTCGCGTCAGCGTTGTTGCTGCTCGAAGTTGCGCTGCAGGTCGGCGCGTTCGTGATCTGGCAGCGGCGGGCGGTCGAGTCGGCGGCGCAGGGCGCGATGCTGTGCGTCGGCGACTCGTTTACCTATGGGCTCGGCGCGACCGGCGATGGCGGTTCGTATCCGCGCCAGCTCGAGATCGCGCTGCGCAGCGGTGGCCGCGCGGTCGACGTGGTGAACGCCGGTTGGCCGGGCCAGTCGTCGCGCGAAGTGTTGATGCGGCTGCCGGAGCAGCTGGCGCGGCATCGGCCGCGCACGGTGTGCGTGCTCGTGGGCATCAACGACCCGGTGTCGCGGCCGGCGCGCGTGCGCGAGGATGAACTCACCACGCAAGCGCGCGACGGCTTCGTGTGGCGCCCGCGCTTGCTGCAGGTGTTCTCGATGATGGGCGATTGGCTGCGCGACAAGCGCGAGGTGGTGCGTGGTTTCGTCGGCACGTGGCACGCGGCAGACTTCGAGGTGACCTTCGAGCGCGATGGTCGCGTGCTCATGGGTAAGGACGAGTTGCGTTGGCTCGAAGACGAGAACGGGGTCGTGCTGCTGTTTCCGACCGGGGCGCAGCCGATGCAGTGGGAGATCAAGGAAGGCCGACTGGCGCTGCGCACACCCACCTTCGCGCACCAGCTTGAACCTGGCAAGGCGCCGGCGCCGAGCGCCTTGGTGCGCGCGCAGAAGGCCTTGGCCCAGGGTGACGTGGCGCAGGCCAGGGACCTGCTGCAACAGGCGCTCGTCGTCGTGGCCGACATCGGTGGGGCGCGCGAAGCGTTGGTGCGCATTGCGGTGCAGGAAGGCGACGCGGCGGCGCGCGAGCGTTGGCTCGGCGAGATGCGCGCGGGCTTTGCGAGCACCGGCACCGCAGTCGACGGGGCGGCGTTGGCGCACGCGTTGGCAGCGAGTGACCGCGTGCCCGAGGCCCTCGACGTCGCCGAGCGCGTGCTCGCGGCGCACCCCGATTGCGTGCGCGCCTGGGACGTGCTGTTGACGCACGGCCTGGCGTCCGGCGCCCGCGCGCGCGTGCTCGCGTGCATGCAGCGCGTGCTGTCGGCGGCGCGCGGCGACGAGCTGTGGCGCCCCACGCTGCTGCAGATGCGGGCGAGCCTGCGGCAGAAGGAGGCGCCGGTCGAAGCGCTGCACGACCTCTTCATGGCGTTCGCGCAGAACGCTGACCGCCCGTTCCTGCAGCGGCAGATCGAGGTCGGCGCCGCCGACTACACGCCACAGGCGCGCGAGGCCGCCCTGGCGCGCTTGGCTCCCGAACTGGCGACGACCGTGCGGGCGGTGCTCGACTCGGCTACCGGCGAAGCGGGGGTATACGCGACGCTGCGCGCGCATCTCGAGCGCATGGTCGCGCTGTGCCGTGCGCGCGGCGCCGAAGTGTGGCTCTTGTCGTATCCCGAACCCGATGCGGCGCGCGATCAACTCGTGGCGGGCGTCGCCGCAGCCACCGGGGCGCACTTCCTATCGTTGCACGCGCGCTTCACCGAGCTGTTGCAGACGACGCCGCGCGCGACGTGGTTCATCGGCGATGGTCACTGCACCGATCGAGGCTACGGCGAGATGGCGGCGCAGCTGGCGGCGGCGCTGCGCTAGCGCTGTGTTCAGCGAAGTTGCTGCGCCGCGCTCAGGAACGCAGCGAGCGACGCGCGCAACACCGGCCGGAGCCGCACCGCCCGTTCCGCCACGATTCCCGACGGCGGCGACTCGTCCATATAGATGCGCTGGCTCATCTCGAGTTGCAGCGCGTGCACTTGCTCGGCGGGCTTGCCGTAGCCGCGGGTGATGAAGCCACCCTTGAAGCGGAAGTTGCGCGCCGCCGCCAGACCGCTCGCGCGTTGCACGTCATGCACCGCGTCGCTCAGCGCCGCGCCGCACGACTTGCCGTCGACGTCGCCGAGCATGAGATCCGGCAACGGCTCGGGGTGCAGGCGGGGCACGCAGCCGACGATGCTGTGGGCGTCGAACAGCAGGGCGTAGCCAAAGCGCGCGCGCAGCTTGCGCAGCTCGGCCGCGAGCCGATCGTGGTAGGGCTGCCAGTAGCGCGCGATGCGCGCGTCGATCTCCGTGGCGGTCGGCTCGGCACCAGCGCGGTAGATCGGGTCGCCGGCGAACGTGCGGGTCGGCACTAGCTCGGTCTCGGCTTGGCCCGGATACAGCTTCTCTTGCGTGCGCGGCCGGTTGAGGTCGACGACGTAGCGCGTGAACCGCGCGAAGATCGTGGTGACGCCGAGTTCCGGCGCAAAGTCGTACAGCTCGTGCAGATGCCAATCGGTGTCCGGCAGCGCCGCAACCGCAGCGTTCGCCAGGCGCGGCGGCATCCAATCGGGCACCTCGATGCCGGTGTGCGGAATGCTCAGCAGCAGCGGGGTGGGCGCGCCGCGCGGTGGGCGCACGACGTAGGGCAGATCGCTCACGCCGAGTCTCGAAGCTTGCGCATAGCGCGGACGAAGCCGGCGCGAATCTCATCGTCGGCGCGGTGTCGCCCGTTCTCGATCAGCCTCGTGCCGCCAACGAAGACGTCGCGCACCGCGGCCTTGCCGGCGCTGAACACGAACGCATCGAGCGCGGTGTCGCTGTCGTGCCCCAGCATGCGTGGATGTTCGCCGTCGACCACGACGATGTCGGCGCGCTTGCCGGGAAGGATCGCGCCCACCGGCTGCGCCACCGCGCGGGCGCCGCCGGCACACGCCGTTTCCCACAGGTGGCGACCCACATGCCAGGCGCTGCGGGTCGACCCGGTGAGCACGGCGCGCTGCTCTTTGCGCAGGCGCTGCGTGTACTCGAGCAACCGCAGTTCGGCGCACGGATCGATTTCGATCTGGCTGTCGGTGCCGACGCCCAGGCTGCCACGCGCTGCGAGATAGGCCTCGGTCTGGAACAAGCCGTCGCCCAGGTTGGCTTCGGTCGTGGGGCACACGCCCGCGGTCGCGTCGCTGTGCGCTAACGCCAGGCACTCGCCGTCGTCGAGCTGGGTTGCGTGCACCATGCACCACCGCGGGCCGATGTGAAAGCGGCTCAGCAGGAACGCCACCGGACGCGCGTCGAGCGCGCTGAGGCACTCCTCGACTTCGCGGCGCTGCTCGGCGACGTGGATATGGATCGGTGCCGTCGGGTCGAGTTCGTCGAGGCCCTTCACCAGCGCGTGCAGTGAGCGCTCATCGACGGCACGCAGGCTGTGCGGCGCGACGCCGAGTCGCCACAGCGGTCGCTCGGCGATCTTGCTCCGCAGGCGCCGGAACGTGCCCATGAAGTCGTCGGTGTCTTGGTGCGCGAAGCGTTGCTGTCGCGGTTGCAGCGCCTTGCCGAAGCCGCCGTGCAAGTAGAGCACCGGCAGCAGCGTGACGCCGAGCCCGACGCGCGCGGCGGCCGCCAGTACGCGCCAGCTCATCTCGGCTTTGTCCGCGTAAGCGCGCCCGTCGACATCGCGGTGCACGTAGTGGAACTCGGCGACCGACGTGTAGCCAGCGCGCAGCATCTCCACGAACGCCATCGCGCTGATGTCTTCCAGCGTCTCCGGGTCGAGGGCGGCGGCGCAGCGGTACATCGCTTCGCGCCAGGTCCAGAAGGTGTCGGTCGCCTGCGATCTGTGTTCGGTGAACCCGGCGATGGCGCGTTGGAACGCGTGGCTGTGCAGGTTCGGCATGCCCGGGATGGCAAAGCCCGGCACTTGCGTGGTCCTTGTCGGCGATCCGGCCGCCCAGGTCAACGGTCGCGCCGCGGCGACATTGACGATCATTCCCTGCGCGTCCACCTCCACGTAACCCGGCGACAACCAGCCATCCGGCTGATGCAGATGTTCGAACTCCAAGCAGTGGGCGGCAGGCGACATCCGCGGGCGACTATACCGGTGCCCGGCGATCGGCAGGATCTCGTGTCCAGCGACCAGGCCGCCGTGCTCCGGCGCACCAGCATCAGTGGGCGCTCGCGTGGCTATGCTCCGTCCCTTCGTCCGTCGCTTTCCCCCTACGAGATCCATGCTCATGCGCACGCTGCCAACTGGCGTCCTGTTGCTTCTCTTCGCGCCGACCCTTGTGGCGCAGACCAACCCGTTCGTGGTGTTTCCGCAGGATCCCGAACGGCAAGTCATCACCGCCGCCTCCTACGTGCGGCGTCCCGACTGGAACGGCGCTGCCGAGGGCTTCCAGCAAGTCGGCACTGATCTGTTCCGCGGTGTCGGCGACGGCGCCGGCACCTGCTCCGTGCGCGGCTTCTATCACTGGGCGGCGGACGAGAACATCACCACTCCGGAGACCTACGACATCGTGTTGCGCGTCGGCAACACCACGCCCGGCACTGGTCCTGACCCGACGCCCGTGGGCGAACTGCTGCGCGTCAGCGGGTTGACGACGCCGACCGGCACCGGCGGACCGCGCGGGTCATGGATCATGCTCGATCTTTTCTCGACGTCCGTCGGCGTGCCGTGCGAAGGCGAGTGGTTCCAAGGCATCGCGCTCCCGGCGAACCCGAATTGGCCAGCGACTGACGGTCACTCGATGTGGTCAGCCGACATCCCTGTCCTCTCGCCGACGACCGTCGGCGAGAACCCGCGCGCTGGCTCGCCGCTGGTGACGTGGCGCATCGGCGCCGCCAGCACCGTTGTCACCACGCAGTGGACCTACATCCTCGGCGCGCTCGTCGATTCGCCGGTGCTGCACGTCGGCGGCAACGATCCGCTGAGCACGCGGCAAGGTGCGACCGGCGGCGCCAACCTCGGCATGGGCGGGTTGTTCCCCGACATCGGCGGCGCACCGCGGCGCGACGGCCTCATCGTGCGCATGCAGGACAACGTGTCGCCCAACGCCGTCGCGGTCTTCTTCATCGCGGCTGGCTTTTCGCCGGTGCCAATCCAGCTCACGGGTTTCAGTGGTCGCATCTACACCGACATCAGCTCGCTGATCTTGCTGAGTCCCGTCGGCATGACCGGCGGTGCTGCCCAGTTGACGCTGGCGCCGCCGAACAGCCTCGGGCTCAATCTGGTTGGCCGCGCTTTGGTGCTGCAGGGCTTGTTGTACGATCCCCTGCTCGCGCGGGGGGCGTTCGCCAACGCACAGCGCGTGCTGTTTTAAGCAGCGGCGCGCCAGGCGCGACGCCGCTCGAGCGAGCCAGCAGAGCTGGCTCGACGCTGAGGCAGTTGGGTCGTTGCTCACGATGGTCGCCTGCTTTGTGGTGGGGGGAGCGCGGCGCGGGCCACATGGAAAACACGAAGGGAACACCGGCGTTCGTCGAGTGCCTCGCACCTACTGGTGCGTAGCTCCCGCTCCCGCTCCCGCTTCCGCTTCCGCTTCCGCTTCCGACACGTTCCAGCCGGTACCTACACCACTCGTCATCACAGCACGAGATCGTGTCCACGTTCTATGACACAGGCGAGAGATCGGGAGCGGGAGCGGGAGCGGGAGCGGAAGACAATGACGACGCGTGAATGGTTATCGATTTTCTCTTTGGAAAGCTACCTCATGACGCTCCCTCGCCTCCTGTGCGGCGTGCCAGCCGTACTCTCTGCCACTCTGCTGTTGCTCTCTGTACCGGCCCAAAGGTGGCCCGACATGCGCGTGGACCACGCTCCTGTCGGCGCCACCGTGAGCAAGTCACAGATCGCCGCGTCGAGTTCGTCGATCTACGTGACGTGGGAGGACGCGCGCAACGGACTCGGGGACGTCTTCTTGACCTACTCGCGCGACGGCGGCGGAACGTGGCGCAACGCTGATGTGCAGATCAACACGACCACCGGTGCAGCCGGGTCGGGCGATCCGGACATGGTCGTATCCGGCTCGTCGGTCTACGTCGTCTACGACGGTGACGGCGGGGTCCGCTTCAACCGTTCGCTGGATGACGGCGCCACCTGGCTCGTCGCAGACCTCCTTCTGGCCCCCTTGGGCAGCAGCCTGCCGGTGATCGCGGAATCGGGGTCGACGGTGTACGTGGTCTACCGAAGGGCCTCGTCTCCGTCGTTCAACAACGACCTGTACTTCCGCCGCTCGTTGGACAGCGGTGCGACGTGGCAGCCCGAGATCCGCCTCGACACCGACGCGCCGCAGGCCGGCGACTCGATTCGGAGTGTGTCAACAAGACTGAGACAGCAGAACACTGAGATTACTGAGCAGCTGCGATGAGCAGGTGCTGGTCGTCGGCGAGACAGGAGGTCCGTGCCGGCGGGTTGATCCAAGCGGCCTCTGGAGGTCGTTGGGCAGTGG
>JANPER010000040.1:0-129194 GCA_031423015.1 Planctomycetota bacterium | reverse complement strand
GGGTCGATCTACGCGGTGGGAGGCGTCGCGATCGGCGGTTGCACGCGCACCCGCGCGCTGGAGGTCTTCCAGCCGGCGACGGGGTGGACGTCCCTGGCTCCCATGCCGACCGCCCGCGCCTCGATCGGTGTCGGCGCCGTGAACGGCATCCTCTACGTCGTCGGCGGCGAGAGCGGCTGCAGCACGAACTACGACACGAACGAAGCCTACGATCCAGCGACCAACATGTGGAGGCCCCGGGCCTCGATGCCGACTGCGCGCTACGCCCACGGCGTCGGCGTCGTGAACGGCAAGCTGTACGTGATCGGCGGCTTCGCGGCAGGATCTCCGCTCGCCTCGGTGCTGGAGTACGACCCGACGACCGACACATGGCGCTCCAGGGCGTCGATGCCGACGGCCCGTTACAACCTCGGCGTCGCGGTGCTCAACGGGATCATCTACGCGTGCGGCGGCGGCGGCGCGTCGAACGCCACGAAGGTCGTCGTCGAGGCCTATGACCCGGCCACGGACACCTGGCAGCGAAAGAACTCGCTGCCGCTCGCTGCGGCGGCCACCAGCGCCACCTCGGCTGACGGCCGCGTCTACGTGGTTGGCGGCACGAACAACGTGGGCGCCATCTTCGGCGCGACCCAGGCTTACGACCCTTGCACCGACACCTGGTTCGTGCTCGCGTCGCTTCCCACCCCGCGTTCGGACCTCGGGCTCGCGGCGGTCAACGGCGTCGTCTACGCGATTGGCGGCGCGCAAGCGGGGCCGACGATCCTCAACACCGTCGAAGCCTTCACGCCGGCTTCGGTGACCACCACCGGGATCGGCTGCTCGGGAGGTGGGCAGTCGCCGCTGGCGATCGGGACCAACGGCACGCCGCGGGTGCCAACCGCCGACTTCGCGGTGACGCTCGGCGGTGGCCCCGCCGGCGCGCCCTCGGTCATCGTTCTGGCCCTCGACCTGTCGGTCGTGCCGATCCCTCTCGGCAGTGGCTGCTTCCTCTACGCCAATCCACTGACGTTGCTCGTGACGCTGTCAGCCGCGCAGCCCTTCATGCCGCTGCCGATCCCGGACCTCGCCGAGTTGGTCGGCGCGAGGCTCACCCTGCAGGGCGCCGCGCTGAATCCCGTCACCCTGGCGCTGGCGACGTCCAACGCCTTGTCGCTCGGCTTCGGACGGTGAAGTCGCGGCGATGTGATCCGCAGCAGTCAGTCACGTCCACTGCGGCCGACTCGCGCCATGGCCACTGCGAAGGCGGGCAGGATCCGATCCGACCACTCCTTACGGACGGCGTCGCCACTTTGGGCGTGTACCTCCGCCGCGATCTCCGACCAGGTGGCGCCACCGAAGAACCGCAGCAGAACGACGGTTTGCTCCCGCTCCGAGAGGTCGCTGAGCGCGGTGGCGACCGCACGCCGGGCATGTTCCTGGTCATGTTCGGTTGCGGGACCGGGACCTCGATGCGGAAGGTCAACTGCGGCCGCATGCGCATCGAAGGCAGCCGTGCTCGCGCCGCCGAGCCGCTTCTCGCGGGACGGGCTTCGTTTCCCGGCGCGCCAATAGTCGGCTCGATCCGAAACGAGGTGGGTGCCGATCTGCTCCAGCCACGCCAGGATCGAGCCGGGCCCGCGATACTCGAACTGTCCCAGCCTCGCGAACGCGATCACCGCAGCTTCCTGCAGGATGTCGTCGAGTTCCGCATCGAGGCGCACACGGAGCGCGGGCGTGAGGCCCCTGCGGATTCGACTGGTGATCAGGACCTCCAGCATTCCGCGGTGGCGCTTCCAGACGCGCTCGAACGCGCTGGGATCACCAGTGCGGAACTCAGCGAGATCGGCGCGGGTGCGAGAGAACTCGCTCGCGCTCGGTGCGCCAAGGTCAAGCGGTGGCCGATCGGTTGCCGACTCTGCGTGCGGTCGCGTCGCGTCTGGGAGGTCGGGATCAGGCGCGGTCATGCACCGCGAACGTATATCGCGATTGCGCGATCAGGGCCAACGCCGGGCGGTCGTGCGCCGTACGGGGTCGTGCCACGCGAAGTCGTGATTCTGTCGCCACGGCGGTCAGAACGGCGCGAGACGAACTCGTCGTCCTGGCCGCCGGTGGCAATGCCCACTTCGCTCTCGCCCACGGTCTAATGCTCGATGCCATGGAGTCCGAACCCGTTCCGAACCCGTCACCCGGACCAGATGTGAGCGTGTTCAATGACCCCGACGCGGTCGCGCGGGCATGCCAAGCGCACCCTGACGTCGCCGCCGAGATTCGTACGGCGGTTCGGGCGCTGATGCTCGCGGCAGGCACGGGCATGGACGATTCGGCCGGCGATTCGCTGCGTGGCGCCAGATTGGGCCGCCTGCACATCTTGGGTCGACTGGGCGGTGGCGGGATGGGCACTGTGCATCGCGCCCACGATCCCGGCCTCAACCGTGACCTCGCCGTCAAGTTCATGCCTGCATCCATGGCAAACGCACCAGGGACCATCGAACGGTTCCGGCGTGAGGCGCAGGCTCTCGGACGCATCCGCCACAAGCACATTGTGGCGATTCATGACGTCGGCGAAACGGAGGGCGTCCCTTGGTTCACGATGGACCTCGTCGACGGGGATTCGCTACGGACGATCCTCGATCGGCTCGCCGGCGACGACGTGGAGGCGTTCGGACCTGATGCACTGCTGCCTGCACTCGTAGGTGGTCAGCCTCAGCCCCTACCTCGCGAAGCCACGCATGCTGGCTCGTATGTCGAGTCGGTTGCAAGGTTGGTCGCAAAGCTCGCGGATGCACTGGAGCACGTGCACCGCACCGGCATCGTTCACCGCGACGTCAAGCCCGGCAACATCATGGTGGACCGTGCCGGCGAGCCATGCCTCGTAGACTTCGGACTCGCACGGGGTGACGACGCGGTGACCGTCACGCGCGACGGGAGTGGTCCCGGTACTCCGGCCTACATGGCGCCCGAGCAGATCTCGGGGCGCAGCCCCGTAGGACCGAGCACCGACGTGTACGGGCTCGGCATCACCCTCTACGAGGCCCTCACCTTGCGTCGGCCGTTCACTGGGGACACCACGCAAGAGGTCTTCAACGCAGTGCTCAACAGCGAACCAGCGCCCCCGCGACGCTGGAATGCCCAGATTCCACGCGATCTGGAGATCGTTTGCCTGACTGCGATCGAGAAGGACCCATCGCGCCGGTATCCCTCGGCCCTGGCTTTCGCCGAGGACCTTCGCAATCTGCTCAACCTCCGACCGATTCGCGCCAGAGCGGCAGGGCTCGGGACGCGCGCGCGACGCCTCCTCCTGCGCAATCCTTGGCCGACCGCGGCGGCCGCGGCGCTGTTGTTGGCCACCGCCGGTCTGGGCGTCGTCGTCTTCGTCCAGCGGATGCAGGCGCGTGCCGAGTTTCGCGCCGCTGTGACAGAGACCCACGCCGCGCTCGCGGGCAAGGACCTGTCGCAGGCGCAACTGAGTCTCGAGCGGGTCACAGCCCTCGACCAGAACAGCATCGAGGCACGGGATCTTCGGTCGGCGGTCGCCGCAGCCCGGGCGGAGGCCGATCACGGGCGTGCGATCGAAGAGGCGAGAGTCGAGTTGGATGCCTGTGAGCGCAGCATGGCAGCGATCGTGAGTTCGCGCGCCCGGGTGGAGATCCTCGAGCAAGAGGAACTCTTCGCGTTCCACCCGAGTGCCGATCCACTCGCGTGGGCCCGCGAAGCAGAGACGGTGGGTCCCCTGATCGTCAGCGCCGAGACGCATCTGGCCGGCGCGATCGATGCACTGAACCGGGCCGAGCGACACGTCCCCGGCACACCGGCCGTGCGTCGAGCGATGGCGGACCTCTACATGATTCGCTGGCGTGCGACGCGCAGCGCACACGACATCCCCATGACCGCGGCGCATCGCGTTCGAGTCGAGGTGTACGACATCGAGGGCCGGCACCTTCCCGAGCTCGAAGGAACCGCCTCACTCTCCCTCGACGGGTCGCCACGCGGTGCCGAACTCCATCTCTTCCGGTTTCAGCTCCAGTCTGGTCTGCGCGACGACGGAGAGCCTCGCCTCGTTCCGGTTCCCTTCCATCTGCCGCGCTCCGCGGCCCGGACGCCGGCGGCCAACGATGGCGTCGAGCTGCTCACGTCCGCGGAGGTCGCCCTGTCGGTCACCTCGGTGACGAGTGGGTCGCCGGCTGCTGCGATCGGCCTATGCGCGCGGGATCTGATCACGCGAGTTGCGGGCGCACCCGTTGCGGGCGCGGTCTTGGTCATCGAGCTCGACGCCGACGGCCCGGCTGCGCGTGCGGGCGTAGTCTGCCTCGATCGGCTCACTGGACTCGCGGGCTCCGCCGTACACGTCCCCAACGACGCGGTCGCTGCCCAGGCGAGCCTGGTCGAAGGAGCGAACTACGATGTCGTGTTCGCCGCCAAGGACGGTCGACGGACCGTCTCGACCCGCCGTGGTGTGTCCCCTTGGAATGACCTTGGACTTCGAGTCGGCGACGCCGCAGAGGCGCTCGCGCATGTCGTACTCGGCGCCGACCTGGAACTGGGGATTCTCTCGGGTGGAGTCGCCCGAACGCTCGTGCTCCCGTCTGGGCGACTGTCGGGCATCGAGGGAGTGGTCACCGCCTACCCACTGGTGTTCGGGTCGGACAATGCAGTGGGCACGCTGCCGCTGGTGGATGTGTCCGTGCCCGCGGGTTCGTACCTCCTGGTCGCGGGGATGCCGGGCTACGACGATCTGCGGCTTCCGTTCGAGATCCCCAGCTCGGGGCCGGTCGTGCTACGTGCCGACCTGCTGCGCGCAGGAATCACCCCGCCGGGGTTTGTGTATGTGGCGCCGTGTCCGAGCATCTTCGGCGGAGACCCGGACGCGGTTGGCGCCATTGCGCGCCGGGTGACGGACCTGCCTGGGTTCTTCATCGCCCAGAGAGAGGTCACGGTCGGCGAGTACGCCGAGTTCGTCAACGACCCAGCTACGCGCCTGGAGATCGACGCGGCGGGCAGTCAAGGAACGGTGACCCGCGTGCCTCGACGCATCCTCAGGGTGCCGTCATGGACCCGCGCTGGCGACGGGCGCTTCATTCCCGATGTGGATCCGCGCTGTCCGGTGTGCGACATCGCCGGCGTCGACGCCGATGCCTACGTGGCGTGGCGCAACCGCCTAGCGCTGAGTCGCGGCGAAGCGTGGACCTACGCATTGCCGAGCAAGGAGCAGTGGGAAAAGGCTGCGCGCGGCGCCGACGGGCGTGTCTACCCGTGGGGCGACGCGTTCTCCTGGTCGTTCTGCGGTGGCCGGAAGTCCCGGCCGAACCCCGTGCGGGAGCCCGGGTTGAGCTTTCTCGCGGACGAGTCCACGTTCGCCGTGCGGGACCTCTGCGGCGGCGTGTTCGAGTGGCTCTTGGACATCGGCTACTCCGACCCCAACTACGGCAGCGTCCGAGCGTGGCGTGGCGGGGCCTGGAATGCCGCCGATGTGCGGTTGTTCCGGGCTGCATCCGACAACGGCGGAGACGCGTCGCGGGCCGGCTTCAACGACGGCTTCCGGTTGGTGGCGTCGCTAAGGAATCCGCCGTCGGACGCGAGTCCGCAGGTCCGTCGATAACCCGGTGGTTCAGCGACCGTGCTGACGCGTCGGGCTGACGCCGTCCATGAGGAAGCAGTGCGGGCAACCCCATGTCAGGCCACGTGCCGTTGCGCCACGGCGCTTCCGGCTACTGTCCGGCGACTTCGAGCCGATCGAAGAGCGTCGATGCGTCAGCCTTGATCCTCCTCGCCGATGCGCGGCAACAGATAAACCGACACGGTGAGGTCGGCACTTCAGCCTAGCCGCTGCTCTGACGCTCGACTTGACCGGCCCGCAGCGGGACGCTGTGTGTCCCATACCGTGCGCGCGCCGTTCCCTCATCGTCTGTGGCGCGCCCGGCTGGGGGCGGCTGGCCTGGAACCCGTGCGACGATCGCTTGGCGGTGGCGTCGGCGCGTAGCGTCTGGATTGCGAACCCGTTCGATGCCGCTGGCGCGCCGGTGGTGGTCGAGGACGCCGCCGTGCACCACATCGTCTGGAGCGCCGACGGGCGCTGGCTCGGCCGTTGCACGTGGGACGATCGCTTCGGCGTGATCGATTCGGACCGCGGCGAAGTCCGCGACAAGTTCGCCATCAAGCGCAACTTTGCGTGCGGGTCTGGGACTCGACCACGCACACGCAGGTGCTGACCCTGCGCCACGATTCGGTCGTCACCGGCGTGGCCTGGAGCGTCGATCATCTGATACTCGCGTCGTGCTGCGAGAACGGCGAGGTACGGATCGCGGACGCGACGGCGGGGCACTGAGGCCGCCGGAGCCGTAGGACACCTTGGTGCTGCGGCGTGGAATGTCGATAGTGGCGGGATGCGCCCCGGTGCTTGCCATCCCGCCCTGATCCTGGTGCGCGCCTGGCTGCAGAGCTGTGCGACACCGCTTCGGCCCAGGTTGTCGCTGCGCTCCGAACTGAGAGCCAGCAGTGCAGTTCGCAGTACGACGGACATCGTTGATGTCAACGTCCGCCGGCTCTCGGAGACGATGGCTATACTCGAGCCGTGCCGGTCATCTCGGTCTTCTTCGGCATCATCATCCGCATGTTCTATCGCGAGCACGGAGTGCCACACTTTCACGCGGAGCACCAGGGTCAGCAAGCGACGGTTACGTTCGACGGCGAGGTGCTGGCAGGCGCAATCCGATCGCGCGTGGCCCTGCGTCTGATCAAGGACTGGGCAACCACGCATCGCGACGAGCTCGATAGCAACTGGAAACGCATGCGGGTTGGCGAGACCCTCGAACGAATTGCCCCACTGGAGTAGCCAAGCATCATGCAGTTCCTTCCGTCTGTGATCCGTGCGGAGTCTCGCGGCGAGTATCGGATCCACTTGACCTTCAACGATGGCCTCGAGGGCACGGTCGACTTCGCCGATTGGCTCGAGGGCCCAGTCTTCGAAGCGCTGAAGGATGTCAGCACCTTCCAGAAGTTCTTCCTCGAAGGCGGCACCGTAGCGTGGCCGACAGGCGCCGACATCGCGCCAGAGACCCTCTACGAGCGAGCCAAGTCCATGGCTGCCGCGTAGGTCGACACCAGTCGCAGTCCGCAGCCGGCATGGCGCGTCACAGTCGCGGGAGGTGCGATGACTCGGCGGCGGGCGGCTGGTGGAGGGATGGCGAGGGTTCGGGGGTAGTCGAGCCACTCGAGCACGGGTCGGCCGAAGGACTGGGGGTCGAAGACGTACGACCCCCAGGTGTTGGTCGGGATGTTGCCGCCGGTCGAGTACGCGACACGCGCCGAGCCACGGATGGTGAAGACCGACTTGTCGTACTGCAGGTACCAGACCAGCGTGTTGGTACGCACGTCGTACAGCGTGCGTTGGTCGCAGCAGAAACCGCCGTCGAGCGCGGGAAACTTCGTGTACGGGTTGGTGTAGTTCCAAAAGATGCCCGCGCTGGTCGAGTGCCCCGCGAACCAGTTCCCGGTGCAGAAGCCAGTCGTGGCGTAGGCTGACCCTCGACTTGTCCGGCCCGCAGCGGGACGCTGTGTGTCCCATGCCGTGCGCGCGCCGTTCCCTCATCGTCTGTGCTCTTGCCATGATCGCCGCCGGCTGCGAGCGGAAGCCATCCATCGTCACCTTGGTGACCCTAGACCTGGCGCAAGCGCACGCCGCGCCAAAGGCGATGGCGTTCACTCTGCAAAGCGGCGATCACATCGCGATCGTCGGTGACGGTCTCGCCGAGCGCACACAGCACGACGGTTGGTTGGAGACGCTGCTGCACGCGCGCTTCCCGCAGCACGAACTCGTGGTGCGCGACCTCGGGGTTGCCGGCGACGAAGTGAGCGTGCGACCGCGCTCGAAGAACTTCGGCACGCCCGACCAGCACCTGACGCGCTGCAAGGCCGACGTGGTGTTCGCCTTCTTTGGGCGGAACGAGTCGTTCGTCGGCGACCCAGGGCTCCCGAAGTTCGAAGCCGACCTGACGACCTACGTGCACCACGTGCGCCATCAGACGTTCGGCAAGGGTGAGACGCGCGTCGTACTGTTCTCGCCGATCGCGCAAGAGAAGCTGGCGGAGCCTTCGCTTCCCGATCCGGGTGCGATCAACGCGCGCCTGGCGACCTACACGGCGGCGATGCAGAAGGTGGCCGCGGCGAACGGGGCGGCCTTCGTCGATCTCTTCGCGCCGACGCGCGCGGCGTATTTGAAGGGCGGCGAGCCGTGGACGATCGACGGGATTCGTCTGACTGAGTCTGGCAACCGACGCCTCGCCGACCTCATCGACGCCGCGCTCTTTGTCGGTGCGCGTCCGGCGGCGGCGCACGAGGCCGCGATCCGTACCGCGGTGCTCGCCAAGAACGACGCGTGGTTCCACCGCCACCGCACCACCGACGGCTACTCGATCTTCGGCGATCGCGGCGACCTGCAGTTCGTGGCGGGGCAGACCAACCGCGACGTGCTGAACCGTGAACTCGAGGTGCTCGACGTGATGACCGAGAACCGCGATCGCGTGATCTGGGCGCGGGCGCGCGGTGCCGACCTCGCCGTCGACGACAGCAACACGCCGCCGTTCTTGCCGGTGGAGACCAACATCAAGGGCAAAGGCAAGGACGGTGCGCACGTGTTCCTCGGCGGCGAAGAGGCAATCGCGAAGATGACGGTGCCGGCGGGCCTGCAGGTCAATCTCTTCGCGTCGGAAGAGCAGTTCCCGGCGCTGGTCAACCCCAACCAGTCCGCGGTCGATCCGCGCGGCCGACTGTGGGTGACGGCGTGGCCGACCTATCCGCACTGGCAACCCAAGACCGCGCGCAACGACAAGCTCCTGATCCTGCCCGACGACGACGGCGACGGCCGCGCCGACCGTTGCATCGAGTTCGCCTCCGACCTGCACAACCCGACCGGGTTCGACTTCTGGAACGGCGGCGTGCTCGTCGCCCAGGTGCCCGACCTGTGGTTCTTGCAGGACACCGACGGCGACGATCGCGCCGACGTGCGCACGCGCGTGCTCTCGGGTCTCGACTCGGCCGACACGCACCACTCGATCAACAGCTTCGTGTTCAGCCCGGGCGGCTCGCTCTACATGCAGGAAGGCACCTTCCACCACACCGGCGTCGAGACGCCGTGGGGGCCACCGGTGCGCAGCTTCAACGCCGGCGTGTTCCGCTTCGAGCCACGCAGCAAGCGCTTCGAGGTGCACGCGGCCTACGGCTTCGCCAACCCGCACGGCCACGTGTTCGATCGCTGGGGCCAAGACTTCGTCACCGACGGCACGGGCGCCGTGCCGTACTGGGGCACCGCGATCTCGGTGCACACCGAGCATCCGCGCAAGGTCGGTGGCGCGCCGGCCGTGTATCGCCAGCGCACGCGCCCATGCGGCGGCACGGCGATCTTGTCGAGCGCGCACTTCCCCGCCGCGATGCAGGGCAACTGGCTGGTCACCAACTGCATCGGCTTCCTCGGCGTCCTGCAGTACCGCTTCGAGGACGACGGCGCGGGCTTCAAGGCCACCGAAGTCGAGCCGCTGCTGTCGTCGACCGACGCGAACTTCCGGCCGGTGGATCTCGAGATCGGTGGCGACGGCGCGGTGTACGTGAGCGACTGGCAGAATCCGATCATCGGGCACATGCAGCACAACCTGCGCGACCCGAGCCGCGACCGCGCGCACGGCCGCGTCTACCGAGTGAGCAGCAACGAGGGGCCGAAGCTCACCGCGAAGCCGAATCACCAAGCCAGCGAGGCGGCGTTGATCGCGCAGTTGGCCGAAGGCGACGACCCGGTGCGCTACCGCGCGCGTCGCGAGTTGACCAGCCGACCGCGGGCGAAGGTGCTCGACGCGTTGCAACAGTGGGTGGCGGCGATGCCCGCCGATGCCCCCGAGCGCGAGCACCATCTGCTGGAGGCGCTGTGGTTGCAGCAGCAGTGCGACGCGGTCGACGTCGATCACCTGCGGCGCATGCTGCGCTCGTCGCGGCCGCCCGCGCGCGCCGCGGCGACGCGCGTGCTGTGCGAGGTACGACACGCGGTCCCCGATGCGCTCGAGGTCTTGGCCGGGTTATGCGCCGATCCCGATGCGCGGGTGCGCGCCGAGGCGGTGCGCGCGTGCAGCTTCTTTGCCAGCGCGCGCGCGGCGGAGATCGCGCTGCGCGCCGCGAGCCAGCCGCTCGATCGGTTCTTGCGCTACGTGCTGCGCGAGACCTGTCTGACCCTGCGCCCGCAGTGGACCGAAGCGATCCGCGCCGGCCAGGGGTCTGCAAACTTTGCAAACGACGACGAGGCCGGCCTCGCCTGGTTGCTCGAGATGGTCGACGCCGCGGACCTGGCGCATCTGCCGCGCACCGAGGCGGTGTGCAAGGCGCTGCTCGGGCGCGCCGGCGTGCCGGCGCGCGAACGACGCAGCGCGCTGGATGCGCTGGCGCACAAGACCGGCGCGACTCCGCTCAGCGAGTTGCTCGGTGCCTTGCGCGGTGCGGCGGCGAACGGGGCCGGGGTCGGCGACCTCAGCGAGCTGCTGGTCACCTGGTCGCCCGCCGAGCTGACCAGCAAGCTGGCCGACGTGCAGGCGCTCGCGCGCGACAGCGGGCGCGGCGATGTGCGCGCCGCGGCCTACGGTGCTTGGGTGCGCGCTGCTGATTCCGCGGCACCGGCGTGGCAGGCGGCCGGCGGCAGCGTCGCCGGGCTCAGCGAGTTGCTGCGCGGGATCGCGCTCGGCGGTGAACTTCCGGGCGAGCCAGCGAGCGAGTCCAGCGACCTCTGGGCGCGCGTTCAGCCGCTGATGTTCGAGACGCCGGAACACCTTCGCGGCGCGGTGGGCGTCACCGGCGTGGCCTTCGCGTTGTATGAGGCGAGCAGCTTTGTGGACGTGCGCCGCGAGACCCTCGGTGCGCTCACGCCTAAGGCCACGGGCACGGTCCCGAGCTTCACGCACGAGGTGCCCGGGATTGCGAGCGAGCCGTATGCGCTGGTGCTCTCGGCGACGCTGAGCGTGTCGGCGGCCGGGAAGTACACGTTCTTCACCGCGTCTGACGATGGCTCGCGTCTCTACATCGACGACCGCGAGGTCGTGGCGAACGACGGCCCGCACGGTGTGGTCGAGAAGCAGGGCACGATCGACTTGCAGGCGGGCCTGCATCCGATCGTGGTGACCTACTCCGACGCTGGTGGCGACGACCACCTGACCGTGTCGTGGCGCGGGCCGGGGTTCCGCAAGCAGGAGATTCCGGCATCGGCCCTGAGCGTCGATGCCAGCTTGGCTCTGCGCCGCGCGGCGATCGCCGCGTCGGTGCGCGTGCCCGGCGCGCGGGCGGCCAAGTTGACCTGCCTGGCGCAGCTCGTGCGCGCCGATCAGGTGCGCGGGGCGGCGGTCGACGCGCTCTTGCAGCTGCGGTGCGAGGCGATGCCGCCGGCGTTGGCCGGGGTGCTCGCGCGCGACTTGCTGACGGTTGCGACGGCTACCCCGGCGCCAGAGCGGGACAGCACAACCTGGAAGCGCGTGGTCGAGTTGGTCGAGCAGGTTGCGCATGCGCTGCCCGCCGCGGATGCGGCGCCGCTGCGCGCGACGCTCGCCGCGATCAACCCGCAGGTCGTCACCCTGCGCACCCTGCCCGAGAAGATGCGCTACGACCAGGCCGAGTTCACGGTATCCGCCGGCCGGCCGGTGCGTCTCGTCCTGCACAACCCCGACGCGATGCAGCACAACTTGTTGATCCTCGCCCCAGGGTCGCTCGAGGCGATCGGCGCGCTCGCCGACGTGATGGGCGCCGACGGCTTCGCGAAGAACTTCGTGCCCGCCGACCCGCGCGTGCTGCACTCGATTCGCCTGCTCAACCCAGGTGAGACCGCGACCCTCGAGTTTGCCGCGCCGACGACGCCTGGCGACTATCCGTACGTCTGCACCTTCCCCGGGCACTGGCGCATCATGCAGGGCGTGATGCACGTGCGGCCGTGAACGCCTGGCCGGCGATGGCCGCCTGACGACCTTCGTTCCGCGCGCCGACGCGTCGCCGCCGACGGATCAATCGCTAACGCCGACCCGGTGATGCCCCTTCATGCCGACCGCGCGCGCGAGTTCGCTGTGCATGTCGCCGGTGCGGAGGAACCGTGCCAAGACCATGCGGATGCGAGATAGAAGGGCAGCAAGCTGCGTTTTCGGCACGTACGGAAGTCCCCTCCCGCCAGCGCGGGCATCGCTTGCGACAGTGCGACCCTCGGTCCGGGTGCCGACGGTGCCGACGCGCTACGATGTGCACGAGGCTTCTCATGCAGCAAGTGCGGCGAATCAGCGTGGTGATCGGGTGTTGCGCGGGTCTGTCCCTGACGTTGGCGGCGCAGCGCACCTGGGTGGTGGACGCCGCGGCCGGACCGGGGCATGACTTCACCGACCTGCCGCCGGCGCTCGCGGTCGCTGGCCACGGCGACCTGATCGCCGTGCGTCAAGGCGTGTACCGTGGTGCGACCACCGACCGCGGCGTGACGATCCTCGGCACCGGTGCGGTGTTGGCGACGACGCTGCGCGTGACCGGCCTGCCGCTCGGCGCGACCTTCGTGTTGTCGGGCTTCAGCGCGGTGCCGGCCAGCTGGACCTTGCTCGAGTGCGTCGGCAACGCCGGGCGCATCCACCTCGATCGCACTGCGCTCACGACGAGCGTGCCGTTCCTGCCCATCGGTGCGCAGCCGGCGTGCCGGCTCGAGCGTTGCCGCGCGGTGACCGCGGTCCAGTGCACCTTCGTCGGCGGCCCGGGGCTCCGGGTCGAAGCGAGCACGCTCAGCGTCACCGGCTGCACGATGACCGGCAACGCGGGGTCCGCCTTCGCCGAGCACGGCATCGCGAGTCAACCGGCCGTGGTTGCCGCACTCAGCGCAGTGAGCGTCGCCCGCTGTCAGGTCAGCGGCGGTGCCGGGTTCAGCAATGGTCTCGCTCGGGTTTCACCGTCACCGGGCATCGCGGTCACCGACACCGACCTGGTGCTCTCGGGAAGCATGACCGACGCGTGCCGCGCTGGCGCCGCGCTGCCGGCCACGTCGGCGCCGGCGGTGCAGGCCACCGGCGGCACTTTGGTCGTCGATCCGACGCTGCCCCTGCTGGGCTCGGGCGGCGCGCCGCCCATCGCCGGCACGCAGCGCTCGTTCGCTTCGCGGCGAGTGCCCTCGCTCCTGGCAAACGGGGCGCCGCCCGGCGGCACAGTGCAAACCGATCTCTACGCGCCGGCGGGACACGTATCGGTCTTGCTCGTGGGCCTGGTCCGCGACCCGACCGCGACTCCGTTTGGCACGCTCTGGCTTGATCCCGGGCAGATACTGGTCGCCGACATCGGCGTCGTCGGCGCGGGCGAGCATCGCGCGGTCGGGCTGCCGCTGCCGCCCAACGCGGCCCTCGCCGGCCTCGTGCTCGCGATCCAGTGCGCCGCCGCCGACCCAGCCCGCGCCACCGTCGAGCTGACCAACGTCGCAGCTGTCACCGTCCACTGAGGACCGTCCACAACGAGGAACCATGCCACCCTTCGCGATGCGCATCCTGCCGCTCGGCGTTCTGCTGCACTTGATCGCCGCGCCACTGGCAACGGCGCAGCTCCTGTTCCGCGAGATCGGTAAGGCGCACCTGCCCGCGCGTCTGTCGACGACGCTACCGTTGGTGGCCGACGTCGACGGCGACGGCGACCTCGACCTGTTGTTCAAGACGCCGCTGCAGCTCTTGATCAACGATGGTGCCGCCGTGTTCGTCGACGAGACTTCGGCGCGGCTGCCAGCAAACGCGCCGAGTACGGCAGACGCCGCGGCGTTCGGTGATGTCGACGGCGACGGTGACCTCGATCTCTTGCTCCTCGGCTACTCGAACCGAAGGCTGCTGCTGAACGATGGCCGCGGTCGCTTCACCGACGCGGTGGCGGGAAGCCTGCCGCCGCTGGCGTCCACGGTGTTCGACGCGGCCTTCGTCGACGTGGACGGCGATCGCGATCTCGACTGTGTCGTGCCCGGCCGCGTGCCACCGTCGACGATCGTCAATGCGCTCCTGCTCAACGACGGGCGCGGCCGCTTCACAGATGTGACGAGCGCGCGCATGCCACCTTCTTCGCCGTACACGGGAACCGTGCTGGCCGCCGACGTCGACGGCGACAACGACGCCGACCTGGTGATCGGTGGCGCCATGTTGATCAACGTGAACGGCGCGTTCCGCGACGAGGCCGCCACGCGCTGGCCGCAGCCTCTCTACAACGCGGCCGGTGCCGCCGCGGACGTCGATCGCGATGGCGATCTCGACCTGCTGCTCGAGACCTGGTACCCAACTGCCCAGACCCGCCTGCTGCTGAACGACGGTCTGGGCCGCTTTAGCGACGCGACCGCTGGCCGCATCGGGCTCGGGGTGTTCTATGCCGCCGTCGGCGACCTCGACCGCGACGGTGACGTCGACCTGCTGGCGTCGGCGACCCGGGTGCTGCTGAACGACGGCCGCGGCGTGTTCGTCGAGACCGGTGCGCGCGCGGTGCCCGAACGCTGCGGCGCGTGGACGTCTATCCTGGTCGACGCCGATGGCGATGGCGACCTCGACGCGGTGGTGACCGGTCCTGGCCTGCTCCTCAACGACGGCCGCGCGCGCTTCGTCGACGCCAGCGAAGCTCGGTGTCCGTCGGGCGCTCCCTACGCGCGCCACTTGGTGACGTTCGACGCCGACGGCGACCTCGACCTCGACGTGCTGGTGCTCGCGAGCGATCCGGCGCTGTACCTGAACGACGGCGACGGACGCTTGCTGCCGGACTGGTCCGGCCGCTTCCCGCCCTTCGCCTTCTTGCAGACGAACGCCGGCGCGGCCGGCGATGTCGACGGCGATGGAGACGCGGATCTCCTGATCGCCGGCGACTCCAACTACCCAGCGTTCCGTCTGCTGCTCAACGACAGTCGCGGGTTCTTTCGCGACGCGCCTGCCGGTCGCTTCAGCTACGCCGCTTCGTACACGGTCGCGGTCGAGTTCACCGACATCGACGCCGACGGCGACCTCGATGTCCTCGCCATCCATACCCGCCAGCCGAGCGCGCTCTTCGTCAACGACGGGCGCGGCGCGTTCGCGAACGTGAGTGCCTCGCACCTGCCGGCGCGCACCGACCAGGTGGCCAGGGTCGCGGTGGCCGACTACGACGGCAACGGGGCCCCCGATGTCTTCGTCGCCTGCAACCAAGCACAGCCGCGGCTGTGGCTCAACGACGGCACCGGCCGCTTGGTGGACGTGACTTCGAGTCGGTTGCCGGCGCAGGTCCTCACGCTCTACTCGGCCACCGCGGGCGACATCGATGGTGACGGCGACGTCGACATCCTCGCGCTGGGAGAACATCGCGTGTTCGTCAACGACGGCACCGGTCGTTTCAGCGACGGCACCAGCGGCCGCCTGCCCACGCCCGCCTACGTGGGAACCGGGAGGTTGATCGATGTCGACGCCGACGGTGACCCCGATGTGTTCGCCGCGGGCGTCCTGTGGCTCAACGACGGTAGCGGCCGGTTCACCGACGTGACGGCGACTCGCACGGCGTTCCGCGGCGAGCAGGTCAACGCCGAGTCGGTGGCGGACCTCGACGGCGACGGCGACCCGGACCTGGTCGTCGCCGGCGCGTACTCGCCGTTGCGCCTCTACTTCAACCATCACCGGCAGCTCGCGACGCCGCTGCTGGCGCGGGCGGGCCGCGCCTACGACGTCGTGCTCGAGGCGCGGCCGGGGACGGCGCCGTTGGGCCAGCTCGGCGTGGTTCTGCTCGGCGCCCACCGACTCGCGGCGCGGGTGTCGGTTGGCAGCCTCGGTCTGCTCGCACTCGATCCGGGCGCGCCGATCGTGTCGCTGGCGACGGTGTCGATCTCGACTCCGGCTGGCCGCGGTGTCCTGCCGCTCGTGCTGCCCGCCGATCCTGCCCTGCAGGGCGCGCAAGTGAACTTGCAAGCGGTGCTCCTCCATGATGTCGCCCCGGCGACGTGGCGGTTTACCAATGCCGTCCTCGACACCGTGCACGGGAGGTGACCATGCTGCGCTTGCCGACTCTTCTCCTCGTGCTCCCGTTGGTCGTCGCGCCGTGCGCCGTCGCGCCGGCGCAGACGCAGTTCCGCGAATTGGTGCGCACGGTGTTGCCGCCGGCGACCAGCGGGGCGCAGTGCATTGCCGTCGGCGACGTCGATGGCGACGGCGACCTCGACCTGGCGCTCGGCCAGCCATCGGGCGTCGTGCGGCTCTACCTCAACCAGTGCGGCGGCGTGTTTCGCGATGAGACCCTGCGATTCGGTGTCGCGCCGCCCGGCGCCGTGCAAGGCATCGCCTTCGCCGACCTCGACCGCGACGGTCGGCTCGATCTGGTAGTCGCCACCGCCGTGCGCGTGCGTGTGCTGATGCAGCGCGGCGGCACCTTCCGCGACGAGAGTGCGACCCGGTTGCCAGCGGCGAGCGACAACAGCCGCGCCGTCGTCGTGTTCGATGCCGACCGCGATGGCGACCTCGACCTGTTCTTGCCCAATCTCGGTCAAGATCGACTCTACCGCAACGACGGGGCCGGCCTGTTCACCGATGCGACGGCAACGACCTTGCCGGCCGACGTCGACGATTCGCGTGCGGCGGTCGCCGTCGACTACGACCTCGACGGCGCCGTCGACTTGCTGGTGGGCAACAACGGCCGCGATCGGCTGCTGCACAACGATGGCCGCGGTACGTTCATCGACGCCAGCAGTGCGCTCAACGCCCCGGCCGAGGAGACCCTCGCACTCGCGGCGGGCGACTTCGACCGCGACGGCGACATGGACATCTTCGCCAGCCGGCGCGACGGCACGGCGGTCTACTGGAACCTCGGCAGCGGTTGGTTCGACAATCGGTTCGACTTCGATCCCGGCCAAGCGCTGGCGCTTGGCGACGTCGATCGCGACGGCTGGGTCGACCTGTTCGCCGCCGGCGGGCGGGCCGCCAAGCTCTTCGTCAACCAACGCGGACCTTCGTTCTGGTTCCATCTCAACTTCCAGGGTCCGGTTCCATCGGTGGCGGATCCGGTCCGCGCGACGGCGTTCGTCGACCTGGATCTCGACGCCGACCTCGACCTCGTGGTGGCGACCCTCGAGGGTACGCGCGTGTACTTCAACGACGGCAGCGGCAGCTTCCTTGCGCCGCGCGACCGGAACCTACCCGAGCTGAGCTTGCAGGCCGGCGCGGTTGCGATCGGCGACGTCGAGCGCGACGGCGATCTCGATGTGGTCTTGCTGAGCGACACTCTTTCGGCGCGTCTGCTGCGCAACGACGGGTTCGGCGGCTTCGCCGACTCGGGCTCGATCTTCGTCGCCGGACTCCGCGCCGCCGTCTTCACCGATGTGGACGGCGACGGCTACCTCGACTTCGTCGCCGCCAACGACCTGAGGGAGCGGCTGTACCTCAACATGGCGGGCGCCTTCTTCCTCGAGCGCACCGAGCAGAACCTGCCGGCCGCGGTTGACGTCACGCGCGCGGTCGCCGCTGGCGACGTCGACGGTGACGGCGACATCGATCTCGTGTTCGGCAACGACGGTCAGACCAAGCTCTACGTCAACACGGGGCGCGGCGTGTTCTTCGACGGCACGCCAGGTCGGTTGCCGATCCAGAACGACCTCGCGACGCTGGTCCTGCTCGTCGACTTGGACGGCGACTCCGATCTCGACCTGGTCATCGCCAACCATGGTCTGAGCAGCAGCGGTCCGAGCAGCCGCGTGTTGCGCAACGATGGTCGCGGTGTCTTCGTCGACTTGTCGCCGAGCGAGTTCGCCGCGCGCCCCGAGTTGGCGCAGTCCGCCGCGGCGGGCGACGTCGATGGCGACGGCGACGTCGATCTCGTGTTCGGCATCTGGGGTCAGAGCCAGCTCTACCGCAACGACGGCACGCGGTTCACCGACGCGACGGCACTCGCTCTGCCAACCCGCGCCGATGCGACCAACGTGGTGTCGCTCGCCGATGTCGACGGCGACGGTGACCTGGACCTCGTGCTCGGGGTGCTGGGCCAGAGCCGGCTCCTCGTCAACGACGGCCGCGGGGTGTTCGCGGATGCAACCAGTCTGCGCCTGCCGGCGCGCGACGAAGCGACGCGCGCGCACGTGCTCGCCGACTTCGATCGCGACGGCGATCCCGACTGCTTGACGACGGCCATCCCGGGCCGCGCCCGCCTCCTGACCAACCTGGCGCGACAGACCCACGCGCCGGGCTTCGCACTGCGTGGGTGCTCCTATTCCCTCGAGGTCTTCGCCGAGCCGTGGCAGTCGGCGCCGCGCACGGTCGTTCCGTTCCTCGCGCTGGCGCGGCTGCCTGCGCCCCTGGCCACGCCGTTCGGCCTATTCGGCCTGGACTCGGCCACGGCAGCCATGCTGACCCCGCTCACGACTTCGCTCGGCGTCGTGCGCGCGCAGATCACGATGCCAGCGCACACCGTGTTCCGGGGCATGGCGTTCCACTGGCAGACGCTGGTCATGCACGGCGCCGCGCCGCAGACCTGGCGCCTGACCAACGTGATCAGCGATCGCGCCGGGTCGTAGGCCGGTAGCGGTCCGCACGACCGTGCGGAAGTTACTGCGCGGCCGCCATCCGAGTTCGGTTTGCGCCCGAGCACCGCCGCAACGTCGACCATGCAGCGCCGCGCGAACGCACGGTCGGTGAGCGATCCCACGTGAGGCGTGAACGGCGAGGGCAGCAGATCGACACCGACGGGCGTGTGACCGGCGCTCGGCAGAACGCGCATCAATGCTTCGCCGAGGTGCCCCGAGCTGCCGGTGACCAGGATGTTCATCGGAGCAAGGTCGCCATGGGTTTGTCGCGCGTTTCTCAGCTTTTCTTGCCGGCGATCGAGCCGCAGGCACGGGTAGCCTCATTCCTGTGCTCACCCTCGGTTGTCTCATCCTCGCGGCGCAGGCCGGGCATCACGCGCACGTTCCCGCTGAGCGACCGGCGGTCGTCGCGCGGCCAGCGAACCTCGGACCCGTCGATGTCGAGATCAGCCTGGGCGTGCGACGCGGTCAGCTGCGCTACGACCGCGAGTTCCTGCTGATCAAGCCTGGGGTGCGCGCGCGGCTGCGGCTGAGCAACGTCGACGACATGCTGCACAACTGGGTGTTGTGCGCGGTGGGCACCGACCTCGACGCGCTCGCCACCGCGGCGCTGCAGCTCGGCGCCGACGCGATGGCCAAGGACTTCGTGCCGCCCAGTGACCGCGTCCTGTGCTACGCGCCGATCGTCGGGCCTAGCCAGGCGACGTTCGTCGACTTCGTCGCGCCGACCACGAGCGGCGACTATCCCTTTGTCTGCACGTTGCCCGGTCACGCGACCACGATGCGGGGTGTGCTGCGCGTCTGTGCGTCCGGCACCCCGATCGCGGCGCTGCGCTACCGCTGCTACGAGGGCGCGTTCGAGCGTCTGCCCGACTTCGATGGCATGACGGCGGTGAAGGCGGGCGACCTCACCGACGGCTTGATCGACGTCGGCGTCGCGGCGCGCGACCGAGACTTTGCCTTGGTGTTCGAGGGCAGCCTCGACGTCGTGGCCGCCGGGTTGCAGCGTTTCCACCTGGACTCCGACGACGGCGCGCGCGTCCTGATCGATGGCGCGGTCGTGGTGGAGCGCGACGGTGTGCACCCGGCGGGCCAGGAGAAGACCGGCGACATCGAGTTGGAACGTGGCGCGCACGCGCTGCGCGTCGAGTTCTTCCAGCGCAAGGGCGACCGCGTGCTACGCCTTGCGTGGTCGAACGCCGCGGGGCGGCGCATGGGGCTCACGCACGACGGCCAGACCGACGCGGCGTCGCGTCAGGAGTTGTTCGTCTTGCAAGAAGCGATCGTGCAGCGCGCGTTCGTCGAGGGTGGTCCCGAGCGCGCCATCGCCGTCGGCCTGCCAGGTGGCGTGTCGGCGTGCTTCGACGCCGAGCGCTGCTGCGTCGCGTTCGCGTGGCGCGGCGGCTTCCTCGACGTCGCGCCGGATCGTCTGGCGCGCGGCGGGCAAGCGTGTCGCATCGTCGGCCAGCGGTTCGCGGCGAACGCGACCCGCACGCCGCCGCAGATCGACGGCGAGTCGGGGGCGGCGCGCTTTCTCGGGTACCGCGTCGCCCCACAAGGGCCGACGTTCAGCTTCGCGGTCGGGGCGCATCGCGTCGAGCAGCGGCTGTCGGCCACCGACCAAGGCGGGCTGCGCTCCACGTTCGCGATCACTGGCGAACCCTCGCCGGTGACGCTCACGCTGGCGCGCGAGGGTCTCAGCGTGAGCGCGTCGGCGGGACGCTGGGAGGGCGACGTGCTGCACTTGTCTGCGGCGCAGGCCACCGAGTTCTCGGTCACCTTCGAGGCAGCGCGATGAGGGCGGTCGCCACGCTGTTGCTGGCGATGCTCGCTCCGGCGCAGCAGCCTCTTGTGATCCCGGCCGGCTACCGCGTCGAGACCATCACCGTGCCCACTGGCATCGTGCTCGAAGTGGGCGGAATGGCGTTTGCCCGCGATGGCTCGCTCTTGATCTGCACGCGGGTCGGCGAGGTGTGGCGGCGGCGCGGCGAGGCGTGGACGCTGTTCGCCGCTGGTTTGCACGAGCCGCTCGGCCTGTGGGCCGACCCCGACACCGACGCCGTGTTCGTGATCCAGCGCCCGGAACTGACCAAGCTCACGGACCGTGACGGCGACGGTCGCGCCGAGCACAGCGAAACGGTGTGCGCGGCGTGGGGCATGAGCGGCAACTACCACGAGTACGCGTACGGTTTGGTGCGCGCTGCCGATGGCGGCTTCTTCGGCACGCTCAACCTCGCACATGCGATCGACGAGCGTTCGCGGGTTGGTCGCGTCGGCGGCGACGCCACGATGTCGCGGCCGGTGCCGTGGCGCGGTTGGCTGTTTCGCGTCGCGCCCGACGGCAGCTTCGAGCCATGGGCGTCGGGGCTGCGTTCGCCGGCCGGCATTGGCATGAACGCGGCTGGCGAAGTGTTCTACACCGACAACCAGGGCGACTGGATCGGCACGTCGACCCTGCAGCACGTGGTGCGCGGCGGGTTCTATGGTCACCCGTCGTCGCTCATCGATCACCCCGAGTTTGCGGGTCGCGACCCGGCCAGCATCACGCTCGAGGAGTTCGCCCCGCTGCGCCGCCTGCCGACGGTGCACATTCCGTACGGTGACTTGGCCAACTCGCCGGGGGAGCCGGTGTTCGACACGACCGGCGGCAAGTTCGGTCCGTTCGCCGGCCAGGTCTTCATCGGCGATCAGACCAAGTCGAACGTGTTCCGCGCCTGTTTGGAGAAGATCGACGGCGAGTACCAAGGCTGTTGCTTCGACTTCGTCGCGCCGTTGCAGTCGGGCGTGGTGCGCGCGCAGTTTGCCGGCGATGGCAGCCTGTGGGTTGGCCAGACGGCGCGCGGTTGGGGCTCGGCGGGGTCGATGCCGTACGGGTTGCAGCGGATCGTGTGGGATGGCAAGACGGCGCCGCGCGAGATCCACGCCGTGTCGCTCCTGCGCGACGGGTTCAAGCTCACGTTCACCCAGCCGGTCGACGTCAAGATGCTCGCGGACGCCGGCAACTTCAAAGTCACCCACTGGGACTATCTGTACCGCGCGCAGTACGGGTCGCCGCCACAGTCGGTGACCGAGGTCGACGCGATCGCCACGCGGCCCGCGGCCGATGGTTCGAGCGTCGACCTCGTCGTGCCGAGCTTGGTGTGGCCCAAGGTGTATCGGCTGTCGCTCAGCGCGGCGTTGGGCGTGACCAACCGGGTTGCGTGGTACACCCTGAATCGCTTGCGGCCTGGCGACTGATGCCGCGGACGGCAACCCAGGGCTGGAACCTCGGGGGCGCGATCCAGGTCGAGAGAAAAAGACGACCGAGCACATAACGGCGGCGACCTTCCTGGTGATCCTCGGTGCGTCAGAGCACCCGGTGGCCAGAATCATGGCCAACGGCCTTTCCCTCCGGCACCCTGCACAGGATCGTCCATGACCCGACCTCGCCTGCCGTTCGCACCACTCGCCCTACTCGCACTCGCCTGCATGGCCCCGGTTGCCGCCCAGGTACCCGACGGACACTTCGTGACCAGCCACGGCAGGTTCGCGAGCGCGCCGGGTCTGGGTGGTCTTTGGCTGCACCATCCGCGCCGCCCCGGCCAATCGGTTCCGGTGACGGGTCTGCCGAATGCGTTGACGGGCGCCGGCGCGAGCGGGCAGGCCGGCGCCAACTGTGTGGTGCGGTTGAGCGACGGACGCCTGCTGGTGGGCACGATGAGCGCAGCGCCAGGATCGGTCGAGCTGCACGTCGTTGCTCTCGCCGGCAACGCCTACGACCATACGCGAAGCGCGTCGATGACCATCGGCACGGCAGGCGGCGTCTTCAATCTGGGAATGCTGTCGGAGATCCAGATCGTCTCGCCGACGCAGGTCCTGGTCTGCATCGACGGCATCGCATCGCCACCAGCGTTGGCCGGACAGGTGCTGGCGATCGTGGACTGGGCCGCGGCCTCCGTCACGCCGATTCCCGTGCTCGGCCTCCCCCCGGGTGGACTCGTTCAGGCCGCGGCCACGGACGGCGTCGTGTGGGCCTACGTGGCGTTGACCTTCCCGAACTCCACCACGACCCTGTTCGCTGTCCCCTATCCGGGTGGCGGCCTGGCCATTCCGCTGGCGACGCTCGCGGGTCTGGTCTCCGCGATCGACATCGACGCGGCCGGCATGCTCCTCGTTGCCATCGGCACGGCTGCTTCGGGCGATCTGGCCGTGCTGACTCCCGCGGGCACCGTCTTGCGTCGTACGCGGATCACATCGGCGTTGTTGAACGGGTTCGCGCCGGAGACCGTCACCGGCGGCTTCGCGTTCGTGGATGGGAGCGCACTCTCCGGCCGCGTCTCCTGGGGTGATGGCAACGGCCTCGCGACTCTTCTCGCCGGTCCTCCGGCGGGGGGGTGGGGCATCCCCACCGGCGTCGACGTCGCGCCCGACCCGGTCGCCTACGACGCTCCCAGCGGCGGTGGCCCGCTCTGGCGGCTCGCGCCGAACCCCGGCGGACTGCCGCTCGCCGGCAACGGCGCTTTCCATGTGGCCGTGGATCCACCGCTGGCGGGAGCCTGGCTCTTGGGATGTGCCCCCGCGCAGGTGCGCAACGTCATCGGCCTCGGGATCGATCTCCTGGTGAGTCCCCAAGGTGCGATCAACGGGACGATGAGCGCGGGCACGATCGCGCTGCCGATCCCGGCCAGCTTCCCCCGCGGCCTCACCGTCTACGTGCAGACCTTCCATCTCGCGTCGCCGCTGGCCGCGTCTCCGGGCCTGCGGATCACGACGCTGTAGCAACGGAGCACGCGCTCAACCTTGCGACTGCTGCGCCTCCAGGTCCATGAGTCGCCCCAGCTTCGCCAGGGCTCGGTGCAGCAGCGTGCGCACTGCGCCTTCGCTCCGCCCCATCTCCGCGGCGACCTCGTCATGGCCCAGCCCGACCACACGTGCCAGAGTGATCACCTGCCGCTGATCGTCGGTCAGTCGATCGAAAGCGCGCTCCATGCGCGCGACGGTCTCGCTGGCGATCGCGGCTTCGCTCGGCGAAGCGAGCGAGGCGTAGAGGGCGGCGATCCCGGCCTGCGAGTCCGCGGCGGCGAGTGGGCGCTCGCGGCCGACGTCACGCTTGAGCGCCAGATAGTGCCGGCGGCGGTTGGCGAGCTTCGCCAGCGCCCGTTTGCAGAGCCAGTTGCAGAACGCGCCTTCGCCCCGGTACTCGAAGCCGGCGAGATCCGCCAGCGCTTCGCGGCACACGGACTGTGCCACGTCGGCGCACGACTCGTGCTGCCGGATCAAGGCATCGGAGTTGAGGCGGATGTAGGCGAGGAGGGCGGGCAGGTGCTGCTGGAGCAGGGTCTGCAGAGCGGGGCTGGCGCCTTGCGCTGCCTGCTGCACGAGTTCGCGGTGCTGGTCTTCGGAGGACACGGGCGCCACGATGTTACGACCCGCGGAGCGACAGCGTGACGGACGACGATGACCTGCGCGAGACCCGCATCGAAGACCTGGCGATTCGGTGCCTCGACGCTCTGGTCGAAGAGGGCGAGGCCGCGATCGACCGGATCTGCGCCAGCGCCCCCGATCTGGCGTCGGACGTGCGCGGCGTGCTCCGCCAACTCGGCGCCGCTGGCCTGACCGGGTCTACCGCGTCGCCACCGCGCCGGCTCGGCGACTTCCTGCTGTTGCGGCGGCTGGGGCACGGTGGCATGGGCGTCGTCTGGCTGGCGGAGCAGTCCAGTCTAGGACGCCGCGTCGCGATCAAGCTGCTGCGACCGGGGGCGAACCTCGACGAGCGGGCGCGGGCCCGCTTCCGGCACGAAGTGCAGGCCCTGTCGCGCCTCGATCACCCCAACATCTGCACGGTGTACGAGGCCGGTGAGTCGGAGGGCACGCTCTACCTGGCGATGCGTCTGATCGACGGCGAGAGCCTGGCCGAGTGGCTCGCGCAGCGCCGGCGAGAGCGCCCGACCAGTACGCCTCGGAGCCGGTCGACCGCGCCGGAGATGATCGACCTGCTCACCTTGGCCGAGAAGCTGGCGCGGGCACTGCACGCCGCGCACGAGGCCGGCATCGTGCATCGCGACGTGAAGCCGGCCAACGTGTTGCTCGAGCGCGGCCACGAGCCGGTGCTGGCGGACTTCGGTCTCGCGCGGGCCGACGACGCCGGGCGCGCCACACTCACCCAGAGCGGCGAGCCGCTGGGAACGCCGGTGTACATGGCCCCAGAACAGGTGGCCGCGGGTGCGACGGACCGGCGCACCGATGTGTACGGCCTGGGCGCGACGCTGTACGAGTGCCTGACCCTGCGGCCGCCGTTCGCGGCCGGGCAGCGGGACTCCCTGTACCGGAGCATCCTGCACGAACCGGTGCCGGACCCGCGGCAGTTCAACCGCGCGGTGGGGCCCGACCTGCGGGCGGTGCTCGACAAGGCACTGGAGAAGGACCCGCGCCGGCGGTTCCAAACCGCGCTGGAGTTCGCCGAGGAGCTGCGGCGCATCCGGTCGTGTGAGCCGGTGCGGACGAGGCCACTCGGACCGTGGCTCCGCGGCGTGCGCTGGTGCCAGCGGAATCCGGCCGCGACAGCGGTGCTGGCGACGGTGTGCGTCGCGCTGGCCGTGGCGCTGTTGCTGTTGCAGCGCAGCGTGCGCGCCGAGGCGCGCTTGCGCGCACGCGCGCTCCTCGCCGCGGCCCAGGACGTTCACGCGAGGAACCCCGAACTCGCGTTCAAGCTCGCCCGGGAGGCCTGGCGCTGCGGGCCGGACGCGCGGGTTCTCGCCTACGTGCAGGAAGTGATGTTCGACCTGCGCCGTGCGACGACGCTGCGCCGCGGCGACGTGCAGCTCTCGTGGTCGGTCTGCTCACCGGACGGCAGCCACGTCGTGATTGCCGGTGAAGACCAGCAGGCGACAGTCCACCGGCGCGACGGCAGCGTCGTGGGCCAGCCCATTGCGATCGCGCGCGGCCGGCCGTCGCTGGTGGCGTTCGCGCCAGTCGGTGCGGCCCTGGCCGCGGTCGACGCACAGGGGCGGGTGCGCGTGTACGAGGTCGTCGGCGACGCGATCGTCGAGCGCCGCGCCCTGCCGACAACGGATGCCGTCGGCGTGTCCTACGGCAGCAGAGACCCGCCACGGCTCCTGGTGGTGCACGCCGACGGCGCGGCCAGCCTGTGGTCGGACGCGGAGCAGCCCGAGCGTTTGTCGCCGCCGCCGCCGCGCGGCCCAGCCTGGCGCTGCGGCGGGTTTCTAGCTGACGGCAGCGCGGTGTGCGCCGGTGGTATCTGGCGCCCCGATCGCTCGTACGTGCCGCTGTCCGACGGTGACGCGCCCGTCGTTTGGCTGGCGATCGGCACGGAGCGCATCGCCACCGGCGATCCGTCCGGCGTCGTCCACGTCTGGGACCTGCATGGCCACCTCGTCCGGCGCATCGCGCACGCGGCCGCCAGCCAGACGACGCGGCTCGTCACGTTGCAGTTCGCCCCGCGGGGGGACACGCTGCTCGCGTCGTATCGGGATGGAGCCGTGCTGGTGGTGCGCGGTCACGACGGCGAGGTGAGCCACGTCTTCCGACCCGAGATGGGCCAGGCTGTCTGCGCGGCGTTCACTGCAGACGGGCGCGGCATCGTCACCGGAAGTTGGGCGGGCAGGATCGACCTGTGGGATTTGGAAGGTGTCCGCCGCTGGTCAGCCACCGGTCACCAGAACGGGATCACCTGGCTGACCTGCTCGCCGGCGCCGGGCAGCGACGAAGTGATTTCCACGAGTTGGGACGGTACCGCACGCACGTGGCGACTGGAGCCACGGCCCGACGTCGCCATGGTGGCTGGGCTGTCGCGACCCAGCCTGCGCACCGTCGATGGGGGCGTGCTGGTCGCGTCGACGGACGGGAGGCTGCTCCTCTGCGACCTTGCCGGCCGCCAACGGCGCCGCGCCGACCTCGCCGTACTATCGGGATGGCCGAGCGTCACCGGCGATGGGCGGCGCGTACTGATCCCCAGCATGTCTGGCTCGGTGTGGCAGTGGGATCTCACCGTCGACGCCGAGCCGACGCAACTCGACCTTGGTCTTCCCGCCAGGAGTGACGTGTGGATGGCGTTGCCCGTCGCGGGCGGTTGGATCGTCGCGAGCACCGAGGGCAGGGGGTCGCCGTTCCTGTGCCGACCGGCGACTGGCGAGTGCGCGTCCTTGGCATGGAATGGCTTCGCGAGTTGCGCACGCCGGGACGGCTCTCGGTTCTTCGTGGGTACCGCCGACGGCTGGGTGATCGAAGCCGACGCCTCCGGTGCCAAGCAACGTGAGATCAGGGTGGCGGGCCAGCGGCGCGTGAGCCTGCTCTCGCTCACGCACGACGAGCAGGCACTGCTGGCGCCCGTGACCGACGGACGCGTGCACGTCATCGATCTCACCGCGTGGCGGATCAGCGCAACTCTGGTGGGCCACCAACACTCGGTCTTCGCCGCCGCGTCCGCGCCGGGCGGCGAGCTGCTGGCGACTGCGTCGTACGACGGCACGGCCCGGGTCTGGTCGCGCAGCGGCGAACTCGCCCTGGTCCTGCCGCACCCGGCGCCGGTCGAGCACGTCGCGTTCGCCGACGACGAACACATCGTCACGGCGGCGCACGACGGGGTCGTGCGTTGGTGGGCCGTCGGCGCTGCCGCCGTGCGAGGCGCGATGGATCGTGTCGCCGTGGGCGAACTGACCGACGCCGAGCGCGCGCTTCCTGGCCTTCGCGATCTTCTCGCCACCCCGACGCGCTGATGCGGTGTCCCGCGGGCCGGCCGGCCTGATGGATGTGGCCGCCCCCGACCTTCCTCCTTGCCCGCGTCACGCCCGCGGCCGACACTCCGCAGATGCAGCGCGAACTCGTGATCCTAGGCGGCGCCCGCACCGCGATGGCGGAATACGTCGGCACCCCGGGCTTTGGCCTCTTCAAGGACCTGTCAGCCATCGAGCTGGGCGCGATCGCCAGCAAGGCGGCGCTCGAACGCACCGGGGTGAAGCCCGATCAGGTCGATCAAGTGTTCTTCGGCAACGCGCTGCAGACCAGCAACGACGCGATCTACGGCGGCCGCCACGTGGGCCTCAAGGCAGGCGTGCCGATCGACCGGCCGGCGCTGACCATCAATCGGCTGTGCGGCAGCGGCATCCAGTCGGTCATCTCGGCGTGTCACGCGATGCTCGCCGGCGAAGCCAAGTTGTGCCTCGCGGGCGGCATGGAGAACATGAGCCAAGCGCCGCACGTGTTGCCGGGCCTGCGCTCCGGGGTGCGCTTCGGTTCGCCCCCGGCGCTGCAGGACCTGCTGTTCGAGGCGCTGCAGGATCCGCTGTGTGGCCTGTTCATGGCGCAGACCGCGGAGAACGTGGCCAAGAAGTTCGAGATCAGCCGGCAAGCGCAAGACGAGTTCGCGCTGCGCTCGCATCAGCTTGGCGCCGCGGCGGTGAAGGCGGGCAAGTTCAAAGCCGAGATCGTGCCGATCACCGTCAAGCAGGGCCGCAAGGAAGTGGTGGTCGACAGCGACGATCACATCAAGCCGGAGACGTCGCTCGAAGCGCTCAGCAAGCTGTCGGCCGCGTTCGGCAAGGACGGCACGGTGACCGCGGGCAACGCGTCGGGCATCGTCGACGGCGCTGCCGCGCTCACCGTGTGCACGGCTGAGCGCGCGCGCGAACTCGGCTTGAAGCCGAAGGTGCGGATTCGATCGTGGGGCATCACCGGCGTCGAGCCGTCGCTCATGGGCATTGGGCCGGTGACCGCGATCCGTCAGGCGGTAGAGCGCGCCAACCTGAAGCTCAGCGACATCGATCTGTTCGAGATCAACGAGGCGTTCAGCGCGCAGTATCTCGGCTGTGAGAAGGAACTCGGCCTCGACCGCAAGAAGGTGAACGTGAACGGCGGCGCCATCGCGCTGGGGCATCCACTGGGCGCCACCGGCTCGCGCCTTGTGCTGACGCTGATTCGCGAACTCACCGACACGGGTAAGCGCTACGGCTGCGCCAGCGCCTGCATCGGCGGTGGCCAAGGCATCGCGTTGATCCTGGAGCGCATCTGATGGTCGCCGCGACCAAGTCCGTGCAGATCAAGGGCCGCGTCTTGTACCTCACCGAGGATCAAGACCAGCTCAAGCCGCAGCTCGACGGCGGCGTGAACCTGACGTTCGATCCGGCGCGCAAGCTCATCGACAACATCTCGACCGACGAGCTGACGCCGGGTTGGGTCTGCTACTACTACGACGAGACGTTGGCGCGCTACTGCCTGGTGGGGCTGCGCGGCGGCAACATCAAGAAAGACGCGATCAAGGCCGGCGGCTTCGGCGTGATCGTGAGCGGGCTGTCGAAGGGTTGCGGCAGCAGCCGCGAGACCGCGCCGTTCTCCGAGCTGAAGGCCGGCGTGCAGCTCGTCATCGCCAAGAACATCGAGAAGATCTACGGTCAGAACTGTCAGAACATCGGCCTACTCACGTCGACCGACTTCGGCTTGCTGGCGCGCATCGAGCGCGGCGAGGCGATTCCGATCAGCGAGTTCACCAAGGGTCTCGATCCCATCTCGGCGTCGATCGTCGAGCACGGCGGTCTGTTCGCCTACAACAAGGCGCGGCTCGCCGGCACCGTGAGTCCGCCCACGATCGACACCACGGCGCGGCCGATGACGCTGTGCGAGAAGATTCTGGCACGGCGCGCGATCGCCGACGCCAAGACCGGGGCGCTCGGCGTGCCGGCGGTCAAGCCGGGCGAAGCGTTGTTCGTGCGCGCCGACGTGCGCTTCAGCCACGAGTACGTCACGCCGATGGCGGAGGCACTGTTCCGCATGGGGCTCGGCGCCGAGGCGACGATCAAGGATCCCGAGTCGGTGTTCGCGTTCCGCGACCACCTCACGTTCCTCGACCAGATCATGCCCGAGGCGCACATCAAGATGGGCCTACGCGAGCAAGCGGCGAGCCTTGCGACCGTGCAAGAGAAGTTCACGAAGCAGCAGGGCGTGAAGCTCTACGGCGAAGTGAAGCGCGACGGCAAGCTGGTGGGCAGCGAGGGCATCTGCCACAACATCGTCATCGAGGACATCGCGCTGCCTGGCCAGGTGGTGATCGGCACCGACTCACACACCTGCATGGCCGGCGTGCTCGGTTGTTTCGCGTTCGGCGTCGGCTCGACCGACATGGCGAACGCGTGGTTCACCAAGGACGTGCGCGTGCGCGTGCCGGAGACGGCGCGCGTCAACATGCGCGGGAAGCTGCGCAACGGCGTGACCGCCAAGGATGTGATGCTGCACCTGCTGAGCCAGCCGTTCTTCAAGAGCGGCGACGGCATCGGCAAGGTGTTGGAGTTTGGCGGGCCCGGGCTGCGCGCGCTGGGGTTGGACGAGCGCGCGACGTTCACCAACATGGCGGTGGAGGCCGGCGGCTTCACTGGTATCGCCGAGGCCGACGACACGGTGCTCGACTACCTGGTAGAGATGCGGGGCGTGTCGCGCGCGCAGATCGAGAAGACGGTGCTGCACGCCGATCCGGACGCGAAGTACTGCTACACCTTCGACATCGATCTGGCGGCGATCGAGGCGACGGTGGCGACCCCGGGCGACCCGCGCAACGGCGTGCCGCTGCGCACACTGCCCAAGGACATCAAGATCGACATCGCCTACGGCGGCTCCTGCACCGGTGGCAAGAAGGCGGACATGGATATGTATGCCGCCACGGTGCGCGACGCGCTCGACCACGGCCGCAGCATTCCCCTGGGCGTGCAGTGCTACATCCAGTTCGGCAGCCAGAAGATCCGCGAGTACGCCCAGCAGATGGGATACATCGCGCTGTTCGAGGGTGCGGGTATTCAGCTGATCGATCCGAGCTGCGGCGCTTGCATCAAGGCCGGCCCCGGCGTGTCGAATCGACCCGACCAAGTCACGGTGTCGGCGATCAACCGCAACTTCCCTGGGCGTTCGGGTCCTGGGCAGGTGTATCTGGCGAGTCCGCCTGTGGTGATCGCGTCGGCGTTCTTGGGCAGGATCGGCGGGGTGGGGGAGCTGTAGGCAGAGCTGTCGACGGATTCAGAGGCTCCGTCGCCACAAGTCCATGCCGCGGCGAATGGCGTCTTGCAGCCAGAGTTGGAAGCTCTGCGTGAGCGCTGCTTCGTCGGTTTCAGTCGTGACGAAGAGGGGGCTGTCGCAGATGGGCTGAGTTTCGATGAGAGAGGCCGCGCCGCCCTGAGAGTTCAGACCCTGTCGCTGGGTCAGGAATGCCGTTGCGACCATCACCTCTTGATCGCGAGCACCCAAGTGGTGGAACGACACGACGAGGTACGTGAGGGGCGTGTAGGCGATGCGCAGATTCACGTCCCAGGTTTCGACGCCGAGGTTTGGTCGGTAGTTGAGCCGCTCTGCAATGCGGAGGGTGTCCTCGTGGAACAGGCGCAGCCCGTCTGGCTCGCCGACTGTCACGTGCGCCTTGGGAGCGCGCGCAACACCGGCCATCGAGGTTGTGATCTGCTCCGCCACACCGGCGAGGGCGTCGTGCGCGAGCTGGACAAGCCGCTCGGCCCGCTGGTGAACAGGCAGCGAACGTCGCGTCGCGGACTCTTCGATCCGGCGTCGCGCGTCGGCCACGATGGCGTCGACACCAGCCTGCTCCTCCGTCACTTGTTGGCTCAACGACAACGCGTTGGTGAAGGCAGATTCTTGCAATCGTGCGACCAAACGTATGAACGGTCCGAGATCACGTCGGTCGGCAGCACGGAGCGACTCGATGTAGCGGGCTTTGTCGCTGGCCATCACCAACAAGGGGAAGCCGCCGTCGCGTAGGCAAACCAGCGTCGCGAGTGCGCGCGCGACGCGGCCGTTGCCGTCCTGGAACGGATGGATCTGTACGAAGCGATGGTGCAGCCACGCAGCCTCGATCTCGCTGGGTACATCCGTATGTGCAAGGTGTAGGGCCACGAGGCGCTCCATTTCCAAGTCGACGTGCTCGGGCGGGCAGTACTCGAAGACGACCTTCCCTGTCACGACATCCCTTGGGTTGTTGGGCTGTGTCTTGTAGGCGCCTTTGACCAGGCTGACTTGAACCATCCGACCCAGCGAGTTCACGGCGTCGGAGGTCTCCTGGCTTCGGCACAGCGCAGCGTGCAGTTCCTTGACGTACGACGTCGACAGCTCGCGTTCGTTCTTGACGAAGGCGAACAGGCCCTCGGCGGCCTCGCGATGATCCTCGAGAATACGGATCAACCGGAGTGGAGAGATGTCGGTTGCGCCGTGCGGCACATACGCGGCGTCAAAGCCCTGCTCCACCAGCGTCAACGTGATCCCGTCGTCGAGCGTGTACAGACGTTCCAGGATCCCTGTCTGAATGCTCCACTGACGAACCTGGCGCTCCACGAACTGGTTGAGCGCTGGCGAGTCGTGCAAGTCCTTCCGTTGGCGCTTCCAGGCCTGCCGCAGCGTGGCGAGCTGAGGGATCGCGAGCTGAGCCACGGTGTCTGGCAGATCTTCGATCGGATGCCATCGGTGCAAGTGCAGTTGCTCGTCGGTCATGAACTCAGTCAGCGTTTGGTCCGGCTCGGGACTACCGGCCATTGCACTCGATGTTGGTCCGGCGTGCAGACAGCTCCGATAGGCGCCAGTCTACTTCTTTGCTCCAGCCTGTCGACGCACGGGCGGCGAGAAGGCGGACATGGGCATGGAATGCCGCCTACGGCGCCTGCATCAAGGCTGGCCCTGGCATGTCGAATCCCACGCGTGCGCTTCGTCGACGTCACGGCAGCCTGACATCGTCGCCCGGCTCCGACGTGGTAGTGCCGCAGACGTGGCGCGTTGGGCGGAACGGCTACTCACCGCGGCGAGGCTCGACGCGGTGTCCGCCTAGGAGGAGATCGGTCGCCACGCCCGCGCGCGTCGGCTATGACTCCGCCGACGAGCGCCGTGTGACCGTTCCTCGCGAAGACACCCCCGTGGTGGACGCTGCCAAAGCTGCCGAGCTGCCGCGGCGCTTTGGGTTCTGGACGGGCCTCTTTGTCGTTGTCGCCAGCATGGTGGGGGGCGGCATCCTCACCACGTCGGGGTTCATCCTGCGCGACACGCAGAGTCACACCGTGCTGTTCGCGCTGTGGGCACTGGGGGGTGTGCTGGCGCTGTGCGGCGCGCTGACCCTCGCTGAACTCGCGAGCGCGATGCCGCGGGTCGGCGGTGAATACGTCTACGTGCGGCGCGCGTTCGGGCCGACCAGCGGCTTTGTGTATGGCGCCGCCACCATCGTGCTCGCCTTCGCCGCGCCGATCGCGGTGATCGCGCACGCCACGGTGGCCTACCTCGCGGCGGCCGCGCGCGGGCTCGGCCCCGACAGCGCGGTCGCGGTGTTGTTCGCGCAGTCCTGGTTGGCGCCGACGTTCGGGTCGTTGTTGATCATCGCGTTGAGCATCTTGCACATCCTCGGGCAGCGCGAGAGCGCGTGGCTGCAAGGCGCGACCACCTTGTTCAAGCTGTTCACGCTGATCGCGATCGCCGTCCTGGGCCTGTGTTGCGGCGAGGGTGACGTCGCCCACTTTGCGGGCGGCCGGCCGTTGTCCGAGCAGAACCCCGGCGTGCTCGCCGTGGCCCTCATTCAGGTGGCCTATGCCTACAGCGGCTGGAACGGCGCTGCCTACCTTGCGGGCGAGATCCGCGACCCTGCGCGCCACCTGCCGCGCTGTCTGATCGGCGGCTGCGCGCTGGTCACGCTCTTGTACCTGGCGCTCAATCTCACATACGCGTACGCGCTCGATCCGCGCGAGGTGGCGAGCCTGTCGCCTGACGCGATCGAACGCATCGCCGAGACCGCGACGACGCGCCTGTTCGGCGCACGGATCGGCAGCGTGCTCGCGTTGGTGATCGGCGTGGGCCTTCTGGCTTCGCTCAGTGCGTTCATTCTCACGGGACCGCGCGTCGCGTTCGCGATGGCGAACGACGGCTTGCTTCCCGCCGGGTTCGGCCGCGTGCACCGCCAACGCGCGACGCCCGCGGTGGCGACGGTGTTGCAGGCGGCACTGGCGTTGATCGTCCTGTGGTCTGGCGGGTTCGACGCGATGGTCATCTACTCGGGCGCCGGCATGGCCATGTTGTCGAGCATGGTGCTGCTGGCCGTGTTCCCGCTGCGCCGGCGCGGCGAGCTGCCGGGCCCGTTCGCGACGCCGTTCTTCCCGCTGCCGCCCATCATCTACGTGCTTACGTTGGCGTGGATGATCGTGTACGCGATCGGCACCGATCCCTGGCCGCCGATGCTCAGCATCGCCAGCATCGGACTGATGTGGCCGCTGCACTGGCTGCTGTCGCGTCGTCGGCGAGACGTCTGAAGGTGACTCATTCGTCGCGTCTTCGATCGACCAAGGCGACTAGCTGCCCGTCACCAACCGCATCGCGTTCGACATCGCAAACCCCGCGGGTCCGAACATCGCCGCCTGCAAGTCCAGCGCGATGCAGCTCCAGCTCGGGTCGCTCGGCAGCGGGAAGCTCACCGACCAGGCGCCAGTTTGATCGAGCAGCAGCGGCAAGAAGAACGCGAGCGACGGCACCGTGAGGTGCAGCTCGCAGCCCTCGATGGGCAACGGCGTGCCGATCGAACCGACGAGCATCTGGCCGACGGCGTTGCCGGGGCCGCTGTCGATCGACAGCACCAGCGTTTGGCCCAGCACCGGCCGCGTGCTCTGGAACCGTGGCGCCGGGCTGCCGCAGGGCGTGCCGACGCTCTGCGCCACCGCCGCGCCGAACGTGCAGGCAAACGCGGCAACGCCTTGACTGAGGTTCCAGTACGAGCCGCTCGGCGAGACCTCGATGCGCGCGGCTTTCACCAGATAGGCATTGGTTCCCGCGAGCGGCACGGCGTCGGTGAACGTCGTGCTGCTGACTGGAGCGCCACTGAGACGCGCATAGGGACCCGAGGCGAGGACCGCGCGGTAGATGTGATAGCCGGCCACGGGATCAGTCGAAGGCGTCCAAGACAGATGCACTCCACTGCGCGACACCGTCGCCGCCACGCCGCTCGGCGGCGCGATGACGTGTTGGCGCAGCGTCGGGTCGCCCATCAAGGCAAGGTGAATGAAGCGCGTGCCGTAGTTGCCGGCGTAGATGTCGTTTTGGCTGTAGCGCGTGCAGAGGCCGATCGGTTCGCCCATCGCCATCTGCTGGAACGACCAGTGCGGGCGGCCAGCCCAACAGTTGGTCAGCGTCCAGCCCGAACACAGCGGCGCGCGCAGGAAGCTGTCGCCGGCATCCCAATCGCCGAAGTAGCTGCCGAACAGCAGCGTGAACACGTTGCGGTTGGTCGATGTCACGAAGTTCGCGGTGGAGCCGATGCCGCCAGCGCTGGTGTAGGAGCCGCCGCCGCAGCCATACGACCAGGCATAGCCACCGCCGGAGCTGCTGTTCAGCAAGGTGAAGTAATCGCCCGCGGTGATGTTCGCCGGGTCGACGAGCGCGCTGAAGTTGCGCCAACCCGACGCTGCGAACGCCTCGCCGCTGAACCAACCGAAGTTGTCGTCGATGACGGCGCGCTGATCGACGGCGAACACCTTGTGGCGATAGTCATGGTCCTTGTCCAGGTAGCCGCGCAGCAGGTCGACTTCGCTGCGGCTGAACGAGGGCATGTTCGACAGGTCGACGCGGCCCACCATCAACTCCACGTCGCTGGGCAACGTGCTCTGATCGAACTTGCCGTCGCCGGGGATGTTGCGGTTCTGCGCCCGGCTCGCGACCACGGTGTTGATCTGCGTGTCGGTCCAGGTCCCGTTCATGTCAGCGTAGTACACATCGGCCGGCCACGCGCCGTAGTGGTCGGAGTGGCCGTCTGGGTTGATCGCGCCCGAGTACGGCACCGGCACACGCCCCAACAAGAAGACGGCCTTCACGTTGGTCGGGTCGGCGTTGTAGTCGGCGACGATGCGCGACTTGACGCTCACCACCGACTGCGTTGGGTCGACGTTGTGACGCAGCACGCTCCAGCCGTCGCCGCGCAGATCCGCGACCAGTCGGTCGATCGACCCCGCCAAGGGCAGGGCCTTGGTTGCATCGACCAACAAGATGAGCACGCCGCGGTCGTCGACCACCGGCACCTCGATGCCGGAACTGATGAAGCCGCGCGCCTGGCCCGCGCTGTGGTTCTTGGTGAACCAGTAGTCGTAGCGAGTGCCTACCGCGACGGTGGTGTCGACCCATGCCGTCGCGCTGCCGCCGCCGGGAATCGTCGTCGAGCTGCCCCACGTCGCGGCACCGGGCAACCGACGCACCACGGAGTAGCTGGTTGCCGTTGCATCCGCGGGCCAAGTGAACGTGATGGTCGGTGGCGCCACCGCCGCCAGCGCCGTGACCTGCACGGCCGCTTGTTGACTCGACTGCGCGCCGAGGCACGCGACGCCGAGCAGGAAGGTGATACCGAAACGGCAGCCGGGGCGAGACCCGCGCCGGGCACCGGACATGGTCCGTGTGGAGAGAGGTTCGAGCATGGTCGTGCGACTGCGGCGCAGCGCCTTGCGAGCACCACGACGTCTTTGAGATCATGCCCCATCCGTCTGACGCGGCAACTGGTGCGCAAACTCGCGCACGAGGGTGCGCAGCGCGCGACTCCCCTCTACCAGGCGCGGGCCCGGGGCGCCCAGCGACACGATCCGCATGGCGTCTTTCCTAGCAGGTCGACGCTGGCGAGCGTCGGGGTATTCGTATGCGGATGGACAACGACATCGGCACGTTCGTCGAGTCTCTGGCGCGCCTACCCGCGACGCTCGATGCCTGGCTTCGCGATCTCCCCGAGGGTTGGACTCGATGCAACGAGGGACCTGACACGTGGTCGGCCTACGACGTCGTCGGACACCTCATCCACGGCGAGGACACCGACTGGATCCCGCGTGCGCGGTGGATCGTCGAACACGGCGACCGCCAGCCGTTTCCCCCCTTCGATCGATTCGCGCAGGAGGAACGCTTCGCTGGCCGCAGTCTGCCGAGCCTGCTCGATGAGTTCGCCGAGAAGCGCGCGTTGAGCCTTGTGGCGCTCCGTGATCTCGACCTCGGTGCCGCGGATCTCGATCGGCGCGGGCGGCATCCGTCGCTCGGCGTGGTCACGATGCGCGAGTTGCTCGCGACCTGGGTGGCGCACGATCTGACGCACGTCACGCAGATCGCGCGCGTGATGGCCAAGCGCGTCGGCGACCAGGTCGGACCCTGGCGCGAGTACCTGCGAGTGTTGCGGGCCTGAGCGTCAGGGATCGGCGATCACGAAGCACCTCGGCGCTTCGCCCTCAGCGGATGCGGATCGCCAGCGCGTCGGAAGCGCTGAGCACGCCCGTTCCCTGGCACGTCGCGGTGTTGACGAACACAAACTGCGCGAAGAACACACCGCCAGTGCTGCTGAGCGGCAGCGGCAGGGGAACGTGCGCGCGCCCGAGCGCGTCGGCCGTGGTCGGCACGGGGAACACGCCCATCAGCGCTACATGGATCCGCGCGCCCAGGAAGAGAACGCCCGCGGCGTCAGGGACCGCGCTGAGTGCGAGTGCTCCCGCCGTGCCCGGTGGCGCGCCGCGCCCGTTGCTCACCGTGAGGCTCGTTCCAGCGATCGGCCGCGCGTCGACCCCAGCGACGAGCGCCCCATTGCACGCCGCCGTCGCGGTGCCGTAACGATCGACCCCGTCGGGCAACGCACGATAGGCGAGCGCGACATCGACCGCGCCGTAGCCCGGCACCGTCGCGCCGCCACCGACGAAGACCTCGTCGCCGAGACTCACCGGGTAGATGCCGTGCAGCCCTGGCGTCATCGGCGCGAGCGTGCGCCAGGTGTTCGTGCGCGGGTCGTACGCTTCGGCCTCGGGGAAGATTCGGCTGCCTTCGCCACCGACCACGATCAGCTCGCCCGCGAGCGTCGCCGCGCCGTTGCCGCCCCGCGCCGTGGGCAGGCGCGACAGCGAGGTCCAGGTATTGGTGACCGGGTCGAAGGCTTCGAGCGCGTCGAGGTTGACGCCGCCGGTGCGACCGCCGGCGGCGTAGAGCTTGCCGCCGAGCGTGGCGACGGCGAGGTGTTCGCGCGGCGTCGGCATCGGCGGGAGCGGCAGCCACAGGTCGGCCACTGGGTCGTACACGGTGAGATCGCCGACGACGCCGCGGCCTGGGTCGACGCCGCCGACGGCGTAGATGCGCCCGCCGAGTTCGGTTGCCGCCAGCGCGCCGCGCGCCTGCGGCAGTGCACGGATCGAGCGCCAGCTATCGGTCGCGATGTCGTAGGCCCAACACGCGGCCGTGCCGCGGAAGCTTGCCACGTAGCCGCCGACGACGAAGAGCGTGCCGTTCAGTGCCGCCATGCCGAAGTGGTGCAGCGTCGTCGGCAGATCGCGCGTGGGCGCCCAGGTCTGGAGCGCGGGGTCATAGCGCTCGACGCTGGCGAGGCTCTGCCCCGCGGCGCCGAGTCCGCCGGCCACGTACACGCGTCCGTTCCACGCGGCGGCGCCGACTTCTTGGCGCGCGGTCTGCAAGCGCGGGCGCGGCTCCCAGAAGCCCGGCTGCGCGACGATGGGAACGGCGAAGAGGAAAGGCCAAAGGGTGCGCATGCGGGGATCGTAGCGACGGCACCCTCAGGATCGGGGCCGGCTCACGTGCGCGTGGTCGCGGATCCAGAAGCGATACGGCTTGTTGGCCCACGCGCCGGCGTAGTCGACGCCGACGCGCGGTCCGCGGACGATTTGCTTGGGCGCGGGGGCGTCGCCCGCGACCACGAACAGCTCGTCGCCGCACAGATCGATTCGGTTGTGCGCGCGCGTGACGCCGAGTGCGCGCGTCAGGCGCCCGGGGCCGTCGGTACGCGCGTGCGCGTCGATGCCACTGATCGGCGCGATCCCGCGCAACAGCACGGCCGCCGCCTTGCCGTTGCGGTCGCACACCACGTTCAAGCAGTGGTGCATGCCGTAGATCAGGTACACGTACGCGTGACCAGGCGGGCCGAACATCACATCGGTGCGCGCGGTGCGACCCTTGGCGGCGTGCGACGCGAGGTCGCGGCCGTCGAGATAGGCCTCGGTCTCGACGATCACGCCGGCGCGGGCAGTGCCCGCCCCGCGGTGCACGACGACCATGCCGAGCAGCGCGCGCGCCACGCGCAACGCGGTGTCGGCGTAGAACGCGCGCGGCAGCGGCGTCGCTCCGATGGTTGCGCTGAGCTTCTGCGCGTTCACGATCGGCGGCGCGCGGCGACCAGCAGGCGCGTGATGTTCGCGGTCAGCCAGGTGTTGGCCCGCGCGTGGTCCTCGTAGGCGCGTTCTCGTTGGCGAAAGTCGGGCCCGTGCTTGACCCACCGGCCTTGCGCGTCGCGGCGCGGCGGGATCGCGGCGTGCAGCAGTTCGTGGAAGAGCACGCTGCGCACGAACCACGTCGGCACCGACCTGTCGTCGAGCACGGGGTGCATGCGCACGGTCTGGGTCTCAGGGTCGAACAAGCCGAGTTGCAGCGACGCGCGCGCGCGGCCTCGCCGCCCGGCGCGACCCCATGTGAGCTTGGGCGTCGTTTTCAAGTCGCGTAGCCAAGGCCCGGCGCGCAGTTCGTGCGCCAGCGCGTCGAGGTCGTGCACCGCGCCGCGCGCGCGCAGCACGGGGCGCGGCTTCTCGCGTGCCGGCAGCCGTGCCAACTCGGCGTCGAGCCAGCGATCGAGAGGTGCGCAAGCGGCGCGACTGCGGCGACCGTGTGCAATCCACGCCGCCAGCGCGTCGAGCACGTCGTCGGGCGCCGTGGCAAAGAACAAGTGCAGACGCAGCGTGAACGTGGCGCCGACGCGGCGCAGTTGCACCGGCAGCGTGCGCGACTGGCCGAACCGCACGCCCACGCCGCGGCTGAGGCGAGCCACGAGGTACGCCGCCAGCACGTTCTCGTTCCGCGGCGGGCGACTCACTTCGCGCGGCGCGGGCTCGGGCCATGGCAGCTGCGGTTGCGGGCTTGACGATTCGGAGTGCATGCGAGGTGAGGCGAGCGTCGCACAGTGACGCATGGCGGCCAGTCGCGGTCAAGTCCGCATTGGCGAGCTGGCCGACCGGGGCAGGAGGACACTTGGGAGGCAGGAGCGACGCAGCGACCGCGGAGGGTGGACCTCCGCAAAGATGCGTCGGACTCGGTCGCGGTGTCCGTGTCAACCGCCCGCGAAGAAGCTCATGCCCCACACCGCGTAGCCAGTCGCGTAGAACGTGCCCATGTGGAGCACTGCCACCGCGGTCATGAAGGCCAACGCTCCGAGCAGCCCACGTTTCCAACCGCGGGACCACACCAGGTAGACGGGGATCGCGACTGGCCAAGCCACGACGAGCGCCAAGCCTGCTACGCAAGCCATCGGCTTGCCCATGCGGCGTGCGTCATGCACGCAGACCAGCGCCATGCCGCAGCAAGTTGTGACCGCGATCAACAAATCGGCCGGTCCCATGTCGACGGCGGCGGCCCGCGCGCCGGCGAGCGCGAAGAGCAGACCCAGGCAAACGAGGCTGATGATCGTTCCGCGGCGTCGCATGCGACTTGTGTGGCGTCCAGCCTTGTGGCCTGTGCGCTGGGGGGGCAGGCGAGCCGCCTTTCGGGCCCGCGGCATCGAGTCTGCGCATCACCCGATGCGACGGAGGATCCGCCCGGCCCGCGCGCCTGTCAAGCGCGGCCGTGCCGCGCCTCGCGATCTTCCGTTGACGCGCTCTCTTGAGTCGAACCTGCCCCAACCCCTACTGTGCCCCGCTTTGCGTTTCCCCCATGAGTAAGACCTACGACATCGCAGTTCTCCCCGGCGACGGCATTGGTGAAGAAGTCGTGCGCGAGGGCCTGCGTGTGCTCTCCGCCGCGGAGCAGATCTTCGGCTTCAAGACCAAGCGCGAAGCGCTGCCCTACGGCGCCGAGCACTTCTTGAAGACCGGCGAGACGATGCCCGACGTCGCCTTCGATCGCATCCGGCAGATGCAGGCGGTGCTGCTCGGCGCCATCGGCGACCCGCGCATCGAGGTGGGCAAGCTGGAGTTCGCGATCATCGCCGGCCTGCGCTTCAAGCTCGACCTGTTCGTGAACCTGCGGCCCATCCGCTTGTTCCACGAGTCGCTGTGCCCGCTCAAGGACAAGAAGCCCGAGCACGTCGACATGGTGATCTGTCGCGAGAACACCGAGGACGCCTACGCCGGCATCTACGGCTACTTGAAGAAGGGCACGCAAGACGAGGTGGCCAACCAGATCATGATCTACACGCGGCGCGGCACCGAGCGCATCGTGCGTTACGCGTTCGAGCTGGCGCGCAAGCGCGGGCCCAAGCCCGGCGCCGACAAAGCGCAGGTGACGCTGATCGACAAGGCCAACGCGGTGCGCGCGCAGGACATTTGGACCCGCACCTTCGCCGAGGTGGCCTCCGAGTATCCCGACGTCAAGACCGACCACGCCTACATCGACGCGGCGTGCATGTGGATGGTGAAGAACCCCGAGTGGTTCGACGTCGCGGTGACGCCCAACTTGTTCGGCGACATCATCACCGACCTCGGCGCGATGATTCAGGGCGGCATGGGGATCGCCGCGTCGGGCAACATTCACCCCGGCAAGGTGTCGATGTTCGAGCCCATCCACGGTTCGGCGCCGAAGTACCGCGGGCAGAACAAGGCCAACCCGCTGGCCACGATCATGGCGGTGGCGATGTTGCTCGATCACCTCGGCGAGGTGGAGGCGGCGCACGCGGTCGAACAGTCCGTGGCTGGGCTCATCCGCACCGGGCGCATCGACAGCATGCAGGCCGGGCGCTACGGCACCGACGAGCTGGGCAAGATGGTCGAGGCCGAGCTGCGCAGCAATGCTGGCAAGTTGGCGCGGCGGTGAGTTGACCGTGCGCGGCAAGGACGCGACGGTCGAATGTCCGAACTGCGGCGAGAGCTTCCCCGCCCGCCGCCTCGCCTGCCCCGAGTGTGGCAGCGACGCGAACACCGGCTGGAAGCAAGCGGACGAGATCGACTACCAGGCGGTCGACTTGCCGGATGACACGGCTGCGCCGGCGCCTGGTCGTTCGCGCGCGATGTGGTGGGTGCTGGCGCTGATGGTCGTCGCCTTCGCGGTTGCCGCGGTGACCTGGCGCTGAGCGACGATCAACGACTTCCCCACGCCGTCCGCCGCCCCCGCGTAGGTTGGAGGTGCTTGGCCTACGCGCTCAGTCCTTGCAGCATGCGTGCGCGTGGTCGTGCGCGCCGTGCGCCGCGTGATCGTGGCCCGCGTGGTCAGCCGCGTGATCGTCGGCGTGCGCCATGAACAGCCGCGCCAACACGCCGCGCACGCCGACGCGCAGGAAGAAGAACAGCAACGCCAGGCCGACCACAGTCAGACATGCGATCTCCAACCACGACGCCTGGTGGTGGTGGGGGTCGACGGCGACGGCCCGGGCCGAGGGCGGCAGCAGCGCGTTCACCGCGTAGCCGAGGCCGGTCGACAGCACCAGCATGCAAAGCGCGAACGTCACTGCGACGCGGCGGCCGTGCAGGCTGGACAGCACGCCGTAGGTCGTGATGTTGGTGGCTGGGCCGGTGAGCAGGAACGCGATCGCGGCGCCCGGCGACACCCCTTGCACCATCAGCACGGCGGCGAGTGGGGTCGACCCCGACGCGCAGACGTAGAGCGGCAAGCCGAGCAGCGCCGCGATGGGCACGTCCAGCCAGCTCGGCAGCGAGCGCAACAACTCGGGGTTGAGATAGGGCGTGAGGATCGCCGCCAACCCCAGGCCAGCGAGCAGCCACGAGCCGGTGTCCTCGACGGCGTTGACGAAGCCGTAGCGCAAGGCCCCGGTGAGGCTGCGTCGCGGCGGCGCCGCTTCACTCGTTGCCGGAGTCGGCGCCGACTCGCCTCGTCGTCTCGCGACGCGCTGCACGATCAGCGCCGTCAGCAGCGCCAGCAGTCCAGCGCAGGCGATGCGCGCGATCGCGATCTCGGGGCCAAGCAGGGTGAACGACAGCAAGATCGCGGCGATCTCGAGTTCGGGCGTCGCGATCAAGAACGCGATGCCGCCGGCCAGCGAGGCGCCCTTCTTCACCAGGTCGCGGTAGATCGGCAGCACGCCGCACGAGCAGACCGGCAGGGGCAGGCCCACGGCGATACCGCGCAGCGCTTGCGTGAGCACCGAGCCGCCCATGATGCGCTTGGCCCAGTCGGCGGGCAGGAACGACTGCGACAGACCGACCGCGAAGTAGCCGAACACCAACGCCGGCGCGCTCTGTAGAGCCAGGTTGAGGAAGGTGGCACCCGGCCCGTGCACGTGATCGTCGTGCACCACCGTTTCGCCATGCGCGTGGCTGTGGCTCATGGTGAGCGCGACGGTGGCGGCGACACCCACCAAGCCGCCGATCACCGACGCCCAGTGCAAGCGGCCACTCTCGGGCTCGCGCGGGGGCGGGATGTGCGCGTGCACCACGATGTGCGCCAGCGAGCCACACAGCAGCGCCTCGAACAGCGCGATGGCCTTGCCTGGCATGTGCTCGAAGATCACGCCGCCGAGGCTGAACCCCAGCACCGTGCCCGCGGCGAGCACCAGCGTGGCGATGATCGCCACGGTGACGCCGAGCGTGCGCGGCACCACCCACCAGATGCCGATGCCTTCGAGCACGCGGTGCAGGAGCACGGCCCAGACCAAGATCTCACCGGTGCCGTGTTCGCCGCCTTGGTGCAGCCCCTCGCCTTGCAACCCGACGCCATCCAGCATCGAGTGGAACAACAGCGCGAGCAACGCGATCCCGAGCGCGACCGTGCGCGTGCCCTTGCCGGTCGGCGTCAGGCCTTGTTCGGCGAGCACCGGTCCGAACAGGCCGATCAGGAACGCGGCGAGCGTCCACAGCCCGCCGCGGTTGAGGCTCTCCGGCAGGATGTGCAAGAGCACCATGCCGCCGACGGTGATGATCACGAACGCGTCGAGCCACACTGCGGTCCAGCGCGCGCGCTTGGCCCAGTCGACCAGCAGCGGACCGAGCGCCAGCGGCAACAGGCTCAAGACCAGGAACAACACGGCGCGCAGGGTAGGCCAAGCGGCCGACGCGTTCCATGCGCGCGGCTACTGCTTTCGGAGCAGCACGGTGGCGGTGTCGGTGATCAACACGGCGCGCCAGTCGCGTCGCACCATCGCCAAGAACTCAAGTCGCGAGATAATAGATGGGATGAGAAGGCCAGCCGCCCGGCGGTACCTGAAGGCAAGCCGATGACGCAACATATACACGCAGGTTACGACTCAGCGCGGCAATGATCATGAGCGGCGTCGTGCTGGGCTCAACGCTCCATTCGCGAGCGCGTATCACTCGCGCGGGAAGCGAAGCATGTTCGTGATCGCGGGCTTTCTCAGCGCCGATGGCGCGCGGGAACACTAGGATGCCAGGTTCTCTTCCCTGGCAGCTCGACGGGATCACCCATGACAAACTTCATCGCTGAGTTCCTCACCTTCGCCCTCGTTAGTGCGTGCCTCGACGCGCAGTTGGGCGTGGCTTCGGGTGCAGCAGCGCCTGCTTACCCGCCTCCGATCCAGCGGAGCTTGATCCCCGCGAGCGGAGCGGGAACCAACGGGCCGAACCTGCAGGCACCCTCCTCGTCGTCACCCCTCTTCTTGAACGTCAGGGACTATGGAGCGGTTGGTGACGGCGTGACCGACGACACCGTAGCGATCCAGCGCACGATCAACCAGGCGCAGCTCCAGAACGGCGGACAGGTCGCGTTTCCCGTCGGCCGCTACAAGACTACGGCGACGCTCAGGATCTCCAAGGGTAGCGTCAGCCTCGTCGGTGTGGGTGGCGGCAGCACGATCGTTCCGGTCGGCAACTTCGATTCGTTCGTCTACCAGAGCCTGACGGCCGCAACCTACATCTACTACAACCGCTTCTCGGATCTCGTGGTCGACGAGAGCGGGAAGACCGGGGGCCGGCTGCTCGTGGGTCAGTACAACGCGCAGTTCATCTCGGAACGGATCGTCGCCGTGGCTGGCTGGTCCGGGATGACGTTCAACAACTTCAACAACGTCTCTCTGATCCAGACGCGGATCACCGACTACCGCGGCGGCGCGGGCGCGCACTACATTCGCTTGACCGGCGGAGCTGCTGGCGTCGGTCGAAGTGACGTCGCCTACATCCTGCGCGGCGTGTTCGGCGGCGCGATCTCGCTCGGCATGCGTGGCCTGGACATCGACGGCTTCGTGCACACGGTGAACGGCTCGTCGTGCCACTTCGTGAACATCGGCGGCGAAGGGCTACATACGCGCAATACGCTCGGTGCCTTGAACGTGCCCTCGTTCATCACGATGGACGATTTCGAATGCGACTATCCGCAGCTCGAGTGCGCGCGACTAGATCTCGGTTTCAGGATCTTCTTCAGCAACGCGCAGCTCAACGGCTCGCGCGTGCGCGCCGGGATCTACGTCGCTGATGCGGTGCGGACTTGTGGGTTCACCGGCGGCTTCGTTTCGGGTTGCCAGCAAGCCGGCATCGCGATCGCGGGACGTGAGGTGTGCGTCACTGGGATGAACTTCCTGTTCAACTCCTCGGACCAGTTCGGGGGCGCGCGCGGGGTCTACCCGGGCATCCTGGTCGGCGGCAACTCGCGCGGGGTCGTCGTGACCGGCTGCCGCTCCGGTGATGGCGATCATGCGACCTGGCAACGAAACGGCTGCCAGGTCGACACCGGTGCCGACGACTTCGTGATCTCGGGGAACAACTTTCGAAACAACCTCAACTCAGGCGTCCTGAATGGCGCTGGTACCGGTGCGACCAGGCTCATCGTGAGCAACATCTGAGGCGCGCCGGCGAATGGCGCGGCTTGCGCGGGAGACTGTTGGCCGGCAGTCGGAGGTCGGGATCAGTGATATCGACGAGTTTCCAGTCGTCACGGATCACGGGAAAGCGCGGCGTCAAGGGGAGGGTTCATCGGCGAGTGCGCTCGAAGACGCTCGCCTGGCCGAGCTCCTGCGAGATAAGGGCGAGATAGCGAGATAAGGCGAGGCGAGATAAGGCTCGAGCTGCCGAACCTACGCCTGCTTGCCGGCGAGCTCGTCGTGCCCGTGTGGTTGCTGGATGCGCGGGGCGTGCACCGTTTCCACGAGATGCCGTCTAGCAAGAACCTGATCGTCGAGAACCACACCACCAAGGACATTGGCGTGGTGCTGCACGATCACGCGTGGAAGGTGGAGCAGATGGTGGGCCGGTGATCGGCGGTGGCCGGCGGATCGCGTGTCCCCTGCCAGTATCCGATTTTTCGGCCGCAGCACACCAGTCAGCGCAGTGTAAGTCAGCGCAGTGTAATGGATTGTGCAATCACGTACTGCGCCCATAGCGTCTTGGACCAATACGCAGATTGCAGGGAGTAGCTGTCGCTTTGCGTGGCGAGCAGTTCAACGGACGAGGATCTTGCGCACTCCTTGCGCAATGTGGTGGTCGAACGCGCAGGCGCAACGCACTCGGTGCAGCAGCGACAACACCCACTGGCGCAAGGGTACGTCAATGCACACGGCAGAAGCCGCGGCTGAGCTGTCTGCAGTCGAGGAAGTCGCGGAGTTCGCGCACCACGAAGCGCGGCAGCGGGTTGCGCGTCTCGTCGTCGGCTGTGCGGGCGAGGAAGGTGGCGAGGTGCTCGGCGAGGACTTGGTACAGAGCGGTGGCCTCGGGTTGCCTACGGCGCGACGTGCTGGTGAGAGCAGCCACATCGCAGAGTGGCAGCGAAGTGGAGAATGGTTACATACGGGGTTGCCCTGGCTCGACGAGGTCAACACGTGGTGAGCAGCCGTGGCAGCGCTTCGCGGTCGACCTTCTCGGTGAGGTTGCGCTTGACGCGTCTGCCGTCGGCGAATGCCTCCGTGAACAGAAGCGCGATCGCGGCGCCCGGCGACACCCCTTGCACCACCAGCACCGCGGCGAGTTGGCGTCGACCCCGACGCGCAGACGTAGAGCGGCAGGCCCGGAGTCGGCGCCGACTCATGTGGTCGCTCGCCACGCGCTGCACGGCCGTTGGGGAATCAAGTACGACGGCGTGCCCACCGCGCAGACGCGCATTCTCGCCAGCGCCGACGCGCCGGGACCGCAGCCCGGTGACCTGCTGCACAGCGCGCGGCTACTGCTTTCGGAGCAGCACGGTGGCGGTGTCGGTGATCAACACGGCGCGCCAGTCGCGTCGCACCATCGCCAAGAACTCGGCGTCGAAGTTCAGGTGCCGATACCAATGCTCCACGTGCGGATCGTCGGCCAACGGGTTGTGCATCAGCACCAGGCGTTGCACGGCGGCGGGATGCTCGGCCGGGCCAAACCAGGTCGCGCGGATCTCTGGCGCGCGGCGCAAGGCCGCGAAGGTGAGGAACGGATCGGTGACCAGCGGGCGGCTGTCGCTGAGCCAGGCCAGCAAGGGTTCTTCACACAGAGTCGGCATCGACCGCTGCGAACGCAGGCCCGCGGCCGCAGCCGCCAACGGGCTTTGGGCCAGGGTGGGCGTTCCAGCTTCGGGCACGAGGCGTCGCCATGGTTGGCCCAGGCCGAGCGCGATGGCGAACAGGCACAGTCCGCGCCCGGGCGTCATCCACGGCGCGAGCGCGCGCGAGCCGTGCAGGGCGGCGAACAGCGTCAGGTCGAGCAGATGGTTCAGGTCGGTTCCCCAGCTGCGATAGGTGACGATGGTCTTCAGCCAAACGGCGATCACGAGCACGTCGTAGCGATCGCATTGCCGCCGCAGAAGGCGGAGCGCTAGGGCGGACGTCGAAGCGATGAGGATCGCCGGCAACGCCAAGTCGAGTGGTTGGGCGCCAGCGTGCCACGCGCAAAGGTCGCCGCAGAGCGCGATCCAGGTCTCGCTCCATGTGCGCGGGTCGCGGGCTGGCTCGACCAGCAGGTAGGTGAGTCCGTTACCGAGGAAGTCGCAGCCCAGGCCAAGCTGCAAGAACGCGATGCCCGCTGCGGTGAGCAGCGCGCAGCCGCCCAGCAGGAGGGTGGCGGCACGGGCCGGCCTGGCGTGGCCTTCGCGCAGGGCGGCCCACAACAGCGCGGCACCCGGCGCCAGCGGCGCGGTGGCCTTCACGAAGAATGCCAGCGTGAGCATCGCGGCGGCGAGCCAGGCGCGAGGTCGCCGGCCAGTTGCGCCGCCGTAGCCGATCAGGGCCAGCAAGCCGAACATGGTGGCGCGCGGGTCGTCGCGCATGCCGATCAAGGCGAAGCCCACCGGCAGGGTGCACATCGCCCACAGGCAAGGCGACCAGCAAGCGGCGCCGAGCGTGGAGCGCGCCAGCCACGCTACCAGCAACAGGCACAGCAGGGTCTCGACGCCGACCACTACGCGCATGCCGGCGATGAGGTCGAGCCCCGACCCGGGCAGCAGTGCGTAAGGCGCGAACGCCAGTGGGTGATAGAAGATCGAGTAGACCAGGTCGGTGGTCGGCTCGGCCGGGTAGAGCACGCCGTGGCGCAGCAGTTCGGCGAGCAGGGCGAAGATGCCGACCACGTGCGTGAGCAGGCGGGCGCGGTCGACGTGCAGGCTCAGTACAACGATCGCGCCGAGCAGCGCGAGTCCCGCGACGAGATGGAACCAAGCGCGGGACGAACGCATCGCCCGGATTCTGCGCTGCGCGAGCCGCTCGCGCTCGCGCGAAGTCACCGACGGCGGTCGTTTCCTTGGCGGCTACCGCCGCGCGAGTTCGCGCGGCGGGCGCGCGCACTGCTCAATCAGTTGCCGTGGTAGTTGCCGAGGGTCCACGTCAGTCCATCGGTGTGAGCGACCGAACCGGATGCGCCTGGATCGACGAAGAACCCTTGGAAGTGGAGCTGTTGGCCGCCCAGCGAGCGCAACGCGGGAATCGGGATGGGTAGCGTCGAGGACCGTGCGGCACCGAAGGCCGGCATGTTGAGGGTCGTGACCGACACCGTGCAGATCGTGCCGAAGGGCGGTAGCTGAATGAGCGTCGGCGCGGTGCCCAGAAGAACGATCGGCGCCGATCCGGGGAAGCCGTTCTCGATCGTCAAGTTGGCAGTGCTGCCGATGTACGGGGGGTTGAGCCGCCAAACCGGCAGGCCGTTGGTGCCGGTCTTCGAGTTGCAAAACGTGCTGCTGCGCGCGATGCGTTGCGACGCCGGAATTCTACCGTCGGCGATCATCGTCTCGAAGTTCTGGCTCGCACCCGGCGCGATCGTTGCCACCCAGTGGTAGACCGACGTGTAGTCGCCCGGGCCGAACGGCGTACCGACGTTACCCGGGACCCAGGGGGCGCCACCAAAGCCAGCCAAGATGCTGGCGCGCAGATTTGCATACGCGCCGACCGCCCAGTTGTTGAAGCCGTTCGCCGTATGCCACACCGTGGCGCCGTCGGTTACAAAGTGATTGCCGGCGGGCAGCGATGGCTCCTGGGTTGCGGTGTCGAAGTCAAACGTGTTGTTGACGTCGAGATCGACGTAGGCGTAGACGTTGATGGTGAGCGGTGCGCCCGTGTTGTTGCTGAGGGTCATCGTCTGGGCGCTGACCCCAGAGCTTGCACCGGTCGAGTAGACGGCGTTGGTCAACACGGCTGAGAAGTTGCGCTGGTCGACGTTGAGCCACACCAACTCGCCGGTCCGGCCATCGGTCGAAACGTTTGCGGTCAGCTGGCCGCCACTGTTGTTGAAGGCCGAGCCCGTCGCGTCAGACGCGAGTGCGTAGTACCACGAGCTTTGATAGGCGTGGTCGACGCCCGACGACGTGAAGTTGCAATAGCCGCCGATGTCCGTCGTGGAATTGGCGTAGGTGTTGTGGTCGAAGCGCGTCGCGCCGTGGGTCAACGTGATCGGCGCCTGCGCCGACAGAGCCGCCGACAGCGGCAGCAAAAAGAAAGCGGTGCGTGGTTGCATGGGACGTAAAGAGGGGGTTGAAGCCGGCAGTCTGAGGGCTGTCGTTCTGCGGGCCAGGGTGTGGCAAAGCCTAACACATTCGTCGATAGAAGGACTGCCTGGCGGTGGCCTCCGTGGCCTCCGCTACTGCTTTCGGAGCAGCACGGTGTCGGTGTCGGTGATCAACACGGCGCGCCAGTCGCGTCGCACCATCGCCAACCACTCGGGGGCGAAGTGCAAGTGCCGATACCAATGCTCGACGTGCGGTTTGTCGGCAACCGCCCAACAGGAGGGGAGCGGCGCGATCAGTTGCCGTGGTAGTTGCCGAAGGTCCACGTCAGACCATCGGTGTGAGCTACCGAACCGGCTGCGCCTGGATCGACGAAGAACCCTTGGAAGTGGAGCTGCTGGCCGCCCATCGAGCTCAACGCGGGGATCGGGCACGGTAGCGTCGAGGACCGTGCGGCACTGAAGGCCGGCATGTTGATGGTCGTGACCGACACCGTGCAGATCGTGCCGAAGGGCGGTAGCTGAATGAGCGCCGGCGCGGTGCCCAAGAGCACGATGGGCGCCGATCCTGGGAAGCCGTTCTCGATCGTCAGGTTGGCAGTGCTGCCGATGTACGCGCGGTTGAGCGCCCATGCCGGCAGACCGTTGGTGCCGGTCTTGGCGTTGCAGAACGTGGTGCTGCGCGCGATGCGTTGCGACGCCGGCATCGCGGTGTCTGCGATCATCGTCTCGAAGCTCTGGCGGGCACCCGGAGCGATCGTCACCAACCAGTGGTAGACCGACGTGTAGTCGCCCGGGCCGAACGGCGTGCCGGCGTTGCCCGGGACCCAGGGGGCACCGCCAAAGCCAGCCAAGATGCTGGCGCGCAGATTCGCATACGCGCCGACCGCCCAGTTGTTGAAGCCGTTCGCCGTATGCCACAGCGTGATGACGTCGGTCACCAAATGATTGCCCGCGGTGAGCGACGGCTCCTGGGTGGCTGTGTCGCCGCCCGCCGAGTTGTTGACGTCGAGATCGAGGTAGGCGTAGACGTTGATGGTGAGCGGTGCGCCCGTGTTGTTGCTGATGGTCATCGTCTGGGCGCTGACCCCAGAGCTTGCGCCGGTCGAGTAGACGGCGTTGGTCAACACGGCTGAGAAGTTGCGCTGGTCGACGTTGAGCCACAACAACTCGCCGGTCCGGCCATCGGTCGAGACACTCGCCGTCAGCTGGCCGCCACTGCTATTGAAGGCCGAGCCCGTCGCGTCAGACGCGAGCGCGTAGTACCACGAGCTTTGGTAGGCGTGGTCGACGCCCGACGAGGTGAAGTTGCAATAGCCGCCGATGTCCGTCGTGGAATTGGAGTAGCTGTTGTGGTCGAAGCGCGTCGGGCCGTGGGTCAACGTGATCGGCGCCTGCGCCGACAGAGCCGCCGACAACGGGAGCAAGAGGAAAGCGGTGCGTGGTTGCATGGGAGTAAGAGGGAGTTGGAGCCGGCAGTCTGAGGGCTGTCGTTCTGCGGACCAGGGCGTGGCAGAGCCTAACAAATTCATCGATAGAAGGACTGCCGAGCGGTGGCCTCGCGGCGCACCGCGTGGATACTCGACGACCATGACCATGCGCGCCGAGCTGCTAGCCCCTGCCGGCGACGACGCCGCGCTCACGGCTGCCTTGGCGGCGGGTGCCGACGCGGTGTACTTCGGGCTCGGCGAGGGGTTCAACGCGCGGGCGCGCGCCGCCAATTTCGCGCTCGCGACCCTGCCCGAAGTCTGCGCGCGCGTGCATCGCGCCGGGGCGCGGGCCTATCTGGCACTCAACACGCTGGTGTTCGAAGGCGAACTCGGACAGGCGGAGACGATCGTGCGCGCCGCCGCCGCCGCGGGGGTCGACGCCCTCATCGTGCAAGACCCAGCCATCGCGCTGCTGGCGCGCGCGGTATGCCCGCAGCTCGAAGTGCACGCGAGCACGCAGATGACGATCTGCAATGCGGACGCGGCGCGCTTCGCCGCCCGGTTGGGGGTCACGCGCGTGGTCGTACCCCGCGAGCTGTCGGTTGCCGAGATCCGTCGCTTCAAGGCGGAGTCGACCCTTGAACTCGAGGTCTTCGTGCACGGCGCGCTATGCGTGTCGTGGAGTGGTCAATGCCTCACCAGTGAAGCGTGGGGTGGGCGCTCGGCCAATCGTGGTCAGTGCGCGCAGTCGTGTCGCATGCCGTACGATCTGATCCTCGACGGCGCAGCCAAGGACGTCGGCGACCTGCGTTATCTGCTGAGTCCCAAGGACCTCGCCGGCGCGCGCGCGGTGCCCGAGTTGTTGCAGATCGGCGTGCACGGTCTCAAGGTGGAGGGGCGCCAGAAGGGACCCGAGTATGTCGCGACGTCGATCGGCGGCTATCGCCGCTGGCTCGACGCGCTCATGGCCGGCGCCGACCGTGCCGCGGCTGAGCGTCAACTGGCGCTCGACCTGCGCGACATGACCTCGGCGTACTCGCGCGGCTTCGGCGACGGGTTCTTGCTGGGCGCCAATCACCAGGATCTGGTCGAGGGGCGCTTTCCCAAGCATCGCGGTCACTACCTCGGTCGCGTCGTTTCGGTGGCAGGCGACGAAGTGACGGTGGCAATCGACACCGTCGGACGACCGTGGACCGGCGCGCGCGCGGCCGAGGTGCGGCCACGCGCCGCGGTGGGTGAGGTTGCGTCGCCGCTTCCCGACGGGCCGTTGCCCGACGTGCCGCTGCCCGAGCTGCGACCCGGCCTCGGCGTCGTCTTCGATGCGGGCGAGCCGGAGTCGGCGGAGGCGGGCGGACCGGTGTTCCGCGTCGAGCAACACGGCGAGCACGTGCGGCTCGGCTTTGGCACGCCGGGGCCCGACCTGGCGCGCGTGCGCCCAGGCCAGCGTGTGTGGATCACCAGTGATCCCGAGCTGAGCAAACGTTGGCGGGCGCTGGCGAGCGGCGGGCGCGTGCCCGTGGAACTGGTGGCCACGGGCGCGGTCGATGCACCGTTGCGGGTGAGTGCGCGCGCGGGCGCGTTCGCGGCACAAGCGCAGAGCGCCTCGTCGCTACAGATGGCGCGGGGTGCAGGCCTCGACGACGATGTTCTGCGCGACAAGCTCGGCGCGCTGGGCGGCACGCCGTTCCGGTTGCAGGCGATCGACACCGCCGGCCTGGCGCCGGGACTGCACTTGCCGGTGTCGGAACTCAAAGAGATGCGGCGCGCGCTCGTCGAGGCGCTGCTGCCGCAGCTCGAACGTGGCGCGCCGCGGACGATCGACTCGGTGCCTGCGCTTCCTGCCCTGCGCACCGCGGCGTGGTCGACGGCGGCCGCCGGTCGCTGGCAGACCCCGTTGGATCCTCTTCTAGTGCCCCTCGTGCGCAACGACGCGCAGCTCGACGCGGTGCTGGCGGCGCGATTGCCCGAGGTCGAACTCGACTACATGGAGTTGACAGGCTTGTCCCGCGCCGTCGAGCGGGCCCGCGACCGCGGGGTGCGCGTGGTGGTCGCCACGCTGCGGGTCAGCAAGCCTGGCGAACGCGCGTTCGACGAGCGGCTGCTCAAGCTGCGTCCCGACGGCGTGTTGTTGCGCCACTTCGGCGCCGTGATGCTCTTCTCCGCGCTGCCGGCGGCTGAACGGCCGATTCTGCACGGCGACTTCGCGCTCAACGTGTGCAACTCGGTGACCGCGGCCGAGCTGTTCGCTCTGGGCCTCGACACACTCACGCCGGCGCACGACCTCGACCGAGTGCAGTTGCGCGCGCTCGTGGCGGCGACCGACCCGACGCGCTTGACGGCGACGTTGCACGTGCGCTTGCCGACGTTTCACACCGAGCACTGCGTGTATGCGCACGTGCTCAGCGCGGGGCGTGACTTTCACTCCTGCGGCCGGCCTTGTGACCGACACCAGCTCGCGCTGCGCGATCACCTCGGCTTCGAACATCCGGTGATCGTCGACGCCGGTTGCCGCAACACCGTGTTCAACGGCACGCTGCAGACCAGCGCGGCGGCGGCCAGCGAGTGGCTCGCGGCGGGCGTGCGACGCTATCGCGTCGAGTTCGTGCGCGAGACGCAGGCCGAGACGCAGGCCGTGCTCGTGGCCTACGCCGAGTTGTTGCGCGGCGACGTGACTGCGGCTGAGTTGCAGCGGCGCTTGCGGGCGCAGGCGCACATCGGCGTGGCGAGCAAGGCGCAGGCCACGCTGACGTGATGCTTGGTCAGATGCCGCCGAAGAAGCGGCGGTGACCTTCGACGATGGTGGCGCAGGTCGCCAGATCAGGTGTGTCGTCGGCGACGCCGACCTCGTAGGTTCCGCCGAGCACGGTGCAGTCGCTGCGCGGAACCAGGTAGCCGCCTTCGTGCGACAACAGGTAGGGGAGCTGTTGCGGGAACATGTGCACGAGCTGGCCGCGCACCGGCTGCACGGTGGCGTCGGCGAACACCGTGGCAGCGCCAAGCCCCATGCAGTTGACGATCACCGCCTCGGGCAAGTCGGCGAAATCCTCGGCCCCGGCGAAGCTGCGGCCATGCAGACTGCCGCCTGCCACCAACACCGCGCGCAGCAGCGCCGCCAAGTAGATCGGTGGCTCGATCAACATGCCGTGGAAGCGCTCGCCGCGACGCTGCACGCGGGCGAACGGCAGCTTCGCCAGCGCGGTGGCGGGCGCGATCGTGCCGCCGCCCACGTTCGCCAGCAGTCGCTGCGCGTTGCCGACCTCGAGGTGCGGCCGCAGGTAGACCCCGAACGTGTCGCCGATCAGGCTCGAAAAGCGCTGCCACGAGGCGCGGGTGATGCGGGCAAAGCGGGCGCGGGCGTCGTCGTCGTCGCCGACCGCGACCCCCATCGGCAACCACTCGGCGCCGGCGAGATTCGAGGTGGTGTGCGGCGGGAAGTCCTTGGCCAACATGCGCACCGAGTAGCCGCGTTCTTGCAGCACGCGCGCGGTGGCCAGGCCCACGGCGCCGGCGCCGACCACGGCGACCGCCGCTGGCGCCGCCGCAACCGCTGCCACCAGGTCGGCTGCGACTTCGGCGCTGCCCCAGGACAGAGTCACGCCGGCGCCACCGTGACCGTAGTTGTGCACGACGGTCTTGTCGGCGACGCGCTCGGCCTCGAGCCGAATGCCGCCGGTGCGGAAGGGGCGCAGGCCCGCGACTCGACGCAGAATGCGGCCTTCGGTGAGGTCGGGCTCCGGTAGCGTTCCCTCGTCCTGGCGCAGCGTGAACGTCCGGCGCAAAGCCGGGAACGGCGCGAGGGCCGCTGCGGCGAGCAGCGAGCGTCGGTCGAGCGAGAGGGACATGGCGCCGCCGTTACGAGGTCACACCTGAATATGCGGGCAACGAGGAAGAGTTGGGCGCTCGAAGTTGCGTGCGATTGCCCCGTCATCAGGGACAATCCGCAGATGGGAATGACCCGTGCGTCGCAGGCCGCTCTCGAGGTGAGGTCATGCGCCTGTTGATCGTCTGCACCGGCAACATCTGTCGTTCGCCGCTCGGCGAGGTGGTGGTGCGCCATGCCCTCTCCGAAGCCGGCTTGGCGGCGAAGACTCAGGTTGCCTCCGCCGGCACGTGGGATGGCCAGACTGGCGAGCCGGCTGATCCGCGCGCGGTCGCGGCGGCGGCGCGTCGTGGCTACGACCTACTCGGATTCGTGGCGCGTGGTGTGCGGCACACCGACTTCACGGAGTTCGACGTCATGCTCGGCATGACCCAGGGGCACGTGCAGGAACTGGAATCGAAGCGCCCGCGCGCCGCGACCGTGGCGATCCGGCGCTACCTCGACCTGTCGCCCACGCTCTTGCTGCGCGACGTCGCCGATCCCTACCTTGGCTCAGACGCTGACTTCGACGTGGCGCTCGATCGCATCGAAGAGGGCGTGCCGGGCATCGTGGCGATGGTGCGCGCGCACAACGCCGATCGCGCCGCCCGCTAGGAGTCCGCGCCGCAAGAGGGCGGACCAGGAGAGGGTCGCGTGCTCGCGTGCCTACTCAAGAAACCTCATCCTCCGGCATGGGCTTGCCCATCGTCTCCGGCAAGAACGGCAGGGCCACGAGCCCGAGCACATACACCAGGCTCAGCCAGCACGCGGCATCGCGGAACGCGTCGAGCTTTGCCTCCGCGGTGATGGCGTCGGCGGCGAGGTGCGATTGCAGCACGCCCAAGGTGAACGGGCCGCTGGCGGCGATGAAGCGGCCGACGTTGTAGCAGAAGCTCGTGCCCGTGCTGCGCAGGCGCAGGGGGAACAGTTCGGGCAGATACATGGCGAAGCCCGCGAACAGACCAAGCTGGCAGAAGCCCATGAGCGGCATGAGCACGAACATGTGCCAGATCGAATCGAAGAACTGGAACACGAGCACGGTGCTGAGCAGGGCCGCGATCAGGCCAGCGAAGAACACGGGCTTGCGGCCGTACACCAACGACAGCCGGGTGAAGGTCAGCATGCCGGCGAAGCCGCCGAGGTTTTGCATGACCATGCTGATGCCAGTCCATTGCATGCGCGCACCCGGGATCGCGGCGGGGGGTGTGGCATTCTCTTGTAGGCGCCGGCCGATGACGCCAGCCACCAGCTCGGGCGAGAAGAAGCCCACGCCCCAGAGCCCGACGACGCCTGCGACGCACAGCAGCATTCCGAACAGTGCGGGCCGGCGCCAGCGCGCCTCGCCGAACAGCGAGCGATACGAACCGAAACGAGCGCCGGTCTGCCTGCCGGCGGCACGCGCCGCCACCCACTTCTGAGGTTCGCGCAGACGGAGCTGCAAGAACACGCACAAGAGCGCGGGCACCGCACCGATCAGGAACAGGTGCTTCCACGCGCCGGTGCCGGGCTGGCCGCCAGCGAGTGCGGTCTGGACTTCCAGCCAGCCGAGGAGAATCGCGATGCCGCCAGCGATGACGTTGCCGACGGTCGACATCGACTGGAGCACGCCGAGCGCGGCGGGTCGCGCGCGGTCTGGGAGCGAGTCGGCGACGAGCGCCACCGCCAGGCCGAACACGCCACCCACACCCAAGCCCGTGATGAAGCGGTAGGCGCAGAAGTCCCAGATGCTTTGGGCGTATGCGCATAGACCGGTGAACAGCGAGTAGAGCAGGACGGTGAGGGTGAGCGTGCGCGCGCGGCCGACGCGGTCGCCCAGCGCGCCGAAGATGAGGCCGCCGACCGCCCAGCCGACGATGAAGATCGCAGTGACGGTGCCGCCCCACTGGCGCAGGTCGTCCGCGGGCGTGCCCTTCGGCATCAGGTCGGCGATCGCCGGGTTGCGCGCCAGGATGAAGAGCTGCTGGTCGAGGCAATCGAACATCCAGGCGAGCGACGCCATCACCAGCACGAACCAGTGGTGGCGATCGAGGGCGCGCCACCAGGGTCCAGTCGTGGCGACGAGGCGGTCGGGGTCCGACATGGTGGTCAGTCGCGGCGTCGTGCTTGACGCTGCGGCTGCTGGCCGATGATGGCGCCGTCGCCGCGGCCGGGCAAGGCGCGACTCGTCCGGGCTAGAGCACGCGGCCACCTTGCACCCGCACGATGAACGTCACTGGGCCATCGTTCTCCAGAGTCACGTGCATGTGCGCGCGAAACTGCCCGGTTGCCACGCTGAGGCCGCACCCGCGCAGGCCCTCCGCCACGCGGGCGTAGAGCAGTTCGCCCACATCGGGCGGTGCCGCCGCGGTGAAGCTCGGTCGGTTGCCCTTGGCCAAGGCGCCGGCCAGCGTGAACTGGCTGACCACCAGGCAACTGCCACCGACCTCGGCCAGGGTCTTGTCCATCGGCGTGGCGCCGGGGAAGAACCGCAGCTTGGCGATCTTGTGTGCGGTTGCCTCGGCGTCGTCGCTGGTGTCGCCGGTCTCGACGCCGACGAACAGCAATGCGCCGAGTTCGATGCGACCAACTTCCTGGCCGCCGACGTGCACGGCGGCGCGGTTCACTCGCTGCACGACGGTGATCATGCGCGCATGCTGCGCGCGACCGGGGCTGCAAGTGCCGCGAATCCTCGCGGGGCGCGGAAAATCTGCGGTCCGTGTAATTCGCCACTCCCTTCAAATTCGCCACGCCCCAGCGGCACTGGAAGCCCCAAGGAGTAAAGCGGCCTTGGGCCCCTATGGTCGGCGCTGCGCCGACATGCAACCGGTGGTTGCGGCCCAAGGCAGCGATGCACGCGCCGCAAGATTCTCTCTGCTGTGCGGGCCAACCCGTGGGCTGGCCCGCGTGCAACCGATTACTTCGCCTTCACCTCGATGCGCGTCGGCGTGCGCTCAGGTGCCTTGGGCGTCGTCAGCGTCAGCACGCCGCGGCTGAAGGTCGCGTCGATCGCCTCGGTCTGCAGGCCCTCGGGCAAGCGCACGGTGCGCGAGAAGCGGCCAAAGTGCGACTCCACGCGGTGGAAGTCGCCGTCCTTGGTGGCGTGGCTGTGCTTGCGCTCGGCGGTGACGGTCAGTTCGTCGCCGTGCAGCTTGACCTCGACGTCTTTCTGGTCGACGCCGGGCAGCTCGACCTCGATCACGAACGCAGTCTCGTTCTCGTACACGTTCACTGGGGCCGACGGCTGACGGGCTTGGCTGGGCTGGCCGCTCAACTGGAAGAGGTTGTCGAACAGCGAGTCGAGCGTGGAGACGCGATTACCGGTGTGCCAGGGGATGAGCTGCATGGTTGTTCCTTGGGTTTGCTTGGGTTGATGTGCGCTCGTGGCGCGATGCGTACGACCAAGCAAGCATTGGGCCGAACTGCTGTCGCGCCTCTCGAGCTGTGCGGAAGTGCCGGTGGGGCGGTGTCTTGCGGCAAGCGACGTGATTGCGGGGCCCGGACCGTGCTCCGCCGCCGCCCTGTCAGTCCGGCAGATCGTTGCAGCATGCAACGATCGAGTTGTCAGGCGCATCGATCGACGGCGCGGGTTGCATTGCGCGTCCCCGCACTTGGAGCCTAGGCCTACGAGCTGGCGAGGAGGCGGCGCGCGACCACGCGCGGCGACACGCCCCCGCCCTCAACCTCGCTGTAGGCCGCGGCGAGTTGCGTAGCGGCGGTGGAGCGCCGGAGGAAGCGTTCGACCAGTTGGTCGTGCAGGGCTTCGTCGAGCCAACGGCGCGCTTGCGCGGCGCGCCGTTGCGCGCGCGCCGGACTGGCGACCGGGCTGCGTGCCGTCACGGCCTGCCACACCGCATTCAGACCGCGCGCCTCCTGGGCGGAGCCCGCGAGCACGACCGGCCGCGTGTCGCCGGTGTGCACGAGCTGCAGCGCTTGCTCGTACTCGAGTCGCGTGCGCTGCGCGCTCACCAGGCGTTCGCCGTCGGCCTTGTTCACGAACACGCCGTCGGCCACCTCGGTGATGCCGCGCTTGATGCCTTGCAACTCGTCGCCGGAGTCGGGAGGCACCAACAACAGTAGGAAGTCGACCATCGAGGCGACGGCGATCTCCGACTGGCCGACGCCGATCGTCTCCACCAGGATCACGCTGTAGCCGGCGCCTTCACACACCGCGATCGCTTCGCGCGTGCGCGGCGCGACCCCGCCGAGCGCGCCGCTGCCCGGCGACGGCCGCACGAACGCGTTGGGGTCGCGCGACAGCTTGGTCATGCGTGTCTTGTCGCCCAAGATGCTGCCGCCGCTCACCGAGCTGGAGGGGTCGACCGCCAGCACCGCCACGCGCATTCCTTGCGAGGTCAGCAGCGAACCGAGCGCATCGATGAATGTGCTCTTGCCGACGCCAGGCGGGCCCGAGATTCCGACCCGCACGCTGTCTTTGCCACGACCATGCACTGCCTGCAACAAGGCGTCGGCGCTCGCCTCGTCCGTGGGGCGGCGACTCTCCACCAAGGTGATGGCGCGTGCGAGGGCAGGGCGGTCGCCGCGGAGCACGGCGTCGGCGAGTTCCATCTTGGCACCTTAGGCGAAGGCTGGAACGATCTGAAGGGGTGCGGTGCCTACAGCGAGGTCTTGACCACAACCTCGTGCGTCCCCTTGCGCACCGGCACCGCGTTGAATAGGCCGTCGACGACCAACAGCGGCGTCGCCGCGCCGTCCACGAAGGCGTGGCCGCCGACCGTGGTGAGGTCGACGATGAACGCGATCACCAGGTAGCCGTCGCGCGGCGTTTCGACGCCTAGGTCGAAGCGGCTCACGTTGCCGGCGCGCACCCACACGACCTTGCCGACGCCATCGCCGACCAGATCGAGTGGCGGCGGTGGCTGCAACAGATGCACGACGTCGCGAGCGAACTGCATTTCTGGCCACGCGGTCACCTGGCGCGCTTGATGCCGGAAGGCGAACATCGGTACCAGCGGCCGGCCGGCGATCAGCGCGCCGCGCGTGGTCCGCGTGAAGCGCCGTGCGGCGTGATCGAAGTGCACGATGGTGGTGTCGTCGGCGAGGTGCTCGAACGCCGGCTGGCCGAAGATCACGAAGGGCGCGCGTTCGAGCAAGGTCTGGTTGACCACGCGCACCTTGTGGCCAAGGTACAGCTCGAGTGCCTCCGGCGCGCCGTCCGCGAGTTCGGGCGGCAAGAAGTCGACGTGCAGCTCGGCGTCGCCTGCGAATTGCTCGCCGCGCAAGAGCTCGATGAAAGTAGCGCTTACCTGGGCGCTCGCCGCGTGGGCGCGCACCGCGCCGCCGATGCGCGTGGCGTTCAGCCCGACGACCAGCACCAGCGCAGGCACCAGCACGGCAAGGGTGCGAAGTCCGTGCGCCCACGGGCCGCATGCGAGTACGACGGCCAGTGCCAGCGGCGCATGCGCGAAGTAGAGAAAGCGCGTCTCGTGGGTGCGGGCGACGAACGGAAAGCTCGCCGCCAGCGCCCAGAGTAGGCAGAAGCGCGCGCGGTGATTCACTGCGGCCATCGCACCCGTGCCCACGGCCAGCGTCGCTACCGCTGACCACGGGCCGTCGGGCACCGCGAACAACGCTTGCAGCCACAAGGCGCCGTGTCGGCCGGCGGTGCGCAGGTTCTCGGCGAGCGACATCCCGCTGACGTCGAACGGGTTCAAGAACAGGTTGTGCAGCACGACGACGACACAGAACGGCAGGCTGTGCAAGACGCCGCGGAGCAGGCGGCGCCCGACCGGCGATCCCCTCGACAAGGTCAGGTGCGCGGCGACCACGACCAGGGGCATGTGGTAGCCGGCCTCGCGAAACAGGAACGACAGTACGAACGTCAGCCACGCGACGAGCCACGCGCGGCGCGCGCCGCTCTCGACAAAGTGCGCGTAGGCGACCGCGGCGACGAACAGGCAGATCGCGGCGGGGAGCACGTTCAACCCCGCCGAGATCCACAGCAGCGCTTCGGCGTAGCTCGGGGCCAGCGCGAACAGGGCTGCCGCACAGAGTGCCAACGCCGACGACGCGACGACGCGCGAGGCTACCGCGAAGACCAGCACCAGCATCGCACCGTGCAGCAGCCAAACCACGCCGCGCAAGGCGGCCGGCGAGAGGCCAAAGGCCTCGTATGAGGCGTTGAACAACAGCAGCCAAGCTGGTCGCCACCACGGGGATGCGACGTCGCTGCGCGGCCCGTGCAACAACCTCTCGCGCACGATGTCGACCCCGGTGTTGTCGCGCATGTAGTGCAGGAGCACGAAGTCGTCGGCGGTGAAGAAATGCGGCAGCCCCGGGCCGTAGGTCAGTGCGAACGCCACCGCGATGGCCAGCAGGCCGAGCCAGCGACCATGTTTCATCGCCGCGGCACCAGCGCACGGCAAGACCACGAGCGTGCGCCGTTCACCAATTCACCGCGCCGCCAGCGCCGCCAGCACGCTCTTGCCGGCCTGCGCGATCACCGTGCCCGGGCCGAAGATCTCGACGACGCCCGCGTCGAACAGCTCGGGGTAGTCGTCGCGCGGGATCACGCCCCCGACCACGACCTTGATGTCGGGGCGGCCCTGCGCGCGCAACGCGGCAATCAGTTGCGGCACCAGCGTGCGGTGCGCGCCGGCGAGCGACGAGATGCCGACCACGTGCGTGTCGTTCTCGACCGCCTGCTTGGCGACCTCTTCTGGCGTCTGGAACAGCGGGCCGATGTCGACATCGAAGCCCATGTCGGCGAACGCCGTGGCCACCACCTTGGCGCCGCGGTCGTGACCGTCTTGCCCCACCTTCGCCACCAGGATGCGCGGTCGACGTCCCTCGCGGTCGAAGAACGCTTGCGTCAGCCTTTGCACGGCGTCGAGGTCGCTCATCTTGGCGGCGGCAGCATACACGCCACCGATGGTGCGGATCGGCGCCTCATACCGACCGAATACGTCGGCCAGCGCGTCCGAGATCTCGCCGACGGTGGCGCCGCCGCGCGCCGCATCGATGGCGATCGCCAACAGATTGTCGGTGCCGCGCGCGGCGCCGCGCAGCCGGGTCAGCGCGTGCTCGACCACCTTGTCGTCGCGCTCGGCGCGCAGTTTTCTCAGTCGATCGACCTGCGTGCGGCGCACTGCGTCGTTGTCCACGCGCAATACGTCGAGGGGCGTCTGCTCGGTCGCGCGATACCGATTGACGCCGACGATCACATCGTCGCCGCCGTCGATCCGCGCCTGCCGCCGCGCTGCCGCCTCCTCGATGCGCAGCTTGGGCAAGCCGGTCTCGGTCGCCTTCGCCATGCCGCCGAGCGCCTCGACCTCTTCGATCAGACCCCACGCGCGCGCCGCCAGGTCGTGCGTGAGGCGCTCGACGTAGTGCGAGCCACCCCACGGATCGACCGTCTTGCACAGGTCGGTCTCGTGCTGGATCAGGAGCTGCGTGTTGCGCGCGATGCGGGCGCTGAACTCGCTCGGCAGCGCGATCGCCTCGTCGAGCGCGTTGGTGTGCAGGCTCTGCGTGCCACCGCTCACCGCCGCCAGCGCCTCGATCGCGGTGCGGGTGACGTTGTTGAACGGGTCCTGCTCGGTGAGCGACCAACCCGAGGTTTGGCAGTGCGCGCGCAGGGCCAGCGACTTTTTGTTCTTGGCACCGAACTGCGCCACGATGCGCGACCACAACAGACGCGCCGCGCGCATCTTGGCTACTTCCATGCAGTAGTTCATGGAGGTGGCCCAGAAGAAGCTCATGCGTGGCGCCAGTTCGTCGACGTCGAGCCCCGCGCGAATCCCGGTGCGCAGGTACTCGAGACCGTTGGCCAGCGTGTAGGCGAGTTCGAGATCCGCGGTCGCGCCGGCTTCCTGCATGTGATAGCCGGACACCGAGATCGAGTTGAACTTCGGCATCGCCTTACTGCAGTAAGCGAAGATGTCGCCGACGATGCGCATCGACGGAGTGGGCGGATAGATGTAGGTGTTCCGCACCATGAACTCTTTGAGGATGTCGTTCTGGATGGTGCCGGCCAGCTGCGCGGGCTTGACTCCCTGTTCCTCCGCGGCGACGACGTAGAGCGCCAGGATCGGCAGCACCGCGCCGTTCATCGTCATCGACACCGACACCTTGTCGAGCGGGATGCCCGCGAACAGGATGCGCATGTCGAGGATCGAGTCGATGGCGACACCCGCCATGCCGACGTCGCCGGTGACCCGCGCATGATCGCTGTCGTAGCCGCGATGCGTCGCGAGGTCGAACGCCACCGACAGGCCGCGTTGTCCCATCGCCAGGTTGCGGCGGTAGAACGCGTTCGAAGCCTCGGCGGTGGAGAAGCCGGCGTACTGGCGCAGGGTCCACGGACGCGACAGGTACATCGTCGCGTAGGGTCCGCGTGTGTAGGGCGGCAGACCAGGGAAGGTGTCGATGTCGACGCTCATCAGATCGCGCGCCTCGTAGATCGCGTGGATCGGAATGCCCTCGGGGCCTGGAACGGGCGTGGGGCGGGTTTCGGTGGCGCGCGACGGCGGCGGACCAAGCGTGAGGCGTGTCAGGTCGGGCCCAGGCATGGCGGGATCGTAGGAACACATCGCCGGCCGCATAGGGGGCTGACTTGTATCGCGCGCAACCGCGTGGGATCATCCCGCACGTGGGTGAGGTACGACCCATAGGAGTCACGCGGCAACACCCTTGGTATGCGAGGCTGTTGGCCGACTCAGTGGTGACAGATCTCTGGCCCATTGAGTTGGGGCGGTGGGTTCTTGTCGCGCTGGCGTACGCAGTGACCGGTCGCCTGGGCCTGCTGCTGCCGGCCGTCGATTCGACCATCACGCTGATTTGGCCGCCCACGGGAATCGCCGTGGCCGCGCTGTATCGCTGGGGTTACCGCTGCTGGCCTGGCGTTGCGCTTGGGGCTTTCTTGGTCAACACCGCAAACCCCGCCGCGGGCCTGATCGCAATCGGCAATACCGTCGCTCCGCTCGTCGTCGTGGCGACTCTCCGTTGGCTCGGGTTGCAGCGCCGGATGCCTCGACGGCGCGACGTTGGAATCCTTGCCGCCGCAGCCGCAGGCGGGATGCTCCTGAGTTCCACCGCCGGCGTCGGGATCCTCTCGGCGTCAGGCACGCTCACCGCCAACCCTTGGAGCGCTTGGTTGACGTGGTGGGGCGGCGACACCATGGGCGTCGTGTCGGTGGCACCCCTCTTGCTCAGCTTCGACCGGGAGGCCCGCGGGGTGATCGCGCAGCGTTGGCCCGAGTTCGTGACGTGGGTGATCGCGACGAGTTTGACCGCCTGGGCGGTGTTCGTCACCAATGGGGGATCGTCCGCAGTCGGCTGGTCACTGGCCTTCCTGCCGTTGCCCTTGGTGGCCTGGTCGGCCGTGCGGTTCGGCCCGAGCGGTACCGGGCTCGCGCTCTTGTTGGTGTCGGCCATCGCCGCGTACGGGACCGCCGCCGGGCAGGGCCCCTTCTTCCGCCACCATCCCCAGGAGGACGTGATCGTCCTTTGGGCCTTCATGGCGACCAGCGCGGTCCTCGGCGTCCTCACCACAGCGTTGTGCGCCGAGCGCTCCGAGCACGAGCTTCACTTGCGCGCGGTCTTGGCTCTGGAGACCGAATGTGTGAAGTTGGTGTCGCCCCAGGGCACGCTGCTCGAAGTCAACCCAGCCGGCCTCGCGCTGCTTGGCGCCAAGTCGATCGAAGCCGTGCGCGGCCGACCGGTCGGTGAGTTCTTGGCTGCCGAGGATCTCGCCGCGTTCGCCGCGCTGCACGGTCAGGCCCTTGCCGGTGTCGCCAGCCAGGGCGAGTTCGGCATCACGACGCCGTCCGGCGACCGGCGCATCCTGGAGGCCCACTGCGTTCCATGCCGCAGCGCCCAAGGTGTCTTGCTCGGCGTGCTGTCGATCGCACGCGACGTCACGGAGCGTCGCCTGATGGATGCGCGCAGCGCGGCGGAGCGCGAAGTACTGGAGTCGATGGTCGCTGGCGCGCCGCTGACCGACACGATCAGTCAGTTGGCGAAGTCATACGAAAAGCTGTTCCATGACATGCGGCTGTCGGTGTTGCTGCTGGACGCCGATGGTCGGCGTCTGCGCCATCTCGCGGCGCCACGCTTGCCGCTCGAGTTCTGCAAGGCCATCGATGGCGTCGCAATCGGCCCGAGCGTTGGATCGTGCGGTACGGCAGCGTTTGAGCGGCGCCTCGTCATCGTGACAGACATCGCGACTGACCTGCTTTGGCGCGACTATCGGGACCTCGCGTTGTCGCACGGCTTGCGCGCCTGCTGGTCGCTGCCGATGTACTCCTCGCAGAACCGCGTGTTGGGAACGTTCGCGGCGTACTACGGCGAGCCCAGAGCGCCGCGGCCCCATGAGATGGCCGCCCTCGAACGGGCCGCTCACTTCGCGAGCCTGGCGATCGAGCGCTCGCAGTTGCTGCAGTCGTTGCAAGCGGGCGAGGCGCGTCTCGGCAGTCTCGTGAGCCATCTCCCCGGCATGGCGTACCGTTGCCAGAACGACGCGCAATGGACCATGTCGTACGTCAGTGAGGGGTGCGAGGCACTCACCGGCTATCGCCGCGACGAGTTGGAGAACAACCGGTCGATCGCGTACGGCGACCTCGTGCATCCGCAGGATCGCGATGGGCTGTGGAGTCGCTGTCAGGCCAGCCTGCAGGCGCGCAAGCCTTGCCACAACGAGTATTGCATCATCGATCGCCACGGCCGCGAGCGTTGGGTTTCCGAGCACGCTGGTGGCGTGTATGACGACAAGGGCGACCTGATCTGCATCGATGGCTTCGTGCAGGACATCACCCTTTCCCGCGCCGCCGTGCGCGAGCGGGAGGCGATCCAACGCAAGATGCAGGAGAGCCAGAAGCTCGAGAGCCTGGGGGTTCTCGCGGGTGGGATCGCGCACGACTTCAACAACATCCTGACCACGGTCGTCGCCAACGCCAGCATGATCAGCCTGGATCTGCCGGCTGATTCTGTTGCCCGCGACTACTTGGCGCAGATCAGGATCGCGACTGCGCGCGCGACCGAGCTGTGCCGACAGATGTTGGCCTACTCGGGCAAGGGCCGCTTCGTGGTGCAGAACGTCGACCTCGGCCGCATCATCGAAGACACGCTGCAGATGCTGAGGATCTCGATCGGTAGCAACGTCGAGCTGCGCCTCGACCTTGCGGCAAACTTGCCACCGATCGCGGCGGACGCGACGCAGCTCCGTCAGGTGATCATGAACCTGGTCATCAACGGCAGCGAGGCGGTCGGCGAGACGGCGCCGGGAGTCGTTACCCTAACGACGAGTGTCGAACGTGTCGTTCGCGACAACTCCAGTCAACCGACAACGATTTGCACGCAGGCCGGCGACTATGTCCGACTCGAGGTGTCAGACACGGGGAGCGGCATGAGCGGCGAAACACAAAGTCGCATCTTCGACCCGTTCTTCAGCACCAAGTTCACCGGCCGCGGCCTCGGCCTTGCCGCCGTGCTAGGAATCGTGCGCGGCCACCGGGGCAGCATCACGGTTGAGTCGGTGGTCGGGCAGGGCAGCAGGTTCAAACTGTTGTTCCCGGCGGTCGACGGTCCCGTTGCCGACGTGGTTGAACCGCCGCGGTCCATGGCCGCCTGGCAGGGTCACGGAACGGTGTTGGTTGCGGACGACGAGGGGACGATTCGGGCAATCGTGGGCTCCATGCTGCGCGCGCTCGGCTTCGACGCGGTCGTGGTGAGCGATGGGCAAGAGGCCTTGGACGTGTTCGGCGCGGCGCCCGACCGGTTCGCGGTCGTCTTGCTTGATCTGCGCATGCGCAGCCTCGATGGCGAGCAGACTCTGGCTGGCTTGCGTCGGCTACGCCCCGACGTGCGAGTCGTCTTGATGAGTGGCTTCGACGAGCACGACACGATGGCGCGGTTCGCCGGCAAGGGGCTGGCGAGTTTCCTGCAGAAGCCCTTCGAGGTCGATGCTCTGAGCAGCGTCTTGCAGGAAGTCCTGGATCCGTCGCCTGGCTGACTTTGTTGCGGCGTCGCCATCGCGGCGCTGCGGCGCATCGCGGCACGCGTTCAGGATCGCCACGCTGTTGCGCGCACGATCGTCGAAGGCCAACATGATGCGTCCCCCGGCGCCGCGCCTGTCAGCAACCAACGAGGCAACCCAACCGTGATCCCACGTCTCTTTCTGCTTCTCTCGCCCCTCACGCTCGTTGCCCTAGGGTGCACCTCGGAGGTCAGCGCCGTGCGGTCGCTGGCGCAGACACCCAAGGGGCTCGAGGCAGCCAAGTTGAACATTCCGGCTGACAACGCGCTGACCGCTGAGAAGGCGGCGCTGGGCAAGACGCTGTTCTTCGACAAGCGGCTCTCGAAGGACGGCAGCATGTCGTGTCAGACGTGCCACGTGCACGAGAAGGCGTGGTCGGACGGCTTGGATGTGTCGCCCAAGGTCGACGGCAGCAAGAACACGCGCAACTCACCGAGCCTGTACAACGTTGGCTATCAGCCACATTTCTATTGGGACGGCCGCGCCGCCACGATGGAAGGCAACGTCGAAGCGGCGTGGAAGAGCCACATGGGCGGCGACCCTGACGGCATGGCAAAGGCGCTGGCGGGCATCCCCGCGTATGTCGCCGCGTTCAAGATGGCGTTCGATGCGGCTCCGACCGGTGCCACGATCGTGCAAGCCTTGACGTCGTTCGTGCGCACGCTGCAAAGCGGCGGCTCGGCGTACGACCTGGGCACGATGTCGGCTGCCGCCAAGCGGGGCGAGATGGTGTTCAGCGCCCGCTGTGCGTCGTGCCACACGCCGCCGCTCTTCACCGAGCACCTGTTCCACAACGTCGGAGTCGGTGACGGCAAGGACATCGGCCGATTGAAGCTGGAGCCCGAGAACAAGGCGCGAACCGGCGCCTTCAAGACGCCAACCCTGCGCGGCGCCGCGCGCAGCGGGCCCTACTTTCACGATGGCAGCGTCGCGACGTTGCGTGAAGCCGTGGCGATCATGGCCAAGGGCGGCAACGACGGCGAGCACCTCGACCCGATCCTCAAGGCGTACAAGACGCTGCCGGCGTTGGCTGAGGCCGACGTGGATGACCTGGTCGAGTTCGTGAAGGCGCTGGACAGCACCGAGAAGTTCGAGGCGCCGAAGGCGCCGTAGGGCCCGCGGCTTACGGGCTGCGTGGGGTTCAGGACGCCGGGCTACGGCGAGCCAACGCGAAGCCGGTCGAGGATGCCGCTCAGCGTGCCGACCGTGTCGAGATCTCGATGCAGGAACCCCACGGGGCCCCAGGTCTCGCTGGCCGGCGGAGTCGTCCCGGTTGCGTACAGCAGGGGAGCCTGCGGCCGGTCCGCGATCGCTGTCAACACACTGCGCACGAACGTGCCGCTCGCGTCGTCGAGGCCGCAACACACGAGTAAGCGAATGTTCTGGTGTCGCCCGATCTCGTCGCGCGCCTGCGCTGGCGAGGCGCAGCGCGGCGACACGATTGGTTCGATGCCCGCCGTGTGCAGCAGATCGACGGCCCACTCGGCGTGCGCGCGGGCCGAGCCAGGCTCACCGAAGGGCAAGACCAGCGCGTCGATCGACTGGTGCGCGGTGCGACGTCGCAAGTTCTCATAAGGCGCGGCGTGGCGCTGGATGGTCGTCGCTGGCGAGGCGGTGACCTCGGCGCGCGGGTCGGCGAATCGATTGGTGCCGACCAACACGCGTTCCGCGGGGGCGCTGGCGGCAAGCGCGTCGAGTCCGTGGTTGGTACGACTGGCGCCGCCCCGGCTCTCGATCGCCTGTAGCAGGCGCCAGGCCTGTTGCGCAATCTGCGTGGTCAGCGACTCGACCGCGAATGCGCCCCCGGCCGGGTCGCGCACGCGCTGGGCTTCCGCCTCATGGTGCAGCAGACGCAGCTGGTTTGCCGCCAGCCGCGCGGACTCGTTGGGGTTGCCTACTGGATCGTGCAGCAGCGGTTCGAACACATCAGTGTCGGCACTCGCGGCGGCGAACATCTGCAGCGCGCCGCGCACCAAGTTGAGCTGAGGATCAACGGCCGAGTAGCACGCGACGCTGGCTTTGGCCCAAACGCGGGCGCGGCGACGCGGCGGCTCGACCTCGAACGCGGTCATCACCGAGTGCCACAGCCAGCGTGCCGCGCGCGCTTTGGCGATCTGCGTCACGAGATCCGTGCCGATGCATACCGGCGCCATGAGGCGCTCGGCGAGGGCGCCGGGCCGTGGCTGCGCACCTTCGCCGAAACCCCGCATGACGTCGACCACCGCGGCCAGGGTCAGCGCCAGTTCGCGCGCTGGCGATTCGCCGTCGACGCGGTCGACCACGTCGAGGACCACGTGATGTGGCAGGCCGGTGCGTTCGAGCGTGGCCAATGCGCGCACGCCAGAAGGATTCGCGGACAGCGTCAGCACGTGTTGCGCCGGGTCGAGAGCGCGCACGCGTGCGGTCTCTCCCGCGGCGAGATGGCTTTCGAGCTCCGGGTCACTGAGGCGCAGCAGACCAAAACCGTCCGGCAACGCTGGGATCGCCTGTCCGGGCTCGGGCCCCACGCGGAGCGCCAGCTGCATCGGCGCGGCGATGAACTTCGCCGTCGGTGTCGAAGCGGCCGAGACAGGCGGCAGATCGCTGCGCCCGAACAACGGCTGCATCTCGACGCCGTCTTCAATCGGTGTGTTCAGCGCCTCAGGATCGGCGCCTTCGAGATCGGCACTGACTGTGGCAAGCCAATCAGCTGGCGTTGCCCGCGGCCAGAGTTCGGAAGGGTCAAGGCCCGTCATCTTGCCGATCACATGTTGCGCCGGTACTGCCCGCCGACGCCGTACAGGGCCGCCGACATCTGGCCGAGTGAGCAGGTCTTGCCGCAGTGCATCAACACCTCGAACACGTTTTCACCGCGCATCGCCGACTCTTCGAGCTGCCGTAGGGCGGTCTTGCCCTGCTCGCCGCGCGCACGGGTGAGCGACTCGACCGTGGCGATCTGCGCCCGCTTCTCCGCCTCGCTCGACCGCCGCACTTCGGTGGGGGTGACGAACGGCGATCCGTCTTTGCCGAGGAACGTGTTGACGCCGACGATCGGCAGGTCGCCGTTGTCCTTCATCGACTCGTAGAACAACGACTCCTCCTGGATCTTGCCGCGCTGGTACATCGTCTCCATAGCGCCCAGCACACCGCCGCGCTCCGCGAGTCGCTCGAACTCGGCCATCACCGCCTCTTCCACCAGGTCGCTCAGCTCTTCGATGATGAACGAGCCTTGCAGCGGGTTCTCGTTCTTGGCGAGCCCTAGTTCGCGGTTGATGATCAGTTGGATCGCCATGGCTCGCCGTACCGAGTCTTCGGTCGGCGTCGTGATCGCCTCGTCATAGGCGTTGGTGTGCAGGCTGTTGCAGTTGTCGTAGATCGCGTAGAGGGCCTGCAGCGTGGTGCGGATGTCGTTGAACGAGATCTCCTGCGCGTGCAACGAGCGGCCCGATGTCTGGATGTGATACTTCAGCTTCTGGCTGCGCTCGTTGCCGCCGTACACGTGCTTCATCGCCTTGGCCCAGATCCGGCGGGCGACGCGGCCGATCACCGCGTATTCGGGGTCGATGCCGTTGCTGAAGAAGAACGACAGGTTGGGCGCGAAGTCGTCGATCGCCAGGCCGCGGGCGCGGTAGTACTCGACGTAGGTGAAGCCGTTGGCGAGCGTCAGCGCCAGCTGTGTCACCGGGTTGGCTCCGGCCTCGGCGATGTGGTAGCCGGAGATCGACACCGAATAGAAGTTGCGCACGCCGTGCTGGATGAACCAGCTCTGCACGTCGCCCATCATGCGCAGGGCAAACTCGGTCGAGAAGATGCAGGTGTTCTGTGCCTGATCCTCTTTGAGGATGTCGGCCTGCACCGTGCCGCGCACCACTTGCAGGGTTCTCGTCGAGATCTGCTGGTAGACGTCCGGCGGCACGATCTCGTCGCCGGTGAGGCCGAGTAGCAAGAGGCCCAGGCCGTCGTTGCCAGTGGGCAGCGGACCCTGATAGCCGGGGCGCGGCAAGCCGCGCTCGTCGTAGCGTTGTGCGAGCTTCTTCTCTACCTGGGCCAGCTTGCCGTTCTCGCGTATCCAGCGCTCGCACTGTTGGTCGATTGCGGCGTTCAAAAAGAACGCGAGCAGCATCGGCGCCGGGCCGTTGATCGTCATCGACACCGACGTCTTGGGGTCGGCCAGATCGAAGCCCGAGTACAGCTTCTTGGCGTCATCGAGACAGCAGATGCTGACGCCGGCGTTGCCGACCTTGCCGTAGATGTCCGGACGTAGCCCCGGGTCTTCGCCATACAGCGTCACCGAGTCGAACGCCGTGGACAGCCGCGCGGCGGGCTGACCCGCGGCCAGGTAATGGAAGCGCTTGTTCGTGGTCTCGGGTCCGCCTTCGCCGGCAAACATGCGCGTCGGATCCTCGCCCTCACGCTTGAACGGAAAGGCCCCGGCCGCGAACGGAAAGCGTCCCGGCAGGTTCTCGGTCAGCAGCCAGCGCAGGCGTTCGCCCGCGTCGACGAAGCGCGGCAGGGCCACCTTGGGGATGTCGAGGCCCGACAGCGAGCGCGTGCGCTGCTGTATCCGTACGTCTTGGCCACGCACCGCGAAGACGTGCTCCGGCGTGGAGTAGCTGGCGACCAGCTCGGCCCAGCCCGCGAGCGCGGCTTTGTTCTCTGCGCTGAGCGTGCGTTCGGCGGGGACGCGCGCCTTCTCCAACGCGGTCAGCGCTACCTTGTCGCCACCTTGCGCGCGCAGGGTGGCTGCGGCGCCGTCGAGCTGACACAGCGTGCGCGCCGCCGCGACCTGCTCGTCGGCCTGGCGGCGGTACTTGCGGTTGGCGTCGGCGATCTCCGCCAAGTAGCGCACCCGCGCGGGCGGGATCACGTGCGCAGCGTCATCGCCGAACGCCGGCAGCTCGCGTGCCGGCTTGAAGCGGCCAGGGACCTTCTCTTCGAGCCGCTGCATGAGCATGGCGAACAGGCGGTTGGTGCCCGGATCGCCAAAGCGCGACGCCATGGTGCCCGCCACCGGGATCTGCTCGGGCTTCAGGTCGAACGCGTTGCGGTTGCGCGCCCACTGCTTGCGCACATCGCGCAACGCGTCTTGCGCGCCGCGCCGATCGAACTTGTTGATCGCTACGACATCGGCGTAGTCGAGCATGTCGATCTTCTCGAGCTGCGTCGGCGCGCCGAACTCGGGGGTCATGACGTAGAGCGACACGTCGGCGAAGTCGACGATCTCGGTGTCGCTCTGGCCGATGCCCGACGTCTCCAGCACGATGAAGTCGAAGCCGGCGCGTTGCAGCACCAGCAAGGCTTCCGAGATGCAACCCGCGAGCGCCAGGTTTGACTGCCGCGTCGCCATCGAACGCATGAAGGCGCGGGGCGAGTGGATCGCGTTCATCCGGATGCGGTCGCCCAGCAAAGCCCCGCCGGTCTTGCGTCGCGACGGGTCGACCGACAGTACGGCGATGGTGCGTTCCGGGAACGCAAACAGGAAGCGGCGCACGAACTCGTCGATCAGCGACGACTTGCCCGAGCCGCCGGTGCCGGTGATGCCGAGCACGGGCGCGTGCTGTTTTTGTGGCGAAGTGCCGAGCAGGGCGCGCACGCGTGCGGGGTCGTTCTCGGCCACCGAGAGCGCACGGCCGACGCTGCGGTGATCCTTCACCGACAGGCTCGCAGGCTCGAAGTCGCGCGCCGAAGGTGAGTCGCAGCGCTGCAACAGATCGTCGATCATCCCCTGCAAGCCCATCGCCCGGCCGTCGTCGGGTGAGTAGATGCGGGCGATGCCGTAGGCGTGCAGTTCGTCGATCTCCGCCGGCAAGATCACGCCACCGCCGCCGCCCATCAACCGGATGTGCTCGCAGCCGCGCTGCACCAAGAGGTCGCGCGCGTACTTGAAGAACTCGATATGCCCGCCCTGGTACGAGGTGATGGCGGCGCCTTGCGCGTCTTCCTGAATGGCCGCGTCGACGATCTCTTGCGCCGAACGGTTGTGCCCCAGGTGGATCACCTCGGCGCCGGCGCTTTGGGCGATGCGCCGCATGATGTTGATCGAGGCGTCGTGACCGTCGAACAGAGAGGTAGCCGTCACCAGCCGAATCTTGTGCTGCGCGAGGTACCTACCACCCGGCTGCGTACGGGGCCGGGGCGCGGCGTGGGACGGAGCGCCCGCGGTCGATTCAACCTGCGTCATGATCTGAGCTTGGAGCTGAGTCGCCGGCAAAGACCTGGTGTCGCAGACCGACCTCCGCTGCCCGGCGTGGTGGAGGGAGTGTAGCGAGCCCGGCCGGCGAGCCCAGCGTCGGGTCATGTCAGCGATGCGATCGGCGCCTGCCGCACTGGGCTGCAAGAGCCGCGAATGCTCGCGGGGCGCGCGAAATCTACGACGGTCGTAATTCGCCATGATGCTCAATTCGCCAGTACTCAGCGGTTCTGGAAGCCCCAGCAATAAAGCGGCCTTGGGCCCTTCTGGTCGGCGTTGCGCCGACGTGCAACCCGTGGTTGCGGCCCAAGGCCGCGCTGGGCCATCTTCGGGTGGCGAAGGGGCAGGAATGCGCACCACCGCTAGTTGACCCACAATCGAGGGTCCTGGAAAAAGAAACGTCGCCCGGGTGGCCGCCTCGCCCTGTTGTTTGCAACAATGTCACCGTGCCCAGCCTTGTCGCCTGCCTGACTGCGCTGCTCACGGCGGCCACTGCCTTTGCGCAGTCGGCGGCCGATGAGAACGTCGTGCGTGCAGTCGCTCCGTTGGCTGATGCCGACCTCGCTCGGCACGGCATCGTGCTGAGCGAGAAGGAAGGCGACCCTAATGCGAGCCTGTTCGAATGGCGGCGGACCAAGCTGCCCTTGCAGGTGCCGCGCGACCGCGTCTCCGTGGGGCTGGTCGATTCCGACCTGGTGGTCGTGCTGGCGGGAGGCGTCCGGCATCCCTTGGTCGTCTACTTCGTGGACGCGAAAGGCGCCATCGCCCGCCTGGCGACCGATGACGGTCGACGCCTGCCCGCTTCGTTCCATGCTGGGGCTGGCTCGTGGCCGGTCGCGGTTGGGCGCGGCGTGTTCGTGGTGGCCTTCGAGAAGAATGCGCGCGTCGAGCTGCACGCTGTGAGCTTTGGCGAACAGGTTTTGGGCAAGCGTTCTCTGCCTGGCACCGCGACCGGCTTCGAGGTCGAGGTCGATGCGAGCGTGCAGAAGATTCGGGTGCAGCCGCTCGGCGTCGAAGACGCGCGACCGCTCGAGTTCGTGCACCCACTCGCGCCGCGCCCCGAGTTCGATCAGGTGAGGGTTGATTTTGACTCGGTCGCGGTCGGGGCGACACAAACGAGGTCCGTGAAGTTGGGCAACCCCAGCGATCAAACGATCAACATCGTCATCAAGGCCGAGGGTCCGTTCCGAGCCGATTCCAGTGCGTTGAGCCTGCAGCCCCGCGCCAGCTTGGTGCTGCCGGTGACCTTCATTCCGGCGAGCGACGGTGAACAGCGGGGCCGCTTGGTCGTGCAGTACGCCGGACCCCAGCCGCCGCCCGAGCTCCACCTGCGGGGCTTTGGCGTCCAGCCGGGGGTAACCGAGGTGGCAGCCCTGTCCATGCCGCGCCGCGCCGACTGGTCAGCATCCAGCCCCACGAGCGCCACCGGGCACGCGGCGTCGAGTCCCCAGGACTCCACGATGCAGTCGAGTGTTGATCCGGCTCGGGTCGACCGTTTGGCCGACCTGTTGGCCGGCCAGAGTTCGGGCCCAAAGCGGTCGGCGGTCGTGCCTGTGTGCGCAGAGCCGCTGGCGCCACACGTGGCCCGGCGCGATGACGTCGTGATCGTGAGTGGGAAGGCTGGCGAGGTGCTCACCTTGGTTCTGGTCAGCGTCTATGCCACAGACGAGGGCGTTCAGCCGCTGCGTCCCTTGGGCGCCTGGCGAGCCCAACTCAGCGTCGACGACGGTACCCTGTGTGTTGGGCTAGAAAGCCTGCTCGCGCCGACCAACGGCGAAGCCGATGGGCTTGGCGTGATCGCGTTACGGCAGGGGGCCTTGCGAGTCACGCCGTCGAACGTGTTGCAGATCAAGCCGGTAGGGCAGTAGCCGAACTGGCCATCGGCACCGCATCGCGGCGTCGGCCACAGAGGTAGCCGCCTACGTGGTCGACGGGTCGTCGGCCACCGGCGAGAAGTGCTGGCTCACGATCTTCCAGTCGTTGCCGATGCGGTGGCAGGTGAACGTGACTCGCCCGTACACCGCTTGTTCGCGCCCGCCAGCGTCGATCTGTTGCAGCTTCCAAAAACCGTGGGCCGCCGCGAAGTCGTCGCCAAAGACCTGAACCGCTAGGTCCTTCAGCTCGAGCTTCAGCGTCTCCATGTAGCGGAACTCCTGGTCGAGGAACTCCTCGTAGGCGCCCCAACCCACGTCGATACGGCCCGAGGCGTCGAAGTGGATGAAGCGCTTGTCGGTCCAGAAGTGCGCGCGATAGGCCTTGATGTCGCGGCTGTTGAAGGCCTGCCGCATGTTGCGGAAGAAGTCTTCGATTTCCTTGTGGGCTTCGACGCTCATGGCCGGATTTGCAGGTGCCACCATGGGGGAAGGGTTGGTGCTTGGGTATGCGGGCTCCGCGGTCGTCGCGGGGCGCCGGGATTTTGGGATGCGAGGGCCGCCAGGGCCAACGTTCTAACAAGAAAGCGGGTACCGAACTTCGTTCGCCCTGCCTTCGATTTGCCGCTGGTCAGCGGCTGAGATTCCGGTAAAGCGACTCCTTGGCCTTCTCGTAGACCACCTTGCCGTTGACGACTGCGGTCTCAACGAACGTTCGGTACGACAGCGGGTCTCCGTCCAGGATCAGAAGGTCCGCGTCCTTACCTGGCTCGAGACTGCCGACGAAACGGTCGGCGCCCACCACGCGGGCCGCATCGAGGGTCAGCGTGCGCAAACCTCGGCGCGGGTCGAGCCCGCCGCGAATGGCGAAGGCTGCATCGACTTGCGGGGTGTTCAGGTCGGAACCCATGATCCCGCCAGTCCCCACCTGGGCGCCGCCAAAGCGACCCGAGGGGCAAGTGACGGCGATCGGCACGCCGGCCTCGTCGAGGATGCGGGCCGCGGCCATGTTGGCGCCGGTTTGGTCGGGATTGGTTGGGTCGGGCGCACTGATGTTGCGCGGGTTGAGAATCACCATCGAGTCGGTGCTGGCGATCTCGTCGGCGAGGCACCAGCCCGTGGTTGGATCGTCAAGGACCACGCCTTCGCCCAGCAGTTCGGCGATCTGCAGGGCTTGACGAATCTCGTCGCGGTCGTCGGCCCCGCCCTCGCCACCACCGCGGCCGCCGCCGCCGCCAGCTTCGAGGCGGACCCAGAGGCGCGCTTCACCGCGCAGGATGCGCAGCAGTTCCTCGGTGCCGGCTGGCGCGCTCGGCGGTGGCGCGGTGCGCGGGGCAGCGCCTTGGCCACCCTGCGAGCCGCCCCGTTCGCCGGTTGCGCCGCGCTCCGGAGCGCCTGCGCCGGGGGTCGGGCTGCTGGCACCACCAGGCGCCGCGAGGGCCGCGTCGACCTTCGCCTTGTGTTCCTTGGCCTGCGTCACCAGCTCGCGCAAGCGGCGCCACTCGGTCGCCGACAGCGGCGCGCGCATTTGATAGACGCACTGCCCGTGCCGAATCATCGCCGGCAGGTCACCGTACGCGAGTTTGACCAGCGCTGACGTGCCGCTCGGCGTGCCTTGGCCGCCGCCCGTCAGATAGAGGTACGACGTGAGGCCCGCGGCGAGCGCGCGTTTGATCGCTGGATCGAACGGATTGACCGCGTCCTTGACGTCGCCGGTCACCGACGCAGGGAGCCCGATGCCTTGCGCGCGCACCGCGACGTAGCCCAGCGTGACCACCTTGCCGTCGGCCCGCAGGACGGTCGTGCCCGCCGGCAGTTCGAGGTCGTGGCCCACGGCCTGCACCTTGTCGTCGCCGATCAGCACGGTGGCGCCGCGTAGGACGCGGCCATCCCCGATGTGCACGTCGCCGCCGACCACCGCCGTCCACTGCAAGACCTTGGCGGGCTCCTTGGGTGCGGGCGCGGGGGTCGAAGTGGCGGGCGCGTCGCCGCGACCACGGCCGCGCGCGCGCCCGCGCTGCGCGACGAGTTCGCTGGTCAACGAGGCCGCGAACAAGAGAACGAGAAGCGAGCGGAGGTTCATCGGGTGTCGTCTTCGATCTCTTGGCCTTCGAGCCACACGTGGCGCAGGCGCGCGAGCGGATCGAGCGGGTCGGCGGTCCACAGCAAGAGGTTGGCGGCCTTGCCTACCTCGAGGCTCCCCACTTGCTTGTCGATGCCGAGTACCTTGGCGGGCGTCAGCGTGATGCCGCGCAACGCGACGTCGGCGGGAAGGCCGGCACGCACCAGCTCCATCAGTTGGGTGCGAGCGCCGCTGAGCGCACGGCCACGTTCAGCCAACAGGAAACCAACCTCGATGCCCGCCGCGTGTAGGCGCGCGGCCAGATTCACCTGGTACTCGGTGTTGGGTTGCGTGCCGAACTCGGGGGTCAGGAGCACGGTGCTCTTGCTCTCCTTCAACTTGTCGATCACGAGGTCGAGCGAACCCTGCGCCGTCGCGGTCGCGTGCCGGCGTGCCACGATCACCAACGGAAAGTGCGCGTCCTTGCTGGCCTCGGCCCAGTGCAGGAACTCCATTGCCGAGTCGGCCTGCACGAGTCCGCGCGTCTTGCCCTCGAGGAGATCGGCGATGGCTTCCGCTGCGGGATCGGGCGCGGCAGGTTGCTGCGGGCGCGCGTCGGCGGCTGCGTTGCCTTCGGGGGGTTTGGCGGCGGGCTTCTCGGTCGGCTTGTCGCCCGGCTTGTCCTCGGTTGGTTTGTCACCAGGCTTGTCGGCCGGCTTTTCCGCTTCTGGCTTGTTGCTCGCTTCAGCGCCGGCCTCGGGCTTCTTCTCGCCTTCAGCCGCCTTGCCATCAGCCGAGTTGCCATCCTGGGGCTTGGCCTCTGCCCGCCGCTTGCGCCGCTCGACCGCGCGCTTGCCATCTTCGAGCGCCTTCCGGATCAGGTCCTTGGTCTTGGTGTCGGCCACCGGCGCGATCGACAAGAACGCGCTGGGCAGCACCGTCATTGCCGCGATGTCGTCGCCGCGCGGTCGCACCGCTGCGCCCTGCCCCGGCAGGCCACGTCCGAGCGGGGCGATGCCGAGCGTGGTCACCCCGTCGCGGAGCAGCTCGCCGAACACCTCTTGTCGCGGGTAGAGCAGGTCGATCACTCGGTCGCCACTTTTGTTCTCCGCGTTGGCCGGTCCAGACGGAGCGCCGCCGCCGCGTCGACCGCGCCCACCGCGCCTGAACTGATTGGGGCGCTCTTCACTCGGTTGCTGGGCTTGCACCAGGCCGGTGTGCGTGTGCGCGTTGATCGCGCCTGGCATCAGCGTGCCACCCGCCGCGTCGACGACGCGGTAGCCGGCCGGCGCGACCACGTCGGCGCCGAGTTGCTCGATCTTGCCGTTGCGCACGAGCAGCGTGCCGCGCTCGATGGCGGCGCCGCTGATCGGCAGCAAGCGGGCGTTGACGATCGCCAGGCCGCGTTCGCTCTGTGCCGGCAAGATCGCTGCGAGAGCGACGAGCGATGCGACATGGCAAGGAAAGCGCTTCATCGGGTCATCCTCAAAACAGGGGGCGGTCGGGGTTGCGGCGATACACGATGCGGCCGTTGACGACGGTCATCTTGACGTGGCTGCGCGGATCGATCGGGTCGCCGCTCCAGGCGACGAGGTCAGCGTCCTTGCCGGCGGTCAGCGAGCCGACGCGATGATCGATGCCGGCGATGCGCGCCGGATTGATGGTGAGCGCGCGGATTGCGACGTCGTCGGCCAAACCCAAACGCACCGCGATCGCGGCCTGCATCGGCAGCTGCTCCTGCGGCACCACCGGCGAGTCGGTGTTGAAGCCAATGCCGTCGCGGCCGACGCCACGCACCGGTGTGCGCCAGCCGTGTTGGCCGCCCTTGGTCCACGCCGCGGCGAGGCCGATGAACTCGCACGTGTTGTTGTCGAAGTGGTAGTTGCGCGGGCCAGTCACGATCGCGACCCCCGACTCGGCCGCAAAGTCACTCATGCGGTAAGCGTCGAACTCACCGTGGTCGACGAAGGTCCACAGGCCAAACTCGAGGCGCAGTTGTCGGATGGTCTGCAACACGACCTGGTAGATCTGCGTGTGTACGCTGATCGGATACTCGTGGCGGAACAGGCCGCGCAGGTAGTGCAGGTCGGCGCGGTATTCAGGCTGCTTGTGGAGGCCCTGGTCGAAGTCCTCCCACGCCTTCCAGTACTCGTAGCCGCGCTGCAACGTGAAGCGCAGGCCTTGATTCATGCCGATCACGCCGGCCCCGAGGTCGCCGCTGCCGCGCTCGGGGTTGCCAGCCTGCGCGATCTTCAGGCTGCCCGGAAAACGGATGAGGGCCTCCTCCGGCGACCGGCCGGCGAGCTTGGTGAGCGTGCCGAAGCCGCCCATGTTGGATCCCGAGCCGGGGATGTAGAGCGCCGACGTGACGCCGCCCGCGAGCGCCAGGCGCATGGCGCGGTGGTCCATCGTGATCAAGTCGACGGTGCGGAACTCCGGGTTGGTGGGGTGCACCGTGTCGTTGATGTCACCCTGGCTCGGACCGCTGATGTGGTTGTGCAGGTCGACGAGGCCGGGGAACAGCCAAGCATCGCCGCAATCGACGATCTCGTAACCGTCGGGGACGACCACCTCGCTCGCCTTGCCGACGGCGACGATGTCGCCGTCCTTGCTGAGCACGATGCCGTGCTCGATCGGCGCGCCCTCGATCGGTAGCACGCGCGCCGCGCGGAACGCGTACGCCGGGCTCGGCACTTTGAGGGGCCCCCAGGTCGCCACCTTGTGCGCGGCCTCGGTACGCGGCCGATTGCCGTAGTAGACCTGCATCGACAGCGCCGCGTGGCTCGCGGTCGGCGCCAGCTCGTGCTGCGCCGAGACGGTCGCGGCGAGGTAACACAGGAGCGAGAGGTTGCTGATTCGCATCGAGATCATCGCGTGGTCACCGGGTGCGGTTGTCGACGACGACTTCGCCGTTGCAGATCACGGCTTCGATTCGGCTGGTCAGCTCGAACGGTTCGCCGCTGAACACCACGAGGTCGGCGTCCTTGCCGACCCTCAGACTGCCGACACGGTCTTGCAAGCCGAGGATGGTGGCCGGGTTCAGGGTCACCGCCCGCAACGCGGCCTCGGGCTCGAGCCCGTGTCGCACCGCGTACGCGGCGTGCACCGGCAAGAAGCGCGCGCCCGCGGTGGCACCGGAGACGAGCGCCACGTCCACCCCGGCGTCGCTCAGTTGCTTGGCGCGGTTCACCACACCGTCTGGCTCGCGCACCATGAAGTCAGGGTCGAGCAGCACACCGGGCTTCGTCGTCCCCAACACGGCTGGCGTCTTGCCCGCGTCGGCCGCGCCGTGCAGGGCCACGCGCACCTTGTTCTTCGTGGCCCACTCGAGCATGGCGGCGATCGCTGGCGCCTTGTTGCAGCGCACGATGGCAACCGCCTTGCCCTCGATCCATGCGCGCACCGGCTCGAGGCTCTCGTCGATGCGCGGCTTGCGCGAGGCACTGTCGCCCGAAAGGTCGGTGGGCACTTCTTTGCTGACGCGCTTGGCCTTCAGCTTGCCGCCGAGGAAGCCGCCACCGAGCGTGCCCTCGAGGTTGTCGTTCTCGACGGTGGCGTCGAGGGTGAGCGAGCCGCCCATGCCCATTGAGAAGGTGAGTTTGAGTTTGCCGTCTTTGAACGAGCCGCTCTCGAGATCGGTGGGTGGGCGCTCCTGGCCGCGCATGACGACGGTGACTTGGCCGGTCACCACGCCGGCGACGAGGCGCAGGTTCAGGTTGAAGCCGATCGGAAACGGCAGCTGCGCGTTCTCGATGTCGCCTTCCCACACGCCGGTCACCGGATCGTCGTCGGCTGGCTTCTCGGGTGCGATCTCGATCTCCTTGCCCTCGGCCAGCGCCTTCTCGTACTTCTGCCAGCTCTCGACGTAGCGCTGCGTGCGCTCGAGCAGGGTGTCGAACGGCTCCAGCGCGTTGGGGCCAAGCGCGTCGTGCACGAAGCGCAACGCTGCCATCGGCTTGACGATGAAGCTCTTGCGATCACGCGCGCCCGTCTTGAGCGCGGCGGCGCGGCCCGACACGGCGCCGTCGTCGCGCCCCGACACCAAAACCGTGGTCACGCCGGCGGCGAGCGCGCCACGCAGAGTCTTGTCCTGCGCCTCCACGGCTTGCGTGATCTCGTGGTCGAGCGCGCCGCGCGGCACTTGGCCATCGCCGCCGACGGCGGACAGGCCGGCGTGGCAGTAGCCGTCGATGAAGCCAGGCACCACCACGCCGTTGGTCTCGATCACGCGCGCGCCGAACGGAATCGTCAGCCCTTCGCCGATTGCTTTGATCTTGCCGTCCTCGATGAGCACGACGGCGTCGCGCAACACGGGGCCATCGACAGTCAGGATCTTGCGGGCGCGGACGGCCAAGAGATTGCTGCCGGCGGTGCGGGAAAAAGCCACGCGGCCGTCGACGTAGGTCTTCTCGACCAAGGTGCCGGTGGCCATCGGTTGGCCGCTCAGGACCACGAAGTCGGCATCGCGCCCGACCGCCAACAGACCGACCCGTTCCTGCACCCCGAGTACGCTGGCGGCGCCGGTGGTGATCGAAAGCAGGGCTTGTTCCGGTGTGAGCCCGGCACGCACGGTCGATGCCGCGACCATCAGAAGGTCGGCGAGATCGTCGTCGTGACTCGGCGACAGCGCGAAGGTGATCCCCATGCGCGCGGCGGCCAGTACGGCCTCGCTGGTCACCTGCGGCGTGAGATCGAGCTTGTTCTCGCCACCCGCGTTGCTCTGCCCCAAGCGCAGAGGAATGCGGAACGAGACCAGCGCGCCGGCGCGCGCGGCCAGGGCGGCGACCTTGTCGAGTTCGGCGGGGTCTTCGAGTACGAGGCGCGTGCCGAGGGCGCCAGCGAGTTGCAGCGCGCGCCGCACGTCGTCGGCGCGCCCGGCGCGGGCGCGCAGCGGCAGCTCGCCGCGCAAGACGTGCAGCAAGGGAGCCGGGTCGTATTGATGCTCATCGGCGCCGGGGCCGACATCGTCGCGGCCTTGCTGTGCGGCGACCTGCGCCTCGCGAAAGATGCGGCGCAGTTCGGCGAGCTGCGAAATACGCGCGGTCGGGAACTGACGTCGCGCCGGCAAGAGCGGGTCGTCGGTGCTGGGCGCCGCCGTCGGCTCGAACAGCGGCGGTGCGTTGGTGCTGGCTTCGCCCAGCGTCACGCGCAACGCATTGGTGGCGGCGAGCACGCGGCGCGCGGGATCGTCGCCCGCGAGCTTCACCACCGAGCCCTGTCCGGGCAGCAAGCGGTTGCGACCGGGCGACAGGTAGACCGTGGTCACGCCGCCCGACAGCGCGCGTTCTTGCGCGCGTTCGAAGTCGAAGCCGTCGAGCGCCACTACATCGGGCGTGGCCTGATAATCGGCATCCACGTTGCCGGCGAGATCGGTGTCGGCGGCGACCAACCCGGGCATCACGACCTTGTCGCGCACGTCGATCACCGGCAGGTTTTGCGCATCGGCTGGCAGGTCGGGGCCGACGGAAACGAAGCGACCGTCACGCACCACGAGGAAGCCGCGTTCGAGCACGCGACCGTCGCCGAGGTGGACGGTGCCGCAGCGCACGACCAAGGCGTCTTGCGCCAGCGCTGGCGCCGGGCTCAGCGCCAACGTGACGGCAGCGAGCACCAAGCGCTTCACTTGTCGGTCTCCTTGCTGGCGCCAAACAGATACTGCAGGCGCGCGTCCTTGCTCCGCTCGTACACCGTTTCGCCGTCGATGATGACGGTGTCGACCCACGTGGTTGAGGCCAATGGGTCACCGGTCAAGACCTGCAGGTTGGCGCGCATGCCTTGGGTCAGGGTGCCCACTTCGCTTTCGATGCCAAGCAGCTTGGCTGGCGTTGTGGTGAACGCGCGCATCGCGGTGCCTTGGTCGACGCCGTTGCGCATGAGCGTGGCCATCTGCCACCACGGAAAGCGCTCCGCGCCGGTCTGGCCGGTCGACACATCGAGGGCGAACGGCACGCCGCGCTTGTACAGCTCGATGCCAAGACAGGCTTTCTTGGTCTTGGTGGCCGGCGGCTCCTTCTCCCAGATCTCGAGGTCGCCGTCGAGCACGACCGGCAGGTCGAGGCCGCTCAGTTGGGCCACGGCCTTGTAGGCCTTGGGCCCGAGCACCAGCACCGCCTTGAAGCCGTACTCCTGGATCAAGCGCCGGGCCTCCTGCACCATCGCCGCGTCGGGCACATACAGAAAGGCGATGTTCTTGCCCTGCAACAGATCGACGGCCGGTTGCTTGGTCGGATCGATCTTGCCGTCGAACTCCTTCTTGGCGTTGGCGTCCTTGGCCTCGGGGGCCGCGGCCTTCTCGGCTGCCTGAAGATCCGCGAACTCCTTCTTGCGCCGCTCGAAGTCGGCGATGTGGTCGCGCACTTCGTCGAGGGCGCGCCGCAGCTTCTGCACCTGCGCCAAGGCCCCGCCCGGCTCGGCGAACAACGACAGCTTGAGGCCACCCTTGGCGCGGATCGTGAGATCCTCCACGGTCTGCCCGTACGGCTTGCAGATCATGCCTTGGCCGCCGATCAGCGTGCGGTTGCCGGGGATGACGTGGATCGTGCCGATGCCGTTGCGCAGGCACTCTTGGAAGAACTTCGACGAGGGGTCGACCGCGTCCTGCACCGTGAGGTACGGGACGTTGGCCATGTTCTCGTTCGAGCCGCGCATGCCGCCCGAGCTGTGCGCCAGCACATACGTGGGCATCACCACCTTGTCGGTGGCGTCGATCGTGGTGGCGTTCCACGGCACCTCGACCTTGTCGCCGATCTTGGTGATGCGGCCGTTCTCGATCAGGATGGTGACGTTGGCGAGGTCACCACCGGCCATCGTGATCGCGCGGCCAGCCTTGACTGCGACGACGTTCTGCGCCGGGAGCGACGCGGTAGAGACGAGAAGAAGAGACGCGGCGAGGAAGCGCATCGAGATCAGCGAGCGAAGGAACGAGAAGGAGTTGCCAGGGGCATGCGAGCTCAGCAAGAGAAGCTCACAGCGTCACCTCTTCGCCGCCGATGAACACGGCGAGCGGGGTGGTGGTGGGTTCGAACGGGTCGCCGCTCCACAGCACGACGTCGGCGTCTTTGCCCGGCGCCAGGCTGCCGACGCGCGCGTCGACGCCCAGGATTCTGGCTGGAGTGGCGGTGATGGCGCGGAGCGCGGCGTCGCGACCAAGGCCGTGCCGCACCGCGAACAGTGCCTCGTGCACGAGCGACTTGCTGCCGAGATTCGAGCCGGTCTGGATCGCGAAGGCGACGCCGGCTTGGGCCAGCAGACTCGGGGTGTGCCAGCGCGGCCGAGCGCTGTCCATGGCGCCGCCGCCGAGCACCGCCTCGGCGCTCGGCGCGCCCACGAGGCAGGTCACCTTCGAGGCTGCGAGCACGTCGATGCAGCGGTACGCCTCGGTCACTTCTTCGAGCACGGTCTTGTAGCCGAACTCGGAGGCCAAGCGCAGCGCGGTGCGGATGTCCTGCTCAGCGCGCGCTGTGGTGTGCACGTCGAGCTTGCCGTCGAGCGCTTCCACCAGCACGTCGAGCGCCGCGTTCGGCGGCGTGTCGGTGCCCTGCGTGCGCTCGGCGCGGTACTTCTGCGCCTCGCTGAACGCGCGGCGCACTTCCCACACCACGCCCATGCGCGTCGTCGGACGGCGCACAAACAGGCCGAGCGGCACGCCGCCTCGGATGGCGCGGTTGCCGGCCGATGGTTCGCCGCCCATCGCCAGGCGCAAACCGACGCGGTCCTTGAGCAGCATCTCGGCGACGGTGTCGCCTTTGGTCTTGAGCACTGCCGCGAGTCCACCGATCACGTTGCGGTTGCCAGGGATCAGCCGCACCGTCGTGACGCCCTGCGCGCTGGCGCGGGCGAAGCCCTCGTCGGCGGGCGAGATCGCGTCCAGGATCGACATCTGCGGCGTGACCTCGTCGCCTTGCTCGTTCTGATCTTCTTGACGCGCACCGAACGTCGCGCCGGCGTCGATCAGGCCCGGCGTGATCACGCGGTTGGCGCAGTCGATCACGCGCGCACCCTTGGCGAAGGTGACGTTGGCGTCGCCGACCGCGATCACCTTGCCGCGATGCAGCACCACGGTGCCACTCTCGTAGTCGCGGTCGGCCGCGGTCAGCACGCGCGCGCCGCGCAACACGAGCACTTGATCCTGCGCGCTGGCGTAGGCAGTCAAAAACAACGCGAGCGAGAGCGAAGTGAGGACAGCGCTTGACGGCATGAGTGGCACAGTCGGTGGTGTCAGTTGCGCAGGTTGAAGCTTGGATTGCCCGCCACGGGTTGGCCACCCAGACACACGGCGATGAGCCGTGCGCTGAGGTCGATCGGATCGCCGTCGAACACCAAGAGGTCGGCGTCCTTGCCTTGCAGCAGGGTGCCGACGCGGTCATCGAGGCCGAGCAGCGCCGCGGGCCACGCTGTGATCGCCGCCATGGCGCCGGCGCGCGACAGGCCGTGGCGCACGGCCAGCGCCGCCGACAAGCGCAGCTCCTGCGGTGAGGCGGCGGCGAAGGCGAAGCGAATCTTGCGGCCGGCGAGCGTCGCGGGCAGCGCCAGGGCTTGCGCTTGCAGGCCTGGATGCAAGGGCTCGATCAGCACACCGGCGTTGAGCGCGACCAAGCGGTCGAGGCTCTTGCCGGCCTCTGTGGCGCCCAACAGGAGCAGTCGAGCTTGCGATCCGGCCAGCACGCCGCTGCGCGCCGCGTCGAACAGGTCGAGCGCACACGTGATCTCGTCGTGGGTGCGCGCGTGCACGGCGAGCGGCACGGCGCCCGACAGCACATCGCGCAGCACCTGCCGGTCGGGCGTCGGGCTGGTCGTCGGGCTGGTCAGTGGCTGGGCCGCAGCGCGGAATGCCGCGCGCATCAGGTCGAGCGCGCCCATGCGGGAGGTCGGAAAGCGCTGTTGGTCGAGCGACTCGGGCACGATCGCGACCTGCAAGAAGCACTGTTCTTGCAGGATCACGCCGCCGTTCGGCCCGGTCTTGACGGCGCCGGCGAGGCCAGCAAACGTGTTGGCCGAGCGCGGCGCGACGCAGACGGTGGTCACGCCGCCGGCCAGCATGCGACGTGCACTCTTGCCGAAGGGGTCGTAGGCCTCGACCGCGCGCAGGTCGGGAGTGTAGGCGTAGGCGGTCTCGGCCAAGTCTCGTTCGGCGCCGAGGTGCGCATGCGCCACCACGAAGCCAGGCACCACCGTCGCGGTCGGCAGGTCGACCCGTTGCACGTCGACGCCGAGTTCTTGTGGGACCGCGTCGCCAACGGCCACGATCTTGCCCCCGCGCAGCAGCAGCCGGCCGTCAGTCAGGGTCAGGTCGGGACCGACGAAGATCGTCTTCGCCGTGATCAGCAGGGCCGGCGCCGCGGCGGGCGTCGGATTGTCTTGCGGCGCCGGGCTGGCCGCCAACACCCAACAGAGAGACAGCGCGCTCACCGAGGTCATCGTCCTTGAAAGATAGTTTGCCCGTCGGCGAGCACGCGCAGCACGCGCGCGTCACTGCGCAGGAGGGGCGCCGAAGTGATCACGAGGTCGGCGCGCTTGCCGCGTTCCAGGGATCCGGTTTGCGCGGCGATGCCCAAGAGCTCGGCGGGAGTCAACGTGATGGCGCGTATCGCGACGTCTTCGGGGACGCCCTGACCGACGCACGCGGCGGCCATCAACGTCAGCGCGCGCGAACGCGGCGCATCGGCCGAGGCCAGGGCGAACGCGATGCCCTTGCCGACCAGGTCGGCCAGGAACGAGTCGGCGACCGGCTCGCCATCGATCTCGACCGGCAACCCGGTCGGCGTGACGACCAACGGGAGACCCAGGCGCGCGACTTCATCGCAGAGCGGACCAGCCGCCATCGCGCCCAGGATGCAGGCATGCCGCACGTCGTGCTCGCGCACCAAATCGAGAGCGGCTTTGACCTCGTCGCGGCGCTGCGCTTCGATCCACAAGCGCAGCTCGCCCTTGCTGACCCGATCCAAGGCGGCCTTGCTAGGGTCGGGCGGCGGCGCCTTGGGGAACGTGGGCCGCTTGCTCGCCGCCGGCCGCGCTGCACCTTCGGCCGCCTCGCCACGCGTGTTTGCGTTCGCGCTCTCCTTGGGGGCGGTGGCTTCGGCCTCCGCTGGCTTGGTCTCCGCTGACTTGGTCTCAGCCGGCTTGGTCTCGGCCGGCTTGATCTCCGGCTTGCGCACCGACTCCAAGAAGGCCTGCCAGTCCTTGTCGTACTTCAGCAACGCTTCGGCGTGCTTGGCGACGGCCTTGCTGTAGGCCGCCGCTTCCTCGAAGACGCGACCCAGACCCGACATGTCCTTCTGCCGAGCGACCGCATGTTGGCCGGGCGCGCCGGTCAAACGCAAGAATACGGCACCGGCAGTATCGCTGGCGAACGGCACGCAGCCATCGGCCTGAGGCCTAACCAGCGCCCCAATGCCGCGCCACCGACCCGTCGTCGCAGGTGCAACATGGACGGTGGTGATGCCCGCCGCGGCAAGCGATGCGCCATCGGCGCTGGTTCGATCGAGGCCGGCGAGGGTGTCGAGCCCGGCGTTGCCTTCGCCTTGGCCAGCAGCCGGCGAGAACGCGGTGGACCACGCGTCGATGAGGCCTGGATAAGCGTGCGCGGTCGGCAGCGACACGACCTTCACGCCAGGAGGTATCTCGATCTCGGCGCGCGGACCCACGGCCAGGATGCGTCCGCCGCCGAGCACGAGGGCGCCATCGCTGAATGCTGGCCCGGCGATGGGGTGGACCGTGCCGATGTGTAGCACCAGCTCGGGGACCGGCTTGGTTACGGGTTTGATCGCCTCCGTTGCAGGCTCAGGAGCGGGCTCGGCGACGACGGTCGTCTCGGCACTGCGAGGCGGCGTATTGGATTGCGCCGCGGTTGTTGAGACGGCGAACCCGGCCGAGAGAAGCCAAAACGGCAGACGCGGCATCAGCGAGACTGGACTTGGGGCGAGCGAGAGGAGCGACCGCCGAGCGGCGGGGCGAGGGTGCGTTTTACGGAGGTCGGCCCAGCCGGCGCCAACGCGAAATCGGGAAGAGTCCGCGGCTGCGGGGCGACACCCCTGGGCTGCAAGTGCCGCGAATCCTCGCGTGGTGCGCGAAATCTGCGCCTCACGTGATTCGCCGCGCCCGTCCAATTCGCCACGACCGAGCGGCACTGGAAGCCCCAAGGAGTAAAGCGGCCTGGGCCCCTCTGGTCGGCGGCTGCGCCGACATGCAACCCGTGGTTGCGGCCCAAGGCCGCGATGGGGTTACGCCTCGCGGGCGCTAAGCTAATCGCCGCATGCGAACCTGCGCCGCCTACATGCCCCGAGCCCTGGCGCTCTCTTGCCTCGGTTTCGCCGTGCCGCCGGTCGCCGCGCAATCCCGCAACCTGTTGCCGCTCACGAATACGGCGGAAGCACACACCGCTGCCGTGCTCAGCCCAGACGGCGGCTTCATCGCCTTCCGCGGCCCCGAGAAGATCGGCGTCGTGAGCTACCTCGGCGGCGCAGAGTTTGTCGCCGCAGCCGGACGCAACCTCGGCACCTTCGTGTGGGCTCCCGACAGCTTGGGGATCTACTACATGGATGGGGTCGACGTGCGCTACGTCGCGCGCACGGGGGGCAGCAGCCGCTTGGTGACGACCCTGGCCGAGAGTGGTCAGGCGTTGTGGGCGGTCAAGCGCGACGGCAGCGACCTGTTAGGCACTTGGTTGTTCGTGCGCAACAGCGGCGGCCAAGCGGTGCGCGAGACGCAGGTATTCGCCCTGGCAACCGATGGTCTCAGCGGGCCTCGGGTCTTGGTGCAGAGTCTGGTGGTGATCGACGGCCTGCGCATCAGCCCCGACGACAACAAGATCGTCTACCGCGAGTACGACGCGACGCCGTTCTCGCGGCGCGACTACGTCGTGGCCAACATCGACGGATCCAGTCCGGTCAGCCTCACCGCCGGGCAGGGGCTCGGTCTGAACCCCGATCTACCGTGGTGGCTTGGCGACAGCACGGGCATCTGCTTCGCGCGGATCGATCGTGTCTTGAGCCGCGCGGTGGTCGAACGCCTGACCCTGACCGATCCAACCCCCTACCCGCTGACCTACACGACGGCGGCGCGCAATCCGTCGACCTCAGCCGACGGGCAGTACGTCGCGTTCGAAGGCTGGTGGCCGTTCAGCGCAAGCTGGACGCCGATGGTGATGCCAGCGGGGGGCGGTGGCCAGATCGTGTTGGATACCTCGCGCGTGCTGGTGTTCTCCGGCACGCCGATGCTCGGCGGTGCGGCGGGCGAACGCATGATCCTGAGCGGCGCGTTGGGCGCGTCGCCGCAGGCGCAGGTGCTCAAGGCCGAGTTGGTGCGCGAGATGTCGATCACGCCGCGCGCCGACGTAGGTGGCACGGTCACGGTGGCGGTGCCGGCGGCGGTGGGCGAGGCCGCGATCGTGTGGCTCGCCGCGGCTCCCTTGGCGGTGGCGCAATCAGTGCCTGGCTTGGCCGGCGGCTTTCAGCTCGATCCGACGACGCTGGTCACCGTCTTCAGCGGTGTCGGTACGGGGGGATCGCTGACGGTGCCGCTATCGGTCCCCAATCTGCCGTACTTGCGGCACAAGGCGGTCTATCTGCAGGCCGTTCGCCTACCCGCCGGCGCACCCACCGGCGACTTCACGCGCCTCGTCGAGCTGCCGATCTTCTGATCGTCGCCTCTGCATCGATGCTGGCTCTCGAGGGGCGTCCTCCCAGCTTCGGTTTCACCAACCTCCGATCAAGCGACCTCCAGAAGCCATTGCGCCGTGTGGAAACTGCATCGCTACTACTTCTGGGAAGTGCTGGTCTCGGCGACGCTCAGCTTCGTCGTCCTGTTCAGCGTGGTGATGGTGTCGCTGGTGTACCGCGGCATCGACAAGGCCGAGGGCGGCAGCATCATCGACGCCCTGGTGATCACGGTGTTGTGGACGGTCGACGCGCTGCCGCACGTGTTGGCGATCGCCCTGCTGTTTGGCACCATCGCGACCTTTGCGCGCGCCGCGGCGGATCGCGAGATCACCGCCATGTTGGCTGTGGGAGTGAATCTGCGCGTGCCGATGGCGTCGGCCATGCTGGTCGGGTTGTCGCTGGCGTCGATCGGCGGTCTTTGCCAGCACTATCTGCTGCCCTGGGCGCACTACTACAAGTTCCGCGTCGTCGCGGAGCTGACGCGCGAGTTCTTGATGCATACGCGGCCGGCAAGCGACCAGATCGTGATCGGTGACCTTGCGATGACCTGGCAGCGGGAGGAGGGCGGGCGCTTCCAACAAGTCGTGTTGTTCACGGGCGACGACGTGTTCCTGGCGGATTCGACGTGGTTCGAGAACGATGACGAGGTCATCAGCCTCAAGATGCAAGGCGTGAAGAGCGCGCTCAGCGGGATCGCGATCGAAGCACCAACCTTGCGCCGCGACCTACGCGACATGGTTCCGAGTGGACCTCGGGCGGACGACGATCGCGACGTGGCGAGCGACCGATTGCTGGCGGAGATCTATCGCGGCGCGCACCAGAATCCGAACGGTGCGCGCTACACCGTGCATCGGCGCAGTGGCTTTGCGCTGCTGCCGTGCTTGCTGGTGCCGATCGGCTTGTGCATCGGCGTGTTGGCCCGGGAGCGGGGCCGCGCTACGGCCATGGCACTCGGGTTGATCCCGGTTCTGTGCTTCTACGTTGCCGACTTCTTGGGCATGGAAGTCGCGCGGAACTGGAATCACTCAGCGATCAGCGCACTCGCCGGCTACTTGCCGGTGATCGTGCTCGTCCTGGGTGGAATCCCGTTCTGTTGGCGAACGCTGCGGTCGTGAGGCACGGTGAGGGTGGTGGCGTGGTGAACAGGTTGGGCCGGTCGCAGATCTTGCGCAGAATCCTCTTCGCGACGGCGCGCATCTCAGCCAACCTCCTTGTCATGCCGGCCCGCGTTCGCGAATCGCTGCGCTTCCTCGCCACGTTCGTTCGCCATCCTGGATCAGTCGGCGCGATCCTGCCGAGTTCACGCCAGCTTGCCGAGCGCCTCGCCGGTGACCTGGACCTCCGCGCCGGCGACCTGGTTCTCGAGTATGGGCCGGGCACTGGCCCCGTCACCGCTGTCCTCGATCGCCTCTTGGCGGTGCGGCCAGGGGTGCGCTACCTGGGCATCGAGTTGGACGAGGGGTTCGTGAACGGGCTGCGGCAGCGCTACGCGCATCTCGAATTCGTGCGCGCGTCGGTGGTGGACGCCGTGGCGCTGCTGCGCGAGCGTGGGTTGCGGCAAGCCAAGTACATCATCTCGGGGTTGCCGTTTGCCAGCCTGCCGCGCGACGTGCAAGCCGGGACCATCGACGGCATCTTGGCTGTACTGGCGCGGGACGGCGAGTTCCGCACCTTTCAATATGTGCATGCCTATCGTCTGCCCGCGGCGCAACGCTTCCGCCGGCTGATGGCCGAGCACTTTCCGAGTTGTCTCCGGTCGAGACCGATCGTGCGCAACCTGCCTCCGGCCTACGTGCTCACCTACCGCCGACAGCCAGGAGCCGAGGCTTCGTCCAGGGTGTCGGCGACGACGAGTTAGGCTGGTTGTCAGGTGTTCCGTTGGCACGGCGGCTTCGCCCCCGTTTCGGGCAGATCTGCGCGGGGACTACCCCCCGCACACTGCCCCTGGCGCGCCTGCTTTGCAACCGCGGGATGAACTCGGACTATCCTGTAGCATCGCGACTCGGGATCTCTGTCGTTCCCCTGCCCGCGCGCCGCGCTCTCATCGCGCAAACTTCTCCATCGCCATGCGCTCCCAATTCTTGCTTCTGCTGGTCGTTGCCCTTGTCGCCTGCGATTCCAACAACCGAGCGCCCATATCGGTTCGTCCGCAGGCGCGCAGCGTCGCGGTGCGCGCCAACGATAGCAACGTGTTGTCGGTCTACGTGGCCTTCGACAGCCAGAACGTGACCGCCGCCCGCGTCCTCGTGAGTGGCGCGGGGGAAGAAGTGGTGACACCGAGTACCACGATCGTGGACGGGGCGCAGCAGGTGTTGGTCCTCGGCCTCCTGCCGGAAACGGATTACACTCTGACCCTTGAGTCATATGTTGGAGCTGGCGAAACGGTGAAGAGCACGCCATTGCCCTATCGCACAGCGGCGCTGCCCGCGTTCCTCAGGAACGAAGTGGAGATCCGTGTGCCGTCGCCCGGTACTTCGAGCGGTGGCTACATCCTCACGAACTTCCCCAGCCGCGACGCGACGCGGCACTACATCATCGCGTTCGACGATCGCGGCCGCATCCGCTGGTACCGGTACTTGCCGGGCATCGGTGCCTACGGCGAGCAGTTGCCCAATGGCAACTACATCACCTTCGTGGGGTCCACCGTCGGCTTTCAGCGCAACGAGGGCTACTTCGTGGAGCTGTCGCCAGCCGGCGCCGAGGTGGGGCGATATCAGGCTCCACTGCCGCAGTTCTACACCGACAACCATGAACTGCTGCTGACTCCGGCCCCCGGCGGCGGCTTCATGACGCATTACTTCAGCTATGACATCCGCGTGACGGACACGAGCCAGATCTTCGCTGGCGGACGGACCGACACCAACCTCGCCGGTCACCAGCTTCGGCGCTACAAGCCGAACGGCGAACTCGACTTCTTGTGGGATGCGTGGGATCACTTCAGGATCGATGACTGGATCGAAGAGCCTTCGATCGACCGTACGCTGCAGGACGGCGACTTCGACCACCCCAACTCGTTGGCGTTCGACCTCGACGGCAATTACATCGTGTCGTGGCGTAACATGGCCGAGGTCACCAAGATCGACTCACGCACTGGCGCGATCATCTATCGCTTCGGTGGTAACAACAACGAGTTCCGAATCCTCAACGATCCGCTCTACGTGGAGCCTCCGCCGCCGCAGCGCCCGTTTGCCTTCTGCGGTCAGCACAGCGTGCAGGTGCTGAGCAACGGCAACTTGCTGATGTTCGACAACGGCCTGCGCCACAGCCCACGCCAAAGCCGTGCGGTCGAATACCGCCTCGACGTCGCGGCTCGTACGGCGACGATGGTGTGGGAGTTCCGACACAACCCGTCCCTCTACACACCGTTCACCGGCAATGTCGACCGCCTGCCGAATGGCAACACAATCGTTGGCTTTGCCTTCATTGGCGATGTCGTCGAAGTCGATCCGGCGGGCACGGTGATCTGGGAGGCCGCGGTGGTGGTGAATGGCCTGAGCACAGTTCACTACCGGTTCAAGCGGATCCAATCGCTCTACGGCATGGGCCGGTAGCGGCCTCGGCACGCGCGACCCTACTCCTTCGCGGCGGCCATCCGCTTGCCGATCGCCTGGACGACCCGCTGCGGATCCGGCCAGCCACCGCCGACCAGGCGTTTGAACACGCCGGTCTCACGCTCGCCGATGACTTCGCCGTCGGCGACCACTTCCTGCTTCTTTCATGATCACCATCCGCAAAGCCGCCGATCGCGGCCATGCCGACCACGGCTGGCTGCGCACCTACCACTCGTTCTCGTTCGCCGACTACCACGATCCCGAGCATGTTCACTTTCGCGGGCTGCGCGTCCTCAACGAGGATCACGTGGCGCCGGCGCGCGGCTTTGGCAGCCATCCGCACCGCGACATGGAGATCCTGACCTGGATCTTGGCGGGCGAGCTGCAACACAAGGACAGCATGGGGAACGGCTCGGTGATCCGGCCAGGCGAAGTGCAGGTCATGTCGGCCGGCACCGGGGTGACGCACAGCGAGCACAACCCGTCGCCGACGACGCCGGTCCACCTGCTGCAGATCTGGATCTTCCCGCGCGCCAAGAACCTGCCGCCGCGCTACGAGCAGGCCCCGGTCGGCGATCTCGCCCATGGTGCCCTGCACCGCATCGCCGGCCCGCGCACGAGTCAGGCCACGACGGTCCTGGAGGCCGACGCCGAGGTGTTCGTGGCTCGGCTTTCGGCCGGTGACTCGGTCGATCACGTGCTGGCGGCCGACCGCGGCGCCTGGCTGCAGGTGGCGCGCGGCGCGGTCCGGCTCAGCGGTGTCGATCGGCACGGTGTCGAGCTGACGGCCGGTGATGGCGCCGCGATCGAGGCCGAGTCGCGACTGCGAATCATCGGCCAACAGCCGGGCACCGAGGTGCTGCTGTTCGATCTGGCGTAGCGCTCAGGTCTTTAGGACTCAGCGCGGCAGAGCCGCAACCAACGAGAAGCGAGCCGCCCGGCGGCTCTGCCGCGAGTCATGAGCCGTAAGACGTAAGCCATGAGTCCCAGACCGCCGCCTGACCGCCTCACCGTCGCTGCCTGTCCGCGTTCTGGACTTACGGCTTACGTCTTACGGCTCATGACTTTCCACAGCCGAAACATCTTCGCGCTTCGCGAAGATGCTTCGGCTGTGGAACTCAGACCGACGGCGCCGTCACCGCCGCGTCAGGCGAAGGTCGCTGATGCGCGCGGTCGTCGCGTAGCTGCATACCGAGAGCGGTGGCGTCTGGGCCACGTCGGCGCGCAGCGACACGGCGCGCCCTTCGATGTTGACATCGATCTTCGTCTCTTCGTCGATACGCACGACAATGCGCCGGGCGGTCACCCCCAGGCGCACGCGGTAGGGCCGTCCGGTGACGAAGCCGAAGTGCGTCGTGCTGTCGTTCTCCGAGGCGTCCAAACCATCGAGGCACGACAGTCCGACCAGCGCGCCGCCCCAGCCGCCGAGGATGAGCGTGCAATGGCTGTCGCGCACCGGGAACGTGACTCCGCAGAAGAAGTCGCCGCCCTGCACGCGCGTGGCGACCAGGCTCAGCTCGTAGTCGACGGTCGGCACCGGTGGGCCGTTCCAGCGCGCGCCCGTGAGCGGGCTCCCGGCGCCGAGGGTGATCGAATCGCCCGCGACGGTGATCTTGCCTTCCCCGCCAAACTCGATGCTCGCAAACTGCGCGGTGTCGAGGCGGACCTCCGCCGCGGAGTTCGCCGGGGCTGCGCCGTGGCAGCCCGACAGGGCGATCAGCAAAGAGCCGGCGACAGGGAGGAACCTGCGGTGCGCGTGCGGTGAAGCCACGCCGACCAGCATGCAACGTACGTCGGGCACACGCGAGCGCGAGGCAGGCGTTCAGTGCTGGCCGTGTCCGCGCTGCCAAGCGCGCCGTCAAGACTGGGGCGCCTACTTACTCAGCACGCAGTCTGGGAACGGATTGTTCTCCAAGCTCGCGGGGTCGAACTCGAGGCCGATCAAGTGTCCACCCTCCGGCGCCGGCTCCACTCGCACGACGCGGCCGTTCACTGCGTAGACCTCGCCCTCGATGTCGATGCGCACGCTGGCCATCCGGTGCTTGGGCATCGAGATCCACATGTGCAGGCGCATGCCGGTGGTTGATAGATCGACCATGACGGCGGGGGCGTCGGTGATGGGCGTACGCCCGGGCAGGCTCACGAGCGCCGGGCTGCTCATCTCGAGCCGGCCGTCACGGCGTCGATCGATCGTTTTTCGCTTCATGGCTTCCCGGTCCGAGAATCGGCCGGGCGCAGAATCCGACTGAAGTGGTTTTGGTCGTTGCACGCGAAGGCCCAGTCCCAGCGTGAGAACGAGCCCGTCGAGGGGGGCCGAGCGAACCGGGTCATCTCACGCCTCGCCACCCATGACCGCGTAGTACAGGCGGCCGAGCCACTCGTGCCCCGCCAGCGCCGCGTCGCGTTGGCCCGACCAACGCGGCAGCCACGCCACCCACGGGTTGGTGGGCCAGTGGGCAAACGCGGTGGGCGCCGCGACGGCGTGGAGGCCGTGCCTTGCGAACACCGCCATGGCGCGCGGCATGTGCCAGGCATGCGTCACTAGGAACACGCGTGAGAGTCCTGCCTCCGTAAGCAGACTGGCGCTGTAGCGGGCGTTCTCCGCGGTGGTTTGGCTTCGGTCTTCGTGCCAGCGCACCTGCACGCCGAACTCGTTCTGCAAGGCGCGTTGCATCGAGGTGGCATGCGACTCTTGGTGCGAGGGCAGTTTTCCACCGGACACCAGGATCGGCAGGCCCGTGGCCTTGTGCAGCAGCGCGGCATACCGGATGCGCTGCATGGTCATGGGACCGACGGTTTGACCGCCGTATTCGTCGGCGCCGACGTCCATGTCGGCGCTCAATACGACGATCGCCTGCGGGCCGGCTGGCAACTGCGCCAAGTCGAGAGCCGGTGACGTTTGCAGCGTGCGCAGTAACGCGACGCCGACGATCGGCAGGTTGCAGGCGACCAACAGCGCGAGGCCCAGAGCCAGCGCGGCGTTGCCGAGTCCCTTGCGGCGGCGGCGTAGGAGCAGGCCGGCGCCGGCCACCAGCAGCGGCAGCAGGGGGGGCAGCAGGAAGACCTCGAAGGCGCGGAGCATGTCGGGATTCTCGCGAGCTGTGCTTCTGTTCGTGACCTCAGTCCCGACAATCCCCGCCCGACATGTCGCGCATCGCCCTGTTCTGGCCCGGAGACGCTCGCTCGAAACCGAACGAGGTCGCCGTTCCCAACTACCGTGAGACCACGCAACAGATCGAACGTGCGCTCACCAAGCTCGGCCACCGGCCCTACCTGATCGACGGCTTCGTGACCAAGCCGCACGAGGCCATCGCCAAGTTGGGGCCGATCGACGATCCGATGATCGGCGTGTGCGTGCATTGGTTCTACGGGCCGCACACCACCGACGGCGTGGTGGGCAAGGACAACCCGCTGTTGCTCGCGAGCAACTTCTCCGGGCGGTGGCCTGGCCTGGTCGGCCTCCTGAACACCGGCGCCTGCCTGGAGTCGCTCGATCGCGCGTTCTCGCGGGTGTGGACCGATGCGCGCGACTGGACGCAAGACGACGTGTTCATGCAGCGCTTGGAAGCGTGGTGCACGAGCGGCCGCATCCGCTACGCAGAAGACGAAGTGGCATACACGGCGCCGGTCGACGTTGCGGCCGTGCACCGCGCCCGCGCCGTCGCCAGTGAGCTGCGCCGCAAGCGCGCGCTGATGTTGATGCTCGGCGACACGTCGATGGGGATGATCAACGGTTACTTCGGGCCGCGGCTGCTCAACAAGCACGCGTTCACCGAGCACAAGGTCGACCAGGTGTGGATCATCGACCGCGGCAAGGCGATCGAGCAGCGGCGCATCGACGACGCCTTCCAGTTCGTGCTCGACCAGGGCGTGCAGATGCACTGGCGCCAAGAGGACGCCGCGGACTTCACCGAGGCCAGCACCAAGGAACAGCTGCGCGACTACTTGGCGGCGCTCGACCTGGTGAACGAGTTCCACGCCGACTGCGTCGGGTGGCAGTATCAGCTTGGCCTCATCAACCATCGGCCGCCGTCTGACTTCGCCGAGGGGCTCCTCAATTCGGCGTGTCGGCCTGAATCGAACGGCGCGCCGATCATTTGCGCCACCGAGGCGGACCAGGGCAACGCGATGCCGATGGAGATGATGCGGCGCCTGCTCCGGCACAAGGGGCTGCACGAGGCGGTGATGTTCCACGACGTGCGGTGGGGCGCGCTGCACGCGGGGCGCTTCCTGTGGGTGTTGCTCAACTCGGGTTCGTGCGGCGCCTACGCCTTCAATCACGACAAGGACACCCTGCGTGGCGTTCACAGCTACCGGCAGCCGTCGATGTACTTTCCGGTGCCTGGCGGCACGTTCGCCGGCGAGTCGCTGCCGGGCGCGATGACCTGGGCGCGGGCCTACATCAAGGGGGGGGTGCTGTGGATGGACATCGGCAAGGGCGAAGTCGTGCAACTGCCGCCCGCGGTGCGCGACGAGTGGTGGAACGGCACGACACGGCAGTGGCCGTTCATGGCGGCTGACATGGGCATCAGCCGCGACACGTTGATGGCGCACTACCTGTCGAATCACGTGGCCGTGGCGTATGGCGATGTCTTTGGCGAGATGGTGGCGCTGTCGCAGGAGCTTGGGTTCAAAGTGCGCATCTTGGGCCGTTGCGTGTGACCCGAAGGCGTGACCTCTCAAGGCATTCGCACGCCAAGGACGAAGGTTATTCATGCGCTGGCATGCGTTGGTGACGTTGCCGATCCCATGGTTGGCGAGCGTGGTGTCGGGGCAAGGTGCGGAAGCGCTGCCCGTCGCTGCGGTTTCGGCGGTGCCCGAGGCGGAACCCTCTCGCTTGTCGGGTGTGTTCGCGCTCACCCTGCCATCGCAGTACTTCTTTCGCGGCATCCTGCAGGAGAATCAGGGGCTGATCTTGCAGCCGAGCCTCGAACTCAACTACAGCCTGTTCGATGGCGGCACCGGCGCGCTCACGTCGAGCACGTTGACGCTGGGTACTTGGAACAGCGTGCACAACGGACCGTCAGGCTCGCATGGCACCCTCGAGCACTGGTACGAATCTGATCTCTACGCTGGCGTCGGCGTCGGCCTGTTCGGTTGCGGCAAGGCCAGCGTGATCTACTCCGCCTACACGTCGCCGAACGACGCGTTCCCAGCGGTGCAGGAAGTGGCGCTCGGGCTCAGCTATGACGACAAGCCGCTGTGGGCTGGCGATTGGTTCAGCGGTCTGCAACCCGCGGCGACGGTCGCCCTGGAATACGAGGGGCAGGCTGACCTTGGCAGTGATCGTGGCAGCTACGCCGAACTTGGCGTGCAGCCAGCCTTCACCGTCGACCTCCGCGCCGACCTGCCGTTGACGTTGGCAGTGCCGATCACGTTCGGGTGCAGTCTGCACGACTACTTCGAGCGCAGTGGCCGGGACGACACGTTCGGCTACCTGGACGTCGGCTTCGCGGCCAGTCTGCCGGTGCGGCTACGGCGGCCCGCCGGCGAGAGCGACTCGGGGCTAGGCCGCTTCGGCAGCTGGACCCTGTCCGCCGGGGTCAACCTGCTGTTTCTCGGCGACAACACCCAGGCGATCAACGGCGGCGACGAGGCCGAGGTCATCGGCTCGGTTGCCCTGACCTGCGCGTTCTAGCCGACGATTTCCGACCGCGCCGCAACCTCGGTTGCGGGCCGCACTAGACTGCCCAGGCCTGCCCGGCACCTCCCTGTGGTCCTCTCAGCGGTATCCCTGCCGCGTCCCAGAATGCACATGCTCTTCCGGCTGTGCGCGTTCGTCGCGCTTCCGTTCTTTGCCCTCTGTGTACCTGCTTCAGCGCAGAAGGCGGAGGCCGACGTGGTGCGGATCCTCGACGAATGGCTCGGCGAGTACCTCAAGGGCGACATCGATGTCTCCGGCCGCGAGAAGCTCCGCGGGCGCTCCTATCAGCCCAAGCACTTCGTCAGCGTGCGACGAGGGATGACGCCCGAGGCCAAGGCCGGGCGCCTGACGTTCGAGGGGGAGCTGCGTCTGATCTGCGCTGAGGTCGCCAAACGCAACAATGCAGCCGCCACCCATGTGCTGCTCAAGGTCGCTAGCGTCGGCACCGAGCAGAAGCAAGTCGAGGCGGCGTTGGTGCCGTCGGTGGTGCGCGCGATCGGCGAAGAGTTTGCCGGCAAGCTCACTTCGGCCGATGCGTTGGAGGCTTGCTTGGCCACCGCACGCGGGGACGGCAGCAAGAGCATCGGGAGGCAGGGGGCCGCGCTGCGCATGCTCGCACAACACAACGCCGGGCCGCACCGCGAGCTGCTCGAGCAGATGCTGTCGCACGCGGTGCCCGAGATACGCATGGCCGCGGCCGATGCGTTGCGCATCGGTGTGCAGCCGGAGGCAACCCCCGCGCTCAGCGCGCGCTTGAACCTGGAGCCCGACGAACGCGTGGCCACGTTGGCGGTCGACGCCCTGACCGCGACCGTCGTGGCGGTCGGCGCCAAGATCGATCCCGCACAGCTGTCGGGCGCGCTCGACGCGGCGATCCAGGCGTACGACAAGCAGGGTTGGCGCTATCAGATCGCGGCGCTCGACTTCTTCGCGGCGGCCCGCAGCGCGCGCACCGTGCCGGTGCTGATCGGCACCCTCGGGCGCTACTACGGCAAACAGCCGCCGGTGGGCGAGAAGGCGTCGGGCCTGATCCCGACGCGCGCGCATCAGGTGCTGCGCAGCCTCACGAAGTGCGTCTTTGCCGAGAACCGGCCCGACCAGTGGGAGGAGTGGTGGAAGGAGAACCAGGCGACGCTGCAGGTCGATGTGGCGACGGAGGCGCTGAAGCTCGATCGCTTCGTCAAGGCCGCGGTCACGGTGACGAACTCGTTCTTTGGCATCCCGGTCGCCGGCAGCCGCGTCGTGTTCGTGGTCGACATCTCGGGCAGCATGCTCTTTCGTCTGGTACGCCGGGAGACCACGGGGCCTGAGACCGAGTACGAGCACAAGTGGGCGCTGGCGCACGCCGAGCTGAAGGGTGCGATCGAGCGCCTGGGCGCCGACTGCTCGTTCAACGTGATCTTCTTCAGCACCAACGCCAATGCCTGGCGACCAAAGCCGGTGCCCGCCAGTGCGGCCAACAAGAAGGCGTTCATCGCCGATCTGGACAAGATCAACCCGCAGGGTGGCACCAATGTCTGGGCCGGCCTGCAGCTGGCGCTCAACGCCAAGACCGTCGACCCCACGGTGCGCGTGCCGGCCGAACTCGACGAGCTGTTCGTCTTGTCGGATGGTCTGCCGTCGTTGGGCGATGTGATCGACCCCAAGCACATCTTGCAGACCATGTTGACGGTGAACGAGGTCAGCAACATCCGGGTGAACACTGTCTACATCGGGGGCGACGCGGAGGAAGAGGCGCGCCAGGCGCGCGGCCCCAAGTGGGATATGGACGGCCCCGAGTTCATGCGCCAACTCGCGACGCAGAACGGCGGTCAGTTCCTGCACCGATGACCGCGTCGGCGCGGCCCTGGCGCCCTACGGCGCGGCGCGTTATGACCGCCGACGATGACGATGTTGTGCGTGTTGCTCTGTGTGTCGCTCCAAGCTCCAGAGGCAGCCCCGGTCGTCGAGCCTGAGCGCGCGGCCCTTTGGGCGAAGGCCGCCGCCGAGATGCGGCCCTACGACATAGTGATCCCGGGCACCGACGTCCGCTTCAGCATGCTGCCGATTCCAGGTGGCGTGTACCAGATGGGCAGCCCCGAGGCCGAACCGGGTCGGCGGGGCGATGAGGGGCCCCGGCGCTGGGTCGTCGTGGATCCGTTTTGGCTGGGCAAGTGTGAGGTGAGCTGGGATGAGTATGAGCAGTGGTCGGCCAGGCTCGAGGTACGGCGTCGCCCGGACGGTCACCAAGCGTCCGAGGTCGAGGCCGGTGCCGACGCGGTCAGTCGGCCGACACCGCCGTACACCGACATGACGTTCGGGATGGGCAAGGACGGCTTCCCGGCGATCGGCATGACCCAGCACGCGGCGATGAAGTACACCGAGTGGCTGAGCAAGAAGCTGTCCGCCTTCTATCGGCTGCCCACCGAGGCCGAGTGGGAGTGGGCGGCGCGCGCCGGCACCGACACGGCGTTCAGCTTTGGCGCCGATGCGAGCCAGCTCGACGAATTCGCGTGGCACAAGGGCAACAGCGACGGTCACTACCACAAGGTGGGCTTGAAGAAGCCGAATGCCTGGGGCTTGCACGACCTGCACGGCAACGTGTCCGAGTGGTGCCTCGATCAGATGCAGCCGTATCTGGCGAGTCAGACGCCGCTCGTCAATCCTTGGGTGATGACGACCACGGAGTATCCGGTGGTCGTGCGCGGCGGGGGCTGGAAGGAGCGCGATAGCCGGCTGCGCTGTGCCGCCCGGCGTGGTTCGTCGTCGGAGTGGAAGATGCAAGATCCGCAGATCCCGCAGAGCATCTGGTACTTCACCGACGCCCAGTGGAACGGCTTCCGCGTGGCGCGACCGTTCGTTGAACCCTCGCCGGCTGAACAGCAGAAGTACCTGTCCAGCGTCGTCGACCACGGGCGCTGATACGGCCGCGCGCTCACGCTGCGGAGGGCTATGTCCTGGCCAGGCCCGCGAATTGGCCAATGGTTTCATTGTGACCGAAATGAGCAGCGGCGTGTTTCGCCGGACTGCAACCGAGCGCGATCGAGGCGACCGGGCGGCGACCGTCTGCGATAGGAATTTCAACGAGAGCCGATCTCCAAGCTGGCGCGCGAGCGGCACCCTCTGGTATAGGAGGTTTCGTAGGCAGCGGTTGCTTCCCGTGGTCAGACGTGAAGCCTGCCTATGAACCCTGCGGGTTGTGGCGGTCCTTGTCATACGACACGAACAACGTGTTCGCGCGGATGCTCCGTAAGGAGGTTCCGTGCCAGATCGTTTTTGAAGACGAGCGCTGTTTGGCGTTTCGCGACAACGCGCCCCAGGCACCGACCCACGTGCTGGTTATCCCGAAGGCGCCGATCGCCAAGCTGGAGGACGCGACGGTGGCCCAACGCGAGCTTCTCGGGCACCTGCTGTGGGCGTGTGGTGAGGTCGCGCGCAAGTTCGGGATCGCCGACGACGGGTTCCGCGTGGTGGTGAACAACGGTGCGGGTGCGCAGCAGACGGTCTTCCATTTGCACGTGCACATGCTCGCTGGCCGACCGTTCACTTGGCCCCCTGGGTAATGGGCCGGACATAGGATGCACTTAGAACATCGCATGTGTGCCGTCGCTGGTGGCCTTCTAGGGGCCAGCGGTGTCTGCACCCGGCTCTTACGGAGGCGCCGGGCACCGTGAATCTTGACTCGGGAACCCGCGCTGACATCTTCTTGCTGCCGCTCGCGGTGGCCGACCCGAGTGAGATTCGTGCGCTGGGTTTGGATCCCGGAGTGCTGAGTCGTCGTGTCCCCGACTTCTTGCACCAGATCGTGAATCAAGGTGACGCAGTGCCCACGGGGATGGTCGAGATTCAGTCGCCCGCCAGTGAACAGCCGGTGGCGTGGGTCGAACTGCGCGAGCTGCCGGATGCCGACGAGGCCTTCGACATGTTGCCCGAGGGCTACGTTGCCCGCGCTGTTGTGCTCGGCCAGATCAGCGTCGAAGGCGACGCCTTGGCGGTCGAGTTGCGTGTTCACTTCGCGGAGGATCTCGATTCCTGCTGTTCGATGACGGTCGCGGGCAGCTTCTCGCCGCAAGACCCCGCCAGCTCCCTGACCAGGCTCGCGGAGCGCTTGGCACGCGTGCTGGATGTCGCGTTGCCCCCGCTGCAACACAACCTGCTCACGCGCAACGGCGCCGCGTTCTTCGCCTTCCTGCGGGGCTTGGATGGGGCTGCGTTGCTGAGCGGTGACTTGGATGTGGCGTCGCTCGATCGGCCCGAAGCACTGCTGCGCCCGCTGGCAGACGCTGTGCGTCTGGATCCGTCGTTTGGTCTGGCGCTGCGGACATGGCACGCGACCGTGGCGTTGGCAACCGCGAACGGACGACTCGACCGCGAGGCCTGTGCACGCCTGGCCGATGCTTGTCTTGGAGCGCGCCCGCAAGACGGTGAGGCTTGTGTCGCGATTGCCGAACAGTTGTCGGTGTTAGGTGATCAGGAGCGGGCAACGCGCTGGCTACAGCATGCGGTCGACTTGAGTCCGCCGCCGCCGCGCGGCTTGGAGAGCCTGGGGATCGTGTTTGCAAACCGCGGCGAGATCCGCGCCGCCCGCGATCTTTGGCTCGCGGGTCTTGAACAGGATGGCCACCCCGATTTCTTTGCGCACTTGGCGCGCCTGGCCTTTGCGTGCGGCGACCCAGATGACGCTTGGGAGAAGGTGGCGTCGGGGCTGCGGCGTATTCGCGAACGTTCAACACGGCTCGAAGAGTGGGGCGACGACGGTCGTGGGTCGGGCGTGTTGCTCTCGTATTTGCTGGATCACTTCGCCGAGCGCAAGCCGCCGCCGAGCGTGGTGCGTGGGGTGCGTGATCTGTGCTCGACCCTGCGTAGCGCCGAGGATCGCATCGAACTGGGGCTGTGCCTCTTGGAGTTGGGTGCGCTAGAAGAAGCGCGGGCCGAGATCGGGCACGGATTGGCTGGTGAGCTGCCGTGCGATGTACGCGACCGCGGCGTGCGTGCGCTGTTGCGGTTGCGTGTGCCTGACTTCGAAGTGCGCTTTGCCAAGGCCATCGACTGTGTCGGTCGCCAGCGGGTGCCGCGTCGAGCGCTTGCAGATCTCGAGGGCTTCCGGGCGATGGAGCCGTGCTTCTGGTTGGCGGCGTTCTACGCCGGTGTTGCGCATCGGCGGCTTGGCGACGAGGAGGCTGCTCTCGACTTGATGGCTGAAGTGATCCGGCAGCGACCGGGACAAGCCGATGCCCTCACCGTGATGGCGGAGTTGTTCGATCGGCGCGGCAACCCCAAGCGCGCCTTGGAGTGCATCGACGACGCGTTGGTGACGCGGCCAAGCGACACCAGCCTGCTGGGCCGCCGCGCGCTGTACCAGCATCGGCTGGGCCGGAGTGGTCCCGCGCGCGAGAGTTTGCAGGCGGCCCTCGTCGGTGGTTGTTCGAGCCCTGAGTTGGACGAGATTCGCCGCCAGATCCTGTCTTGAACCCGGCTTGCGGTCGGATCTACTGTCGCCGTGACACCTCGCGTGGCGCCTAGGTTTGGCGGAATGCGTTGCAGGTGGTGTCCCTCCTTGACGCATGACCTCTGAGCGCGTTCGTGGGCCTTACGTCCTGGTCGCGGTCATCCTGCTTGCCGCGGCCCTGAGATTGTGGGGAGCGGCGTGCCTGCCGCTCTCGGGCGACGAGGCCTACCATTGGGAGTGGTCCAGGCACCTCGCGGGGGCCTACTACGACCATCCCGGGATGACGGCGTGGCTCATCGCACTCAGCGAGCGTGTGTGGCCGGGCGGCGGAGAGCTGGCGGTGCGCTTGCCCGCGATGGGGTGCCTGCTCCTCACCACGGCGTTGGCGTGCGGCCTCGCGCGCGACATGGCGCGCAGTCGCGCGTTGGCGCCGTCCGCGGTCGAACAGGCGGGCCTCATCGGCGCCGCGTTGGTGTTCTTCGTGCCGTTGCCAGCCGCGCTGTCGGTCTACATGAGCACGGATCCGCCGTTGATGCCGTGCTGGCTAGGCGCCGCATGGGCGTTGTTCGCCGCCATCGAGCGCGGGCGGACCAGGAGTTGGCTGCTGTGCGGCGTTTGCATCGGGCTGGCCGCTTCGACCAAGCTCATCAGCCTACAACTTCTCGGGGCGATCTTCGCGTTCCTGGTAATGACCCGTGCGGGCCGTGAGTGGCTCCGTCGCCCACAGCCGTGGTTGGCCCTCGCCGTCGCCCTGATCGCGGCCTCGCCGATGCTCATCTGGAACGCGGCCCACGATTGGATGACGTTCCGCTTCAACTTCGATATCCGGCAGCGCGATCAAGCGCTGTCCGCGTGGCACCCGTTGGTGTTCGTCGCTGGTCAGGCGGCCACCTTGACTCCTGGCTTCTTGGCCCTGGCGCTCGGCGCTTGTTTCGCGCGCTCGGCCCGCGCTCGGCCCGCAATGGCCGCGGTGCTCGCGTGCGCGGTCTTGCCGCTCGCCTTCTTCGTGTTGGTGAGCTTTCGCCGCAAGATTGGCGTGCATTGGCCGGCGGCGCCTTGGCTGGTGAGCTTCGTCTTGCTGTCGGTGTCTCTGGCTGCGCGCGAGCCCTGGACCCAGCGATCGTGGGCACGTTGGGCTTGGCGGTCATCCTGGGGGCTCACGATCGTCGTGCTGTTGATCGTGCAGGCGTTCATGTCGATCGTCGATCATGTGGCGCGGCTCGACCTTGTGGCAGGCCAACCGCGCGCCGTGCTGCGCAATCTGTATGGGTGGCCCGAGGTCGGCCAGGCCGCGGCCGCTGCCGCGGATGCGTTGCGGGCCCGCCCGGACTGCGCTGGTGTGTTCTTCATCAGCAATCAGTACGGTACGGCGGCCGCATTGAGCTTTTACACGCCCGACAGACCGAGCGTTCACCTGTGGTCGGCGGTGCGCAACCACGGCCGCAACTACGGGTACTGGGACGACTGGAGTGCGCTGCGCGGTCTTGACGCTGTCTATGTGGTCAAGCGCCCGCTCGCCGAGTGGGAGGAGCCTTTCATGCGCGAGCACTTCGCCGAGGTGTTGGCGGTCGAGAGCGTGCCCATCATCGATGATGGCGAAGAACGCAACACGTTCTACTTGGTGCGGTGTCGGGGCTTCGACGGCCGAGAGCCGTTCCCAACTACACCATAGGCGGCGCGCGCGGACCACGGCGGTTTCGTCGCGGCTACTTTGGCGGCGCGGAGAGTTCGGCCAGCGATTCTTCGCCGGTGAGAACCCAGTCCATCTTCTCGCGGCCCAACCATTCATGGATGGCGGTGATCGGCGTGCACAGACCCATGTGTGGGATCACCACTGGGTTGCCCTTGCCATGGGTGTAGATCTTGGAGAACACGCCGATCAGCTCGCGCGACTCGGCGAGGTAGATGCCGCCGCCTGAGTTGCCGAAGTACGTTGGCGCGTTGATCATCCAGTAGTTGGCGCCATTCAGCTCGTTCTTCAGACTGCTGATCGTGCCGTTCGTGGGAATAGGGTCGTTGCCGAGTGGACAGCCGACCGCGTAGACCGGATCCCACACCTCGACATGGCCAGCGCACTCGCGGCGCAACACGCGCGCGAGGCCGGGCCAAACCTCAGTGCTCCGGAGTCTGAGCAGCGCGGCGTCGATCTTCGGCTCGTGCAGCACCAGGTCGGCGCGCACGTCCTTGCGGTCGTCCTTCAGGTAGATCGTGGTCTGCACACCGTCGGTCTTGGCGCTCGGCGTGTCGCTCAGGATGTTGCGCACCACGTGGTACGACGTGAGGACATAGCTCTCGATCTGGCCGCTCTTGGGGCTGGCTCCCGAGTAGACCAAGGTACCGGAGCCCACCGTGTCGTTGCCGTTCAACTGCACCGTCGGCGAGATCATCTTGCTGCTCAGGGTAGTGTGGTCGGGCACCACGTGATCCGCGACACGACTGAGGTCGGTGCGCGTCTGCTCCAGAGAGGCCTGCGCTCGCTGGGCGCTCGTGCGCAGTTCGTCGACGTACGTGTCCATGAGCGACTGCGTGCGGTGAACGTCGCGCGTGATCTCCTGCCGGAACTTGGAGTAGTCGTCGCGCTCCCGCTGCAGCGCCTCGCGCAGCTCGGTTGTGCCGGCGTTGCGTTGACTCGCCTCCGTCACGCGCCCATCAAGCTCGGCGAGCCGGCGCTCGACGTCGGCGAGCAATTGCCGTCGCCCACTGGCTTCGGCCGCCGACCGTTGGCTCAGCCCTTGCTGCACCAGGTTCTGCAGGTCAGCGACTCTGCCGGAGTCGTTCTTGAGGCGGTCTACCTGATGGTGCAGCGAGAACAGCAGCACCAAGATGACTGAGCCAAGGAGGATCTGTAGCAGCGTGCGCTTCATCGGTTGCGGATCGCGGTGTTGTCTCGATTCCCCTGCCTGCCGCATTTCACATCGGTCGCGGCCGAGCCACGAATGAAGCAAAACAACTCGTTCCCTGGCAACGAGTTGTGTGATGTCGGCGCGATCTCAGTTCGGCTTTGGCAGCACGGTGATGTCGAGGATTCGATCACCTGGTCGCAGTGCTTCGACAGTTCCCATGCCGTCGACTACTTGCCCGACGATCGAGCGCGTCGCGACCCACTCGGGGTGGGCGTGCGTGCTGATGAACAGGTCGACGGCGTCGAGGTCGGGTAACCCCGTGGGCACGAAACCAACGAGTCCAACCGCGGCTGGGTCGGTGGTCCCCGGCTCGATGCGCAGCAGCTGGGAAACCGTGGGGTGTGGCAGTTTGTCCTGCCCGAAACGAACGCAGCCGTCGGTGACATCGATGACTTGCGTCGGCAGGTCGGCACGAAGCCCGACGCGACGCAGCAGATGGAACACGTGCACTGGTGCATGTGCGGGCGCCAGACGCAGCGTGAAGTGACCGGCGCTGGTGCGAACGCGCAGGCTCGGCGGGACTTGCAGCCACTGCCAATCGAACTCCGTCGTGAGGCGTGGCGCGTTCGACTGTGGCCACACGACACGCCCACCATCATCCACGGTGAGCGCGTGCCTGATGAGCACGTCGCCATCGGCAGCGAACGCACGCAGGAGTGATTGGGTGTTCTCGTCCTCGGTGTCGGCGAGGAGGCGGGCAGCTCTGCCGGCGAGGGCCCGGCCGACTGGCTCGATCTGGTTGCTGAGCGCGCGCACCAAGAGACGGGCGGCGAGAGAGCCATCGAACGGCGGCCGCAGTACGTCGGGCACCGTCGCCAGCAATTCGGCATCTCGCGTTGCCAGGGCGTGCAAGGCCGGCTCAGCGCCGGACTCAGCGAGCGCACGGAGAGTCGCGGTGCGTACGTGTGGCGCGCGATCGAACAGCGCGGCGAGAGTGAGGTCATTCACCTCGCGATGCAACTGCGGCAACAGCGCGACACCGCGGGCGGCGCCAGCGCGCACCAACGGGTCGCGCGCGGCGAAGCCATGCTGCAGTGCGCGCAGCGCCCCGCTACCCTGCAGGTGGGCCAGCGCCTCGAGACAGGCGGCGCGGGTGTGCGGGTCATCCGCGACGGTGCCGAGTTCGAGCACGCCCGCCAGCTGTCGCTTGCTGTCACCCGGTTGCAAGCGCACGGCGGCGTGCGCGATGGACGACAGCGCGAGCGGCGCGCGCGCGGCGACCACGGCGTCGCGTAGCGCATTCGCGTCAGCCGCACGTTCCAACGGCACGGGCTCCCAGCCGGCAAACATCGCCGCCGCCGCAGCGGCCGCGAGAGTCGCGTCTGCGCTGCCGACGTAACCGCGGAGCCGAGCGCGAAGCAAGGGGCTGGCGTGTGCGGCGACGGTCGGATCGGTGATGGCCTCGCTGAGCCCGCGGAGCGCGGCTGCGACTAGGCGGCGCTCATGCGCACTGCGCGGCGTCGCCGCCGCGATGTCGGAGAGCCTTGCGACCGCGATCGGATCGTGCTGGCGACTGAGCGCGGTGACCATGCCGAGGCGCGCCGTCGTATCGCGCTCGCGCCGCAACGCTTGCAGGAGAGCGACCGTGCCGTCCCTGGGTTGCGTCTCGCTCACCTCGTCATGCGCCGCAACTTCGTTCGGTCGCGCCAGCCCCGTTGCGGCGGCGTGTCGAACGCCAGCGTCACCATCGCTCAGCGCGACGATCAGAGCCTGGTGGTCGAGTTTGGCGCAGAACTGCGAGCCGAGCCCGGTTGCCGCCAGCCGTCGCACCGTGGCGTCGCTGTCTTGGCTGAGGGCGCGCGCCAAGGCCTGAGCGCCGCGTTGTAGCTGGCACAGAGCCAAGGCCGCGTGCGCGCGGACATCCGCCGCGGCATCGTGCGCCAGCGCATGCACGAGCCCTTCTGTGGCGTTCACGTCCCCGACGAGCCCGAGCGCGCGCGCCGCAAAAGTGCGCACGCGCGCGTCGGGGTGACTGAGGTAGGCTTGGAGTCGATCGCTGCTAGCATCGCGGCGGTCCTGCAGGTCGAGAATCGTCTGCAGCGCGTCCACGTGCGCTGGCACCAGCTCTGCGCATCCGGCCAGCGTCCAGCAAGTAGCAGCTAGGCACCTCAACCAACCAACCAAGTGGCGAGCGGCTGTCGTTTCTGGCACTTCAGCCACAATACCGCCTGTGTATGAGAGGGTGCCGGTGTCGTGGCCGCTACACTCACAGCGCTTCATGTCGCTCGCCACCATCCCCGAAATCCTCGACGATTTGCGCGCCGGGCGTCCCGTCATCCTGGTCGACGATCCGGGTCGCGAGAACGAAGGCGACCTGTGCTTTGCAGCGCAGTTTGCTACCCCGGAGCTGGTCAATCTTTTGACCAAGGCGCGCGGGCTGCTCTGCCTCGCGCTCGACGGAGCGATCTGTGATGACCTCGGCCTCGTGCCGCAAACCGCCGTCAACGAGACCAAGATGGGCACCGCGTTCACCGTGACGATCGGTGCGCGCCATGGGGTCACGACGGGAATCTCGGCGGCCGATCGTTCCGCCACCATTCTTGCGGCGGTCCGAGAAGGCGCTCAACCGCGCGATCTAGTGCGGCCGGGCCACGTTCAACCGCTGCGCGCTCGCGATGGCGGGGTGCTGGTGCGAGCCGGTCACACCGAGGGCATCGTCGACCTCTGCCGGCTTGCCGGCCTTCGGCCGGCTGGCGTCATCTGCGAGGTCCTGCGCGAGGATGGCAGCCTAGCGCGCATGCCAGACCTCCTGGAGTTTGGTGCTCGCCAGGGCGTGAAGGTCAGCACCATTGCCGATCTCATCGAGTACCGGCGCCGCCGCGAACGCCTGATCGATCGCGTGGCGGCGGCGCGCATGCCGACGCGCTTCGGCGACTTCGAGAGCTTTACCTACACCAGCAAGGTCGATGGCCGGGCGCACATTGCGCTTACCGTGGGGATCCCTCTGCCGGGTGACGGCGGCCGTTTTCCACCGATCGCCGAACCGGTCGTGGTGCGTGTGCACAGCCAGTGCCTGACCGGCGATGTGTTTGGTTCGCTCCGCTGCGACTGCGGCGAGCAGCTCGCACGCGCCATGCGCACGATCCAGGAGGTCGGCGTTGGCGTGTTGCTCTACATCAGCCAGGAGGGCCGTGGGATTGGCCTCGCGCACAAGATGCAGGCGTACGCGTTGCAGGACCAAGGCATGGACACCGTGGAGGCCAATCAACACCTGGGCTTCCGGGCCGATGAGCGCGAGTTTGGCACAGGTGCCCAGATCCTGCACGACCTGGGGGTGCGTCGGCTTCGCTTGCTGACCAACAACCCGAAGAAGCTGTCTGGGCTGCACGGGTACGGTCTCGAAGTGGTCGAACAGTTGCCCCTGCAGATTGAGCCCAACCCCCACAACCAACGCTACTTGCAGGTCAAGCGCGACAAACTCGGCCACCTGCTGGGGGAACCACAAGAACCGGCTGGGAAGAATCCCCCCTAGTCCGCGGTCTTAGCGCCGTGGCTGCCCTCAAGCTCATGCAAGTGGACGAGAACGACCTGATCGCAGCCGCTGCGGCCGGCGACCACGGCGCATTCCAAAGCCTGCTAGAACTCCACCAAGCGCGCGTGCACCGGTTGCTGAGCCGCTTCACCCGCGACCCCGGCGAACTGGAGGACTTGGCGCAAGAAGTGTTCATCAAGGTGTTCCGCAAGCTCCACACCTTCCAGCACGACTCGGCGTTCTACACCTGGCTCTACCGCATCGCCGTCAATACGGCGACCGACTACCTTGGCCGCCAGCATCGTCGGCGCCTGCACCTGGTGGAGAGCGACGCCGAACTCGACGCGGTTCGCCAGCATGAGAAGACGGCCGGCTCGGCCGCGCCGCTGCTCGAGGAGGAAGTGCGGCGCGTCACGCGCGAGGTGCTCGCGACCCTTCCCGACAAGTACCGCGCCATCCTCATTCTGCGCGAGTTCGAAGACCTCTCCTACACCGACATGGCGGCCACTCTGCAATGCAGTCTCGGCACCGTCGAGTCACGTCTGTTTCGCGCGCGTGCGCGCTTCAAAGAAGCGCTCGAGCGCATGCACCCCGAGCTCGTGCCGCAATACGCCGCGCCCCGAGCCCAACGCGGGAGTCCCCGATGACAAAACTCAGCGAACCCGATCGCGTGGCCGTTGCGCGTTACCTCGACGGTGAGACGAAGGCAGAGGCTCGAACCGCGTTCGAAGCTCGGTTGCACGCCGAGCCGGCGCTCGCCGAAGCGCTGGCAGAGGCCAACGCTCTCCGCGGCATCTTTGCGTGCGCACGCACGGAGCCGGCACCGGTGTTGCGGCCTGGCCTTGGCGACCGGGTGTTGCAGCGGCTGCAGAGGGTAGACGGTGGCACGACCGACCTTGGCATCGAGCGTCGCGTGGTGCGGTTGGCGCGGATCTGCGTCGTCGCAGCCGCGGTCATCTTCGCCTTCGCCGTGCTGTTTGGCAGCGGCGCGGCGCGGCTGCCCGACAGCGGTCACTTGCAGGCCGACGCGAGTTCTGAGCTGATCAAGGTGCTCGATGCCAAGATGAAGGCGGCGCAGCCGCCTGGCGTTCGCCGATGAACCGCACCTTCGCCTGGGTTCTCGCTGCGGTGCTATCCGCGGCGGTGGCCGGCGTTGCGACCGGGAGTGTTCTGTGTCAGCAAGTGGCCGCGGCGTCCAACGGCATCGACTTGCAGGCGGCTGACCGGCGCTTCGTCGAGCAGTACGTCCGCGAGTTCGACCTCAACGGCGAGCAAGCCACCCTTCTGCGTGCCATTCTGCACCAGTTGCGCGACGACGAGACCGACATCTATCGCCGCAACCTGCCGAATCTGCCCGTTGAAGTGCAGGGCGAGCTGGGCGGAGTACGGCGCCGCGCCGACAACCGCATCGAGTTCATGCTCGACGCCAAGCAGCGTGCACGCTACGAGCAATACCGGTCGACCAAGCGGTCAGACACAGAAGCCCAAGACAAGCGCTAGCGAACGATCATGGCCAAAGGCGTAGGACTCGACATCGGCGAGTATGAGGTGAAGGTGGTGGAGCTGGATGGCTCCTACAAGAAGCCACGCCTCGCCAAGGTGAACATCGACGGCGTCGACACGGTCGCCGAGGGTGCCGACGAGGCCAGTAAGGCCAGCGGGACGCTGCACGTTCTCAAGGATGCGGGCATTGCGCGCGAAAACGTGTGCCTGGCGTTCCCTTGTCGCGAGGCCGTGCTGCGCACGGTTTCCGTGCCGTTTGTGGGCGACGAGAACATTCGCAAGGTCATCAAGTTCGAGGTCGAGGGCAACATCCACAGTCACAACGTGGATGACATGGTGGTCGACTTCCTGCCGCTCGAAGTGCAGGGGAATCACACCAAGGTGTTGGTCGCAGCGGCTCCCAAGGCGCTGCTGCGCGCTCGCTTGAAGGCGCTCGAGGCGGTCGGCATCGAACCAGAGGCAGTCGATTTGGATGCCACTGCCCTCTACCGCACGGCCGATTGGCTCGGCTGCTTTGCTCCGGCTGAGGCCACCGACAAGGCCGCCGACAAAGACGCAGCAGACGCCGCCCCGAGCGCTCACTTGGTGATCGATGTCGGTGCGCGCTCGAGTTCAATGCTGGTGGTCCTCGACGGCAAGCTCATCGACATGCGCACGCTGCGCACCGGCACCGATGCAATCGTCGATGACGTCTTGTCGCGCTTCTCGGTGCCGGTCGCCAGCGCGCGTCAAGCCGTGATCGCGGCGTTGCAGACCGGGCGCGATCAGACGGTCGCGCTGCCTGCGCCGGTCGAGCAAACCGAGGGCAAAGAGGTCGACAAGACGGCGTTGACCAAGTCCGAGCTGCTGCCGCATTCAGTCGTGACGGCGGCGCGCGACCGCTTTCTCGATCGCCTGCGTCGCGAGTTGATGCGCTTCTTGGCGGCCGTGCCGCAGATTCGCCGCGTCGACGCGGTGTGGTACACCGGCGGCGGAACCCAACTGCCGGGCGTGGTGGAGGTCTTGCAAGCAGTGTTCGAGACCGAGCCGCGTTTGCTGGACGTGCTGGGTCGTATGCAGCACGGCCTCGACGACAAAGAGGCTGCCGACGTCAACCCACGCATCGCGACTGCCGTGGGGCTGGCGTTGGGCATGATGGGTGGCCCCTCACGGTTGGACTTCCGGCGCGAGGATCTGGTGTTCGCGCGCCGCTTCGACCGCGTCAAGTTCCCGCTCGCGGTCGCCTGCATGCTCGGGGTGTTTCTCTTGTTCTTCTTGGGCTTGCAGAGCTTCACCCGCTACCGCAACCTGAGGTCGCAATATGGCTGGGCGTCCGTCACGACGACCGACCGCGGGACAGAGAAGGTCGCATTCGCTGGCTACGAAGTGAGCTTCCTCAAGAAGGTGATGACCGGCACTGGCATCGAACGCCGCCTCGAGAAGGCCTACGAGGCTCTTTGCAGCGAACTGGTGAAAGTGCCACAGTTCAGCCAGTTGGCGCGCGTGCGTGAGGCGCTGCAAAAGCACAAGCGCGCCGAGGAAGAGAACACCGGCTACTACGCCGACCTGTCGCTGGAGTCTGGGTTCTCTGTCTTGGTTCGCATGGCGTCGGTCTTGCAGTCCATCGAGAGTCAGCTCGGTCGCTATCTGCTGACGGACATTCGACTCGAGCTGCCGCCGCAGGCTGACGCGCGCCACCTGGAGATAACCGTGGCGGTGCGCGACGATTTCCGCGCCAAGCATGCCATGCTCAAGCAAGCCTTCACCGACGATACGCTCAAGCCCGAGAGCCCCTTCCTGCGCGTCGCTGACGGTGGCGTAGGTGACACCAAGGGGTTCATGCAGCTCGAGGCGGGCGAAGAAGGCGCCTACGTCAGCATCAAGGTGATGGTGAAGGCGCGGTTCGACGTGTTCCAGAAGTGATCCAATGAAGAAACAATTCGACCTCTACAAGTGGATCATCATCGGCTCGCTGGTGGTGATGCCGGTTGCTGGCGGATGGGTTTATTGGCTCGAACAGCAGATAGCCGAGGGCAACCGCGGGATCGCAACCGCCACCCGCCCGAACACGGGCGACCTGCAAACGATTGGCAGGCTGCTGGCGGAGATCGAGAATCAAGCCAAGAACGCGGGCGCGTCCAGCACAGAAGATTTCAAGGTCTACTTCGATCGCATGGTCAGCAAGAGTTCGCAGGATCTGAAGCGCAACGACTACCAGATCGATCAAGTCAGCGCGCTGCCGCACCGCGACACCAAATCGATCGATCGGCTGGTCAAGATCGAGTTCAAGCGCGACGGCAAGCAGTTCTCGCTCCCGCGTACGCTGGTCGAGGCGGTCATGTTCAACATCGAAGCCAACTCGCCTGCCTGGCGGCTACGCGCGTTGACGCTGCGCAACGAGACCACCAAGCAGATGTGCACGGCTGGCACCAAGCCGCCGCCTGAGATCGAGGACAACTGGTTGTTGGACAACATGCAGTTCGTCCGACGCGAGCCCGACAACAACCAGGGCAGCCGACGCGGGCGGTGAAGGCATCGCGCCTGCGCTCTGGCCTGCTGGTCGCGGTATTCGCGTCGGGCGGTTGCGCCGAACTGGTGGGCTACGCGGAGGGGCTCACCGACCATCGCTCTGGTCGCACGCTCTTCGTGCGTACGCCGGCCTCGGTAGGCGGTTTTGTGGGTTTCGCTCTGGGGTTACCCCTCTCAGCAGCGGCCCTGCCGATCACCTACGCCATCCATCGCAATCAGCGTCGACAGAACCCCGGCACGGCCGATGCCCTGTCGACGTTGCTTTGGCCTTCGTTTGTCTTGTGGCGCGCGGGCAATCTCTTGGCCACGCCGTTCGATGCCGTCGAATGGGCGGCGTTCCGCGCCTGGCGCAATCCGCCGGCGCTAACCCGTCCGGAGCGCGAAGAACTCGAGGCCGAGGTCGACGCCCAGAGTCTGCCGAGCTACCCGGTCACCCCGGTGTATCCTCGCTCCCGCGATTGAGCGAATGCGGGCGACGCCCGCAACCCAAACCGGGGCAGCGCGACTCCAGCGTTGCCCTTCGAGCGAGTGACAGATCCTAGTGTGACAAAGCGTGTCTTGATTGCACGGGCCGCGTGCCGAAGAACGGCAACGGAAGTCTCTAGTAATTGAGCGACAACGCCCAGATCGATCGGATGGTCGAGAAGGCCCTCGAGCTGAAGGGGCTACTGCCACTCGAGTACTTGCTCACCGAGTTCGTGCCGATCGACCGGCTCCGCGACCGCGCTCGCGAGCGGGGTTTGTCACCCAAGGGCTTCCGCATCGATAGCGCGCCGGCGCGTGCACTCGCCCAGGCGATGGTGCGTGACCTGCAGCCCGAGTTGCTGGCGGAGGCTGCAAGTGAGGTCGTCATGCTGCTGCGCGCCCGAGCGGAGCCGGCGCCGCACCAGTCCACGCCAGCCTCGTCGGCGCCGACTCCCGAGGTCCTGGCCGAGAGCGATGCCGAGCTCGAGAGGGCGCGCGTGCGGCTGGCAGCCACCGTGGCGGCGCAACAGAAGGCCGAGGCCAGGGTCGCCGAGCTCGAGAGTCGACTCGCGCGGCAAGCGCAACAGATGGTCCGCCTGCGCGGCGATCTCGAAACGGCTGAGCGTCGGGGCCACGCCGCCACGCCGTCGACCCCAGGTCGCGATGTCGTGCGTGCCCTGCACGAAGCCGAGGCCGAGCTCGAGGTGCTTGGTCGCAGCGAGTCCGAGTACCGGCTGCGCCTGGCCGAGCAGCACACGACGATGCACACGCAAGCGCAGCGCATCGAAGAGTTGGAGGCGATGCTGCCGAAGGATCGCCGCAGGCGCAAGGCAGCGCCGCCGCCGCCGCCGTCCGAACGCTTCCGCGTACCCAACTTCACGTCTGAGTTCCATCGCTCGCTCGAGGGGCGCGACCGGCGCAGCGTCGAGGCTGCCTTCGATGCGATCTTTCGCTTTGCCACGGCGGGCTACGGCTACCCGGGCCTGGAGGTCAAGCAACTCGAAGGCGTCAACTTGTGGAGCATGCGTGCGGGCATCAAGGTGCGCGTATATTTTCGGCCGCGCGCTGACGGCGATGTCGACATCCTGGCGGTCGGTGATCGCGAGGACCAAGACACTCTGCTGCGTCGCCTTCGCTGATCGTCCGATGACGAATGGCCGGCGCTGCGGCCGCGTTTCGTGTACAGCAGTCGATGATGGCGCGCGCCCTGCCGGTTCTTCTCTCTGCTGTTGCGCCGACTCAGTTTCCGGATCCTCGGCAAGCTGACCGGGAGGGTCTGCTGGCGGTCGGCGGCGACTTGTCGCCGACGCGTCTGCGCGCCGCCTACCGCGCTGGGATCTTCCCGTGGTTCGGCGACGACATGCCGCCTCTGTGGTGGTCGCCCGACCCGCGCGCAGTGATCACCGCCGAGAGCTTGCACGTGGCGCGCCGCCTGCAGCGGACCCTGGCAAGCGGTGGGTTCACCACCAGTCAGGATCGAGCCTTCGCCGCTGTCATGCGCGCGTGTGGAGAGAACCGTGACGACGGCACATGGATCACTGAAGCGATGCTGGCCGGCTACGGTGAACTGCACCGGCTCGGCGAGGCGCACAGCGTCGAGGTCTGGCAAGGTGAAGACCTCGTGGGCGGTATCTATGGCGTGCATGTGGGGGGAGTGTTCGCCGCCGAGAGCATGTTCCACCGCGTCACCGATGCATCGAAAGTCGCGCTGGTGACCCTGGCGCGCCGGTTGTTTTCGTTGGGCATCGAGTTGATCGAGGTTCAGTTCGTGACGCCACATCTGGCGCGCATGGGGGCCTTCGAGATTCCGCGCAGCGCCTATCTGGGGCGCCTGTGCGCGTTGCGCGACCAGACGATCGAGATTGGCTCCGCACGGCCGCCCGAGTCCGCGACCTGACTGCGCAGCGTGTCCTACCGGGCGGCAGGATCATCTAGCCATCTCGCTTGAACCTGTCGGCTGTCGCCGTCCAATGCCAGCTCTGAACCCGCCGTCGGTCCAGCGCCTACTCGTTTGCTTGCTGCCCCACGTTCCACTCTGGCACCCGCGGATCTTGGTACGGTGCCACTAGCTACTCAGTTGTCCGCGCACACCGAGGTCACGAGGTCGGCGACTCCGGCCGAAGGCTTGCCCCTGCGGCCGCCCTTCCGCTTCGAGGTTCTCAAGCAAGACGCGATGAGTCGCGTCGAGCGCGTCTTTGGCGCCGATGGAACATGCGTCCGCAAGACGTACGCACCGCGGCGGTTCTTCTTGTGGCGAACGTTCCTGCGGCCGGCCAAGGCCAAGCGCGAGCACGACAACCTGCGCGCGCTTGCCGTGGCGCGAGTTCCGGTGACGGCGCCGTTGCACTGGCAGGAGACGCGGGTGCTTGGGTGCGTGCCGCAGAGCTGCCTGTGGCTGACAGACGCTGGCGACGTGGCCAACTTGAAGGACGCGTTGACCCGGGAACGCGCCGCGCCAGCACGTCGCGCGCTGGCTGTCGCCTTCGGCGCTCTGCTGCGCGGCCTGCACGCAGCGGGTTTCGTGAGCCTCACCGCGTATCCGCGCAACGTCCTGGTGGCCGACCCATCGCCCGCGCGTCTGCTTCTGTGTGACCAGCCGTACCTCGTCCGGCGGCGCCAGCCGATCTGCGGTGCCGGCGCGCGGGTCGACCTCTTCGACGCCCTGTTCACGCCTGGCCGCGCCCGCATGCTCAGCCGCTGTGAGAAGCTGCGCGCGCTGGTGGCGTACGCTGGCGATCGCCGTGCGGCGGCGACGCTGTGGCGAACGCTCGCCGGGCGCAGGGTCGCGTGGCAGAGGTTCGTCAAGGGTTGCATCAAGGTTGGCCGCGCCCTTCACCTGTGGAGCCGACAGCCATGATGGAGCAATCGAAGATCGACAACTACGTGTCGACGCGCGGCGCGCAGTCCTACAAAGCGGACTACGACCAGAAGCTGCACCGCAAGGTGTCGGATCGGCTCGAGCGAGCCATCTTCACCCGCATGTTCGCGACGATCGGCGAAAGCGCGTCGTTGCTCGATCTGCCGTGCGGCGCCGGCCGGTTGTTCGATCTGTTCGCGCACCGCGCGCGCCGTGTGTACGAAGCCGACTTCTCGCCGAGCATGTTGAGGTTGAACGCTGCGGACCACGAAAACGCCGCGGCGGGTTACCTCCGTTGCTCAGGCCTGGCGATCCCGCTCGGCGATCGTGCCGTGGACACGGTGGTCTCCGTTCGGCTGAGCCACCACTTGGCGCGACCCGCCGACCGTGAGCAGCACCTGCGCGAAGTGTTGCGCGTCGCTGGCAAGGCAGTGATCGTCACCTACTTCTCGCACTACTCGCTCAAGAACTGGATTCGCCGCCTGCGCAAACCCTTCAACCGCAAGGGCGACAAACACACGCTGTCGACCGGCCGCGTGCTCGAGATCGCGCGCCAAGCCGGTTTCTCGCCGCGACGCTTCGAGCCGTTGTCCCGGCTCGGTTCCGGCCACGTGTTCGCGCTGCTCGTGCGCGACCGCTGACCGTGGCGAGGTCGGAAGCGCCGGGGCCGTCGGTCCAACAAAAGTCGAACGACGCGACGAAGCCCAGCCGTGATGCCCGCTACGGAGTGGAGCGCTGGCGCAGAACGAAGACGAGCAGCAGGCCAATGGCAGCGAGACCGGCCATCGCCAGGTAGGCGCCGCTGCCGGTATGGCGATAGACGAAGCCGGCGAGGATGGTGGCGAGCGCGGTGCAGGCCCCCGAGCTGATCGCACCGAGCAGGCCCTGTGCTGTCGCCTGCTGGTGTAGTGGCACTCGCTTCTGGATGAACCACACGGCCCCTAGGAACGTGCACGCAAATGATCCCGCGTGCAGCCAATTCGCCGCCACCAACACCCACACGTTCGCGGTCGATGCAAGTCAACACCAGCGCGTGATGGCGGCGCCACCGCCGAACAGCATCAGAGTGGTTGGGCGCAGACCGGCCAAGCGCGAGCGCGCCATGAAGAAGAACACGACCTCGGCGACCACGCCTTCGGCCCACAGCAGACCTGCCGTGAGTTCGTCGATCCCGTGCGCGTGCCAGTCGTTCGTCGACAGCGTGTAGTACGCGGCGTGGCTGCCTTGGATCAGGCCAGCCGCGGCAAAGAACACCAGCAAGCGAGGATCGCGCAGCAGCTCGCGGATCGGGGCACCAGATCTTGGCGCGCGCCGTTCATCGGGCAGGCACCAGGCGGCGATCAGGAGCAAGCCGCAGCCAGCGAGCAACACCCACAGCACCGCGTCGTAGCGCGCGACATCGGCAACGCCCGCGCCCAGGTAGCCTCCCATCGCCACGATCGCGAGCAAGAACGACAGCGACCCCCACAGTCGCACGCCGCTGAACGTGAAGCCGCCGCGCGCCGACGCGGTGAGTGCCAGACTGTCGAGAACCGGGTGGATCGGCGGGTACACGCAACCGAAGGCAACGCACACCAAGAACAGCCCGAGGTGGGCATACGTCACGGCAAAGCACGCCATCACCAGCAGGCTCAGCCCCGACAACAAGAACAAGACCCCGCGCGGGCGCCCGCGCCGATCGACCCGTTGCGACCACAGCGGCCCGGCCAAGGTGCGCGCCCAGATCTGCCCCGACAACACGAACGCCGCCACCTCGGTGGTGCAGCCCCGACGCTCGGCCAACCAGCGCGGGAAGAACTGCATGTAGATGCCGAGCACCGCGAACGAGGCCAGGTAGTAGCTCGACAAACGCCGGAACACGGCCGCGCGCGCGCGTTCGTCGGCCGTGGTCGCGGTCATCGCCGCGGATCATGCCGCCATGCTCTTTGGGCACCAGCGCGAACGCGGATCGTCTACCGCCCGAATCCGGACAGCACCAGCCGCACGCTGCCCGAGGTACTCACCGTCACGGCGCCGAGGGCCGGACTCACGTGCAGCAACGACGCTCCGTCGACCACCAAGTTGTTGGCGACTGTCACCGACGCGCGTTGATCGCCGAGCACCGCAGGCAACGCCATGAACGTGCCGTCGCCGAGGCGGAACACGATCGCCGACACCCCGCCGGCGCGGACGCTCAACACGCGAGCCGCCGGCAGCAACACGTCCGACGTGATGTCGACCCCAGCAGGCGCCGCCAAGAGAGTGGTCGCCGAGAGGCCCTCGAGAGCCTGATCGCCGAGCGGACTCGCTACCAAGATGTCGGGGAGGCCGGCGGTGGCGTCGCCGAGGGCTGGCAGTCGTGTGAGCTGATCAGCCACGAGCGCGCTTTGGCCGGTGGCGAGATCGACCCGCAGCAGGCGCCTGGCGGCGCCCGCGGGTTGCTCCGTGATCAGCAGGCCAGTACCGAGTGTCATCGACACCGACAGCGGCACGAGCCCGCCGGCGCCAAAGGGTCGCACCACGTTGCCGTTGGTGCGCGTCAGGTTCACCACCGGCACATCACCGGTCGCCGCCGCGAACATGTCGAAGCGATCGACGTCGCCGACACCGACCACCAACAGCGCGGCCGCGAACGTAGGGAAGATGCCGATGCCGATGTACGGCTGGAAGTTGTGATCGCCGGTCACGTGCGTCGTGGCGGTCGCTCCCGTCGTGTCGTGCACGTAGATCTCGTCGCGCAGCGTGGCGTCGACGCACATCAGCCGCGACCCATCGAAGTTGAGCATCAGCCGCGGGCCGGCAGGTGTCTCGGGCAGGTAGCCCGGCTCTTCGTACTTCGCGACCGGCGCGTTGATGCGCGTGGGCGCACCCGTCTCGCTGGCCATCCACAGCGAGAACGCGGGCTGCACGCCATACAAGAACACCACCCGCCGACCGTCGCCGGACATCGCCAGCTCGCTCTTCAGGCGGGCGCCGGTGATCGAGGGTGGGCTGATGTCCTCGATCAGGCCGCCGTCGACCATCGCGCAGCGCCGCATTCGCTCGTCGTCGCCCGCGAAGAACACGTGGCTGCGCCCCGGCATGATCGTTGTCAATTCGACAAGGCTTGGCAGATTCAGCACACGCGATGGCGTGCCGGTGCTCGCGAACGTCGTCCCGTCGAGGCGCAGGAAGTAGAGCGTGGACTCGGAGGCCGAGCAGGCCACTCCCCAACGCCCATCTGGCGAGACGCCGATGCGGTCGGCAAACGGCGTCTGAGTGGCAACCCCCGGCAGTTCGAGCAATACCGACGCCACGCCGTTGCGGCGCACCAGCAGATAGCCGAACGCCTGCCCAGCGTTGCGCCGGTAGGCCAGCACGCGACCGCCGCTCGGCAGCTCGACGCGGGTCAGGCCGCGGTTCGTGATGCGCCGGCTGCGCGTCGAGTCGAGTTCTTGCTGCAGCGTGCGCCCGGTCATCTCGATGGAGAGGAACTCGACGTTGGCCAGGATGGTGGCCGGCGTGCCTCCAGGCTGACTCTCGGCCACGGTCTGTACGTTGAGCGCGGCGGTAGAACTACCTTCTGCCCACGTCAGGGATTGGCCAGATGCCAGGGCGACGCTGGCAAGAACGACGGGGACGACACGGAGCATGAAGAGCATGGTAATGGACGGGTCCTTGGGTTCGGTCGGTGTCCTGGCAAGGGGTGTACCCAGCTTCCACGCCCGCCCCAGTGTCCGCTTCTCGGTCGCTGCGGTTCGGGATCCGAACACTTGCGTTGTGGGCGGCATCGGCACGGGCATTGCCAAGTCGCCGGCGCATGCCGACTCCATCTGACACCGCTGGGCCCCCGCAAGCGTCGCCATTGGTCGCGACGCCAAAGACCCGCGCCACCGATGCTGCCGCGCGGTCGTGACTGACCTAGCCACCCAGATCAATTGGAGCCAGCCGCTCGCCTCGGCGCTCGGTCACTCGCGACCGGGTTCGGCAAGCCCGCTGCCAGCGGTATTACGTAATGGCAAACGACCGGTCGCCGCCGTGTCCACTTGCCAATCGAACATGGCCCGAACTCGTGTTGATGCCGTCCTCGAAGAGCCGCTGCGGCGGCGTTTCGACGTGCTCGAGGAGTTCGGTGGCGGCGAAGGGTGGTCGGGTCTGGTCACTCGTAGCGGGCAGCCGGCACAGCGCCTGTTCCTGAAGGTGCTCCCGCCCGGCGTCGAGCTGGCCGAGGCGTCGTTGCTGGCGTCGCTCGAACACCCACAGATCCCGCGCGTCCTGGAGACCGGGGTCACCGCGGGCGGGCGTCCCTTCTTCGTGCGCGAGTTTGTCGCTGGGCAGCCGCTGCAGGCGACGTTTCCGCTGCCTGTCGAGCAGGTCGTCGACTGCGCGGTGCAGTTGCTCGAAGTGCTCGCGTATGTGCACCTGCGGGGGATCGTGCACCTCGACTTGAAGCCGGCGAACATCGTGCGCACCGAGACGGCCGGCGGGCCGCGGTACCAACTGTTGGACTTCGGGCTCGGTCGTCGAGGCAAGGGGATCGCCGCCGGTGGCACGCCGCTCTTCACCGCGCCCGAGACGCTCCTCGGACTGCCGGCGTCGCCGCGCAGCGACTTGTTTTCGCTCGGCGCCGTTCTGTTCGTGGCGCTGCGATCGCTCGATCGGCAGCCGTCGCTCAGTCGCTTCCTCAACACTTTCCCGCGCGAGGACTTCTTTGTCGCGACGGGCGCGTCGGTCGATGACCTACCGCCACCGCTCAATCGCATCCTGCCGCGGTTGTTGGCGCGGCGCCCCGAGGAACGTTACGCCGACGCGCAGGAGGCGCTGGAAGCGTTCACCGGTGGCAGCGGGCGTCCTTCGCCTTCGGTGTTGTCGCTCGACCCGATCGCGACGTTTGGCGACGACCTGCTGCAGAAGATCGCGCGCGCGCCGGCAAACGCCGACGTGTGCGTGCGCGGCGGCAGCGCCGCGGATCGACATGCGCTGGCGTTGCACGCGGCGTGCAGCGTCGCCGGGGTCCAGCGAGTCGCCATCCAACAAGACGCCTGCTTGCTGGTGCGCGGCGGCGAGTCGATCGAGTGGGTCCTGCCCAGGCTGACGCTCGCCGACGTGGCCGGCCACCTGGAGAACGTGCTCGATCTCGATGCCGCCAGCGCCCACCGTACTGCCGACGTGCTGCTCTCTTCGCGTGCCGACTCGCCGACGGCGCTGCGTGCGGCGTTGCAGGCGTTGGTCGAGTGCGGGCGCATCGTGCCGCACGGCGTGCGTTGGATGTGGCCCGACGCGATGGCCGGGCGCGTGCGCCTCGACGCGCCATCGAGTGCGCCGGCGACCGCGAGCCACTTGACGACGTGGGCAGCGCGCGGGGCCGTCCCGCAGGCCATGGCCGCGTTCCACGAATTGCTGCGCGCCGCGCCCACGCGCGAGCCTGCCCTGCGGCAAGCGTTGGCGCTCGGCTTCCTGCGCGGCGGCGAACCGAGCCGGGCGCTGCCCCTGGTGCACGATCTGCCGCTGCTGCGCGCCAGCGCGTTGCTGGATCTCGGTCGCGTTCGCGACGCCGAGGCGACGTTTGCCACTTTGCCCGACGAGATTCGTACGAGCGTCGCCGCGCGACGGCTCGCGGCGGCGATCGCGAACGCGCGCGGCGACTTTGCCACCGCCGAGAGTCTGCTGCGGCAGACCGATGTTGCGGAGGAAGTCGAAGCGTTGGTGGCGCTCGGTCTCGTGCTGAGCAACACCGGCCAGCTCGCGCAGGCTGGCCAGCTGTTCCGTCAAGCGCTGACGCAGATCGGCGACGACCGCCCCTTCCTGCGCGCCGCGACGCTCACCAACTTGGCCGAAGTCTGTCGGCGCGACGGCGATCTCGCCGCCGGCCGCACGCATCACCTGGAAGCCTTGCGCCTGCTGCAAGACATCGGCAACGTGCGCTACACCGCCGTGGCGTCGTCCAACCTCGGCGTCGTTGCCAAGGATCTGGGCCGCCTCGACGAGGCCATCGAGCACCACCGCCGCGCCAAGGTGTTGTTCGAGCACGTGTCGGATGCCCGCGGTGCGGCGCTCGCCGAAGCCAACCTCGGCGTAGCCAGCCTCGAGGCTGGCGACGTCGATCTAGCCGTGCGCCGCCTGCAGCACGCGGTCGATGAACTTCAACGCCTCGGCGCGCACGAGTCGCTGCCGCTAGTGCGCGCCCTGGCCGCGCGTGCGCTCGCCACTGCTGGCGAAACCGAAGCCGCGCGCCTGGCCCTGGCGGCGATCGTCGATCCGCCCAGCGAGCGCGTGCGCGTCGAGATCGCCCGAACTCTCATCATGTTGCAACCCCAGAATCTCATGCGTACGGACACTGAGTCTTCGCCGCCTTCCCAAGTTCATCGTGAAGGTGCTATCCCACGCGGAGTCTTCCGCACGTTCCTGGCGGTCAATCGCCGGCTCGCCTCCGAGGCCAACCTGGAGCGGGCGATGGAGTACCTGCTCGAGGCGGCGGTGACGTTGTCTGGCGCGCGCACCGGCTTGCTGCTGGTGGTGCGCAAGGACGGTGTTCGCCTCGAGGTGCGGGCTGGCGAGATGCCGCCGCAAGGCCTGGCCTTCAGTCGTTCCTTGGTGCACCGGGCCATCCAGAGCCGCCGGCCGCTCACTGGCGAAGAGGCACAAGCCGATCGCGGCTTGATGGAGATGCCGTCGGTGCGTGGGCTCACCGTCAAGTCTGTTCTGTGTGTGCCGTTCGTGTCGGCGTCGGGTACCGAGGGCGCGCTCTACGTCGAGCATGCCGGCCGCCAGGGCGTGTTCGGCGAAACCGAGAAGGAGCATCTCGAAGTGCTCGCCGACCAAGCCGCGATCGCCGTCGACCGCATGGTGCGCGAAGAGCAGCTCGCGGCGGAACTGGTGCGCAGCCGGCGCAGCCTCGAGGTCGTCAACCGCACGATGCGGCGCCCGCGCTCGGTCAGCGTGATCGGCGACTCACCGCCGATGCGGGCGCTAGCCGAGCAGCTGCGCAAGCTGGCACCGACAGATATCGCGGTACTGGTGCTCGGCGAGACCGGCACCGGCAAGGAGCTGGTGGCGCGGTCGCTGCACGAGCAGAGTCTGCAGGCCAAGGGTCCCTTCGTGTCCGTCAACTGCGCCGCGATCCCGTCCGAGTTGATGGAGAGCGAGCTGTTCGGCCACATGAAGGGATCCTTCACCGGCGCCGACGACGATCGTCAGGGTCTGATGGAGTTGGCTTCGGGCGGCACGCTGTTCCTAGACGAGATCGGCGACATGCCGCTCGCCATGCAGGCCAAGCTGCTGCGCGCGCTGCAAGACGGCAGCGTGCGACCGGTGGGGAGCGGGCAGGCGCGGCCGGTGGCCCTGCGCGTGATCTCGGCGACGCATCGCGACGTGCCCGCGATGATCGAGAATGGCCAGTTCCGGCAGGACCTGTTCTATCGCATCGCCGGCGCCGAGGTCTTGGTGCCGCCGTTGCGCGCCCGCGGCGACGACGTGTTGCTGATCGCGCAGGACATGTTGCGTCGGCTCGGTGCCCAGCACCGGCGCGCGTTCACGCTCTCGACGCGTGGCAAGGACCGGCTCCGAGCCTACGCCTGGCCTGGCAATGTGCGCGAGTTGGAGCATGTCCTGGCGCGCGTGGCGATCCTCACCGAGGGCGACGAACTCGACGACCTGCAGCTGCCGGAGGCGACGGTCGCCGTCGCGCCGGGCGCGGCGAGCGCCGGTGGCGGTTGGCCGGTGATCAGCATGCAGGAGGCCGAGGAACGCGCGATTCGCGCCGCCCTGTTGTCGACTGGCGGCGACAAGACCGCCGCGGCCAAAGTGCTCGGCATCTCGCGCACCGCGCTGTATGACAAGCTGAAGCGCATCGACGGTAGGAATCGCGAGTAGGTCCGTGGTGCGAGGGTTCGCGTTCGCTCTACTCTCAACCCACCATGATTCCATGACTCGACGTGCGCCGGTCGCGGCGCTGGCCTTGCTCGGCGTAGCCACGCTGGTCGGGTTGTCGGTGTGGGCGCTGCGTGTCCTGCAGCCGAGTTCGATCCCGACGGTCGACCTTGACGACACCCGTTTGCGGCCGCAGGGCGACCTGCTGGTGGGGGCCTTTCCCGAGCCCAAGCACCTCAATCCGCTGACCAACATCGATGCCGCGGTGCGCAGTTGGGTGTTGCGCTTCACGCACGACACGCTGTGCGAGATCGATGCGCAAACCGGTGCTGTGCGCCCGGCACTCGCCGAGTCGATCGTGACCGAGGCCGGCGGCGCGCTGCGCATTCGGCTGCGCCGCGGCGCGCGCTTCAGCGATGGTGCACCGGTGACCGCCGAAGACGTTGCGTTCAGCCACCGTTGCGCGCGTAGCGCGGGGTTGCCGATGAGCGCGATGGTGCGCGCGGCCGGCATGGTGCAGGCGCTGGAAGCGACCTCGCCGCACGAACTGGTTGGCCGCGGCCTGGTAGACCATTGGTCGGCGCGCGACGTGTTCGCCACGGGCCTGCTGATCTTGTCACGCGCCGCCGTGCTCGCGCGCGTATCCGCGCGGGCGCAGGCCAAGCGGTTGGCGGTGCCCGCACCAGATACTCCTGAGTTCACCGCGCTGCTGGCCGAGTTGAACGACCTCGGACCTGGGTCTGGTCCGTATGCGCTGACCCCGCCCGCTGGCGATGGGGCGCTGTGGTCCCGCGGTCAGCATCTCGACCTGGTGCAGAACTCGCACTGCTGGCGCCGTCGTGTCGCGCCCGAGTCGTGGAACCTCGCCGGCTTGCGGCATGTGTTCGTGCAAGACCCAGCCGCACAGATGGCACTGCTCCGCCAAGAGCAGCTCGACTGGCTCGTCGGTGACGTGCGCGGCATCGCCGCCGCCGACGCGGCGATCGCCGAGAACTATCGCATCGTCGTCTACGACCCGCCGACCATGGGCCACTTCATGGTGGCGTGGAACTGCCGCGAGGGGCCGCTCGCCGACCCGCGCGTGCGCCGGGCGCTGGCGATGCTGTTCGACCGCGACGCCATCGCACAGCGGTTGTTGAATGGCGATGCCGAGCCGGCCGCGACCTGGTTCAAGCCAGGACGGCCCGAGGTGCCGAACGATCTCGCGCCGCGGGTGCACGATCCGGCGTCGGCGCGCGAGGCGCTCCGCGCCGCTGGCTACGGCGCTGACCATCCCTTGCGCATCGAGATCGTCGGCGCCGCACAGGAGCCGTTGCATCGCCGCATCCTGGAGTTAGCGCAAGCTTCGTTTGCCGCGGCTGGGGTCGAACTCGTGCCGCAGCTCGTCGAGGCCGGTGTGTTGCTCGACCGATTGCAGCGCCGTGACTTCATGGGGCTCTTGGCGTTGAAGTATCACGCCGATCCGTGGGTCGACCCTTGGCTGTACTTTCACAGCTCGCAGGCCACTGGCGGCGGCCTCAACTGGATGGGGTTCGTCGACGCGGAGACTGATCGGCTGCTCGACGAAGCGCGTGGCCAGCGCGACGACAAGCGTCGAGCTGACACCTACCGCGCCTTCTGTCGCCGCATCGCTGATCTACAGCCGGTGGCATTGCTCGTGCACCCGCGCACCGCGCTGCTGCTGCACCGGCGGTTTCGCGATGCCGAAGTGTCGGCGACAGGCTTGTCACCCGAGCGATGGTGGGTGCCCGCGGATGAGCAACGTCATCGCTGAAGGCAGAAGGTCGGCGATGTGCGATCGCCGCGCCGCGGCCGACGGATACTTGATCGCGCGTTGCGTCCTGGGCACCCTTAGCTCGCGTGCCAGTCACGCGCGCACCAGACGGCATCGCTGTCGTCGATCTGGGATCGAACAGCTTCCACCTGATGACCGCTCGGTTGGTGGACGGCGAGCCCAACGTGATCGATCGCTTGCGCGAGCCGGTGCAGTTGGCGGCTGGACTCGACGGACGCCGGCGGTTGAAGGCCGAGGTCACCGCGCGCGCGCTGCAATGTCTGCGGCGCTTCGGCCAGCGCTTGCGCGAGATGCCGAGCTACCGGGTGCGAGTGATTGGCACCAACACCTTCCGCATCGCCCGCGACGTGGGTGATTTCGTCGAACGAGCCGAGAGCGCCTTGGGCCATCCGATCGAGGTGGTGAGCGGCGCCGAGGAGGCCCGCCTCATCTACTTGGGAGTGAGCCACACGCTGCCCGACGACGGCCGTGGCCGCTTGGTGATCGACATCGGCGGCGGCAGCACGGAGTGCATCGTCGGCCGCGGCTTCGAGATCCTCGACGCGCACAGCCTGCACATGGGCTGCGTCGGCTATGCGCAGCGGTTCTTCGCCGACGGCCGCATCGACAAGAAGGCGATGGACGCGGCGGTGTTGGCGGCGCGGCTCGAGTTGCAGACGCTGGAGCATCGCTTCTCACAGATCGGTTGGGACTACGCGGTGGGTTCGTCCGGCACGATCCGCGCGGCGCGCGACGTGGTCGTCGGCGAAGGCTTCAGCGAGCGCGGCCTCACCGCGCGCGGGCTGCGCGCGCTGCGCAAGGCGATGCTCGAGGCCGGCCACGTGGACGCGCTGGACTTCAAGGATCTGCGTCGCGACCGCGCCTTCGTGTTTCCCGCGGGCATTGCGATCATGACCGCGATCGTCGACTCGCTCGCCTTGGAGACGATCGCGTTCAGCGAGGGGTCGCTCCGCGAGGGCGTGGTGTACGACCTCTTGGGCCGCCTCCGGCACGAAGACATCCGCGAGCGCACGATCCGTATCTTCCAAGATCGCTATCACGTCGATGCTGCGCAGGCGGCGCGGGTCGAGCGCTCGGCGGAGCGGCTGTGGCAATCGGTCGCCGCGAGCTGGCGCATCGCCGACGACGACGTGCACAACTGGCTGCGTTGGGCGGCGCGGCTGCACGAGATCGGGCTGTCGGTGTCGTATCGCAATCACCACCACCACGGCCGCTACCTGATCGAGAACTCCGATATGCCGGGTTTTGCGCGCAACGATCAACGCATGCTCGGCGCGCTGGTGGGTTCGCATCGGCGGCGCATCCGACGCGAGACCCTGGAGTCGGTGCCGCTCGGTCTGCGCGGCGCGTTGCGCGCGCTGATCGCCGTGCTGCGCTTGGCGGCGGTGATCAACCGCAGTCGTGCGCCGCGCACCCCGGGTCCGCTGCGGCTGGAGCCCGAGCGCGATCGCCTGACGCTGCGGCTGAGCGCCGATTTTGCGCGTCGTCACCCGCTGACGATCGAGGACCTGGTCGCCGAGACGCGCGCCTTCGAGGCGCTGGACCTCAAGCTGCGGCTGAAGGAGAGCCGCGACGAGAATCCGGAAGACGACGACGGGTGGGCCGAGCCGCCAGGCCCTAAGGTGCGGCGATGAGCCAGAACGAGAACAGTCGGATCGACGCCCTCATCGCCGAGTTGCGACGGTGCGCCAAGGCGTCGGCGCCCGATGCGAGCGTGACGTTGGAGCGCGGCGACGCGCAGGGGCTGGTCGACGACTTGTCGCGGCTCCTGCAGAGCAGCCACCGCTTGCGGCAGCAGAACGGCAAGCTGCGCCGGCGCATCGAGCGGCTGAAGGCGGGCCTGGGGGACAGCGCGCCCGCGCTCGACGACGCGGCAGAAGACGTGGGCGGCCAGGGCGCGCCCTGAGTTCCACGGGCCGCGGGTGTTTTGGGTGGCCGCCATTACCCGCCCCCGGGGATTACCGTGTGGGTGTGTTTGTTATAT
>JANPER010000039.1:0-94269 GCA_031423015.1 Planctomycetota bacterium | reverse complement strand
CCCGCGTGCTTGCTCTCCGCTGCGCGGCTCACGCCGCCTCACGGACTTCTGATACCCCGCTTGGGCGTCCCGGTCTCCCGGTGACTCCTGGGGCCTGCTACCCGGCGCTTCGGCGCTTACCGGGACGGGACTGACTCCCGCTGTTCGAGAACGACGTGCGCCAGACTGCCCGGGCTCCAGGGAGTTCGAGTCGTCTGTCGCGTCACGACGCACCATGCGCGGCAAGATACGCGCTCCGGCTCGATTGGAAACACACCTCGGCCCGTGGCGTTCCTCATACGCGTAGCTCTCTCTGTTACTCGGCTACTGAGTCGAGGAGGTCCGGCCAGGACGCGCCCGTGCGGGGCGCCGGCGCACGGGCGCCCGCGGTGGTCGAAGTAACTGACCCGGGTCTCGTCGCGCTCGTCGCGGTCAACGGCCGGACAGTCGAGTGTCGCGATGTGGAAGGTCAAAGCGTCGGGATGCGGGTGCGACGTGCAGCCAAGCATGTCGACGTGCGTCAGGATCCAGACGCGTGACGCGGGCGCGGGACGGGGAGTAGCCACGCGGCCACGACATGCGGACCTTCCGAACGCGCAACCGTCGGGGGCCCCTCGATCGAGGTTGACCTCGCCACAGTTTCTCGCCCAGTCGGCTCGCACTTCCACGCAGCACCGGCCAAGCTCACCGCATGTGTTTCCGCGTCACGCTTGCCGCGCTGCTTCACGTTGCCGTCGCCGCGCAGTCGGCGCCTGACCAGCTCACCTGGTTCAAGGGCAACCTGCACACGCACACGCTGTGGTCCGACGGCAACCAGCTGCCGGAACTCGTCGTCGACTGGTACAAGCGCCACGGCTACCACTTCTTGGCGTTGTCCGATCACAACGTGCTGGCGACCGTAGACAAGTGGATGCTGGTCGACACAGTGATCGCGCGCGGCGGACGGCGCTCGCTGCCGGCCAGCAAGGCGCGCTTTGGCGAAGCGTTCGTGGAGACGCGCACCGGCGCCGAGGGCAAGCAAGAGGTGCGCCTCAAGCGGCTCGACGAGATCCGCGCCGTGCTCGAAGAGCCCGGCCGCTTCCTGTTGATCCCGGCCGAAGAGATCTCCGCCACTTTTGAGAAGCGGCCGATCCACCTCAACGCCACCAACCTCGGCGAAGTGATCGCGCCGCAGGGTGGCAGCAGCGTGCCCGACGTGATCCGCAACAACCTGCGCGCCGTCGCCGAGCAGGCCGCACGCTTGGCGCGGCCGATCCTGGCGCACGTCAACCACCCCAACTTTCGCTGGGCGCTCACTGCCGAAGACCTGGCGCAGGTGCTCGAGGAACGCTTCTTCGAGGTGTTCAACGGCCACCCGGGCGTCAACCAAGAGGGCGACGCGCAGCACGCCTCGATCGAGAAGCTGTGGGACATCATCAACACGCTGCGCCTCGCGGAGCTGAACGCGCCGCCGATCCTCGGCCTGGCGACCGACGACAGTCACTCCTACCACGCGCCCAACCTGGCCGATTCGATCCCGGGGCGCGGCTTCGTGATGGTGCTGGCACGTGAACTCACGGCGGCGGCCCTCATCGCGGCCATCGAGGCGGCGCATTTCTACGCCAGCTCGGGGGTGCTCCTCGACGCGGTGACCTTCGTCGACAAGCAACTGCGCGTCGACATTCGCGCCGAGGACGGCGTGACCTACACGACCCGCTTCCTCGGCACGCGGCGCGGCTTCGACGCGAGCCGGCAGCCCGTCGTCGGCGCCGACGGCCAAGAGGCGCCGGTCACCCGACGCTACTCGCCAGAGATCGGTGCGACCTTCGCCGAGGTCACGGGGACGACGCCGACGTATCGCTTGCGCGGCGGCGAGCTGTATGTCCGCGCCGTAGTGACCGCGAGCCGCGCCCATCCGCGACCCAGTTGGCCAGCGCAGCGCGAACAAGCGTGGACGCAGCCCGTGGGATGGGAGCTGCGCCCACGCTGAAGCGCAGAACCGCAACTTGCTTCGTGCGGTGAGCCACCGCGTGTCGGCACGTCTGGCATTGGCAGTCGCCAAGCTCGCGCTTTCTTCCTCAACCATCCTCGGCTCGTCGCCTTGCCGGCCCGCGGCTTGCGATGCATCATGCCAGCGGCGGGTGACCGTGCGCCCGCCATCTCGCTATCCCGGCGCACGCTCGCACGGCGCCGCTTCCCCTGGAGCCCGCACCTCATGACGCGCACCGAGAAGGCACCACGACTCGTTCCGTCGATCGGCGCAGCGCCCGCAGACCCGGCGGCGCTCGCGCGACTGACGCACAACTTGATGGCGCCTCCCAGGCCGCTGTGTCTGCACGCCTTCGTAGGCCGCTCGCTCTTCCCCCTCATCACTTTACTGCTGATCGCTGGCACGCCTCTGTGGGGAGCGTGGGTCACGCTGGCGCTGGCGACGCTCACTTGGACGCTGGTGGGAAGGCACGGCTGACATGCCGGTTCCGCCGACGCCGCGTCCCTTTCTGCTGCGGGCGTTCACGCGCGCCGAGGACGTGCATTGCGTCGTCTTCCACCTCGTCGTGCTGCTCGGCTACGCGACGGCGTTTTGGCTGTACTTGCATCCGGCCCAGGCAGGCCTGCACTCGGCTTGGGACAAGGCTGCGTTCGCGCTCGGCGCCGGGTCGTTGCTCGGCTGGGTTTCGGGGATCGACGTCGGCGTCAACTTCCACAATCACACGCATCGCCGGCTGTTTCACTCGCCGCGCCTCAACCGCTGGTTCGGCCGCGTATGGACCTTCTCCGGTGGTTGGCCATCGTACTTCTGGCACCACGCCCACGTGCGCGTGCACCACGCCAACGTCATGGAAGCGAACGACTGGACGCTCCCCAGGCGAGGCGCGGATGGTCGCTTCGAGAACATCTGGCGCTACTGCGCCTTGCACTGGCCGTGGCGCTACGCGATCCACCTCGCGCGCGACTTCAGGAGTCGCCGCGGCGGCCGTCATGTCAAACGTCGATCACTCAAGGAACTGGCGATCTTCGCCGCGCTGTACTCGATCCCCTTCTGGATCGACCTGGAGATGGCCCTTTGCTTGTGGGTGTTGCCGCACTTCGTCGCCAATTGCGTGACGATGGGCTCTGGCATGTATGTGCAGCACGCGGGCTGCGCGCCACGCAGCTCCGGCCTGCGCTATCAGCACTCGAACACGTTCCTGTCGCGCTTCTTCAACCTGACTATGTTCAACATCGGCTATCACCTCGAGCACCACGAGTTTCCGGGCGTGCATTGGGCTGATCTGCCGGCGTTGCACGCGCGCATGCGGCAGATCTACGCGGCCGAAGGCGGACGCGTGGTGCCATATGGTTACTACAAGGCGGCGCGCATCGTCTCCAGCCTGACCGACGCCGATGGCGGGTATCAACGCTTCACGCACGGTGACTTGTTGCCGGTGTTTCAGCGCCCCGCAATGAAACTCGCCCCAGCAACAGAACCACGTGTGGCAGCTCGGCTTCCACAGCCTCCATCCGAGGCAGCCGAGGCGGTCGAGCCGCAAGCGGCGGCGCGCGGCAAGACTGGGTGAGCCGGCCAGGGAGTTGACCGGCAAAATCGGACCGTTGCGCCGACGACGCGCGTAGATAGTGTGACCCGTCCGACCGTGCGGGCTGGAAGGCCCAGCCGCCGCGGAACATTGGAGATCAGATCATGAAGACCCTTCGCCTGCCCTTTGCTCTCGCCCTCGTTGCTCCCTTTGCGTGGGCTCCCTTTGCGTGCGCCCAAGATGGTGACCATGCGGCGCCCAACGCCAACGACCCTGCCTACGCGCCATTGAAGGCGTTCGTCGGTACCTGGGATCTCACGATCAAGACGACGATGGCGGGGCAGCCCGCTTCCGAAGTGACCGGCACGGAGACCTTCGAGCCGGTGTGCAACGGCCTGTTCGTGAAGAGCGTGGTGAACAGCACGTTCATGGGTCAGCCGTTCCATGGCGTATCGCTCTGGGGCTACGACCCAAAGGCCAAGAACTACGTCAACATCTGGACCGACTCGATGAACGCCGTCGCGGTGAAGTCGATCGGCACCTACGACACCGCCAAGAAGACCTGGACGTCGAAGACGGTGGCGGGGCCTGGCCCGAGCCGCGGCACGACGGTGTGGAAGGACGACAACACGTCGATCGATACCAGCTACACGACTGATGCCGACGGCAAGGAAACCGTGGCGATGGAGATCACGCGCAAGCGTGCGCAGAAGGCAGCCCAGCCGACGGGCAAGCCCACGACGACCACCGCCAGCACGCCGCTCACCGAAGTCAAGGCGCAGGGCGAGAAGGCCGTCGCGACTGCGCCTTCGCCACTGTCTGCCGGCCACAAGGAGTTGCACCGCCTCGTGGGCAAGTGGGACTTCGCCTTGAAGATGGCGGGCCCGGACGGCAGCGTGCAGGAGAGCCCCGGCCACGAGATGAACAGCGCCGTGTGCAATGGCCTGTGGGTGTGGTCGGACTTCCAATCGACGTTCATGGGCCAGCCGTTCGAGGGCCACTGCCTGGCGGGCTATGACACGGCGACCAAGACCTACACCAACTACTGGGTCGACACCATGAGCCCGGCCATCACGGTGCTCACCGGCACGCACGACGACAAGACCAAGACGACGAGCCTGTCGGGCACGACGGTCGGTCCGGACGGCGCCGATGCGCCGATGGCCGAGAACGTCACCTGGAAGAGCGAGCACAGCCGCGAAGCGAACTTCACCTTCGGCAGCGGTGCCGAGGCGCAGAAGATGACGATCGAGTACACCCGCGCGCAGCAGACCGGCGCGCACAAGATCAAGTGAGAGCGTGAGCGCGCGCCACGCATGAGCCTGTCGGGTCACTTCTGGACCATCGGACCCACCCTGGCAGGTCATGTGTGGCCGGCGCGGACGCCGCGGCCGACGCCGTGGGAAGCGATCGTGCATGACGGCAGCCGCGGCGCTGTGCGTCTCACCGGTGAGTTGCGCGAGAGCCCTGACTCCAAGGGCCCTAACTCCAAGGGTCTGGTGATCGTGGTGCCAGGGCTCGGCGGCAACGCCAAGAGTGCCTATGTCGGCAACGCGGTGCGCGACCTCGGCCGCCTCGGCTGGGCGTCCTTGGTGATGCCGCAGCGCGGTGGCGACTTGCTCGGCGAAGACATCTACCACGCGAGCCTGACGGCCGATTTGCATGCCGCCGCGGGCTCGCCCGCTGCCTGCGCCTACCAGCACGTGTATGTGCTGGGCTTTTCGATGGGCGGCCACGTCGCGCTGCGCTTCGCCGCCGACTCGCCGCCCGCCCGCGTGCGCGCCGTCGCCGCGGTGTGTTCGCCAATCGATTTGTTTGCCGCGTCGCGCTTCATCGACCAGCCGCGCTGCCGCTTGTATCGCTGGCACGTCATGCGAGCGCTCAAGAAGATCTACCGCGCGGTGGACCGCGCCGGCCACGCCACCACCCCGTTGGCCGAAGTGTTGGCGGCGCACAAGATCCGCGACTGGGACACGCTGACGATCGTGCCGCGCTTCGGCTTTCGCGACGCCAACGACTACTACGCGCGCGCCTCGGTGGCCGCGGCGCTGCCTCACCTGCAGGCGCGCAGCCTGCTCCTGCTGTCGACGCGGGATCCGATGGTCGCCGCCGCGGATGTGCGCCGCGCGCTGCCCGATGCTACGCCAAAGTTGGAGGTGCAATGGCACGCCTGCGGCGGGCACGTGCACTTCCCGCGCCGCTTCAGGTTGATCGATCGGGTGTGCGACTGGTTTGCGGCGAAAGCGCTGGGCGACGCGCTCCAGAGCACCGCCCCGCCGCCCGTCGTCGAAGAACGCTCGGCAGCCGGATGAGCACAGCGTGGCGCCCGGACGCTACCATCCGACGCCGCGCGTGACCCCCTCGCCATCAGAAGCCACCGCCGCCAACTTGGCCTGGCAAGAGCACATCGTGCAGCTCGTGCTCGACTTCGTGGCCCGGCACGACCACGTCGGCGGGCTCGCGCGCAGTCTGCTCGGCGACGTGATGCCGAGCCTGGGCTTGGCGCCGGCCGAGCGGCGCGCCGTGGCAAGCTGCTTCTATCGCCTGTTTCGCCTGCGGCGGCGCATCGAGTTCGCTCTGCACCTTGGCGGCGAACACCTGCCCGACCAGGAGCGCGACCGCACCGCGTATTTCATCGCGCTGGTGCTCGACGGTTTGCTGACGCCGGATGAAGCGTCGGCGCACGCGCGCATCAGCCGCGATCGCTTCGACTGGACGCAGGTGCCGCACCTCGACGCGCGCATCGCCGACGAACCCGATCCCTTGCGTCGCTTCGGCCTGACGCACTCGGTGCCCGACTGGTTGGCCGGACGCTTTCTCACCGCGTTCGGCGACGTCGAGGCAGCCGCGCTGGTGTCCGGCCTCAATCAGCCGCCGCCGCTGACAGTGCGCACCAACACCCTGAAGACGACGCGCGACGCGTTGCGCGACGCGTTCATTGCGCTCGGCTGCAGCGCGACCCCAACCACCTACGCGCCGCATGGCTTGGCGATCGACGGCGACGTGAGCCTGTTCTCGGTGCCGCCGTATCGCGCCGGCCACTTCGAGCAGCAAGACGAGGCCAGCCAGCTGTGCGCGCTGGTGGTCGCACCGCCGCCGCGCGGAACTGTGCTCGATGCCTGCGCCGGCTCGGGCGGCAAGACCTTGGCGCTCGCCGCAGCGATGCAGAATCGCGGCACGATCCTGGCGACCGACGTGAGTCGCTTCAAGCTGCAAGAACTCGTGCAGCGACGGCGCCGCGCCGCCACCGACAACGTGCGCAGCCAGGTGGTGCGCGCCGAGGAGTGGCCGATGGGCGTGATGAACTTCGCGCGTCAGGCCGATCGCATCCTGATCGACGCGCCCTGCGACGGCGTCGGTTCGTGGCGCCGGCGCCCAGACGCGCGCTGGCGCCTGCGGCAGGAGCACCTCGCCACCGTGCAACGCAAACAGCGCCAACTGCTCGAACGCGCCGTCGCGGCGTTGCAGCCGGGGGCGCGCGTGATCTACGCCACCTGCACCGTGTTCCGCGAGCAGAACGAAGACATCGTCGACGCGGTGTTGGCGCAGAACCCTGAGCTGGAAGCGGTGCCGATCGTCGAGGTGTTGGGCAAGGCTGCCGCCGCGCCGTTCGCCGACGCGCAGGGTCGGTACTTGCACACGGTTCCGCACCGGCACGGCACCGACGGCTTCTTTGCCGCGGTGCTCAGGCGGCGGCGCACCCTGCACGCTTGAACGCAGGCGGCAGCGATCGCCGCTTCGTGCTCTACGAGTCTGGTGCCTTGCGATGTGATCCGCGTTCGTCGACGATCGCGCGCCTTGAGCCAGATCAAGATCCTGCTGATCGATGACGACGACACCCTGCGCCGGGTGCTGACGCGGGAGCTGCAGCAGATCGGCTTTGCGGTGAGCGCTCTCGCCGATGCTCGCGACCTGGCGGCCAGGCTCGCGGTCGAGGAACCCGACGTCGTCTTGCTCGACCTGAAGCTGCCTGGGGTCGATGGCCATGCGGCGCTGAGCGCGATCAACAAGACCGACCCGGACTTGCCGGTCATCGTGCTCACGGGGCACGGCAGCGTCGAGGACGCGGTAAAGGCCATGCAGGCCGGCGCCTACGACTTCCTGCAGAAACCGACCCGCACGGCGATCCTCGAGCAGACTCTGCGCCGGGCGTTCGAGCGGCGCGCCTTGCGCCAAGAGAACGTGCGCCTCAGACGTCTCGCCGACGGCAGCACGCAACCCACGCTGCTGGGCGACAGCGCAGCCATGCAGGACCTGCGGGCACGCATCGCCCGCGTCGCCCGCAGTGATGGCAGCGTGCTCATCCAGGGCGAGAACGGTTCCGGCAAGGAACTCGTCGCGCGCGACGTGCACGCGTCGAGCGCGCGTCGCGAGCAGAGCTTCGTGGTCGTCAATTGCAGCGCGGTTCCCGAGGACCTGGTGCACAGCGAACTGTTCGGCCATGTGAAAGGCTCTTTCACCGGCGCCGACCGGGCGCGCGTCGGGTTGTTCGAGGCGGCGCACCAGGGCACGCTCTTTCTCGATGAGATTGGTGATCTGCCATTGGCCATGCAGCCCGCGCTCCTTCGCGCGGTGCAGTTCGGTGAAGTCCGGCCGGTCGGCGCCGACCGCACGCGTCATGTCGACGTCCGCGTGCTCGCCGCCACCAACCGCGATCTGCACGCCATGATCGGCGACGGTCGCTTCCGGGAAGATCTTTACTATCGGCTCGCAACCCTCGAGCTTGCCGTGCCGCCGCTGCGGGCTCGACCCGACGATGTGGCGCCGCTGGCCGCGACCTTCCTGCGCCGGTGCAACGCCCGAAGCAACCGCGCGCAGTTTCTCAGCGATGACGCCGTGGCAGCTCTGCGCGCGCACTCTTGGCCGGGCAACGTGCGCGAACTGGAGAACGCGATCACGCGCCTGGCGACCATGGTCGACGAGGCCGAGATCAGCGCCGACGCCGTCGACCGCTATGCGCTACAGAATGCGCGCCCGTCGACCGGCGAGCTGCCGACCCTCGAGATCGCCAGTCTGGAGCGCATGGCGATCGAGGCGGCGATGCAGCGCTTTGGCGGCGACAAGAAACGCGCGGCCGAAGCCGTCGGCATCTCCTTGAAGACGCTCTACAACAAGCTCCACGCCCAACGCGGCGACGACTCGATCGAGTCGCAGTGACGTCAGCCGTCGACAGCAATCGGGAGACGCACCCGAAAGCGCGCCCCCGGCTCGAGCTGGGCCACTTCTACATGGCCGCCGTGCCGCTCGAGGATGCGCTGCACGATGGTCAAGCCGAGACCCGTCCCCTGACCAGCGCGCTTCGTCGTAAAGAACGGGTCGAAGATCTTGTCGACGAGGTCTGGCGGCACGCCGGCGCCGGCGTCGTCGACGTCGAGCACCACGTCGCTGCCGAGCCGACGCACGCGCACGGTCACCACGCCGCGCGCCGGGCTGGCATCGAGGGCGTTGCTCAACAGGTTGAGGAGTATCTGCCGCAGCTCTTGCTGGTTGCTGCGCACCAGAGGCAGATCATGGGCGCTATCGACGCGCAGCGTCACGCCTGCCTGCGCGAACCGATGCCGCACCAGCGTCACCACTGCCTGCACCGCATCTGACAGGTCGACCGGACCGAGCTGATCGCTGTCGGAACGGGCGATCTCCAGCAGACGCGTCGTGATCTCACGCACGCGCTCGGCCTCCTCGGCGATCGTGCGCAGGTCGTCGCGGTGCTCGGCGAGGGCGCCGATGCCGCGCGCCAGGCGGAGTTGGAGTCCATCGGCACAAGCGACGATCGACGCCAACGGGTTGTTGATCTCGTGGGCCAGGCCGGCCGCCACGGCGCCCAGGTCGGCCAGACGGGCGCTGCGCACGAGTTCGCGCGTGCGCTGCTCGACGCGCTCCTGCAGCTCGCGCTGATGACTCTCCAGCTGGCTCGCCATCGCGGTGATCTCGCGTGACAGGTCGACGACCTCGGCGCCGCCGCGCATCGGCAGGTCCGCGTGACCTTGGCCGCGGCCGATGGCGCGCGTCCCCGCAGCCAGTTCGCGCAGGGGCCGCACGATGCCACGCACGACGAACATGCACACGGCGAACAACACGACCAGTGCCACGGCCGCCAACACTGCCACCACGCGCTGCGCCGCGCCGCTGCGCTGGTCGAGGTCGAGACTGGCTGCGTGTGCCTCGTGCGCCATCTCGTCGAGCAAGGCACCCGCCAGGTCACACATCTCGGCGGCGCGTTCCACCCACTCCTGGCCGGCTCCGCCGCCCGCCGCAACCGCGGTGCGCGCCGCCTGCAACAGTGCGAGCAGCCGGCGTCTCCCCACCTCCTCGGTTCGCTCATGGACCGGGCGCGAAGGATCGTCGTGCGGCTCGTCCACCATCGCCGTGAACGCGCGCATGGCCCCGTCGAGGTGAGCCATCTGGTCGCGCTGCACGATCGCCGCATCTTGCATCGCCGGCAGTGAGGTGCGCAGCTCGACCCAGCGTTGGAAGCCCTGGATGTCGAGCAGAGTCGCGCGGGCTTGCTCGGCCTCGCGCCGCTCTTCGGCGACTCGCCTCAGGTCGACGCGAATGCCGCTCACCTGCACGACCACGACCGCGCAGATGCCGATCAAGATCGCCGCCAACACGCCCACGACGATGCGGAACTTGGTCGCAATCGACATCGGCGCACGCGGCGAAAGCCCATTCGACGCCCGCATCAATTGCCTCGGCCTTCGCGCTGCAGGACGGCATCGGGGGACACAGTCACGACCGAGTTCATCGGCCACACACCGTAGCGCCAACTGCGCGGTAGGCCGAACTCACGAGTATCGAGCTGAAACGTACGCTGCAGCCGCCCGCGATCCTTGCGCTCACTCGTGGCTCGAGAACGCATCGTCAGGCTCGCGACCGGGGGAAGACTCACGACGCGACCTTGCGCAACGCCCGCCACCACACACTCGGGCGCAGCAGCTCGCGTCCCGGCACGTAGTCGCCGGTGACCGCGATCAACAGATCCGCCAGGGGCCGACGCGCGGCGAGCAACCCGATCACTCGTTCCACGAGTCGCGGGTGCGCCAAGCCCCGCTGCAGCATCCGCGCCAGGAACAAACGCGGCAGGAACTCGGCGCGGCGGGCGCGCGCGTACGCGCCCAGTGCGCGCACATCTCGCCGACCACCGGCAAGAGCCTCGACCACCACGGGCGCCAGGATCTGCGCGCCGCGCAAGGCGAAGTAGATGCCCTCGCCCGTCACCGGATCAACGTAGCCACACGCATCTCCCACCAAGGCAGCGCCGGCGAACGTCTGAGTCGTCGTCGCCATCGCCAACGGTCCGCAGCCGCGCACCGGATCGACGCGCTCAGCGCCTTCGAGCCGCTGTGCCAAGCTGGGCGCCTGCGCCAAGTAGCGGCGCAGGAATGCGTCCCAGTCGCCGCTGCGAGTCCGCGCCGCCGCCCGGTCCACCACCAGGTTGAGGCTGAACAGATCACCATCCACCGGCGTCGCCGCGAAGTAGCCGCCGGCGAAGAAATGCACCTCCGCGTGGGTCGCCGCGGGCACACCGGCATAGCGCGTGGTGAGCGCCAGCTTCTCGAGCCAGGGGATCGGCTGCTGCACGCCCAGCTCGCGGGCTACCCGCGAGCGGAGGCCATCGGCGCCAATCACCATCGAAGCGTGCAGCTCATGCGCACCGTCGTGGTCGCGCACGCGCACGCCGCACACCTCGCCGCGGGCATCGCGCAACAGACCTTCGACGCTGGCCTGCTCGCGCACGTCGACGCCCGGGGTTGCGGCCGCGGCCCGCAGCAACACCGCGTCGAAGCGTTCGCGGCGCACCGCCCAGCCAAACGGGAACGGTGCCGACGCCCGCCCGACATCGACGAACCGGCCGGTCGCGCTACGCGTGGCGGTATGCAGCGTCATGCCGGCAACCCGGCGCACACCGAGCGCGGCGACATCGTCGGCCACACCGAGCGCCGCCAAGATGGGCAGACACTCGGGGCTCATGAACTCGCCGCACGGCTTGAAGCGCGGGAAACGCTTCTTCTCGAGGAGCTCGACGTGCAGGCCGGCCAATCCGAGCCATCGCGCCAGCGCCGCGCCGGCTGGACCACCGCCGACGACGGCGACATCGCAGCGGCGCGCGTTCATCCCGCGACCTGGCGTCGCATCAGCAACAGCGCCGACAACAGGGTCATCGCCAGCCACGCGGTGGGCAACGCCAGCACTGAGGGGACGAGCCAGACGCCGAGGCGAGTGCGCGGCAAGAACGAGTGCGCAGCAAGAACATCGAGTGGCGGTCACAAGCACACGGCATGCCAGCGCCACGGCGAGCCGACCATGCCCGATGTCGGCCCGCGCGCGCGGCCGGTGATCGAAACGCGTTGTCGAACTTGCTGCGTCCTTGCAAGAACTGCACGCGATCGACCGTGTGCGTCGAGCAACTCGCGCGTCGTCGCCCGATCCTGGCCAGGCATGGCCAACGGCACCACACTTGCCAGGCCGCACGTCGCACGCGTGATGAGCAAGACGTTCCTGTCCTGGTTTGGTCTGTTGGCACTGGTCGGTCTATGCGGCGCCGCCGTCGCCGGTCTCACCTTGGTGAAAGACCGCATCCGGGTTGTCGTGCAAGCCGACAACGCCGCCGATGCCGCGGGGCAGCAGACGGCTCTGCTGAAGGATGACCTGCAGCAGGTCCAACGCGACGTACGTGCGCTTGCCGACGCGCTCGGCACCGGACTGCGTCAGCTTGCCGACGAGCAGATCGCCAACGCCGACACGCGGCAGTCGGAACTCACCCGCACCGTCGCCGAGGCGACCCGCGCGCAACGCGAAGCTCTCGCTGCGATCAACACCGAACAACAGCGCGTAGCGCGCGCGGTCAGCGATCTCCACGCCACGCTGGAGCAGACTCGTGAACGCGGGGCCGTCGCTGCGGCCAGCACACCGACTCAGGTCACCGCAAAAGCGCCGCCGCCCGCTGCGCCGGCCGGCGGCGCGCCTCCGTCCACGACACCGGTCGACCCCGCACCGACCCCCGAGTCGACCCCGCCGCCGCGCAAGCGCTCCGCGTTCGCGTTTCGGTTGCCGTCGCAGGGCTTCGCCTTCGACCTCGCCCAACGCTTCGAGCTGCTGCCGAGCCTGTCGCGGGTCGGCTTCGACGTCAAGAGCACGCTGCACGACTTCACCGGCGTCACCTCCAAACTGAGCGGTTACTTGCGCCTCAATCTGGCGGCGCCCGGCACCGACTGCAACGGCGAGATCCGCGTCGACGCAGCCAGCCTCGACACCGGCCTTTTGGGGCGCAACGACGCGATGCGCGACCACCTCGCCTGCCCGCAACATCCCGAGATCGTGTTCACGTTGACCAGCATGGTCGCCAGTCAGGTCGATCGGGACAAGCAGGCCGTGACGGCCACGGTGCACGGTCGGATGACCATCCACGGGCAGACCCGCGACATGGCCATGCCCGTGCAACTCAGCGTCGACGACAGCAAGCGGGTGCACGCGCGCGGCGAGGTGACGCTGAAGCTCAGCGACTACGGGGTGCCGGTGCCCAGCCAGCTTGGGATGATCAAGATGCAGGACGAAGTGAAGGTGTGGGTGGCGCTGCAAGCCCGCGCGCTCGGCGTAGAGAAGACTCGATGAAGTCGACCTTCCGTGCGACGCTGGTCGCGTTCCCGCTGGCGCTCAGCGCGTGCATCCCGTCGAACGTCGTCGCGGCCGACGACCGCGCGGTGACCTCGACGACCGCCGACCTCGCGTGGACCGACCCGGTGCCGCCAAAGCTGACCGGGCTGTACGAGTCGGTGAGCATCCGCGGCGACGCCGCGGCGGCGATGCAGAAGGCGTACTACTGGTTCGCCGCCGACGGGACCTTCACCGGCGCGGCGCTCGTGCTCGGCGGCGGCGACAGCGCGAACACACCGCAGTTCCAAACGCTCGGCGGCACGTACCGCATCGCGCAGGATCAGCTGTGGCTGGGTGAAGACAGTGAACCGGCGACGCTGCGGGCGGCGCATGGGCACGTCCGGTTGACCTCGGCCGAGGGCGACCTCGTCTTGCGGCGAGTCGGAGACTGACTCGTGGTCGCACCGCACACGCGCAACGACCTGACGATCTACGACCGCCACGGCGATGGTTGGTGGCGGGCCGACGACGGCGCGTTCCGCTCGCTGCGCGCCGTAAACACCTTCCGCCTCGACTGGCTGCTCCGGCACCTGCCCCGGCCGGTGCTCGGCATGCGCGTGGTCGACCTCGGCTGCGGCGGCGGCCTGCTCGCGGTCCCGTTGGCCGAACGCGGCGCACGCCTCATCGGCCTCGATCTGAGCCGCCCCAGCCTGCGTGCCGCGCACGCGCGCGCCCCCACCGGCGTCGACTTCGCGTGCGCCGATGTGTTGCGCGTCCCGCTGGCCGACGCGGTCGCCGACCTCGTGCTCCTCGCCGACGTCGTCGAGCACGTGCCGCAATGGCCACGCGCCGTCGCGCAGGCGGCGCGCCTCCTGCGTCCAGGCGGCGTGCTGTACGTCAACACCATCAACCGCACGCGGCGCGCGCGCTACTTGGCGGTGCACTTGGCGGAAGGGCTCGGCCTGGTGCCGCGCGGCACGCACGATCCCGCGCTCTTCGTGCGGCCGCGCGAGCTGTGCGCGATCGCCGACATGGCGGGCCTGCGCTGTCACCGCATCGAAGGTGAAGCGCCGCGGCTGTTCACGACCCTGCGGCGGCGCGCGATCCACCTCAGGCCGAGCCGCAGCCTGGCCGTGGCGTACGCGGCGCTCTTCGTCAAGAACCCGGCGTGACCGCGCCAGCCGCCACGCCTAGGCTCGTGCGCCAAGGCGCGCTCCTCTTTGGCATCGTCAACCACGCGCTGTTCGCGGCGGCGATCGCCAGCATGGCGGTGGCGTTGTGGACGGGACTCAGCATCGGCCGCGGGCCCTTCTGCCGGGGACCGTGGCACGGCTGGCCGGGTGAGATCGCGAATCTGTTCTTGGTCCTGCAGTTTCCGCTGCTGCACTCGGCGCTGCTCACTCGCCGTGGCGGCCGTTGCCTGGCCAGCGCGTTCAAGGCGCCGTATGGCCGGGCGCTGGTCACCACCACGTACGCGAGCCTCGCGTCGCTGCAGCTCCTGCTCACGTTCTGGATGTGGTCGCCGACCGGCGTCGTGTTGTGGCAACCCACTGGTGCGGCGCTGGTGGTGCACGCCACGCTGTTCGCGGCGGCCTGGATGTTCTTGCTCAAGGCCATCGTCGATGGCGGCCTGGCGACGCAAACCGGCGCGCTCGGCTGGTGGGCAGTCTTCCGCGGGCGAGCCCCGCGCTACCCGACGTTCGCCACGCGCGGCACGTTCGCGCTCTGTCGGCAGCCGATCTACCTGGCGTTCGCGCTGCTCTTGTGGACCGCGCCCACGTGGACGCTCGATCGCCTGCTGCTCGGATTGCTCTGGTCGGCGTATTGTGTGTTCGGCCCGCGGCTCAAGGAACAGCGCTACCTCGCGTGGCACGGTACCGCCTACCGGGCCTACCAGCAGCGCGTCGCCTACTTCCTGCCGCGAGTCCATCGCCAGTCATGATCATCGCCTCCGCCCGCTCCGCGCTGCCGCGCCATTGCTACGACCAGGCGACGCTGAGTGCCTACATGCAGCGGGTGTGGGCCGACCGCCCGCACGTGGTCGCGCGCGTGCGCACGCTGTACGAGAGCGTGCAGGTGAAGCGGCGACACCTGGCGCTGCCGCTGGAGGCCTACGCTGAGCTGACCACGTTCGGCCGCTGCAACGACGCGTGGATCACCGCGGCCACCGAGTTGGGCGAGCAAGCGCTACGCGACGCGCTCGATCGCGCGGGGCTCACGCCACGCGATGTTGACGCGATCTTCTTCTCGACGGTCACCGGGCTCGCCAGCCCGTCGATCGACGCGCGCCTGGTAAACCGCATGCAGATGCGCGCCGACGTGAAGCGCGTGCCGATGTTCGGGCTCGGCTGCGTCGCCGGTGCCGCCGCCGTGGCGCGCGCCGCCGACTACGTGCGCGCCTTTCCGGCGCAGGTTGCCGTCGTGCTGACGGTGGAGTTGTGTTCGTTGACTCTGCAACGCGGCGACCTGTCGGCTGCGAACCTGATCTCCACCGGCCTGTTCGGCGACGGCGCGGGCGCGGCGGTGGTCGTGGGCGCCGAACGCGGCGCGCGGGGTCCGCGCATCGTCGCCACGCGTTCCGTGTTCTACGAAGACACCGAGGACGCGATGGGCTGGAAGATCAGCGAGCGTGGCTTCGAGATCGTCTTGTCACCCGCGGTGCCGACCATCGCACGCGAGCGCCTGGGGCACGACGTGGACGCTTTCTTGCAAGAGCACAGCTTGAGCCGGCGCGACATCGCCCGCTGGGTTTGCCACCCCGGTGGCCCCAAGGTGCTGGAAGGCTTGCAAGACGCGCTCGGCCTCACCCGCGACGATCTGGCGCTGAGCTGGAGCAACCTCGCCGAGCGCGGCAACCTGTCGAGCGCGTCGGTGTTGCTCATTCTCGCCGACACGCTGGAGGCGCCGCCGCCCGCCGGCAGCTACGGCGTGATGCTGGCGATGGGACCCGGGTTCTGCTCGGAGTTGCTGCTGCTGCGCTGGTAGCGCGCGCCGCGCTACTTCTGCTTGTCCCAGAAGGCGCCCAGTTCGCGCACGAGCACGTCGGGGGCCTCCAGCGGCACCACGTGGCCAGCACCGGGCACCACAACGAGACGCGCGCCGGAAATCGCCGACGCCATCTGCCGCGCCTCGCTCGGGGGCGTGAGCGTGTCGCGTTCGCCAACCACGACGAGCGTCGGCACGGCGATCCTCGGCAGCAACCACGTGCGGTCGGCGCGATCGCGCAGGCCGCGCAGGTCGGCGATGATCGTCTCGACCGGCAGCCCCTCGATCATGCTGGCGAGGCGGCCCTTCACCAACAGATCGGCGTCGGTCGGTACCAAGCGCTCGATCATCGCCTCGGCGAGCGCGCGCCGGCCCGAAGTGACCGCGGCCTCCATCGCTGCTTGCCGACCAGCCCGGCCGCTGTCGTTGTCGGCACCGGGGCGCGTGTCCACCAGCGTCAGCGAGCGCACGCGTCCCGCGTGGCGTTCATACAGGGCAAGCGCCGCGTAGCCGCCCATCGACATCGCCACGATGTCGGCAGGCCCCGCGCCGACCGACTCGATCACCGCCGCCACGTCGTCGGCGAACAACTCCATCGAGTGCGACCCGTCGCCCGCCCACGGCGAATGACCGTGACCGCGCAGGTCGAGCGCTAGCAGCGAGCGCTGCTGCGCCAACGGACTCGCCAACACGTCGAGCCACATGCGATGGTCGAGTGGGTAGCCATGGATGAGAAGCGCTGCCGGACCTTGCCCATGGGCGTGAACGGCTAGACGAGCGCGACCGACTTCGACGTAACGAGTGCTGAGCACCGACATATCTTGCAGAACGCACCGCGCCGCGCCATCCCGGAGTGGCCGTCGCTTTTCGGCAAGCGTCTCATCGCCCGCTGCCGGACCGCCGCGCTATCGTCTGGCGCGTTGATGCGTCTCGCACCGGTCGCCCTAGCTCTCCTCGCTCCCAGCCTCGCCGCGCAAGACCCGCTGGCGGTGCTGGAGCAACGCTGCGTCACTTGCCACAACCCGGCGCGCAAGAAGTCGGACCTCGACCTCACCACGCGGGACACGGCGCTGCGCGGCGGCAGCAAGGGCCCAGCGATCGTGCCGGGTGCGCCCGACGACAGCTTGCTCACGGCCTTGATCGAGCACACGCGCAAGCCCCACATGCCGCTGCGCGAGGCCAAGCTCGACGCGGCCGACGTGCAGACGCTGCGCGCGTGGATCGCGACCGGCGCGGAGTACGCGCGACCGCTCGTGGTGCCAAAGAACGCGGGCGCCGACCAGCAGAACGGCGAACTGCAGGTGACGGAGGCCGACCGCGCGTTCTGGTCGTTCGCGCCGCTCACCCAGGTCGAGGCTCCACGCATCGAGCGTCCGGCGCGGGCGCGCACCGACGTCGATCGCTTCTGGCTGGCGGCGCTCGACGCCGAGCACCTCGCGCCGAACCCGCAAGCCGACCAGCGCACGCTGCTGCGGCGGCTGTGCTTGACCTTGCTGGGGCTGCCGCCCACCGCCGAGCAGATGCGCGCGTTCCTGGCCGACCCCAGCGACGATGCCTATGAGCGCACCGTCGACGCGTTGCTCGCGAGCCCGCACTTCGGCGAACGCCAAGCGCGGCATTGGCTCGACGTCGCGCGCTACGCCGACAGCGGCGGCTACGAGTTCGACGACGAGCGCCCGCACGCGTGGCCGTACCGCGACTTCGTGATCGAGGCGATGAACGCAGACCTCCCGTTCGACGCGTTCGTGCGGCTGCAAGTCGCCGCCGACGAACTGCGGCCGGACGAACCGGCCACCTGGCGCGCCACCGGCTTTCTGTGCGCGGGCCCGACGGTCGGCAACCAAGAGAACGAGCAGACGCGCTACGACGAGTACGACGACGTCGTGAGCACGCTGAGTTCGGCGTTCCTCGGCTTGACCGTGGGCTGCGCGCGCTGTCACGACCACAAGTTCGACCCGATCCCCACGCGCGACTACTACCGGCTGGTGGCGGCGTTCTCGACCACCAAGCGCCAGGTCGAGCCGTTGCTGCCGCGCGCCGAGGCCGAGGTGTATCGCGGGCGAGCGCGGGCCGTCGACTCGATGCTGGAGGCGGCACGCGAGCGCGAGCGCAAGCTCACCGAGGGCAAGCGGCGCGAGCGACGCGACGGCGAACGCTCGGCGCGCGCCGGCATCACGGGCGAACAGGGCGCCGAACTCGACGAGCTGCGCCAGGTCATCGCCGACCTGCAAGCGCGACGACCGCCGGCGCCGCCGATGGCGCTGTTCATGTCCGATCGCAGCGCGCAACCGGACAAGGCGTTCCTGCTGAGGCGCGGCAACCCCGCCGACCAGCAGGAAGAACTCGAGCCGGGCTTCCTGCAGGTGATCACCGAGCCTTCAGCGCAGACAGCGTTCTACGAACCCGGGTCGCAGGAGCAGGCGAGCACCGGTCGCCGCGCGGCGTTGGCGCGTTGGCTCACCGATCTGGAGCACGGCGCCGGCCACCTGCTCGCGCGCGTGATCGTCAACCGCGTGTGGTATTGGCACATGGGCCGCGGCCTGGTCGCAACGCCGAATGACTTTGGCATGCAAGGCGAGCGCCCCAGCCACGCAGAGCTGCTCGACTTCCTGGCGCAGCGCCTGATCGACTCGGGCTGGCGCTTGAAGGCGATCCACCGACTGTTGGTGACCAGCGCGATCTATCGCCAAGCCAGCAACGCCCGCGCGCCGGCCGAGGTCGACGCCGATCCGAGCAACCAACTGTGGTGGCGGCGCGAGCCCGTGCGCGTCGACGCTGAGGCGCTACGCGACGCGCTCCTGCAGACCAGCGGTTGCCTCAACCGCACCCTGCTCGGCCCGAGCGTGCAGCCCTTCATGCACGCAGACGCGATCGCCACCGGCAGCACCAACAAGTGGCCGGCCAACGTCGTGGACGGTCCCAAGACGTGGCGCCGCAGCGTGTACGTGTTCATGCGACGCTCGGTGCGCTTCCCCATGCTCGAAGTCTTCGACGCGCCCGACGCCACCGCGAGCTGCGGCCGGCGCGTGCCGACGACCACGCCGCTGCAGGCGCTGGCGCTGATGAACGACGCCTTCGCGCGCGAGCAAGCGACACGCTTTGCCGACGCCGTGTTGGCGCAGGCCGGCGACGACGCCGGCGCGCAGGTGGAACACGCGTTTGCCCTCGCTCTGCTGCGCGAGCCCACGCCCGACGAGCGCGCCCGCGCGCTGGCGTTCGTGCGCAGCGCGGCGGCACAGAAAGACGGCGACGCCAAGCGTGCGCTCGTCGACCTGTGTCAGGTGATGTTCAACCTCAACGAGTTCGTCTACATCGATTGATCGCATGACCCACTTGGCTAGAGAATCGTGGTCCCTCAGTCGGCGCGAACTGCTGCGACGCGCCGGCAACGGCTTTGGCTGCCTGCCGCTGCTCGACCTGCTGCACGGCGAAGCACGCGGCTCGGCCGCGCGCACCCACCACCGGCCGCGCGCCAAGGCGGTGATCTCGCTGTTCATGTATGGCGGCCCGAGCGCGATCGACCTGTTCGACCCCAAGCCCGAACTCGATCGGCTCGACGGCAAGAAGCCGCCGGCCGGCGTCGACACGTTCTTCAAAGACAACGGCAACCTCATGCGGTCGCCGTACGCGTTCAAACGCCACGGCAAGTGTGGGCAATGGGTGGCCGAGCCGTTCCCGGCGCTGGCGCGCGTCGTCGACAAGCTGGCGTTCGTCAAGTCGGTGCAGTGCGCCAGCAACAACCACGCGCCCGCGCTGCTGCACCTCAACACCGGGCAACCGCGCGTGGGCTATCCGAGCGCCGGTTCGTGGCTGAGCTATGGCCTCGGCGCCGAGAGCGCTGACCTGCCGGCTTTCGTGGTGATGTACGACTGGCGCGGCGGACCGATCGCCGGTCCGCAAAACTGGGGCGCCGGCTTCTTGCCGACGCAGCATCAAGGCGTGCCGCTGCGCGCCAGCGGCAGCCCCATCCTCAACCTCGAGTTGCCGCCCGGCGTGCACCGAGACGCGCAGCGCGCGCAGCTCGATCTGCTCGCCGAGCTGAATCGCGCGCACGCGGCGGCGCGGCCGGGCGAGGGCGAACTCGAGGCGCGCATTCAGAGTTATGAACTGGCGTATCGCATGCAGACCGCGGCGCCCGACGCCGTCGACCTGCGCCACGAGAGCGCCGAGACCAAGCGCCTCTACGGTCTGGACCGCGACGTCACACGGTTCTTCGGCACGCAGTGCCTGATGGCGCGCCGGCTGGTGGAGCGCGGCGTGCGCTTCGTGCAGATCTACTCGGGCGGCGGGCATCAGCAGCAGAGCTGGGATGCGCACTTTGGCCTGCAACCCAACCACGACCTGCACTGCGCCGAGACCGACGTGCCGATGGCCGGCCTCATCGAAGACCTCGACCGCTGCGGCCTGCTCGATCAGACGCTGGTGGTGTGGGGCGGCGAGTTCGGCCGCATGCCGATGTCGCAGGGCAACAACAAGGGTCGCGACCACAACCCGCAAGGCTTCCTGATGTGGCTCGCCGGCGGCGGCGTGCAGGGCGGCGTGAGCTACGGCGAGACCGACGACATCGGGCTGAACGCGGTGGTCGATCCGGTGAGCGTGAACGACATCCACGCCACCGTGCTGCACCAGCTCGGCATCGACCACGAGCAGTTGACGTACCTGCACAACGGCCGTCGGTTCCGGCTGACGGACGTGGCGGGCAAGGTGCTGCGCAAGATCTTGGCGTAGGGAACCACCCGATTGCCGGCGCACGCGAAGGCGCGCGCTTTGTCGCGCATCCAGCGCACCGCGCGCAGATAGCATCCACAGCGTGCTTCGCTACGCCGTCGTCGTCGCCGCCGCGTTCGCCGCGTGCAGCGCGTCTCCCGTGCCGCTTTCGACGACGAACCAGTTCACGCTGGCCCTGATCCGCACCGGCCCGCGCGCCGAGTCCTTCAGCAAGGAGGAGCGCGCCCAGATCTTCGCCGGTCACTTCGAGAACATGGGGCGCCTCGCCCGCGAACATCACCTCCTGCTCGCCGGCCCCTACGGTCGCAGCAAGAGCGATCCCGCGCTGCGCGGCATCTTCGTGCTGGACACTGACGACCGCGAACGCGCCCGCCAGCTGGCCGAGACAGATCCTGGCTTCCGCGCTGGCATGTTCGTGTTCTCCTTCCACACGTTGTCGACCGACGCCGCCTTGCGCGCCCAGCTCGCTACCGAGCTGTTGCACCTCGAGGAGGTCGAGCGCAGCGGCCGCACGCCGGCACCCGGCGAAGGCGGTCGCGGCTACGTGTTGCTGACCGCGGCGAACGGCGCTTCGGCTGCACACGCGCTGGCCGGCCATCCGGCGGTGCTCATGTTCGCCCGCCTCGATGGCGAGCGGGCGCTCGTGCTGCTCGACGTCAAGGACAGCGCGGATGCCAGCCGCTTGCTGGCGCCGCTGGCTGAACGGCTCGGCGCGTTCCAGCTCGACGACTGGTTCGGCAGTGGCCTGCTGGTCGGCCTGCCGCAGCGCGCCCGCAGCTGATCGCCGCGCCGCGGGCGCCGCGCTCACATCACGCTGAACCGATGCACCGTCTTGGTGCGATACACCTTCCCGGGCCGCAGGATCGTCGAGGGGAAGTTCGCGTGGTTGACCGAATCCGGGAAGTGCTGCGTCTCCAGACACAGCGCGGCGCGATGGTCGTAGATGCGGCCGGACTTGCCGATCTGGCCCTTCAGGAAGTTGCCCGAATAGAACTGCAAGGCGGGCTCGTAGGTCAGGATGTGCAGCGTGCGACCTGAGCCAGGCTCGTGCAGGCGCGCAGCGATGCGCAGCTTGTCGGGCTCGCCGTTCAGCACGAAGTTGTGGTCGTAGCCGCCGGCGGCGGACTTGACCACGCCCAGGATGTCGCGCCGGATCGTCTTGCTGGCGCGGAAGTCGAGCGGCGTGCTCGCGACGCGCGCGATGTCACCGGTGGGAATCAACGTGTCGTCGGTCTGGGTGTAGTGATCGGCATCGATCCACAACTGGTGGTCGAGCACCGTCGCGCTACCGTGCCCCGCGAGGTTCCAGTAGGCGTGGTTCGTGAGGTTGACCGGCGTCGGCTTGTCGGTCTCGGCTTCGTACTCCACCACCAGCTCGTCCTTGGTGAGCGTGTAGGTCACGCGCAGCGACAGGTTGCCGGGGTAGCCCTCTTCGCCATCCGGACTGGTGTAGGAGAACGTGATCGCGTCGCCTTTCTCGCTGGCAACGCGCTCGGCTTGCCAAAGCACGCGGCAAAGCGCGCGCGGCCCGCCGCCGTGCAGGTGGTTGGGGCCGTTGTTCACCGCCAGCTGGAACGGGTTGCCATCGAGGCTGAATTTCCCCTTGGCGATGCGGTTGGCCACGCGGCCGGCGGTGCAACCGAAGTACTGGTTGTCGTCGGACTCGTAGCCATCCACCTGGTCGAAGCCGAGCACGACGTCCGCCAACATGCCCTTGCGATCGGGCGTCCACATCTCGACCAGCGTCGCGCCGTGGTCGGTGAGCTTGGCGCGCATACCCTGCGCATTGCGCAACACGAACCACCGCGCCGGCTCGCCGGCGCGCGTGGTTCCGAACGAACCTTCATCGCTGGTCTCCATCGATTGGCAAGAACAGAGGCCGAGGGCTGCAACGACAGCCAAAGAAAACACACGGGTCATCGACTGCACGGTCCATAGCATGCCGACTGCGCCGGCAATCGACACTCGTGAACTGCGGCTCGAGTTCGACCAGACTGGGGTTCACCCGCCTCCCGTCGACCCGATCCCGACTAAGCTGTGCCCTTCAACCCCATCGAGCCTCCCATGCGCAATCTCTCGCCTTACTTCGCCGCCCTCGCCTGTCTCGCGCCACTGTGCGCGCAGAACGTCGGCTTGCAGCTGACCAACGGCGTCGATTCCTACATCGACGTCCCCTACGCGCCCACCTTGGTGCCGCGCAGCGGCATCACCTTCGAGGCCTGGATCACCTACGACGAGACCACGCTTGGCCCCGGCTACCGCTGGCCAACCCTCGTGCGCCAAAACTCAGCGCCCGGCCTCGAGACCTACATGCTGCGCGTCGATGCCAGCAACGTGAACAACCGCAACTTGCTGTGGATGGTGCGCACCACGAGCGGCACACGTTCCGTCATCTGGACGTTTGCGCCGAACCAACTCGCGACCTGGACACACGTCGCCGGCACCTACGACGGCACCAACGTGCGCCTGCTGGTCAACGGCGCGGAGGTCATGAGCACGGCGGCGACCGGCGCGATCGTCGACGCCGGCAACACCTTGCGTTTGGGCAACGGCGATCTCTCGTCGCCGGGCATCGAGCAGTGGAATGGCCAGATCGATGAAGTGCGCCTGTGGCCGTTTGCGCGCACCGCCGCCGAGATCACCTCGACGATGAACTACGAGCTGGTGGGGATCCCCGGTGAAGCGAGCACCTGGAACCTCAACGGCAACCCGCTCGACAGCTCGGGAAGCAACCACGGCCAGCTGATCAACGCGCCGAACTTCGCCGCCAACACGCTCAGCCTGCAGGTCTCCGCGCTCAACGCCGCGAACTTCGGCACCGCCACCACCGGCTGCAGCGGCTTGCCGCGCGCCGTGCAGTCGAGCCTGGCGCAGGTGAACAACGCCGCCTTCGCCGTGGGCGCCATCCGCAGCACCGCGACCGGCGCTGGCATCCTGTGGCTCGGCACCCTCAGCCTGACCACGCCGATCAACTTCCTGGGCGTCAACTTCTGGATCGACCCGACCGCGCCCAACGTGCAGGTGTCGGTGCCGGGCGGCCCGCTCGGCTACGCCCGCATTCCGTTGCCGATCCCGAACAACCGGTTCTTGGCCAACCGTCAGCTGGTGTTGCAGACGATCTGGAGCGAGCCGGGATGCGCTGTCCCCCTGTTCGCCTCCGACGGGCTCGCGTTCATCATCGTGCCGTAGGCCGGGGCTGGGCTCCACGCTCAACCCAAGCCGCGCGCTTCGAGATCGTCCTCATCCAAGCCGAGGTGGTGGCCGATCTCGTGCAGCAGGGTGATGCGGAGCTGTTCGATCAGCTCGTCGCGATCGGCCGCGATGCGCTCGAGGTTGCGCTTGAAGATGTAGATGCGCGCGGGCAGGCCGAACGCGTAGCCCTCGACCTCGCCGATTGGGGTTCCGGCGTACAGGCCGAGGATCTCGGGGTCGAGTTCGCGGTGCAGCGCGGCGTCGGGCACCGGCAGAAGGTCGACGCTGAGGTTGGCGAACGACGCGACGACCTGCGGCGGCAGGAGCGCGATGGTCTCGTTCAACAGGGCGTGCACGTCGTCGTCGCTGATCCGTACCGGCGCCTTGAAAACCTCGGGGTCGCGCGCGGCCGCCAACTGGTAAAGGTGGTCGGCGTCGTCTTGCTTGCCCTGCAACTCGCGCGACACCGCGCGCAGGTGGAGCACCGCGGCGTCGGCATCGGCCTCGGGCCAGCGCGCCAGCAAGCGGTCAGCCGCGGCGAACTCCCAGCGCGACAGGCGCAGCTTGGCTTCGAGGTACGCGGCGTCATCGTGGTCCTGTGTGAGCGCCGCGAGCTGCGCCAGCAGGGCCAGCGCCTCGTCGTCCTCCACCAGCTCCGCATGCACCGCCGCCAGCACGTAGAGCCCCGGCACGGTCTCGATCGCCGGCGCGCGCGCGCGACGGCACGCCGCGAGCCCGGCCTGTGCGTGGCGGCGCGCGGCGGCGAAATCGCCAGCGTCGAGCGACCGGTAGGCCTGGTCGAACGAACGGCTCGGGGACGTCATGCCACGATGGTCAGCGTTGAGGGCGAGCGTGTCGAGCGCTTGCCAAGATCTACGTCTGGTCGCGGACGAACACACCGATGAGCAGGTACGACAGCGCCACCGCCGCCACCGAGAGCCACAAGAACCCGCCGAAGCCGTGCGCGGCGTAGACCGCGCCGCCGACCTGCAGGAACACGCCCTGGCCAAGCTGCACCGCGGCGCTGCGCGCACCCATGAGCGTGCCGCGCATCGTCGAACCGACCAACTCCGACGCCAACGCTTGGAACGCGCTGGTGCGCGCGGCGGCCACGAACGTCATCGGCAGACCGACGGCCAACAGGGTTGGCAGGTCGCGCACCAGGGCCATGGCGCCGAGCAGCACCGCGAGCGCGGCGGTCGACCAAAGCACGAACCTTCGCTTGCCCAGTCGGTCGACGAAGCGACCCAGCAGAATGCTGCCGAGCGCCGAACAGAGGCCCAGGCCGATCCACAGCCAGGCTTGCTGCCGCTTGACGACGATGCGCGTCTCGTCGAGCCACTCGCCGACGAACTGCACGAACGAAAAGAAGCCGCCGGTGGCGAGCAACACCGCGAGCAGCGTCGGCAACACCATCGGCTGGCGCAGCAGCGTCCCCTGCGACGTGCGCACCGAGGTGCGGCCAAAGCCACGCGGCAGCACGCGCGCCACCACGAAAACGGTGAGCACGCCGAGCACTGCCTGCACCGCGAAGATCGCGCGCCACGAGCCGGCGAGGGCGCACGCGTTCGCGAGCGGCAGCCCGATCGGCGTCGCCAAGAAAATGCCCGAGTTGAACACCCCCATCGCCGCGCCGCGACGTTCGTACGGCACCAGGTCGGCCACCGCGGCCGACGCGCCGGTGTAGGCGACGCCCACCGCGAAGCCGGCGATGGCGCGCGCCGCCAGCAGCTGATTGGCGGTCGAGGCCAGCAAGTGCAGCAGGCTCGCCACGGTGAACACCGCCATGCCCAACAAGATCGGCGGGCGGCGGCCAACGCGATCGACCCAGGGCCCCAGCAGCAGCGCGCCGATCGCGCCGGCAAAGCCCGCGGTCGCCGCCAAGGTGCCCTTGGCAGCCTTGTCGGGCGCGAACTCCAGGGGCACGAAGGGCAGCAGCGCCGCCAGCACCTGACTGTTCAGCGCCATGGCAAACGCGCCGAGCGTCAGCGCCAGCACGGCCCATCGTTCGCGCTGTCGCTCGTTGGATGCGGCCATGCAGGGGCGGGGATCTTAGCGAGGGTGCGGTAGCGCTCGCGTACGCGTTTGCGTTCCCGAGCCGCCGCCAACAGAGAACCAACCAACTCACAGGCATCTACTTCTCGGCGACACTTTCATCGGAGTCAGCCGATGACCTGCCAAGGCCTGAGCTATCCTTCGGCGCCCTCCATACGCTCCTCTTGAAGATCTGCATCCTCGGCGCCGGCATCTCCGGCGTGACTCTCGCTCGCTTGCTCGCCGCCGATGGCCACGCCGTCGTCGTGTTGGAGAAGTCCGACCGCGCTGGCGGCCTGTGCCGCTCGCGTCAAACCCAGGGCTTCACCTGGGACGAGGCCGGCGGCCACATCTTGTTCAGCAAGGACAAGGCAGTGCTGGCCTGGCAGAAGGCGCGCTGCGGCGGCGATGCTGCGCTGTGCGAGATCGAGCGGCAGACGCGGATTCTGTGGCACGACCGCTTCGTGCCGTACCCATTCGAGAACGGCGTCGGCCACCTCACCAAGGCGGCGACCGTCGACTGCCTCGAGGGCTACATCGACGCCTACGTGCAGCGCAAGGGCGGCGCGCCGTGCCCGACCAACTTCAAGGACTGGATCTTGTGGCGCATGGGCGACGGCTTCGCGCGCCACTTCATGTTCCCCTACAACGAGAAGATCTGGGACTGCGATCTGTCGACCATGAGTTCGGCGTGGGTCGCCGGCCGGGTGCCCGAAGCGCCGCTGCGCGACGTACTCAGCTCGGCGGTTGGACTCGACACGCAGGGCTACTCGCATCAGTCGGTGTTCTGGTTTCCCAAGCACGGCGGCTTCGAGGCGCTGGTGCGCGGCACGGTGGCGAACGGCGGCTTCACGCTGCGCACCGGCACGGCGGCGGAGAGCGTGCGCCGCGTCGGCGATCGCTTCGCGGTGAACGGCGAAGACTTCGACCTCGTAGTCAACACCGTGCCGCTGCCGATCATCGAGTCGTGCATCGAGGGCATCCCCGACGCGATCCGCGCCGACATCCGCGCGCTCGTGCCGATCTCGTTGCTGAACGTGATCATCGGCGTGCAGGTCGACGCGCCGATCCCGCCGTACTCCTGGATCTACTTGCCGTTCGAGGCGCAGGGCCTCGCCAACCGCGTCACCTACTTCTCGAACTACTCGCCGAACAACGCGCCGCCGGGGCACGCCTCGTTCATGGCCGAGGTGACGCACCGCGGCGACATCACCCCGTCGCAGGCCTTCGTCGACGACTTGGTCGACCACCTCAGCCGCTGCGGCCTGTTCGCGCGCGACCGTGTGGTAATGACCGACTGGGCGCATCACCGTTTTGCCTACATCGATCAGAACCTGGAGTTCGCCGCGCGCATCGGCCGCGTGCGCGCCTGGTTCGACAACTCGGGCTACGTCACGTTCGGCCGCTTCGGGCGCTACGAGTACCACAACAGCGATCAGTGCATCGCGCGGGCGATGGAAGTGCACCGACACATCGGTGCAATCGCCAAGTCAGGACAGCCGGCGCGGCCAGTGCTCGCGTAGGCGAGTCAGGCGTGTTTGCGTAGGTCGGAGCCTCGGCAGCCTCGCATCGGGATTCTCGACTGGCCACGCGAAACTCGGAGGCGCGAGCACACTAACCAGGCGTCAATGACTCGGGTGACGACAAGACTGCGTGGTGCAGACCACGACACGCGCCGCTGCGACACCGTGGGCACGGCCCCACGCGTCGAGGGCCACACGTCGCGGAACACGGATTCGATCGGCGCGCAAGGCGAGATGTCGGCTCCACCGATCGGTCGCGCCGTGTTCGTCATCCTGACGCGCGGCGACGATCTCGCAGCCGACATGGCGCAGGTCAACCTGCCCTGATCGCGCGGCCTGCGCGAGAAGCTGGCTCGGCGACCGAGCGGTTGTCTCCGTCACAACATCGTGACAAAAAAATGCGGGGCAACGCCGGCATGGTCGGCGCGCCCCGCTAAGACGCTTTGTGCGGCTCGCACACCGCACAAACAGACACGAGCACTTGCGTGAGACCCTCACGAGACCACGACTTGGTCGGTCGCACCCGACCCTGGCACCGGGTGCCGAAGCACCCTTCGTCGAAGACCCCTCTGAGACGTGCCAACCACGGCCTCGCGAGAGTCGCGCAGATGTTCGACTTGTCGGAGAACAAGTGCAGGCCGTCCGCCTGCCAACCATGAGACGGCGGGGTCGCGACACCTTGTTCCGTAGGCGAAGCGAAAAACTGTGGCTGAGGTCACCGCCTTGCGGCACACCGGCGATGGCGTGCGAAGTCGCTCGCTGACCCCGGGGAATCCCGAGGTCTCTGCCGCATCACTGAGGTCTCTGCCGCATCACTAGCGCGGCGGCGAGATCTGCCGCATGACACGCTCGCTGTCGGCCGCTGGCAGCCACTGCGTCAGCCCGTGGACGGGCAGCGTCTGCGGGCTCTCGCGCCGCCAGCGCAACGCGAGTTCGAGCACCAACAACGGCTCGCTCGCGACGACGGCGGCGTCCAGCAGCAGCGGATACGCGTCGGGCTCGATGCTGTCGACAGACACCAAGCGCCGCAGGAAGTCGCACAGCGCCTTGGGCTCGACGCTGTGCGCCGGCCGGCCCGCCGTCGCCTCCGTGGGCCCCGGCTTGCGAAGGGTCGGAAAACCCTGTCCGCGCAACGCGGCCATCTGCACGCGCAGCATCTCGAACAGTGCGACCCGTGCGACGGCCACCATGCTCGAAGATCCCGCCGCCCGATCCAGGTCGGCGAACTGCTGGGCGCTGCCGCGCGTCCGTTGTCCCAAGATCGCGCGCAAGACAAACCGCAGGCCGTCTGGATGCACCTCGAGAGCGTCGTCGAGCAGCTCGAGCACCGCCTCGAGATCGCGGCCCGACAACGGCGCGATCCCGCGCGCCGAGAAAGCCTGCACCAATCCGGCGTAGCCGCGCGCCACGGCTGGAGGCAAGCGAAAATGCACCGCGCGCGCGCCGCCGGCGGCGTCGCTGTACTTGAGGCCCGCCATCAACTCCGAGATCGCCACCAACACGCGGGCTGGATCGATCGGGCCCTCGCCCGATTGAAACGCCTGACGCCGTAGCACCCAATGCAACAGCGCCTGCGAACCGAGGCTCGCCACCGCCACGTGCTTGGCCCACGCCACGAGCGGCTCCTCGGCCTGCGGTCCGAGGCAACGCCTCGCCTGCTCGAAGTCGGCCGACGCGCGCTTGGTGTCGCCGAGCAATGCATACGTCAACATCGAGAACAGCAGCGCACAGGGGTCGTCGGGCTGGGCAGCCTTCATGCGCTCGGCGTAGCGCGCGGCCTCGTCGCGGCGGCCGAGGCTCAGCAGGGTCGGTCCATACGACGCGCGCGCCCGCACGTGGCCTTGGTGCAACGCCAACGTTTGCTCCAAGGCAACGAGCGCCTTCTCGGCGTCGACGGCCAGCAACGCCTGCGCGTAGCACGCGTCGGCGGCGCTGAGTTCGCCACTGTCGCTGGCTTGCCGCACCAACTCGAGGCCCGCATCCCAGGATCGCAACCGCTCGACGCCGAGATCGCCGGCGAGGAGCTTCACTTTGCCGGCATGCACGCCGAGGCCTTGGCGCCCGCGCAAGCTGTTCAGCTCGCGCAGCGCGCTCGCGTCGTCACCGCCGGCCTCCAGGGTCTCCACCATCGCCACGGCCACCGCGACTGCGTCGTAGCCACCATCGCGCGCGTGCTGCAACTCGGTGATGGCTTCGGGGATTCGCCCCTGCTGCTGCAAGACCAGCGCGGCGCGGAACGCGGCCAACGCGTTCGCCGTGCGCTCAGCGTTGATCACGCTGCGCTGCTGCCAGTTCAAGGCAACCAAGAGAAAGAGTATCACGCTCGATACCACCAACGCCGCCACCGTGGGCTTGCGCCGCATCCAAAGCGTCACCCGCCCGAACGGACCGAGCGGCCGCGCGAACACCGGCTTCAGTTCCATGAAGCGCCGCAGGTCGGCGGCAAAGTCAGCAGCACTCTGGTAGCGGCGTCCGCGCTCGCGCGCCATCGCCATGGCGCACACCGTCTGCAGGTCGCGTGGCACCTGCGAGTTGAGTTGCCGGATCGACTTGGGCTCTCGCTGGGTGATGCGCTTGAAGATCTGCTGCGGCGACTCGCCCTCGAATGGCACTTCCAGCGTCAGCGCCTCGTACAGCGTGACGCCGAGCGAGTAGATGTCCGTGCGTTCGTCGACGCCGTTGTCGGGCGGGTCGACCTGCTCGGGCGACACGTAGAACGGCGTGCCGACGAACTCGCCAGACACCGTCATCGCGGCCTCGGTGTCGACGCGCGCTACGCCGAAGTCGAACAGCAGCACGCGGCCGTCGCGCGACAGCAGGATGTTCTTGGGCTTCACGTCGCGATGCACGATGCCCTGCGCATGCACATGCGACAGCGCATCCGCCATGTGCGACACCACGTAGCAGGTCGCGTCGATCCAGTTCTGCCGCAGCGACTCCGGCCACGTGACGCCGAGCGCGGTGTCGACAAGATCGCTGCCGCGCAGACTCTCCGGGGCGCGCCGCCCCTGCCGCAGATCGTGCAGCAGGTCGTGCAGCGTGCGTCCTTCGACATACTCCATGGTGAAGAACGGCTGCCCCTCGACGCGCCCGACGTCGTAGATCGCGACGATGTTGGGATCGCTGAGGCGCGCCACCGCGCGTACCTCGCGCTCGAAGCGTTCGAGTGCCTTTTCGCTGGCCGCATGCCGCGCCGCCAGCAGCTTGAGCGCGACGCGACGGCCGAGGTGTTCTTGCTCAGCCAGGTAGACGATGCCCATGCCGCCGCGCCCGAGTTCACGCACGATGCGGTACTCACCGAACCGACTGCCCGGCACGATGCCTTCGGACTGCCCGGTGCGCGGCTGCGTGTCGGTCACCGCCACCTCATCGGTCGGCACTCCAGCGGAAGATCCCGCACTGGCCCGTGGTCTCCTCGACGCCGACCTCGTGGTCGTCGGGCTTGATGCCGGGGTACTTGCCGTGCAGGCGCTTCAGCAACTCGCGGCCGACATAGGCCGCGAGGTTCTCGGCGCTGCTGTTGGTGATCGGCAGCACGATCACCTCGTCGCTCGGCACCGTGTAGCGGCGCTCGCGGTAGCGGATCGTGGTGCTGCCGTCCTCACCGCGCGTTGCGCGCAGTTCCTTGTGCTGGCCCGGGATCAGCAGATGCTCGTCGAGTTCGTCCACTAACTGGCGCACCATCGGCTTGATCTCCTTGAAGTTCATCACCAAGCCGTGCGCGTCCAGCGGGCCGCGCACCTCGACGTACACTTTGTAGTTGTGGCCGTGCAGCCGCTCCGCCGTGCCGTCGGGGAAGATCAAGAAGTGCGCAGCGCTGAACTTCAGGTAGTCCTTGTGGATGCGGATCGACCAGGTCTCCATCGGGCAATCTCAGGCGTCTCAGACAACGGCAGACAAGAGTTCCTGCGAAGGCAGGCGAAGGATCGGCACAATAGCCGCGCCGTGGCCATGGATCTCAACCGCATCCCGTTCCAAGCGACGCGCTACCGCGGCGTGTCGATCCACTTCTATTCCAGCGACCGCGCCAAGGGCCACGCGGCCGTGATGATCAAGATGGAGCCCGGTTGCAGCTATCCGCGGCACAAGCACAAGGGCGCCGAGGAGCTGCTGATCCTGCAGGGCGGCTACCGCGACGAGGGCGGCGAGCATCGCGCTGGCGAGTTCGTGCGCTACGAGGACGGCACGTCGCACCACCCGGTGGCGCTCGAGGGGGAGGCGTGCGTGTTCTTCGCGATCGCGCAGGAAGGGATCGAGTTGATCGGGTGAGGGCTGAAAGCGCCGTCGGGAAGCACAGCCCAACTCGGGGCCGACTCAGCCCGTGTGTGACGGCGCCGCCTCGCGCGTCACCACCCGCGCCACGTAGAGCGCCATCACCAACAGCGCCGCGGCCACCAAGAAGTGCGCGCCGGGCAGCGGCACCGCGCGCGACTCGTCGATGCCCCAGCGGAAGGCTGAGGTGAACAGGAACGGGCCGAACATCGCGGCGATGCCGCGCAGGCTGCCCTGCGCGCCTTGCAGTTGACCCTGTTGCGTCGGCAGCACGCGCCGACTCATGAGCGACTGCACGGACGGACCGGTCAGACCCCACAGCGCCATGATCGGCACGCCGACCAGCACCATCCAACTCACCGGCGCCAGGGCATACACCAAGAAGCCGAGCACGCCGAACACCAGGCCCACACGGTGCCGAACAACCCCGCCACCTTGGCGGCACTGGCGACGTTGCCGCCCTCGAACGACTCGATCAGCTTGGGCAACACCGGGATGGTGACGCCGAGCGCCAACACATCGAGGAGCACCGTGATCAGAATGAAAGCGAGCGCGGCGCGGCGCGGACCGGGGCTCGACGTGTTCATGCGCGACGCACTGTGCCACGTCGGGCGCACAGATCCACGGCGCGAGTCACGGCCCGCGTGCCCCGTGGTCGCCGGCACACATTCTTTGCAGCCAGCCTGGCGCGCGGCGGATAGATCCCGCTGCGCGAGCAACCGTTCACGGGTCGGGGTCGACCCGCTCCCGCTCCCGTTCCCGCTCCCGTTCCCGCTCCCGTTCCCGTTCCCGTTCCCGACAGCGTCCAGCAGGTCCTATGCCTCTCGCTGATCGCAGCACGAGATCGTGTGCACGTGCTAACGCCGCAGGCGCGAGATCGGGAGCGGGAGCGGGAGCGGGAGCGGAAAACAATGACGACCCGTGAACGGTTACCTGCGCTAGCCGCAGCTCACAGGTCCTTCAGCAGCTTCTCGGCGATCATCGGCGGCACGGCCTCGTAGCTCGATGGCGCCATCGAGTAGTGGCCACGCCCCTGCGTCATCGAACGCAGGCTGGTGGAGTACTGGAACATCTCCGACAGCGGCACCTTGCCGCGCACCGAGGTCACGCCGCCCGGCTTGGTGGTCATCTCCTCGATCAGGCCACGGCGCGAACTCAGGTCGCCGATGACGTCGCCGGTGTTGTGCTCCGGCATCTCCACCTCGATCGCCATGATCGGCTCGAGCAGCACGGCGTTGTTCTCGATCGCCATGCGGAACGCCAACGCGCCCGAGGCCTCGAACGCCATGGTGCTGGAGTCGACGTCGTGCGACTGGCCGTCGTAGAGCTCGGCGGTCAGCTTGACGAAGGGGAAGCCCAAGCGCCCGCCGCCCTCGGCCGACGACAGGATGCCGTCTTGCACCGACTTGATGTACTCCTTGGGCACCGAGCCACCGGTCACCGCGTTGATGAACTCCACCGCCTCGATGGTGTTGTCGGGCTTGAAGCGGACGCGCGACACGGCGAACTGACCCGAACCGCCGGTCTGCTTGATGTGGCGAGCTTCGATGTCGCGCGGCGCCTTGAGGGTCTGCTTGTAGGCGACCTTGGGCTTGCCGACGTGCACGCCGATCTTGAACTCGCTGGCGATGCGATTGCAGATGACCTCGAGGTGCAACTCGCCCATGCCCGAGATGACCATCTGGCCAGTCTGCTCGTCGGTGCGCGCCTTGAACGTGGGATCCTCGCGCACCAGCTTGCCGATCACTTCCCCGAGCTTGTCGCGGTCGGCGTTGGTCTTGGGCTCGATCGCCATCGAGATGACCGTGTCGGGGAACTGCATCGCCTCGAAGGTGACCGGATGGCCCTCTTCGCTCACCGAGTCGCCGGTGACGGTCTCGCGGAAGCCAATGACCGCGCCGATGTCGCCAGCGAGCAGCTCGGCCACCGGCTCGCGCTGCGCGGCGTGCATGCGCACCAGGCGGCCGACGCGTTCTACCCGACGCGTGCGGCTGTTGTAGTAGCGGTGGCCTTGCCTGAGCACACCGGTGTAGACCCGCAGGAAGGTGAGATCGCCGTTGGGGTCCGAGATCGTCTTGAACGCGAGCGCCGACATCGGCTCGCTCGGCAGCAGGGGTCGCACGACCTTCTCGCCGGTGTCCGGGTTGATGCCCTCGATCGGCGGCACCTCGGTCGGCGCGGGCAGGTACTCGACGACGCCGTCGAGCACGTTCTGAATCCCCTTGTCCTTGAACGCGGCGCCGCAGAAGACCGGCGTCATCTTCATGGAGATGGTGCCGTTGCGGATCGCGATCTTGATCTCTTCAGCCGACACCGGCTCGCCCTCGACGAACTTCTCGAGCAGCGGGTCGTAGAACTCGGCAACCGAGTCGATCATCGTCTCGCGCCGCCGCAGGGCTTCCTCCATGTACTCCGCAGGTACGTCGGACACGGTGACGTCGCGCGCGTCGTCGTCCTCGGTCCAGACGTAGGCCTTCATCTCCACCAGGTCGATGACGCCCTTGAACGCCTTCTCGGCCCCCATCGGCATGTTGATCGGCACGGCGTTGGCGCCCAGGCGCGAGCCCATGGTGTGCACTGCGTTGTCGAAGTTGGCGCCGGTCCGGTCCATCTTGTTGACGAACGCGAGGCGCGGCACGTTGTAGCGGTTGGCTTGGCGCCACACCGTCTCCGACTGCGGCTGCACACCGGCGACGCCGCAGAACACGCCGATCGCACCGTCGAGCACGCGCAACGAGCGCTCCACCTCGGCGGTGAAGTCGACGTGGCCGGGCGTGTCGATGACGTTGATCTTGTAGTCCTTCCAGTGACACGTCGTCGAGGCCGACGTGATCGTGATGCCACGCTTGCGCTCCTCTTCGAGGTAGTCCATCGTCGCCGCACCCTCGTGCACCTCGCCGATCTTGTGCACCTTGCCGGTGATGTAGAGGATGCGCTCGGTCACCGTCGTCTTTCCGGCATCGATGTGCGCGATGATGCCGATGTTGCGCGTGCGCTTGAGCAGCAGCTCGTCTTTGCTGGGCGGAGGCTTCTTGGCGCTGGCGCCTGGACGGGCGGTATCGAGGTCAGACATGGCCTGGATCAAACAAGAACGGGTCAATACAAAAAGGCAGCGTCGGCATAGCCACGGCATTGCCATGACCACATCCCGCGCCGGCAGACGAATCTCGCAGGTCGCGGGGCCGCAGCCCCGGAGGCGAGGTCGTCGAAGGGCGCAGGAGGTTACCGCAGAATCGACGCCGTTCAAGGCAGCACAGGGAGCCGAATTGCAGCCCGAGCGCCGCGAAACCCGACAGCCAGACCCCCGCCGCATCGGCGGGCGGGCGAAGGGTTGCAGAAACCAGCACCAAGCGCCGAGATTGGAGACACGTGCGAAGGCGCACGCCGGGTCGTCCCAGGGGTCTGGGCGCCGGACCACGAGGAGCAGGGGGAGCAGCAGCATGAGTCAGCAGCTTTGGTTCGGTCTTTCGATCGCGTGGTGTGTTCTGAGCACCGCGACGGCACAGGTCCGCGTCACGCCCGATGAAGCGCTCCGCGCCTTGACCGCGGGCAACCGGCGGTTCGTCAAGGGCGAGCAGCTGCCCCAACCGCTGGGCGAAGGCGTCCGGCGCACCCTGGCCAACGGCCAAGCCCCGTGGGCGATCGTGCTCACCAGCGCCGACAGCCGCGTCGCGCCCGAGCACATCTTCAACGTCGGGCTCGGGGCGCTGTACGTCGTGCGGGTGGCCGGCCAGGTTGCCGACCCGGCCGCGCTCGCCAGCATCGAGTACGCGGCTGAGCACTTGGGCGCGCCGCTGTGCCTTGTGCTCGGCCATCACGGCAGCGAGTTTGCTTCACTCCCTGATCTCGGCGAAGAGTCGCCGGGCTTTGCGCGCATCGCAGGTCGCCTGCGACCCGCTTGGCAGCGTGCCGCGGCCGAGGGGCTCGAAGGCGACGCGCTGCTCGCGCGCGCGGCCGAGGAGAACACCTACGAGACCCTGGCCGAGTGCCTGCGCCGCAGCGCGGTGCTGCGCGAACTGCTGCGCATTGAACAGTTCCGCCTGGTGCCGGCGATGTACGCGCTCGACACCGGCGAGGTCAGCATCCTGCCGGCGCGGTCGCTGCACGGCATCGTGACCGAGCGGCGTGACGAGGCCTTGTTGCGCACCAAAGCCAATGGCCTCCCGCCGCACGTAGCCTTGTCGCTTCTGCAGGCCGGACACCGCCGGTTCCTCGGCGGCGCCAACGGTCACCTCGATCTCTCCGCGCAACGCCGACAGGCGGTGGCTGCCGCGCCGCGTCCGTTCGCCTTGGTCCTCACCGACGCGGACTCGCGCCTGTCGCCCGAGCACGTGTTCGACACCGGGCTCGGCGATCTGGCCGTGGTGCGCGTGGCGGCTTGCATGCTCGACGACGAGGTGCTCGGCAGCATCGAGCACGCGGTGCGCGAGTTCGGTATCGGCCTGGTGTTGGTGTTGGCACCCGACGGCTGCGGCGTCACCGAGCTGCTGCTGCGGACGGAACCGCCGCGCCTGACTCCGAGCATGCGCACGGTGGCCGATTGGCTGGAGCCATCGATCCTGGAGTGCCGGCACCGCGGCCTCACCGGCCTCGATCTGCAGCGTGGCGTCGTGCACAGCAACGTGCAACGCACGCTACGCGAGGCGCGCGAGCGCAGCCCGCTCCTACGCCGGCTGATCGACCGTGGTCAGCTCGGCATGCTCGGCGCCGTGTATCGGTTGGTCGATGGCGAGATCGAATGGTTGCGCGACGATGCGTCTACTGCGCCAGCCAAGACGGCGGGCCACTCGGCGGCGGCGCACACCCCGGCGAAGGGCCAGCCCCACGAGCCGGCGATGGCAACGCACGATGAGCATGGCACACACGAACCCCACGCCACGCCGGCGATCGAGACCAACCCGCTGGCGCGCACGCGACACACGGAGAAGGCGAGCGCGCATGCACCTGCGCACGACGCCGCGCATCCAACATCACACTCCGCCGACGCCGCAAGCCATGCGGCAACCGACGCGCACGACCACACCGAAAGTGCACCCACACCGCCGGCCAAGACGGCTGCCACGCCAGCCGCACCCACGAAGCTGTTGCCGATTCTGTTGCTGAACTTCCTGGTGCTGATCACCGGCGCGGTCGGCGCCGGCATCTTCTTGAAAGTCGGTCAGCGGCGCGCCGCGCGCGCGCTCACCGCACCTTGACCAGCTCGATGCGGAACACCAACGTCGCGTTGGGCCCGATCTTGGGCGGACTGCCGCCAGCGCCGTACGCCAGGTTGCCCGGGATCACGAACTGGTAGATGGCACCCTCCTTCATCAGCTGCACGCCCTCGGTCCAGCCGGCGATGACGCCGTTGAGCGGGAACTCCGCCGGCTCGCCGCGCCCGTAGCTGGAGTCGAACCCGGTGCCGTCCTCGAGCCACCCGGCGTAGTGCACCTGCACCGTGTCGGTCGCGGCCGGCGCCTTGCCAGTGCCTTCGCGCAACACTTCGTATTGCAGGCCGCTGGCCGTCTTGGTGAGCTTGTCGGCGACGGGCGCCTGGAACGCCGGCACACGGAACACCTGCGCCACCTTCACCATCCAGATGCACTTCGTGTCGTCACCGAGCTGCGGCGGCTTGCGCGAGGGGAACGCGTCGGCCACCGGCACCTCGGCCATACACACGCCGCCTTCCTTGAGCTCGAGCGCCAGCTCCTGCATGAACGGCACCGGCAACTGGTCGATGGGCATGCGCAGGGGCTGCGGCTGGAAGAAGTGGTTCATCACGAATCCACCGGCTGTGGTCCACACGCCAAACTGAAGTTCGATGGAGTCGCTCGCGGTCAGCGCGTCGCCGGTGCCAGGGCTCGCGATCTCGTACTTGAGGCCTGACTTGGCGGTGAGCACCTTGTCGGCCTGCATGGCGACGTAGGCCGGCCCCTTCTCGAAGTCGAGCAGCTCGATCTCGAAGGTCAGGGTCGCGTTCGGCGGAATCACGCCGCGCCCGGCGCCAGCCTCGCCGTAGGCGAGCCCCGGCGGAATGGTGAACTTGCTGCGCGTGCCGCGAGTCATCAGCGCGACGCCCTCGTTCCAGCCCGGGATCACGGCGCCGAGCGCAAACTGCACCGGGCCGCCGCGGCTGCGGTTCGTATCGAACTCAGTCCCATTCTCGAGCCAACCGGTGTAGTTGACCTTCACGCGGTCGCCGAGTTCGGGCTTCTGCCCGTCCTTCTCGCCGGCCTGCAGCACGCTGTACTTCATGCCACTCTTGGTCGTGATGGGATCTTTGTCTTCGGGGATGGCGGACTTGGGCACGGGGTCCTGCGCACTCGCAAGGGCGGTGATCCCCGCGACGGCGAGGCTGAGGATTCGATTCAAGAGAACTCCTGGTGGGAAAAAGACGGCGCGGGAGCGTAGCGCGGGCGCGCGCCTACGAGACGGCCGAGGCTAGAAGTTCCAATCCTTCACCGGCGAAGGAGTGCGCGCGGCAAACACCGCCGCGGCCTTCGCGACCACGTCGGCGTGCGCGCCCGCGACGTCCTTGGTCTCGCCAGGGTCGGTGGCAAGGTCGTACAACTCGATCGTGGCGTCGGCCTTCTTGGCGTTGCGCTTCACGGCCTTCCAGTTGCCCAGGCGCGCCGCTTGGATGCCACCGGAAGCGTGATACTCCCAGTAGAGACTCGAGTGCTGCGCTTGCTCGGCGCTACCCAGCAGCGTAGGCAGGAAACTCACGCCGTCGTGGGCCGCTCCCACCCGCTCCCCCATCGCTGCCGCGATCGTCGACCAAACATCCCAATGGGCGCACACGTGATCGCTGGTGCTGTTGGCCGCGACTTGGCCGGGCCAACGCACCACGAGCGGCGTGCGGATGCCGCCTTCGTACAGCGAGCACTTGCGGCCGCGCCGACCGCTCGCACTGTCGAAGAACTTCGAGTCGGTGCCGCCATTCCACGTCGGCCCGTTGTCGCTGGTGAAGATCACCAGCGTGTCGTCCGCCAGCTTCAGCTCGTCGAGCAGCGCCAGGATGCGGCCGAGGTCGCGGTCCATGCGCGTCACCATCGCGGCGTACGCGGCGCGCGGTTTGGCGTGCGGCAGGTAACCCTTCTTGCCGTCGTACGCGGGGTCGTCCCACGCGTCCGCATATTCGGCCAACGAGTCCGCGGGCACCTGCAGCGCGGCGTGCGGCACGGGCGTGGCGTAGTAGAGGAAGAACGGCTTGCCGTGGTGGCCGCGCAGCCAGCCCAGCGTCTCGTCGAGCATGAGGTCCGGCGCGTAGTGCTTGCCGATGGCGTTGCCCCACACGTTGCCTTGGAGCCCGACCTGGTCGGCGTTGCGCCACAGATGCTCGGGGTAGTAGTTGTGCGCGACGCGCTGGCACAGGTAGCCGAAGAAGTGATCGAAGCCGTGCTGCCCCGGCGCGCCGTCGCTGCCTGGCCCACCGAGCCCCCACTTGCCGATCGCGCAGGTGGCGTAGCCGCGCTCGTGCAGAAAGCGCGCGAGCGTGGGCGTGTCCTTGGGCAGCGGCTCTTGCCCCTCGATGGCGCCACGCGTGAAGCCGCCGAGTTCCTTGTTGTCGCGCACGTGGCAGTGCCCGGTGTGCTGGCCGGTCAGGATCGTGCAGCGCGACGGCGCGCACACGCAACTGCCGGCGTAGGCGTCCGTGAAGCGCATGCCCTGCGCGGCCAACCGATCGAGGTGCGGCGTCTTGATCTTGTGCTGGCCGTAGCAGCCCAACTCGCCGATGCCGAGGTCGTCGGCCAAGATGAGCAGGACGTTGGGGCGCGGCGGGGTGGGCGACGGCTCTTGCGCGGGGGACGCCGCCGCCAGCACGAGAACGACGAGGCACGAACGCAGACTCACCATGTCACACCATCAGCCGCGGCGCTTCACCGCCGAACGCGTGCGCCGTGAACATCGGTTCGACGTGATCGCGTAAGAACTCGTCGACTTGCTGCGGCGCGCGCCCGACGAAGCGCGACGGCTCGGTGAGCGACGGCAGCTGGTCGCGCACGCGCGCGAACGCCGGATCGCTGGCGATGAGCGACAGGAGCGGGTTGTCTTCGCCCTTCTCCTTGATGCGCTGCGTCGCCTCGCGCGAGTGCACGCGCACGCGCTCGTGCAACGCCTGCCGATCGCCGCCGGCGCGCACACCCGCCATGAGGATCTCCTCGGTCGCCATGAAGGGCAGCTGCGCCCGCAGGTTGCGCTCGATCACGCGCGGGAACACGACGATGCCGCGCACCACGTTCTCGACCAGCGCCAGCACCGCATCGATCGCCAAGAAGCTCTCGGGCAGCGCGATGCGCTTGACGGCGGAGTCGTCGAGCGTGCGCTCCAGCCACTGCGCCGCCGCGGTCTGCGCCGAAGCGTCGGTCGCGACGAGCACCCAGCGGCTCAGCGAGCAGATGCGTTCGCAGCGCATCGGGTTCTTCTTGTAGGCCATCGCCGAGCTGCCGACCTGCTTGCTCTCGCTCGGCTCTTCGAGTTCGCCGTCATGGCTGAGCAAGCGCATGTCGTTGCCGAACTTGGCGGCGGACTGCGCGATGCCCGACAGCGCCTGGTGGATCATCCAGTCGATCTTGCGCGTGTAGGTCTGACCGGTCACCGGCACGGCGCGCGCGAAACCGATCGCCTGGCAGACCTTGGCCTCCAGTTGCTTCACCTTGGCGTGATCACCGTCGAACAGCGACAGGAACGACGCCTGCGTACCGGTAGTGCCTTTCACACCGCGGCACGGCAGCCACGCGATCAGACGGCGCACCTCTTCGAGGTCGAGAAGAAAGTCCTGCGCCCACAGGCACGCGCGCTTGCCCACGGTCACGGGCTGCGCCGCTTGGTAATGCGTGAAGCCGAGGCAGGCCAGGTCGCGGTGCTTGCGGGCGAACTCGGCCAGCGCCGCGAGTACGCGCTGCAGCTTGCGATCCAGCAGGTCGAGCGCGCGCCGATACAGCAGCAGGTCGCCGTTGTCGGTGACGTAGCAGCTCGTGGCGCCGAGGTGAATGATCGGCTTGGCGCTCGGCGCCAGCTCGCCAAAGTGATGCACGTGCGCCATCACGTCGTGACGCAGCTCCTTCTCCAGCGCCGCGACGCGCGGCCAGTCGAAGCGTTCCTGCGCCGCCCGCATCTCGTCGATCTGCGTCTGGCTGATGTCGAGCCCCAGCTCACGCTGCGCCTGCGCCAACACGATCCACAGCAAGCGCCACGCTCCATGCCGCGCCTGCGGCGAGAACAGCGCGCTCATCTCCGCGCTGGCGTAGCGTTGCAGGAGGGGATGCTCGAAGCGAGCTGACGAGAAGTTGTCTGACACGATGCTGCGAGCGTAGCGCTAGGGCACGAATGTCTCGACCCCGACGCACACCACGGCCGCCGGGATCGCCGCCAGCGCCACCCATCGCGCGCGCGAGTCGTTCTGCCACAGCCACAACGCCAGCGCAATGCCGAGGACGGCGCCGGCGGCATCGGACAGTACGTCGCCGACCGATGCGATCCGGCTCGGCACGTAGCTCTGATGCAGTTCGTCGATCAGCCCATAGAGCGAACTGAGCCCCCAGGCGACGGGGGTGCGGTGGCGCAGTCCGTGCAGCGCCAGCAGCATCAACGCGCCGAGGACGGCGTACACCACGACGTGTGCCGAGTTGTGCAGGAGCGGGCGCAGCGAGCCCTTGGGCGCGGGCGACGCCGGCTGCGCCGACGCCCACCAGATCAACGCGGCCCACCAAAGGGCGGCGACGGCGCGCCACACGACCGGTAACCGCGACCAACGCTCGATCGCGGCGCGCAGCCGCTTCATGGGCGCGCGACGCCGAGGAAGCGACCGCGCAGGCGCATCCCTCCGGCCTGGCCCGTGCGATCCTCGATCTCGATGGCTTGCATCGAAGTCAGCACCAAAAACAGCCCGCGCCCACGCTCGTCTTCGAAGTCGGGAAGCTCGATGTCGCACGCGGCGAAGGCCTTCGCCATCGCTTGGATCTCCGCGTGCGGCATGTCGTCGTCGACGAACTCCAGCGCCAGGTCCTCGCCATCGATCTGCATGCCGACGTGCAACGGCTCGCCGAGCTTGCGGTAGACGGCGCCGTGTTCGATCGCGTTGCTCACCAGCTCGTCGAGCACGAGCAACACCGTCTCGACGTCGTGCGACGGCAGGCGCCAGCCACGGAGCGCCGTGCGCGCGCGGCGACGCAACGCGCGCAGCGCCTGTGGGTCGGCAGCAAACTGCTCGGCGAACGGCGCGCTCAAGACAACCCTTCCACCAGCAGCGACAGGTCCAGCGCCACCGCCGAGTGCGTGAGGCCGCCGATCGAGATCCGGTCGACGCCGCACTCGGCGAAGGCGCGCACGTTGTCGAGCCGAATGCCACCCGAGGCCTCGATCGCGAGCGCGCGGCCGAGCTGCTTGGCCTGCGCGCGCAGCGCGGCGACGAGTTCGCGCAGCGGCGGGCCAGGCGCAAAGTTGTCCAGCAGCACGATGCCGGCGCCGCCAGCCACCGCGCTGCGCGCTTGCGCGGCGTCGCGCGCCTCGGCGATCACCGGCACCGTGGGTCCCAGCGACCGCGCTGACTCGTCGACCGCACCGCGCACCACGTCTTCGATGCTGCGCGGGTGCGCCAGCGCGAAGTTGTTCTCCTTGAGCAGCACCTGGTCGAACATGCCGAAGCGATGGTTGTGGCCACCGCCCGCGCGCACCGCGGCCTTCTCGAGCGCGCGCAGGCCGGGCGTCGTCTTGCGGGTGTCGAGGATCTGCGCGCGGGTGCCGCGCACGGCTGCGACGAACGCGGCGGTGCGGGTGGCGATGCCAGACAAGCGCTGCAAGAAGTTCAACGCCGTGCGCTCGGCGGCGAGGATCGCCGTGGCTGGCGCGCGCACGCGCAGCATCACGTCGCCCGGGGCCACGACCTTGCCGTCGTCGACCGACCACAGCTCCGCCTCGGCCGCGAGCGCGACGAACGTGGCCCGGGCCGCCGCCGTGCCGGCGATGACACCCGCTGCCTTGGCCACGATGTGCGCACTGCCGGCCCGTGTCGGATCGACCGACACGCGCGCGGTGATGTCTCCGTGGTCGCCGAGGTCCTCGCGCAGCGCGCGCTCGACGCATTCCACGAGCTGCAAGTCAGCCAGGCTCACGGCGCGCACGCTACCCGAAGGTACCGTCGGCTCAAGGCGAAGAAGCCTTCTTGCCGTCGCCATCGAGATCGCTGGCGACGGCCACGCCCGCCCCTACGGCTTCCTGCGGCCATCGATCCGCCAACGCGATGCGGAGACGCTGCCCGGTGCGGTCGGAGTTTGAGGCTTGCGCCGCCCTGCGAAAGCCGTCCACTCCGGCGACCTCTACGCGCCCCGGTACGCCAGACGCCCGACCATGATGAATTCGGTGACAGCCAGGATCTTCCTCGGTCTCGCTCTCGGCGTCGGCGTCGGTCTTTGGGTGCACGCTGCCGGTTCGGACGCCAACGCACTTCTGTGGCTCGGCGTGCCGAGCAAGATCTTCTTGAGTCTGGTCAAGTGCATCGTGGCGCCGCTGATCGTGTCGATGCTGGTCATCGGCATCGCCGGGAGCTCGGACTTGCAACAGGTGGGGCGCATGGGCCTGCGCACCTTCGGCTACTTTTTGGTGGTGACCACGCTGGCGCTGTTCATTGGCCTGGCGGCGGTGAACCTGGTGCGCCCCGGCGTCGGTGTCAATCTGCCGGCGGAGTCCAGCAAGGCGGCCATGGAGATCAGCGCCAACGCCGCCAAGCTGACGCCGCAGCAGCATCTCACCAACATCGTGCCGACCAGCGTCGTGAAGGCGGCGGCCGACAACGAGGTGTTGCCGCTGGTGGTGTTCAGCATCTTGTTCGCGGTGGCCGTCTTGCTGATCGGCGAGCGCGGCAAACCGATCGTCGTGCTGTGCGGAGCGATCGCCGACGCGATGTTCGTGTTCACCGGCTTCGTGATGAAGATGGCGCCGATCGGCGTCGCGGCGGCGATGGCGGAAACCGTCGGCCGCAGCGGGCCCGCCGTCCTCGGCAATCTGGCGACGCTGGTGCTGACGCTGTACGGCGCGCTGATCGCGTTCGCGTTGCTGGTGCTGTTGCCGGTGGCGCTATGGGCGCGCCTGCCGGTGTGGCGGTTCGTGCAACTCGTCAAGGAGCCGGCGTTGCTCGCGTTCACCACGACCTCGAGCGAGACGGCGTTGCCCAAGGCCCTGGAGAACATGGAGCGCTACGGCGTGCCGCGGCGCATCGTCAGCTTCGTCCTGCCGCTCGGCTACTCGTTCAATCTCGACGGCAGCACGCTGTACCTGTCGCTGGCCGCGGTGTTCGTGGCGCAAGCGGCGGGTCGCGAGCTCGGCTTCGGTGAGCAGATGCTGATGCTGCTGACGTTGATGTTGTCGAGCAAAGGTATCGCCGCGGTGCCGCGCGCGTCGCTCGTCGTGCTCGCGGGCACGCTCGCTTCGTTTGGCCTGCCGCTCGAAGGCATCGCCTTGATCCTCGGCGTCGACGTGCTGATGGACATGGCTCGCACTGCCACCAACGTGGTCGGCAACTGCCTCGCGAGCGCGGTGATCGCCAAGTGGGAAGGCGAGTTCGCACCGCCCGACGAGGCCAACCCGACGTGATCGGGCGGTTGCTGCGGATGGTCGCCGGCGTCGGTCTGCGCTGGCCGCGTCTGGTCTTGCTCGCGATCGCCGCTGCGACGATGGTCGCCGCGCTGGCGCTGCGCGACTTCCGCATCGAGCCTGACATCTCGCGCATGCTCCCCGACAGCCGCGAGGTCACGCTGTTCCGCGCCTTGGAGCAGCGCACGGCGGGCGGCCGGAGCCTGTTGATCGTCGTGCACGGCGAAAGCGTGACCGGGGTCGAGGCGGCGCTGCGGGGGCTCGCCGACCGTCTGCGCGCGTCGCCGTTCCTCGAGCGCGTGCAGGTCGAGCGCGGCGAGTGGTTCGGCGGCGGCGCGCCGGCTGACGCACCCGGCGACACGGCGCCCACGTGGGCACCGCTGTGGGAACTCGACGCGAGCGCGCGCACCGCGTTGCGTGAGCGCCTCACCACCGGGCGCCGCGCCGCGCTCGAAGACATGCTGCTGGACCTGGCTTCCGATCCGATCGGCGGTCAGGACATCGCGCTGGCCGATCCGCTGGATCTGCGTGGCGTGTTGGCCGACGCTGCCCTGGGCGCGTTGCCCCTGAGGTTGGCCCAAGGCAGCAGCCTCCTGGTGTTCGAGGGTGGTCGCGTCGGCGTTCTGCTGGCGATCGGCAAGCGGGAACCCTACGACGTCGAGTTCGCCCGCGAACTGCTCGCCGACGTCGAGCAGCGCCTCGCGCCGGCGCAGTGCGAACTGTGGGGCGGCTACCTCGTCGCGCGCGAGCAGGCGACGCGCATGCAAAACGACATGATGTGGGCCACCAGCTGCTCGTCGCTGCTGATTGGCCTCTACCTGGCGTTCGTGCTGCGCAACGTGCTGGCGCCGTTGCTGGTGCTGTTGCCCACCGCGCTCGCGATCTTGTGGGCGTTGCCGCTCGGAGCGGCGTTGTTCGGCGCGTTCAACGTGATCGCGGTGGGCGCCGCCGCGGTGCTGCTCGGCTTGGGCGATGACTTCAGCATGCACTACTTCGCGCGCTACGGCGCCGAGCGCGCGCACGCCGAACACCGGCTGGCGACCGAGCGCACGCTGCGTGGCGTCGGGCCGCCCATCGTGCTCGGCGCGCTGACCATGTGTGCCGCGTTCTTGTCGCTGGCGTTGGGCCAGTTCCAAGGGCTTGCCGGCTTCGGTGCGCTGCTGGCGTTGGGCATCTTGCTGGCGATCACGCTCACGTTCGTGCTGGCTCCAGCGCTGCTGTCGTGGCCGTGGCTCGAGCGTCACCTGCGGGTGCCGGCGCCGCACAGCAAGGTAGCCGCGCTCTTGGAACGTGCGGCGGGCTCGCGCGCCGGCTTGCCGATCGCGATCGCGCTCACCGCGGCCGGCGTCGCCGGGCTGGTGTTGGTATGCACACGCGGCGTTCGGTTCGATGTCGACGCCGATGCGCTCAGCCCACGCGCGAGTACGGCGTCGGCGCAGCGCGAGCGCATCGAGGCGCTGGTCGGGTTCTCGCCAGTGCCGGCGACGTTGCTGCTCGACCCGGCCATCGCGCCCGGGCGCCTGCGAGCCGGCGTCGAAGCCTTGCGCGCCGACGGCAGCATCGGCTTTGCGGATGGTCCGCTGCGCTACTTGACCGACGGCGACACGCGGGCGGAGGTCGCGGCGTTTCGCGCGGCGACCGCCGACTTCGTGGCTGCCACCTGCACCGACCTGCGCGCGCTCGAATGCGACGACAAGGCCTTCCTGCCCGGCCTGCGCCGCTTCGCGGCATTGCTGGCGCAGGATCCGCCGGCCTTACCCGATCGCTACGTGGTGAACGACGGCGGACGCCAGCGCCTGGCGCTCTACTGCTACCCCACCCACGGCCTGCGCAGCGAGGCGAACTGGGGCGCGTTCGTGGCGTCGGCGCAGCGCGCATTCGGCGCTGAGGCCGAGCCCTTCGGATCGTTCTCGCTGCTCGGCGAAGTTCGCCGCGTGCTCTTGCACGACCTGTTGATCTGCACGCTCGCCACCGCTGCGCTCGTCTTGCTGTGCGCGGTGGCGCTCACCCGCGGTCACTGGCTCGGCTGGCTCGCGGTGGTGCCGGTGCTGGTCGGCAGCGGCATCACCCTGGGGCTGGTGGCCTGGTTCGACGTACCACTCAACCTGGCCAACTTCGTGGCGGTGCCGTTCTTGCTCGGCATCGGCATCGACGACGGCCTTCACCTCGCGAGTCACTATCGCGACGGCGACCGCCGCGCTGGGCCGGGTCCGGTCGGCGTCGCGATCTGGCGCACCACGATCACCACCGCGCTCGGGTTCGGTTCGCTGATGGCGACCTCGAGTCGTGGTCTGCAATCGCTCGGCGTGATCGCGTTCACCGGCGTGATGGCGTGTTTGCTTGCGAGTTTCTTGGTGATGGTGCCCTTGGTGCGATGGGTGGGGCGGCCGAAATCGGCGGCCAACTAGGCTGTTGTCACTCACCGGCCACGACCAGGTCGCGCGCGACAGGTAGCATGGTCCTCTCGCCGGAGTCTCCATGCCTATCATTCGCGCGTCGCTCGCCGTCCTGTGCCAATCGCTCCTGTCTGTACTGGGGCAAGCGCAGCTAGCACCGAAGATCGAGACGGTCACCATCGTGCCGGATCCGCAGGGGGCGGGCGTTGCTGGCCAGGTGTGGACGCACGACGAGCAAGTGCCCGGCTTTCGCGCGGCGAGCCTGTATCGCATCGAGGGCGAGACGATCGGCAGCGCGGTGCACGAAAGGACGGGATGTCTGCGTGCGACGCACGCGCTGCTCGCCCGGATCGGAACGTTATTGGGTTGGCCTGCCGCAGGGCTCACGTTCGCCGTCGACGCGTGGCGCGACAACGAGCTCGGCGGGTTGGTCGTGCTGACCCAGACGTTGCCAGTCAATGGCGAACCGCGGTCGCTGATCGACACCTGGGTCCGCGTCGTCTACGGCGGCGATGGGTCGCTGCGCGGTCTGAGCCACCGCGTGTGGCTCGGTGCTGCGCCGGTTGCGCCAGGGCACCAACGGTTGGACGCCGCGTCGGCGCGGCGGCGAGTGATGGGAAGGTTCTTGCCGGCGACGGAATCGCTGCGCGTCGACGATGCGACCGTGGTGCGGCGAGTGGTGGTCGTGGGTGACGATGGCGTGGCTCACGCCGCGCATGAAGTCGCGGTGGAGGGCAGGCGCATGGCGCCCCCGTTCCTGCGCGACAAGCGGATCGTGTACGTCGCCGAGCGCGGCGGAGCGATCGTGGGCGTGCGCGGCTGCTGCGCGTTCAACGCGGTTGGTGGCTTTCTCGATGGTTCACGTTGACCCTAGCGAGACTTGCAACTCCTTCCTCGAAACCGCCTTACTCCAGGCCGATCGCGACCACTACGCCGGCGTGCACGAGACCCTGATCCGCCAGCTCGCTTGGGTGCGCGACATCCCCGGCAGCGCCACCACTTCTCCGTTCCCCTCGACCCCGTACCCCGAGTCCGCGCACCCGTACGCCGACGCCACCGACAACACGCAGACCCACACGATCCCGGGCGCCAGCTCGCTGCGCGTCGTCTTCGACCCGCTGACACGCCTCGCACATACCGCCAACACCAACCACGATCAGCTCTACGTCCAGGACGGCACCGGCGCCAGCATCCCCGGCTCCCCCTTCGGGGGCGAGTCGTTGCAGGGCCGCACCGTCACCGTCCCCGGCGACAGCGTGCGCTTCCGCCTCGTCTCGGCTGCCGCCGATCGGCACGCCGCCGCCGGCTACCGCATCGCCAGCATTCGTGCCGCCAACCCCGCGAACCAACCGCCAGTCGCCGCCTTCGCGCCGTCCCGCGCGTCCGGCTTTGCGCCGTTGCGCGTCATCTTCGACGCTACTGCATCCACCGATCCCGACGGCACGATCGTCGTCTACGAGCTCGACCTCGACGACGGCAGCGAGACCATCTTCCTGGATCCCGCGCACCCGGTCGCCGACATCGTCTACCTGAGCAACCGCCGCAGCTACTTCCTGCAGACGACCGTCCTGCATCCGACGCTGACCGTGACCGACGACCACGGCAACCGCACCAGCACGCAGCTCGCGATCCGGATCGATCCGTACGACATGCCCGGTGACTTCACCGCCTTGGGCACCGGTTGCCAGACGAGTCTCGGCCAGCCACTCGCGGTCGAAGCCCGCCAAGTGCCCGCCGTGGGCGCGCCCTACAGACTCTGGCTCGGTCGAGCGCCCGCGGGGGCGCCCGTCCTCTTCCTGACCGGCTTCTCCAACACGACCTGGAACGGCGTGCCGTTGCCGTTCAGCCTCGGTGTCCTCGGCGCCCCGACGTGCTGGCTCCTGGTCTCGACCGACATCGTCAGCTCGACGCTCGCGAACCCGCAAGGCGAGGCGCTGTTCACGATGCAGATCCCGAACAACGCGGCACTCCGCGACCTGCACCTGTTCCACCAGTTCGCCGTGTTCGACCCGCCTGCGAACAACCTGGGGCTCGCGTTCAGCAGCGCGATCGACGTGCAGATCGGCGACCTGTGACGGCCCCCCCCTCAGCTCCCCTCAGCACATGGCCGGACGGCGGCCGGACCAGTTCTGACTGTCGCCATGATGACCAGCCGCGGTACGAGTGCAGCGGGAATGCCATCCGCGAGAAGATCGCGCAGTGCCAAGTCGTGGCCGGGTGGGGATGTCTGCTGAGCTGACTACGCCCGGGCTTCCACCGGCAGACGGGCGAGCACGGCTTGGTGCACCTCCATCGCAACCTGCATGGCGCTGTCGGCCTCGGTAGCAGAAGGATCGTGAGGCTCACCCGGGTAGCGGTATCGCCAGGCATACTCGCTCAGCGGTGCCGCGCGGCGGAGCAATGGCTCCAGAGAAGGATCGAGCGCCGCGCATTGGCCACCGATCTCGACGAGGTCGTGCGCGTCTTGCGAAACGGCTCGTCGTGCCAAGTCAGCAGTGCCTTCAGCGCCTTCTCCGCGAGTTGCTGAGCATGAAACACGATGTCGGCAGTCAAAGGCGGCTGTGCTGTTCGCTCGTGCTCCGCTGCGCGCAGATCGATCCGCGCTCTCGATAGCCATGATCGAGTGTCCGCAACTCGCTGCGGATCAGGCAGCATAGAGCAACTTTCCTTCGCGCATGATCGTGCTGGGCAGCGAAGCGCGCAGGTGGAGACGGGAATCGAAACTCGACCGTGTCCACACCAGCACGTCAGCCGCCGTCCTGGTGCCCCACAGCCGTTCGTACGCCAGGCGACTCTGCTTGCGCTCAGGTAGCGCGTCGTCGGGAACGAGAATCATCAGGTCGTAGTCGCTGTCGGGGCCGTAGTCGCCGCGAGCCCGCGACCCGAAGAGATAGATCCGCTCGGGCCGAAAAGCGTCCACGAGTCGACGAACGATCTCTGTAAGCACCGGGTCCGCAAGGCTCGATACCCCGTCGGTCATCATGCTCGCCATGGTAGACGCACCGATACGCCGGGCCAAGCTAGCTGCGGCGTGGTCGGCCGGCGCGGCCTGTGTTCCGTCACATCTCCCGCCGCCACAACCTGCCCACCGGCGCCGCCGCCTTGCGCACATCGTCCAGAATCAAATACAGCGACGGCACCAAGATCAGGCTCACCACCGTCGAGAACAACCCACCGAACCCGAGCGACACCGCCATCGGGATAAGAACTTGGCCTGCACGCTCTTCTCCAGGATCAGCGGCAGCACGCCGAGGGAAGTAGTCGCCGAGGTCAGCAAGATCGGGCGGAAGCGCTGGATACCGCACTGGACCAAGTCGGTGCCGCGGACGCGCGCGTTGTTGACGAAGTCCACCAGCACGATGCTGTCGTTGACCGCCTGATCTGAGAAGCGGCCGGCATGGCCCAGGCCGCCACCGGCGTGCAGCTCGCTCGGCCTCGTTTCCCGGTAGCTTGGCGCCTTCTCTCAGGAGACCCATGCCGGACGCCAGCGCCTGGCGCTCTACTGCTACCCCACCCACGGCCTGCGCAGCGAGGCGAACTGGGGCGCGTTCGTGGCGTCGGCGCAGCGCGCATTCGGCGCCGAGGCCGAGCCCTTCGGATCGTTCTCGCTGCTCGGCGAAGTTCGCCGCGTGCTCTTGCACGATCTGTTGATCTGCACGCTCGCCGGTGCGCGGTGGCGCTCACCCGCGGTCACTGGCTCGGCTGGCTCGCAGTCGTGCCGGTGCTGGTCGGCAGCGGCATCACCCTGGGGCTGGTGGCCTGGTTCGACGTGCCACTCAACCTGGCCAACTTCGTGGCGGTGCCATTCCTGCTCGGCATCGGCATCGACGACGGCCTTCACCTGGCGAGTCACTATCGGCACGGCGACCGCAGCGCCGGGCCGGGTCCGGTCGGCGTCGCGATCTGGCGCACCACGATCACCACCGCGCTCGGGTTCGGTTCGCTGATGGCGACCTCGAGTCGTGGTCTGCAATCGCTGGGTGTGATCGCGTTCACCGGCGTGATGGCGTGTTTGCTGGCGAGTTTTCTGGTGATGGTGCCCTTGGTGCGATGGGTGGGTGCGCGCTCGGTCAAGGGACGCGACGGATCCACTGGCTCCACCCGAACCGGGTAGGTCGTTTGTGGCGAACAGCGCGGGGTGGCACCATCCCGCCCGCCGCGTTCCTGACGCTGCAACGCTCGGCCATTCTGCGGCATAACAAGGCTGTGGACCTCGAGCGCGACTTCGCCGCCTGGACCGACCGCCGCGACCCGGATGCGTTGACGCGCGTGTTCGATGCCACGGCCGGCCGGCTGTTGCTGCTGGCACTGCACGTCGCCGGCTCGGGCGCGACGGCCGAGGACCTCGTGCAAGCGACGTTCCTGGCGGCCATGGCCCGCGGTTCGACTTGGGATCGGCGGCGGCAACTCTGGCCTTGGTTGGCGGCGATCCTGCAGAACGAAGCGCGCATGCACTGGCGCCGACAGCAGCGCCGACGCGAGGTCGGCCTGGAGTCGACAGCGGACATGACCGCCCCGGCGCTGGATCCGGCGCGGCTCGCCGCCTCGGACGAGGCATTCGCTGCGGTGGTGGCGGCCATCGACGCGCTGCCGTTGCCGTATCGCCAGGTGCTGCGGCTGCGGCTGGTGCACGGCCTGCAGCCGATCGAGATCGCGCGTGCGCTCGAGCTGCCGGTGGGCACCGTGCGAGCGCAGGTGCACCGCGGTCTCACGCAACTTCGCGAGGCGTTGCCGGCTGGCGTCGTCGTGACAATGGGCGCATGGCTTACAGGTGACGGCACGCTGTTGGCACAGGTGCGCGCGCGTGTCGTCGCCGAAGCAACCGCGTTGCAGGCGGGAGCAGCGTCGACGTCGGCAGGTCTGTGGTTGGCCGGAGGATGGATCATGCAGAACAAGACCGTGGGACTCGTCGCAGCTGCTGCCGCGCTGCTGCTGTGGCTGGGCTTCGTGCTCGGCTGGCCGTCGGGCTTTCGCGCCGCAGAACCACCGCGCCCGCCGGCCAACATGACCGTGGGTGATCGCGGCGCCGCGCGGCCGGAGCCTGCTCCAGAACAGCTCGACGTGGTGCAGCGCCGCGCCGTGGTGGCCGCCAACGAGCCAGCGTGGCCACTCGTGGTCACGGTGCGGACGGCGGCTGGCGAGCCCATCGCCGGCGCGAACGTCCAGGTCTGGGTCGCGGCGCGCGGGCACAGCATCGACAACCAGACACAGGGCGAGGGCATGCGCGAAGACGTCGCCATGGGCCTCAGCGCGGCAGACGGCACGTTCCGCTGTGCTCTCGACGAGTTCCGCTCACGCACACCGTTGTTCCGCTGCACGAGCTACGTGTTCGTGGCGGTCGCGCGAGCGGGCAACGCCACCCAGCAGGACGTGCTCGGGTTGCCGCGGACAACCGAGCCGCGCCCGTTCACCGCCGAGCTGGAGCTCCGCTCGGCGTTCGATATCGTCGGGCGGGTGGTCGATGGCAGCGGGGCGCCGGTCGCCGACGCCCGCTTGTTCTGGCAACCTGCCGCGGGCGAGGACCGCTTCCTAGACCTGAGCCGACGCTCGCACGCGGACGGCGCGTTCTACCTCGCTTCGCCATTTGGTGACGGTCAGAGGACGGGGCGCATCGCCGCGGTCGATCCAGTGCTCGGCGTCGGATCTGCGGCTCTGCCCGCATCGGAGTCGCCGCCAGCAGTCGCTGCCGCGCTCGACCTCGGCAACATTGTGCTCGACGGCAAGCACGCGATCCGCGGTCAGGTGGTGCTGGGCGACGGTTCGGCGCTCGGCAGCATGTCATTCTTCGTGCACGCCATCGACGCAACAGTGGCCAAGGACCCAGAGGCCGTGCGCCGGTCGTTCTATGACCAGGAGCATCAACGCACGCCGCTGCGACTGCGGCACGGTCGCCTCGTGCAGGTCGTGGTCCGCTCGACGGTGGCCGCCGATGGCTCGTTCGTGTGCGCCGGGCTCGAACCCGAGGGCGTGTATGCGGTGGCGGTGCGGGACACTTGCGGGCGGATGATCTCGGCGGTCGCGCATGTCGGCGGCGATCCCGTCCGGGTCGTCGTCGACCGTCAACTGCTGTTGCTCGACGTACGCGGCGAAGGCGGCGAGCTGCTGCGCGGCGCCAACGTCGTGGCAGAGGGCTTCGACCCGGACACCAAGTCGCCGGCCGATCGCATCCGACCCGGTTTCCCGGACACCGCGCCCGTCGTCGTCGCGCGCTTCTTTCCGGTCGATGCCCAGGGTCGACACATGGTGCTGTCGCCGTTCGGCTATGTCTGGCGCCTCGGCTCGTTCGACGAGATCGCTCTGCCCGACTTCGTGCGGCACGACGCCTTCCCCGGCGTCTATCGCGCCGAGCGGACAATCACGCTGCGGCCGGAGACGCGCTTTGGGTCGTTGCATCTCGCAGTCGTCGACGAACAGGGTGATCCGTACCAGGAGTTCGACTTCGACCTGCGCTGCCTCGACCGCGATATCCAGCGCAACAACCGTCGGGTGATCCAGCCCGCCGACGGCATGTATCGCGAGCTGCCGGCGGGCCGCTGGCGCCTCACGGTCAACATGGGCAAGGACCTGCCCTACCCGCCCTATTGGCCGAAGGCTCGCAATGTGGACGAGCGGGACATCGTCATCGAGGACGGGCGCACGACGGAAGTGAAGATCGTGACGACGCCTCTCGGCCGCGTCGGCTTTCGCCTGCGCACGGACGTGTCAGTCCATCAATTGGCAGAGCTGTGCGTCCGTTCCGAACCAGCGGGAGGCGAGATCGCATTCCAGCTTCTGGGTGAGTCCTCGGACGACGCTGTCCGAAGTCGGGCTCCGCAACTTCTGACGAAGCATGGGCTGCGATCAGAAAAGCACTGGTTCGTCATCACCGCCAAGGGCTACCAGCCCGCGCACTGCGAAGCCGAGGTCGTCGCCGACCGGGCTGTGACGGTCGAAGTCGAGCTGGTGCGCCAGTGATAGCGGCGTTCGGCAGGTCGGCCAGAGGCATTGGTTGAGCGAGACATGACGAATGACTCGCGTTGGACGTCAGGCGGAGCGGCTGTCCGGCCACAAGGGCAGCGAGGTGCGCATGTGCGCACGCGCCGTGACGTGGTGACGATCGCGGGAGGGACCACGTCCTCCGACTATCCGGCGACGGTTGGGGATTGGACACGACGTACAACGGGGGTCGCAGCGACGGCTTCGTGGCGCGTCTCGACCAACGCCGGCATCATCGCAGCAGCTCGCGTAATCGACCTTCGTCGGCGGCGCGGACGCTGACAACCCAGCGGATTCGCTCTTCGTCGACGCGTCATGCGCCGTGACGCTCGCGGGGGCGACGGGCTCGTCGAACTACCCGACGACGCCTGGGGCCCGGTCATCCCTCGGACTCGGCTTGCCTGCGCCGCCCTTGGCCTGCTTTCCCCGTCGGTCGCCACGTCCGCAGCTTGCCACGCAGGTCAGCAACGAACGTCTTGAGGGAATGATCGTGCTTGCCTGCGCGGTACAGATCGAGACCCGCAACGATCTCCATCGCGAACTCGATCCCACCGAGGGTTGCGGGGTGCCCGGCCTGCCGCACGGCGTTCGCCAGCGCACCCTTGTAGATGTCGCGTTCGCACTTCCGCTTGATGACCGCAGGGCGAAGTCCGACTGTGGATGCGAATGAGTCGGGATCGGCGAGGAACCAGCGCTCGATATGGGGGTCGGGGCAGGCCACCACCAACCGATCCGCGAAAGGCGCCTTGACCGCCGCGTGAATCTCCAGGGTCTTCTTCGCAAAGGTCGTGCAGTTGCCGTCGATCCCAACGATCAACAGGTCCGGCGGTGTACTGGCTGCTCCTGCGGCGACGAGTCGTTGGTATAGCTTCAATTCCTCGATGGCCCGAGCATGACCACCGCGCGCAGATCGCACGCGCGTCACGACGGCCACGCTCTCCTCGTGAGCTATGCGCTGCACGAGCGGAACCAGGAACGACTCGTGCGCGCGGTCTTCCACGAACACGTCAGCCACCAGATCACTCATCGAGCAGCCCCCGTAGCAGTAGGCTCTCGAACAGGCCGTCCTCCGATCCCGTCGCCAAGGCCTTGATCAGTTCCTGGTTTTGGAACAGAGGTCCAGACGTGGCAAACGGCTGCACCGAGGTCGCACGCCCTTCGCGGCGCACGTTGAACAGCCCGACCTCGTCCGGTTGTGACCGCGCGCCCTTCAACACCGCGTCACAGAACAGCGGCGAGTGCGTCGTGACGATGACCTGACGGTTCTGATCGAGCGCGAGCGCCAGGAGAAGCTGCGCGATCAGCTCGATGCGCCGCGGATGGACGCCGTTCTCGGGTTCCTCGAACGCTAGGAGCGAGCCGCTCCACGGGTTGACCACGATGGCGCACAAGGCCAGCACGCGCAGTGTGCCCTCGGACACGATTCGCGAGGAGTGGTCGACTCCTCCCTGCCGGATCAACACATCGAGCGTGCCGCGGCGTTTGTCTAGATCGACAGCAACGTGGTCAACGCTCGGTACGATCGACCGCAGAGTCCGAGATACGGCGTCGTAGCGCTTGGGGTGCTCGCTGCGCAAGCGATAGAGGAACGGTGCGATTTCGACGCCCAGTGGGCCGATGTCTTGTACATCGGCCGGTGGTTGTGCCGCCCGCATGGCAACGCGTGGGTCGAGGTAGTACGTGCGCCAGCTCGACAGTTCGTTTCGCACCCGCTCGATGTCGGGATAGTCGGCTCCTACCAACCGCGAATCCGAAAGCAGCGCGTAGTTGGCGTGCGGATCTTCGTACCGTGGCTTGCCTCGGCGGCTGCTTCGAATGCGCAATCGGCCTTCGACTTGTTCGATCGCCGCTACTCCCTTGGGCGTGTCGTTCTGTGCCAGGGCGGTGAGGAACTCGTCGGCGACACTGAGCTTGCCGGACTCGGGGGCAATCGCGACCTCGACGCGGTAGCGGTACTTGGCTGTGACTTCTGAGCGACGCGATGTCCCGGTGCCGTTCTTGGTCGCAGTGATGTCGGCCTCGAGATGAAAGCGCGCTTCCTTGGCACTCAGCAACCCGGCGAGGCCATCGCCTGGGAACTGGAACGCCTCGATCGGATAGCCGCGGATCGGCGCACTCATCGCGTCGGCGAGCGTGCGCTCAGTGCCGATCCGCGACAGCGCCTGAATTGCATCCAGCAAGTTGCTCTTGCCCGCCGCGTTGGGGCCGAAAAGCACGGTCATGCGCGGCAGCGCGATCTCGACATCGTGCAGGGACTTGAATCCGCGGACGGCAAGACGGTTCAGCATCGGGTCTCCTGGCAACGGCTTGAAGCCGTACCGCAGTCGGCCCGCGGCCGGCAACAGCCGTTCCAGCTCTTCAGTGCTCGCTTCGCGACACGTGCTGCCGACCCGGACTCGACGGTCGAGTCTTCGCCGTTGCGAACGAGGTCTAGAACTTCTTCGGGCTTCATGGTCGGCATGTGCAGCATGCCGTTCCCTCGCCGGGGTTCCAACCTTTGCAGTGGGTGCAAGTTGCAGGCGCTTGGCAATCGCGGCCTGACCATGCGACAGGGCCAGGCCATGGCCTGCTCGACGCGTCAGTGTTTGCCGAAGGTCAAGCGCGCCGCCTGGCCGGGCACGACCGAGAGTTCCTGCACCTCGGCGGCGGCTTCGATACCTCGCTGACGTCGCTCGACGAACCACTGTCCCGGCCGGAGCCCGACGACGAGGTCGTCGCCGGTGTTGCGCAGCGCCATGATCAGCCGTTCGCTGCCGTCCGCGCGCCGGAAGGTCAGGGTCGCTTGGCCTTCCTTGCTGCTTGGGCACGCGATCGTGCAAGGCGATGCTGTGTCGAGAACCAGCGCGATCTCGGCGGCGGCATTCGCGCCGACGTGCACCTGGGCGCGGGCCGGTGCGGTTTCCGGTCCCCACACGATCAGATCCCAGGTGCCCACGGGCCAAGGGTCGACCACGAGCATGTCGCGCTCGGACCGACTAGGAACCTCCGCGTAGACGCCGCCAAACAGGCCGAGAACCCGCAGGTCATCTCAGCCGGCGGCTCGAACGCTGGCTGCCAGAGAAATGTCTGCCCGGCCGCCAGATCGATTTCCTGGCTCACTTCGCGACCATTCGAGCGCGACCACTCCGTTTGGCGACCAGGAAGTAGCCGGCTGCATCCAACTGCCGATCGGCAAGCGCGAACACGTGTACCGAGCCAAACGGCACGCTGCGCGTCTCGAAGGCGCCCTGAGCATCGGTGGTCGCCAGCATCGCTCTGGGCGGTCGCTTCTGGCCAGGTTGCACCGGCTGGATCGCGACCAGCGTCGCTGGCACGGGCACACCTGCCGCATCGAGCACGCGACCGCGCAGGGTGCCGGCTGGCTTGTCGAGCACCAGTGTGCGGCGCACCTGTCGCTTCTGTTTGTCGGCGAACACGCCCTCGGAAGGCGCGTAGCCGTCGGCCTCGACCCACGACTCGAACGAACGCAGCACCGAGGTGCCCACAAAGCGGCCGTCGGTGTCGGTCGACCCAACGACTTCATGGCGCAGATTGCCCTCGCGCACATTGCCGAACACGCGTGCACCAGCGATCGGCCGGCGATCACGATCGACAACCCGCAGGGAAACGCTCAACCAGGCCTCGAGCTCGAAGACGACCAGCGTCTCGGCATTGACGGCGACATCACAGGCCTTGGTCCCAAGGCCATACAGCAACTCGATCTTGGCCGGACCGCGCGGTCCTCTTTGACCCACTCGCCGTTGGTGTCGGTCATGCCACAATTCATGCGACCACTGATCCACTGCACGTTCACGTGCGGCACCGGCTGCTTGGTGGCCGCGTTGACGACGCGCACGCGTACCGTGCCGCGCGGCTTCGCTGGCGCTGGCACGGCAGTTCGGCGCGTTGCGTCATGAACCGGCGTAGGGTCCGGCGCTGTCGCCGCGAGCGCGACCGTCTCCACCTGCATCGCCGCCGGCGGCAACGACACCTCGCTGCGCTCCGCTGGCGCCGCATCCCCACTCCAAGTGAACCAACCGCAGAGCGCGATCACCGCCGCACCCCCCACCAACAAACGCTGTCTTCTTCATGGCAAGCCCTCCGAGCAACGTGATTCCCACCAGACCAGCGCCGGCGGCCATCGCCACTGGCATCGCCGGCGCACGCGCCAGCACCACGCGACGCATCGCCGCGAGCGGCGCGGCCGAAGCGTGCGCCAACAGCACGCCGCCGGCCGCGAACCCCGCCGGCAGCAACCGACGCAGGTGCGCCAGCGCGCGGTGCAGGCGCACGCGCAACGTGCGGACTTCATTGGTCAAGATGCCGATCAGCCACGGCAGCACGGGCCGCGCGCTGTCCCACGTGCTCGCGTTCTCCACCGCCTTCAAGAACGTGCCCTGCACCGCGTCCGCCACCAAGTTCTCGTCGCGCAGGAAGTAGGCCGCCACGCGCCACAGTTCGGGCGCCGTGGCGTCGAACAGCCTGGCCAGCGCGCGCGGGTCGCCGGTGCGACAGAAGCGCGCGAACAGACGATCTTGCGGCGAGCGGATCACGCTGCTTGGTCTGGCACGAGCATGCCGGTCCGTTACAGGAAATGTGGCTCTTGCCGGAGCAAGCCATGGCGACCGATCCGCCACTCACCTCATGCCGACCCGCTGATGTAAGTCTCGAGCTGCTTGATCGTGAAGGTCTGTTCGTCGATCACCGCCTTCACCACGTCGCCGATCGAGATCACACCCACGACTTCACCGCCCTCGCTGACCACCAAGTGGCGGCTGCGGCTCTCGGTCATGATCTGCATGCAGGTCGCGACGCTGGCATCGATCGGCACCCTGATCACGTTCTGCTCCATGATCTCGCGCACCGGGGTCTCCTTGGACAGCTTGCCCAACAGCACGACCTTGCGCGCGTAGTCCCGCTCCGACAGGATGCCGATGGCGCGCCGGCCTTCGATCACCAGAAGGGCGCCGCAATTATGCTCCGCCATGGCGCGCAACGCGTCGTAGACCGTCGAGTCAGGGCCGACTTGATAGATCGCACGACCCTTGTGTTTCAGGATGCTGTGGACTGTGAGCATGACGAGGCCTCGTTGCGCGCCTACCATCCACCTTCGCCGCTGTTGGCGCAACCCCGTGGGCACCATGGGCCGATAGAGAAAGGGCGCCGTCAACTGGTAGCCCTGTTGCGCCGCGAACGTGCGCCGGAAGTTGGTCGAGCCGTCCTTGCGGTCGTCGTTGTCGGTCACGTCGATCGTGATCGGGATGCCCTGGATCGGTGTCGACCGGACGTTCAGGTTGACCCAGGTCGGCTCGTAGTCGTAGTACGCCGCACTCGATAAGGCGACGCCTGTGGCGGCCGTGCCAGGGAGCGCCGGTCGATTGCATCACTGGGCTGCCTAAGCACTTGCTTTGCGGCTCCGCGCCTCTACTTCTCTTCCCCCACTTCGTCCCCCACCCTCCGGACCCCCTCCGTACCCCACCCTGCCGGGCTCGAGCTCGTTCCGTACATCCCGATCGTCGCCATCGCCGGCCTCGCGGCGGCACTGATCGTCTACTGGCAGATGTCGCGGCATCCCGCCGGCGACGAGAAGGCGCGCGCGATCGGCGACCTGATCGCCAGCGGCTCGATGACGTTCCTGAAGCGCCAATACCTCGTGCTGCTGCCGATCATGCTGGTCGTCGCCGGCCTGCTGGGCTGGACGATCGGCTGGCGCAGCGGTGTTTCGTTCGTGTTCGGGGGCGTGTGCTCGATCGTGGCTGGCTTCCTCGGCATGCAGGCGGCGACGCGCGCGAACGTGCGCACGACCGAAGCCGCGCGGAGCGGCGGACGCAGGCAGGCACTGCTGGTCGCCTTCCAGGGTGGTGCCGTCATGGGGCTCGCCGTCGCGGCGCTCGGTCTGCTCGGCCTCGGTGTCCTGGCCCTGCTGATGGCGAACCTGGCTTCCACGGAGCTGCACGCGTTCGTGCCGTTCAGCGAAGTCGCCAGCAGCTACGCGATGGGCGCCAGCTCGATCGCCCTGTTCGCGCGCGTCGGCGGCGGCATCTACACGAAGGCGGCCGATGTCGGCGCCGATCTCGTTGGCAAGGTCGAGGCCGGCATTCCCGAGGACGATCCCCGCAATCCGGCCACGATCGCCGACAACGTCGGCGATGTCGCGGGCATGGGAGCGGACATCTTCGAGAGCAACGTCGACGCCATCGTCGCGGCGATCGCGATTGCTGCCACCGGGCCTGCCATCGACGCCGCCTCGCGCGGCAACGCCATCGCGCTGCCGCTCGTGCTCGCGGTCGCCGGCCTCGGCTCCTCGATCCTCGCACGTTCGGTCCGCGAGCGCGCGAACCCGCGCTTGCCACCTGCGAAGAACTCGAGGAACCCCTGCCTTCTGCTTCGGTCCCGAGTTGCGCTTCGTTCAGGGGGCTCGGCGCGGTGGACTTCGCGGCGACGGAACGGTTGGTTGCCAAGGTGAACGCCAAGGTCGAGCGCGAGGGCTGCCGTCTCGCCCCGGCTGCGTTGAAGGTCGATGCGCCCCACGTCGTCATCGGCGGCAAGAAAGGGCGACCGGGACGGATCCGGCCCAACTTTCACCGCGCGGGGGAGGCAATGCGAACGGGGTGCGGCGCTTGTTCACGCGACATCATTCTTCGGCCGCATAACTCGTCTCGGCTTGCCGACGACGACTTGGCGCCCCTCCTTGGCCTCGAGCTCCTGGAGTCGAGCGAACAGCAGGGCGAGATCGCCACCGCACTCCTCGAGCAGTTTTGCGCGGGCAGCACGAACCTCGTCGATGATCTCGTCTTGTCGCATGGCAGCTAGCTTCCCATGAGTTCCTCGGGAGTGCAAAGTACCGGGGGTTCATAGCCTCGGTGGCGGCAAGCCTCCTCGATGCGCTGTCGCATTTCGGCATTGGCGATGTGGCGGCAGTTCCAAGTGAGCAGGAACTCGGCGCCATGAACGGTTGCCACCGAGATGTGGGCGGCGTCCACGCTTGCCACGGTCGGCACCGCACCGCAATCGATCAGGTAGCTGGCCAGCTGCAGTACATCGGCGGTGAGCGCAAGCAGCGGTATCCCGTCAAGAGCATTCAACCTACGTTGAACTGCCTCGCCATCTCCGGTTCGTGCCTCGCGAACGACGATTTCCGAGACTCGAACGGAGAAGCGCGGCCGACGAGCACTCCACCACTCTGCAGTGATCTGCTGACGTGCCGCAGTTACCAAGTCAGACTTGGCCGTGCCGTGAGGTAACTGACGACGGACGTCTCGATGTAGACGAGAGCTGCCACGCGCTCATACTACTCGGGACCCGACCAGGGACTCTCTGCCGTGGCTCGCTCGCGCAACGTGCCGAGCATAGCCAGCGCAATCGTCGAAGCCGGCAGGCCGGAACCGCGCCAACCCAGTCGGGCGGCGACGTTGTCCGACTCGGCACGCGCACCGAGGATAGCGACCACCAGGAGCGCCAGCTGCGTCGCGGCGAGCGTGATGACCTGCGCGCCGGCGTGGTCCTTGCCGCCCAACATTGCGAACGGCCCCACACGGTCTTGACCAGACCCTTGGAGCCCCGCCGCCAGTTTGGTCGGTCGCCGGCTATTGGCAAGATTGCCACTGAACGGCGTGGCCCTGTAATTCGCGCGCGCCGATGGGCTTCAACAAGGTGGCAAGCGACGGGCGTACGAACGACCCAACGACGCGCGTTTCGGTTGCCGCGCGCTCGTGCCCGTCGCTCCGCCTGGCTACCATCCGCGCTCGTCTCGTCGTCATCCGTGTCCGATCAACTCTCTCTGTTCCTGCACATCGGTATGGCACTCGCCCTCGTGTCGACCATCGTGCTGCTCACCGGGCGGCTGTCGCCGCGCAAGCCGAGCGAGGCCAAGGCACGGCCCTACGAGTGCGGCGTCTCGGAGCCGTTCAGCAGCGAGACGCGCTGGCCGGTGCGCTTCGCGCTGGTCGGCATGCTGTTCCTGATCTTCGACGTCGAGGCATTGTTCTTCTACCCGTGGGCGGTGGTGCTGCGCGAACTCGGTGCACCGGGGCTGTGGGCCATGGCATCGTTCTTCGTCGTCCTCGGCGCTGGCTATCTGTATGCGCGCAGCCGCGGCGCGCTGGTGTGGAAGTGATGGGTGTGGAAGTGATGGGAACGCGATGCCAGCCGAAGCCATGAGCGCGCCATCTGACCTGCCGCCAATCGTGCGCGACGGCGAACGCGACACCAAAGATGGTGCCGCCGCCTGGGCACTGTCGCGCCTCCAGGACTGGAGCCGCGAAAAGTCGCTGTGGCCGGCGACCTTCGGCCTGGCCTGCTGCGCCATCGAGATGATGGCGAGCGCTGCCAGCAAGTACGACCTCGCGCGCTTCGGCATGGAGCTGTACCGCGCGTCGCCGCGACAAGCCGACTTGCTCATCGTGTCTGGACGGGTGGCGCAGAAGATGGCGCCAGTTCTGCGCGAGATCTACGACCAGATGCCTTCTCCCAAGTGGGTGATCGCGATGGGCGATTGCGCGGCGTGCGGCGGGGTGTTCAACAACTACGCGATCATTCAGGGGGTCGACAAGATCGTGCCCGTCGACGTGTACGTGCCCGGCTGCCCGCCGCGGCCGGAGGCGCTGATCGACGGCATCATCAAGCTGCAGCAACGCATCGGCATGGGGCACCGACGGTCATGACGACGTTGGAAGAACACATCGCGGCCGCGCACCCCGGCGCTGACTTGGGCCAGACCAAGGACGGCACCGTGTTCTGGCGCGTCAGCGCCGGAATGATCGGCGATGCGGTCACTCTGCTGCAACGCGCTGGCGTCGATCGCTTCCTCGATCTGACCGCAGTCGACGACCCGACGCGCGACGATCGCTTCGAGCTGAACTACCTGTTCTACACCTCGACCGGCAAGCGCTGGTTCCGCCTCAAGGCGCGCACCAACGGGGACGCACCCAGCATCACCGCGCAGTTCGCCGGCGCCGACTTCTACGAGCGCGAGGTCTTCGACCTGTTCGGCGTTCGCTTCGTCGGGCATCCCAACCTCACGCGCCTGCTGCTGCCCGACGACTGGCAAGGCCATCCGTTGCGGCGCGACGAGCCGCTCGGCGGTGAACCAGTCGACTTCACCGTGACCCGCGACGTCTACGGCACCTGAATTCCCAGATCCACGCCATGACCACGCTGGACGCCAAGGTGCCGGACGCCGCCCCCCGCCAAACGCTGCGCATCAACATGGGCCCGCAGCACCCCTCCACGCACGGCGTGCTGCGCTTGGAACTGGAACTCGACGGCGAGACCGTGGTCGAGTGTCGGCCGGTGATTGGCTACCTGCACACCGGCATCGAGAAGAGCATGGAGAGCCGCAACTACATGCACGCGGTCGCCATGACCGACCGCATGGACTACTTGAACCCGCTGGGCAACAACCTGGCCTACGCGCTGGCACTGGAGAAGTTGTTTGGCTGCCCGATCCCCGAGCGCGCCACCGTCGGCCGGGTTTTGCTGGCCGAACTGACCCGCATCAATTCGCACCTGGTGTGGCTCGGCACCGCCGCCCTCGATCTGGGCGCCATGAGCACGTTCTTGTACGCGTTCCGCGAGCGCGAAGAACTGCTGGACCTGTTCGAAGAGTTGACCGGCCAGCGCATGATGACGTCGTTCATCCGGCCGGGCGGCCTCGCCGACGACATGCCGGAAGAATGGCTGCAGAAGACGCGCAAGTTCAACGACGCGCTGCCGCGCCGCATCGACGAATACGAAGACCTGCTGACGCACAACTCGATCTTCAAGGAACGCACGCAAGGCGTGGGCAAGCTCGCGGTCGCCGATGCCTACGCGCTTGGCGTGACCGGGCCGTTGCTGCGCGCCAGCGGGATCGCGCACGACTTGCGCAGGGCGCACCCCTACTGCGGCTACGAGACCTACGAGTTTGCGGTGCCGACGCGCACCGAAGGCGACTGCTACGCGCGCTATCTGGTGCGCCTGCTCGAGATGCGCGAGAGCATCAAGATCGTTCGGCAAGCGCTCGATCGCATGCCGGGCGGCGAGGTGCGCACCAGCGATCGCAAGGTGATGCCGCCGCCACGGCGCGAGCTGCAACACTCGATGGAGGCGTTGATCCACCACTTCAAGCTCTACACCGAGGGTCTGCGGCCACCGCCCGGCGAGGCCTACGTCGGCGTCGAGTCGCCGCGTGGCGAGCTGGGGTTCTTCGTGGTGAGCGACGGCAGCGGGCGCCCAGTGCGCATCCACGAGCGTGCCCCGTCGTTCGCCAACCTGCAGGCGATCCCGGTGATGGCGAAGGGTGGCCTGATCGCCGACCTGGTCGCGGTGATCGCCAGCGTCGACCCGATCATGGGTGAGGTCGACCGATGAGCCAGCTGGGAAACACAGCGAGCCACGCTGCGGGCAACCCGGTTGCGCCGCCCTCGGTGAACTTCACGCTGAGCGAACCGACCCAGGCAGCGATCCGCGCCGAGGTGGCGAAGTTCCCCCACTTCCGCTCGGCGTTGCTACCAGGCCTCAAGCTGGCACAGCGAGAGATCGGCTGGTTGCCGCCCGAGATCATCGCCGAGGTGGCTGACCTGGTCGGCGTGTCGCACGCGTCCGCCCACGAGATCGTGACCTTCTACTCGATGCTGCACCAGAAGCCACACGGCAAGCTGCTGGTGGAAGTCTGCGTGCAGATGCCTTGCGGCTTCTGTGGCGGTGAGCGCCTGTTGCAGCAGCTGGAGAAGGCGCTCGAAATCAAGGACGGCGAGACCACCAAGGACGGCATGGTCACGCTGCACCGCACGCCCGAGTGCATGGGCGGCTGCCACCGCGCGCCGATGGTGAAGATCGGTGATCGCTTCGTCGAGAACCTGCGCACGCCGGCCGATGTCGACGATCTGGTGCGCCATCTGAAGCAGGGCAAGGTGCCGGGCGAAGGGGCGCCGGGAGAAAGGGACAGCCTCAACCACGACTACCACCCACCGGCCGAGGCTCGCACGATTGCACCGTCTGCTGTCGGGAAGAAGCTGGACTACAAGCCGATCCTGCTGCCGCGCCAACCGCGCACCACGCGCGTCACGCTGGACGAGTACCGCGCGAGCGGCGGCTACGCCGCGCTCACCAAGGCGCTGCAGACGATGCAACCCGCCGACGTCACGCAGGTGGTGAAGGACAGCAATCTGCGCGGGCGCGGCGGCGCCGCATTCTCCGCCGGCATGAAGTGGGGCTTCGTGCCGAAGGGGCCGGGGCCGAAGTACCTGGTGGTCAACGCCGATGAGTCCGAGCCGGGCACCTTCAAGGATCGCGAGATCATGGAGGTGGAGTCGCACCTGCTGCTGGAAGGCATGGCGATCGCTTCGTTCGCCATCGGCTGCAACGAAGCCTTCCTCTACATCCGCGGCGAGTACGTCGAGGCCGGCCGGCGCATGCAGGCGGCGATCGTCGAAGCCGAACAAGCGGGCCTGTTGGGTAAGAGCATCCTCGGCACTCGCTTCGATCTACGGATCCACGTGTTCTCAGGCGCCGGCGCCTACATCTGCGGCGAGGAGACCGCGCTGCTCGAATCGCTCGAAGGCAAGCGCCCGATGCCGCGCTCGCGGCCACCGTTCCCGGCAGTGTCGGGGCTCTACGCGCGGCCGACGGTGGTGAACAACGTCGAGACCATCGCCAACGTGCCGTGCATCATCAGCAACGGGGCCGCGTGGTACAAGGCGATCGGCCCCAACGAGCGGAGCGCCGGCCCCAAGATCTACTGCCTCGGCGGCTGGGTGAATCGGCCCGGCAACTACGAATTGCCGCTCGGTGCGGTGTCGTTCCGCGAACTCATCGAGATCTACGGTGGTGGCATGCGCGATGGCGCCAAGGTGAAGGGCGTGCTGCCGGCGGGGATCTCAGCGCCGATCGTGCCGGCCGACAAGCTGGACGCGAAACTCGACTACGAAGGGGTCGCCGCCGCCGGCTCGATGCTCGGCTCGGCCTCGCTCATCGTCATCCCCGAGGGCGTCAACATCGTGCGCGCCGCGACGCGCATGCTGGAGTTCTTCCGGCACGAGAGCTGCGGCAAGTGCACGCCGTGCCGCGAGGGGGTGATGTGGCTGCACAAGGTGCTGTTGCGCATCGAGGCTGGCCTCGGCGACGCCAAAGACATCGACTTGCTGTTGTCGCTGTCGGGCCAGATCAGCGGCAAGGTGCTGTGCGCGCTCGGCGACTTTGCCACGTCGCCGGTCGTCGCCACCATCAAACACTTCCGTAGCGAATACGAGTCGGCCCTGAAAGACCAGGCGGGCGCGATCGACGATTGGACCACGCGCTGACCATGTCCGACCTCGTTCACCTGACGATCAACGGCCACAAGGTCTCGGTGCAGAAGGGCACGCTGCTGGTCGAGGCCGCGCGCCAGGCCAGCGTCGAGATCCCGGTCTTCTGCTATCACCCCAAGCTGAAGCCAGTCGGCGCCTGTCGCATGTGCCTGGTGGAGATCGACAAGATCCCGCGCCTGCAGACCGCGTGCACCACGCCGGTGGCGGAGGGCATGGTGTGCAACTCGGCGGCGCCGAACGCGATCGCCGGCCAGAACGCGGTGATCGAGATGCTGCTCGCCAACCACCCGCTGGACTGCCCGATCTGCGACAAGGGCGGCGAGTGCCCTTTGCAGGACAACACGTTCCGCTTCGGTCTCGGCACCTCGCGCATGCAGGAGGCGAAGCGGCACAAGGACAAGGCGTTCGAACTCAGCAGCAAGATCGTCCTCGACAAGGAGCGCTGCATCATGTGCTACCGCTGCACGCGCTTCCAAACCGAGATCGCCGGCGACTCGGCGCTGGTCGCGCTCGAACGCGGCGAGGACAGCGAGATCGGCACCGCCGACGGCGAGGCGTTCGACTCGCCGTTCTCCGGCAACACCATCGAGCTGTGCCCGGTGGGCGCGCTCACCTCGCGCTTCTATCGCTTCCGCGCGCGGCCGTGGGACATCAGCAAGACCCCGTCGGTGTGCGCGGGGTGCAGCGTCGGCTGCAACGTGGCGCTGCACGCGCGCGACGGCGCGATCCTGCGCGTGCTCAGCCGCGACAACCCCGCGATCGACGACGGCTGGCTGTGCGACAAGGGTCGCTTCGAGACCTTGCCGCCGCTCACCCACCCGGCGCACGTGTCGGGCTCAACTGCGAGCAAGCGGCCGATGGAGCCGATGCTGCGGCGCGACGGCGCGCTGGTGCCGGCGACGTGGAACGACGCCATCGCGCGCGCCGTCGAGTTGTTGCGCGGCGAATCGTTGGGCGGCAAATCGTTGGGCGGCAGGGCCGCGATCCTCGCCGCGCCGACGCTGACCAACGAGGCGGTCGTCGCCCTCGACCGCCATCTGCGACCGTTGCTGCCGCAAAGCACGATCGCATGCGCCGGCGACGTGCACACGCCGTGGCTGCTGCAGGGCAAGATCAGTGAGCTCGCGCGCTGCACCAAGATCGTGAACGTCGGCCTCGATCCGTGGAGCGAGTTGCCGGTGCTGGCGCTGTGGCAGCGCAAGGCGCTGGAACGCGGCGGCGTGATCGTCGCGGTTTCTGAGCGCAACGGTCTGTGGCGCGACACCGCGGCTTGGCTGCGCGCCGACGCCAAGCAGTTGGCCGCGACCTTGCGCGAGTTGTTGCAAGCGCTCGCCGGTGGCAGTGCCAGCGAGAGCACCAGCGCGCCGGTTGCCGCCGCCGCCAGGAAGTTGCAACACGACGGGCCGGGCGCATTGCTGCTCGGAGTCGCGGCGGCGCGCGACGCCAGCGTGCTCGAACTGGCGCGGCAACTGGCGACCCGGCTTGGCAGCAACGGCACGGGCGGCGTGTGCGGTGCGCCGGCGTTGGCGCCGAACGCCCGCGGCATTCAAGAACAGGCGCCAGGCCTCGCCAAGCAGAGTGCGTTGGGTGCGATCGATGCCTTGCTCACGCTGGGGCCCGTCGAGACCACCTCGCCGGGTCGTCGCATCGTCGCCACTTGGACGAGCGTGCCGGACACGCCGGACATCGAAGTCGTTCTGCCGCTGGCGCACCCGTACGAGCAAACCGGTACCTGGACCAACCTCGACGGCCACGTGCAAAAGCTCGGGCGCAGCGGCTTCTCGGTGCGGCAAGCGTTGCCGGATCACGTCTTGCTCGCGCACCTTTGTCGCGCTTTGGGCGGCGAGCCGCCGATTGATGCGAGCGCCGTGCGTTCCCCCCTCGACGCACACCGGGGCAGCCTGGTCCGTCCGCCGATGACGCCAGCCTGACCCACCCATGACCGACATCCTGATCATGCTGGTGCGCTCGGCGGTGATCATCGCCGTGTTGATGACGCTGATGCCGTACAGCACATGGTTCGAGCGCCGCGTGATCTCGGCGATGCAGGTCCGCATCGGCCCCAACCGCGTCGGCCCACAAGGTCTGCTGCAACCGCTCGCCGACGGGCTCAAGCTGTTCTTCAAGGAAGACATCCGCCCGGCGAACGCCGACCGCGTGCTCTACGTGGTGGCGCCGGCGATTGCCCTGTTCGCCGCGTTGATCGCGTTCGCGGTGATCCCGGTGGGTCCGACGATCACGATCGCCGGCAAGGAGATCCCGCTGGTCATCGCCGACATGCCAGTCGGTGTGCTCTATCTCCTGGGCGCGTCGTCGCTCGGCGTGTACGCGCTGGTGCTCGGCGGCTGGTCATCGGGTTCCAAATACTCGCTGCTCGGCGCGCTGCGCGCGGCGGCGCAGGTCGTGAGCTACGAGCTGATCCTTGGCCTGGCGCTCACCGGCGTCGTGCTGGTCGCCGGTTCGACGCGGCTGTCCGACATCGTCACCGCGCAGCAGAATTCGGTGTGGTTCATCCTGCTGCAACCGATCGGGTTCGGGCTCTTTTGCATCGCCGCCTGCGCCGAGACCAACCGCGCGCCGTTCGACCTGCCCGAGGCCGAGACCGAACTGGTGGCCGGCTACCACACCGAGTATTCGGGCATGCGCTTCGCCCTCTACTTCGTCGCCGAATACATCAACATGATCACGGTGTCGTGCTTGGCGGCGACGCTGTTCCTCGGCGGTTGGAGCGGCCCTGTGTTGCCGGGACCTTGGTGGCTGTTCGCCAAGGTCGTGTTCTTCATGTTCGTGTTCGTGTGGCTCCGCGCCACGCTGCCCCGCATGCGCTACGACCAGCTCATGTCACTCTCGTGGGGCAAGTTGTTCCCGCTTGGCCTGCTGAACGTCGCGCTGACTGCGATCGGCGTCGTCTACTTCTCGTCGCGTTAGGTTTGTTGCCCTAGGGATTCGTGAATCACATGCTGCAGAATTTGAAGGCGCTGGCGAAGGGGTTCTGGACCACCTTCAAGCACATGGGTCGCCCCGCGATCACCGTGCAATACCCCGAGCAAAAACGTGAAGGCGCGCCGAAGTACAAGGGCCGGCATCGCCTCTACAAGTACGACAACGGCCTCGAGCGGTGCATCGGCTGCCACTTGTGCGCCGCCGCGTGCCCGTCGGGCGCGATCTACGTCGGCGCCGAGGAGAACGACCCCAAGAACCCAGTGTCGTTCGGCGAGCGCTTCGCCAAGCACTTCGAAGTGAACATGCTGCGCTGCATCTTTTGCGGTTTCTGCGAAGAGGCCTGCCCGGTGGAAGCGATTCGACTCGGACCCGAATACGAACTTGCCGACTACGACCGCAAGAGCCTCGTCTACACCAAGCCGATGTTGCTGGAGCCGGAGAAGTTCGCGCCTGAGCGGCAGTACCACGCCGATGTCGACAAGCTGCGCGGCCCGATCGGTGGTGCGCCCGAGCACGAGGCGTCGGTGTCGGGGGCGCCGAGCGGCAACCGGCAGACGCCGAGTGGTGCGCGGCCGCCGATGAAGCAGGAGATCTGATGCAAGACCGGCTGATCCCGATCGCCGCGGCATGCCTGCTCGCTTTGGTTTCGGCGTGCAGCGTGGTGTTCGCGCGCAAGCCGGTGCACGTGGCGGCGTCGCTGCTGGTGCACAGCCTCGCGCTGGCCGCGCTCTATCTCATGCTGTCGGCGGAGATGGTCGCGATGGGCCAGATCATCGTCTACGCCGGCGCCATCGTCGTGTTGTTCCTGTTCGTGGTGTTGCTCCTGCCGCAGGGTGGCAAGGAGCCGGCGCCGCCCATCGGCCGTATCGCACTGGCGTTGCTGCTTGGCGCCACGATCTTCGCGCCGCTGGTCTTCGTGCTGTCGGCCACGAGTCGTGCGGCGCACGCGCCGGCGCCCGACGGCAGCGCGACCGCAATCGGCCGCGTGTTGTTCGGCAGTCAATTGGTGCCGTTCGAACTCACCGCCGGCCTGCTGCTGGTCGCCATCATCGGCGCGGTGAGTTTGTGGCGCCGCCAAGGAGCCCCCAAGTGATCGCGCTCGGCCTGGATATCGGCAGCGCGCTGGCCAACGTCGATGGCGCGACGTTCGGCGTGGTGCTCGGCACCAGCGCCCTGATGTTTGCACTCGGCGCCGTGGGTTGCTTGCTGCGACGCAATCCGATCGCGCTGCTGATGTCCGTCGAGCTGATGCTGAATGCCGCCAACCTGGTGTTCGTGTTGGCGGCGCGCGTGCGCGGCTACGTCGATGCGCAAGCGGCGGCGCTCATCGTGTTGGTGCTCGGCGCGGCTGAGGCGGTGATTGGACTCGCACTGGCGTTGGCGCTGTTCCGCCACCGCAGCCGGGTCGACGCCGATGAACCTCGCGAGGTGCGTGGATGACGTTCTTCGCCTGGGCGTTCCTGTTCACCTTGCCGGGTCTGCTGCTCACCGCGCTCGGCGTCACCGTCGGCAAGGGCAAGCGGCCGGGCAGTGCGAGCGTGGCCGGCCCGGTGCTGGTCGCGCTGGCTGGGCTGGTTTGGCTGTGCGGCAGTCAGGTACCGGTCGTGGTGCGCATCGCGGATTGGCTGCCGGTGCTGAGCGACTCGGCGTTCAGCCTGCGCCTCGACGCCCTGTCGGCGGTGATGCTCGTCGTCGTTGGGCTGGTGTCGGCGTGCGTGTACGTCTACTCGCTGAGCTACATGCGCGGCGATCCGGGCCAGCGCCGCTTCTTCGTCTACCTGGACTTCTTCGTCGCCGCGATGAACCTGCTGGTGCTGGGTGGCAACCTCGCGGTGCTGCTCGCCGGCTGGGCGTCGGTGGGCTTGGCGAGCTTTCTGCTGATCGCGTTCTGGCGCGATCGCGAACACACGCTGAGCGCCGGCTTACAAGCGTTGGGGGCGAACGCGGTCGGCGACGCTGCGTTGTTTCTCGCGGCGGCGATGGTGCCAGCCGGCATGGGCGATCTGACGACGCTGCCGAGCGCGACGCAGGGGTTCCCGGGCGGGGCCACGTTGTTGGCTTGGCTGCTGGTGGTCGCGGCGTGCGCGAAGTCGGCGCAGGGCCTGCTCTACTTCTGGTTGCCGTCGGCGATGGCCGGGCCAACGCCGGTGTCGGCGCTGATTCACGCCGCGACGATGGTGGCCGCTGGTGTGTATCTCCTGGTGCGCACCGCCGGCACGCTGGCGCTGGCACCGTCAGTGCTCGAAACGACTGCGTGGATCGGCGCGGTCACCGCGGTGCTATCCGGGTTCGCGAGCTTGGCGCAGACCAACTACAAGCGCGGCCTCGCCTACTCGACCTGCGGCCAACTCGGGTTCATGTTCGCGGCAGTCGGGTTCGGCGCGCCGTTCGCCGCGTTCTTCCACCTGGTTACGCACGCGTCGTTCAAGGCATTGTTGTTCTTGTGCGCCGGCGCGGTCATCCACGCGGCGCATGGCGAAGAAGAACTCAGCAAGCTCGGCGGCATGCGCCACAAACTGCCGCAGGTGCGCTGGCTGACGTTGATCGGCTCGCTGGCGCTGTGTGGGCTACCGCTCGTGACAGCCGGCGCTTACTCGAAGGATCTCATCCTCGAAGCCGGTCTGCACGCGATGCCGGCGCTCGGTTGGTTGTTGGTGGGGTCGGTGTTCCTCACTGGCCTCTATGCGGGGCGCTTGTACTTCGGCGTGTTCGGCGCGACGAGCGAGCATGAATCCGCCGGTCGAGCACCGGCTGATCAGGCGCACGCTGTGCATGCGCCGGATCGCCTGCTGATCGCGCCGCTGCTGCCACTGGCACTGGGCGCCATCGTGCTCGGGTGGTTCGGCAGCAGCCTCGGTAGCACGCTGCAACCGCTGCTCGGCACGCCGCCCGAGATCCACGCCGTCTCCAAGCTCACCTGGCTTGCGGGCGCGCTCGGGCTCGGCGGGTTCCTCACGGCGCGCCTGTGGCAGTCGGCGCAGCGCGGCAATGCGCGCATCCCGGCGTTTGGCGTGCCATTCGCCGACTTGTTGGCCAGCCTCGGGCGTGCGATCGCGGCAGCCAGCACGCTGCTGCACAGCGGTCGCCTGAGTTCTTACGTGTTCGCCGCGGTGCTCGGCATCGGCACGCTCCTTCTGTGGACCATGACAGGGCGCGCCTGACCAGCCATGGACGTCTTCTTCACCCAACACAGCCTGCTCGCCGTCGTGATCCTCACGATCGCCGCGGTCACGCTGCTGGTGTGTCCGGTGCGCCTCGCCAAGTCGATGGCGGCCGGCGCCGGCACGCTCGCGTGCGCCGTCGCGACGCTGCCAGCCATCTTTGCGCCAAGCAGCGAGACGCTGCCAGTCGTGCTGGTGTGCACGATCGCCGCGCTCGCGTCGATGCTGCTCTTGCCGAGCGACCTCGAGCGCGACGACGACGCCGTCGAGTCGACCAGTCTCATTTTGCTGGGCGCCGCCGGCGGCATCGTGCTGGCGACCACCACGAACCTGCTGTCGATGATGCTCGGCCTGGAGACCTTGTCGCTGTCCGCGGCGGTCTTGACCGCGCTCGGCCGCGGGCCGCGCGCCCTTGAAGCCTCGTTCAAGTTCTTCGTGCTGGGCGCGGTGAGCGTCGCCACGATGGTCTACGGCATGGCGCTGATCACCTGCGCCACCGGTTCGCTCGACCTCGGCGCGCCATTACCAGTGACCGACCTGGAACGTCACCTGCGCACCGCTGGCTTGGTGCTGCTCGTGCTCGGCATCGCCTTCGAACTCGCCATCGTGCCGATGCAGTTCGGCGCGCTCGGCGCCTACACCGTGGCCCCCACCGCGGTCGCTGGCTTTGCGATGACGACCTCCAAGCTCGCCGCCGGCTTGGCGATGCTGAAGGTCGCCAACGTCGCCGGTGGCGAAGTCTTGCACCCCATCCTCGTGGCGCTGGGCACGCTGTCGATCCTGTGGGCCACGTTCGCCGCGCTGGCGCAGGTCGAACTGCGCGCCATGCTCGCCTACTCGGCGGTGGCGCACGCCGGCTTCTTGACCTTCGGCATTGGCCTCGGCGAAGTCGGCAGGCAGGCCGCGGTGTTCTACGCCGTGACCTACGTCGCCGCGGTCGCTCTGGTGTTCGCGTCGTTGGCCGGCCGATCGGGCGCCCCCATCACGCTCGCCAGTCTGCGGGCGCAACCCCTCGATCGCCTGCGCAGCGCCGGCCTCGCGCTCGGTCTCTTGTCGCTCGCCGGCGTGCCGCCGAGTCCAGGGTTCTGGGCCAAGCTCGGCGTGTTGGTGCCGGGGTGGAGCGCGGCGGGTCCATGGTGGACGATCCTGGCCACGACGGGTGGCGTGCTCGGCGCGCTGTACTACTTGCGGCCGCTGCCAGACCTGCTCGCGGGCGCACGCGACGCAGCCACCACTTCGACGGCAGCCGTCCCGGGTTCGCGCTTCGCGGTGACGGTGCTCGCCAGCGTCGTGCTGCTGTTGACCGCGATGCCGTTCCTGGCAACGCAGTTGGCGGCGATCACTAACAGGTAGGCAGCGTCGGCGGGCCGGCCATTTCGACCAGACTTCTCTGGTCTGAGGCGAGCCCCGTTAGTCGTTGGTGCGCAGGTGTTGGCCCGTTGAGCTGCTATGCTCCGCGCGCCGCCTGCGGGACGAGCCCGATTGTGCGGTGTGTGCTTGTTTGCGATGTGGCACTGCGGTGCCTGGAGAAATGATTTTGCCATGAGCTGGCGTCACTTCCTGGTGGTTGGCTCCGTCGTCCTAGCGTCCGCTGCGGCACGCGCACAGACGAAGCCGAATGGGTTCGGGCAAACGAAAGGCAGAGTGAAGGCGGCCGAGGCCTTCGCGCAGATCCGGGATGCAGGCAAGCTGGCTGACTCGGCGGCACGCACCGAACGTATGTTCCCGGCCGAGCTCGTCGCCAAGCGCAACTTCGATCAGAACCAGCTGGACGCCTGGCGCGCGACGTTCGCCAAGGAAATGGCGGCGGCCAAAGTCATCGCGGCCCGCGAGCAGGGCGACGAGGCCGTGGTGCGCTTCACAGCGGCAGGCTCGACCGACGAGCGCGAGCTGCCACTGCACTACGCCGCCGGCAACTGGGTAGTTGGTGCGGCTCAGAGCTACCTGGTGAAGGGCCAGAGCTTGGACGATCGCCGCGGCAAGGATGTCGCGCGTTTGACGTTGCAGGCACGCACGGGCAACGACGACTATGGCAAGTCAGCGTTCTCTTTCACGCACGTCACCAGCCTCCCCGACGAGTGCAAGAACCGCATGGATGTCTGGTACTGCCACAACGGCGACCTACACGTCGGCGGCGACAATCGTATCGCCGACCTCGGCAGCCAGAAGCTGACCAAGGTCGACGCGTTGCCGGTGGGCGCAAAGTGGAACGACAGAACCGTCGCCCCGCGCAAGGGCAACACGTACGTCATCCATTGTCAGCAGGGGGACCGGCGCGACTTCTACGTGAAGCTGTCTGTCATCGACGTGAAGGCCGATGCCGTGACCATCGAGTGGACGCTGCTCTCCGACGGACTGAACGCCCCCGCCAACATCGCGAACGCGCAGCCGTTGATCAGCCGAGATGGCGCCGACGGCGCGGATGGTCTGTGCAGCAAGAGGGGCGGTTGAGCCTGAACGAACACGACGAGCCCAAAGCGCTGGTAGCTGGCGGCTGCGGCGGCGCGCCGTATTCAGGGCGAGCGACCGGCGCCGTTCACTTCTTGCCGCCGAACGCGCGCTGCAGCGCAGTGGCGGCGTCGGTACCGGGCTCGCGGTAGCCGGCGATCAACGCCACGGTCATCGTCAAGCCTTTGGCTGCGGCGTGCGGGCCGTTGGCCGGGATCGAGCCAGGGATGACCACGGCGCCTTCTGGCACCAAACCCTGGTGGGTGCTGCCGTCCACCAAGTCGTACAGCACGCTGGAAGGGGTGAGCACCACATTGGGAGCCAACACCGCGCGCTTCTTGACGTGCATGCCGTCGAACACGCCGCTCAAGGGACCGAGGAACGCGTCGTCTTCGATGATGACCGGCAGCCCGCCGGGCGGATCGAGCACGCCGCCCACCTGCGCGCCAGGCGACAACATCACGTGGGTTCCGATCTGCGCGCACGAGCCCACCAGCACGTGGCTGTCGATGGTGCTGTACTCGCCGATGAAGGCGCCGACGCTGACGTACGAGGGCGGCATGACCACCACGCCCTTGCCGATATGCGCACCGCGCCGGATCGCGCTGCCGCCGGGCACTAGGCGCACTGCATCTTTGGTGGTGAGCACGCGCGGCGGGTACGCGGACTTGTCGAACATCGGGAAGCCGCCGCCGTCGAAGCTCGCCAGGCTGGTGCGCTTGAAGCCGAGCAAGATCGCTTGCTTGATCCACGGGTGCACCAACCAAAACCCGTCTTCCGCGGGCGCCGCGGCGCGAATCCTCCCTTCTTCAAGGTGGCGCAGCAAATGGCTGTGGGCGTCAGCCCACTCGCGTTCACTGGCCTCGGCCGCTTGCGTCGTGTAGAAGTGTTCGAGATCGCGAGCATTCATGGGGGCGTAGCTCCAACTCGGGACGAAGGACTTGCGGTGCAAGGTGGAGCATAGCGTGGTTCACTCTCGCAGTGCACGTCGCGCGCGTCCTGCGAAGTCGTGTTCAGCGGTAGAAGAACCGCCGAGAGCACGGAGAGCACAGCTAGGGCCGCGGCGGGCCAGGCGGCCCGGGTCGGCGCGCGGCGCCGGTTCTTTGCCTACTTCTTCTTGGCGTTCTTGGCGCCCAGGCCGCCACCGAAGTTGATCTCGTCAAAGCCGCTGACCAGCACGGCGTCGACGGTCAACGCGACGTCGCCGTAGTAGACGCCTGGGTATGGCTCGATCACCACCGTCATCGGCCGCTTCGTCTTCACCTTGGTGACGGGGTCTTCCTTGTCCGTCCACTTCGACTTGTCGCTGTAGATGCGCTTGAGTTCCGCGGTCAACGCTTCGGTGTCGTTGCAGGGTTTCGGACCCACCAGCCAGTTGAATCTGTGGCCCTCGACTCGGATCGGAGCTGCTAGCCCTGGCTCGGGGGCCTTGCCCGGGTAACGCGGGAGTTCCTGACCTTCGGCGGTCGGGATGATCTTCACCTGCAGCTTCTCCTGCGGCTCGACCGACTGCTTACCCGCACCGACGTCCTTGGGCAGGTAGGCCGGCAGCTTGGCTTCGAGCGACTTGAACTCCAGGCAGGAGAAAAAGATGATCAACAAAAGGAAGCAATCGATGAGGGGCGTGAGATCGATCTCGTGCTCCTCCATCGCTTCTTCGGCGAGACGACCTAGTGCCATCGGGGTGCTCCTTCAGCGTCCTTGTTGTTGCTTGACCAACTGGATCTCTTTGTCGCGCTCGGACAGCGCAAGCTCCAGCTTCCAGTAGGCGACTTCCGGGAAGATGCAGTTCTCCATGAACTTGCCGACGTAGTGCCACTCGGTCCACTTGTCGGCCCGGACCAAAATTGGCTCGTCGACGATGGTGAGCGTCCGGCCCTGGATGGTCTGCGTGTTGATCTTGTCGGGCTTCGCCATGCTCTTGAAGATCAACAACAGGCTCTTCAGGCGCTGGAAACTGTCGCCGTCGACCTTGGGGTCGTAGTAAGTGTTGCGTTTGAACACGACCCGACCGTCCTGCATGACGTTGACGATCGCGCGCGACTCGGGCGGGTCGTCGTCCGGAACCGCGTACTTCGCGGCCGGCAGGATCAGGTCTTCGAACTCTCGCTGGCTGACGTCGATCACCAGCACGAAGAAGATCAGGAGCAGCGTCGCGCAGTCGACCATCGGCGTCATGTCGATGCGCAGGGGCTTGCCCAGCATCTTGTTGATTTTGTTGGCCACAGATCGCCTCTCGGTTCAGGAACTCAGATTGGTTACGACCCGCGGCGGGCGCGAGTCGGAGCGGCCAACATCGGTCACCTGGCTTCCTTCACTTCCTTCTTGCGGAAGCGGTCGAACAGCTCTTCCGTGATCGCGTTCACCTCGATGATGGCGCGCATCACGCGGTTGCGGAACAGGAAGAAGAACAGCGACATCGGGATGGCGATGAACAGCCCCATGATGGTGTTCACCAGCTTCATCTTGATGCCGTACGCCAGCGTCGCTGGTTGCACGGAGCCGGCGGCCGACGCGATGGCGCCGAACGTGAAGAACATGCCGATCATGGTGCCGAGCAGACCGAGCAACGGCGCGGTTGCGGCGATGATGGACATCCACCCCACCTTCTGGAACAACTTGACCGACTCCTCCTCCTGCATCTCGCGCATCGTGGTCTGCATGACGTCGAAGTTGTTGCCGAGCTTGCGCAGGCCGGCGTCCACCACGTTGGTCAGGTAGATTCGGTTGCTCTCGCACAGGTCGAGGGCTTCTTGGTAGTTGCCTTCTTCGAACAGTGCTTCGAGTTCGTCGACCATCTCCGGCGGCGCGAACTTCTCGCGCTTCAGCTTGACGAAGGACTCGATGACCAGGGCCAGCGAAACCACCGACAGGATGAGGAGGCACCAGCCGATCGGTCCCATGTTGTTGAACGCGTCGGCGAGCGCGCCAGGCTGCGGCGCGCCTGCTGCGGGTGCTTGTTGGGCACCGGCGGTACTGGCTAGCACCAAAGCCGGGACTACGAGGGAAACGACGTGAAACACGTTCTTCGAGACGTTCATTGGGGTAGTCAGGTCGCGGTCAGGAGAGGTCGCGGTCAGGGCACGGTGCGAACGGCACGTGAACGACGCGCGGAGCGGGCGGTTCAGCGAGTTCTCGTCAGCCCTTGTGCCGGGGCTAGCACAACCGACGCCGACGGGAGGGCGCAAAGTCTGCTGCCGCCTCCGAGTCAAGGGAAGTCTCTGGTGCCGTGAATCCTCGATTTTTTTGGACCACCGATCGCGACCGACCGCCCAGTTCCAAGGAGGCGCGTTGGCGGCGTCCGAACCGGCCGTGCCCGCCCTCGTTCAAGCTGCCGCTGGGCGTCCGCGCAGCGCTGGTCTATCGTGGCACCGCCACGGAACGCGCGATCGCGCGCCCTCCTTCGGTCGACTCCATGAAGAACATCCTCAGCGCCGGAACGTCCCTGCCGCCCGCACATCTCCATCTGCGCGGCAAGGTCGGGCGGGAACGATACAGCTCCGCGGGGGAATGGACGCGCATCGCCTTCCTGGGCGTCATGTTGGCGGCGCTGTGGATCGCGGTGTTCGACGATCCGTCGAACGATCCGCCACCCAGCGACTTGCCGCCGCTGGTGGAGGTGAAGACGCCCGTGCCGGCGCTCGATCAGGACATGCTGAAGCAGGTCGCCGACGACAGCCGCACGAGTCGCATTTCGGTCGAGCCTGCGCCATTCCTGTACCTGGTCGAGGCCAGCCTCAACGTCGTGCCCGGGGTGGCGCGCGCCCTGGGCCTCCCGACGACGCCGGTGTCGATCCCGGTGCTGCGCGCCGATCCGGATCACTACCGCGGCCGCTATCTATGGTACCGGGGCGTGCTCGAAGAGACGCCGTACACCCGGCCGGGGCACCCGGTTCCGGGCTACGAGATCCACGAGGCGAGGCTGCGCACGCCCGAGGGGGAGCATGTCCTGTGCTGTTTCTCACTGCCCCCCGACTCGTCGCTGCGCGAGGGCTCGTGGGTGCGGATGGAGGGGTTCTTCCTCAAGCTGCGCGACCTCCACCTGCCAGTGCGGCTCGACCGGGCGCCGATGCTGGTGGGGCCCGAGCTGTTCCCGGCGTTCGACGATTGGCGGCCGGTGACCGAGATCGACGCCAAGTTGCTGGCGCAGGTGCACGACGGCAGGCTGCGCGAGGAGATCGGCGATGACGGCAAGACCTACCGCGTACTAGCCGAGGATCGGGGCGACAGCACGCTGCCGATCGACCGCTCGCAGTCACTGCCGCTCTGGCATCTCTCCAGCTACGCCATCGAGCAGGCGCGCGGCCGGACCTACGACGAGGCCAACGCGGTGCCGCGGCTGATGACACCGCCGCAATGGCGCGAGCTGGTGCGCGGCGAAGCGGCCAAGGGAACGACGTACAGCCTCATCGGGTCGCTGCAGGCGGCGCGGACGATCGAGGCGCGCCTCAACCCCGCCGGCATCGAGTACTGGACCGAAGCGTGGATCCAGGTGCGCGAGCTTGCCGGTCGCATCCTGCCGATCTGGATCCCGGGGCGGATCGAAGGGTGGAAGCCGGGCGAGTCCGCTCTGCTCGTCGGCCACTTCTTCAAGGTGATGAAGTACACCTCGGTGGCCGATGCCGAGCACGTGGCCCCCCTGTTCGTGGCTGCGAACCTGATCCGGTACCAGCTGCCCGACAACCCGTTTGCGCTCTACTACACGCTGCCCATCCTAGGCCTGCTCGTCGGGCTGATGGCGTTCACGATCTGGATCATCCGACGCGATAACCGCAACAGCGACATCGCCGACGCCGAGCGCATCGCGCGCCGGCACCGCCGCCGAGCCGCCGAGCCGGCCGACAGCGTGCCGGCCTCGCCGACACCGCCGCAGGCCTGAGCAGCCGGGACGCGGCTCGTACGCCAGCAGCGCCGCACGCCGTCTATCTGTCTCTCACTGGGGTAACTGGCGTAACTGGCGTGCGGGTGTTGCTCGGCCCGGGCGCGGGCCTAAGCTCCCGCAGCTTCGCGGCCCGCATGCTCCTCTCGAACCCGTTCGCCGTCGTCCACAGCAGCCTCCCGCCCGCCTCGTCCTACGGGGCCTGGGGCAGCGTCGCGGCCGTGGGCGCACTCGCCTTTGCCCTGGTCGGCGGTGCTCTGCTCGTGGTGCAGATCGTCACCCGCGTGGTCGACCGGATCCGGGATTCGTCCGAGCGCCTGACGACCTACGAGTGCGGCGAAGCCCCGGTTGGCACCCCTTGGTTCCGGTTCAACAACCGCTTCACGACGGTCGCCCTCACGTTCCTGGTATTCGACGTCGAGCTTGCGCTGCTGTGGCCGATCCTGCCGCGGTGCTTGGCATGGACGGGTGCTGGCCAGGGTTGGCGGGTGTTTGCCGAGATCTCCGCCTTTGCCGGGACACTGGCGCTGGGCCTGGCCTGGGTGGCGCGGACCGGCGGCTTCGTGTGGGACCGCGCGTTGGAAGACGACACTTCCGGGGGTCGGCGTGACTGAGATTTCCAAGCCTGGCAACCGCCAAGACGAGCAGGTCTATCTGGGTGCGGTGGACGAGTTCCTCGCCTGGGGTAAGGAGAACTCTTTGTTCTACCTGCTGTTCGCCACCGCGTGCTGTGGCATCGAACTGATGCAGACCGGCGGGCCGCGCTACGACGTCGACCGGCTAGGGATGATCCCACGCGCCACGCCGCGCCAAGCCGATCTGATGATCGTCGCCGGCACCATCACCCACAAGATGGCCAGCCGCGTGCGCACGCTATGGGAGCAGATGACGGAGCCGCGCTGGGTGGTGAGCATGGGGTCGTGCGCCAACAGCGGCGGCCCGTTCAGCAAGTGGGCCTACTCGGTGCTCAACGGCGTCGACAAGTATGTGCCGGTCGACATCTACATCCCGGGTTGCCCGCCGCGGCCCGAGGCTTTGATCGACGGCGTGATGGCGCTGCGTGAGCGGGTGCGTCGATATCGCACGCTCGGCATCCGCGACGAGGCGCCACACGTGGTGCAAGGCGCCGCCTGCGAGTTTGGCTCGCACCCAAAGAAGGACCTGCCCGAGCCCAAGCTGCCGGAGTCGACGGCATGACCGCGTTGGCGCCGGATGTGCTCACGGAGCGCGTGCGCGGGTTGGCTCCCGCGATCGAAGCGCAGGTGTCGGAGAATGGTCAGGCGTGGCTGCTGGTGCCGGCGCGCGACCTCGTGCTCGTCTGCAGCCATCTGCGCGACCACAAAGACCTCGCGTTCGATAGCCTCATGGACCTCACCGGCTACGACCTCAGCCGGTATCCGAGCTCACCGCGCAACGACGCGATCGCCGTCGTCTACCTCCTGCACAGCCTGCGCCACCGGCACAAGCTCACCCTCAAGGTGTACGCGCCGCGCGCGGATTGCGTAGTGCCCACGGTGTCCGGCGTGTGGCCCGCAGCCCTCTACTTCGAGCGCGAAGTGTGGGACCTGCTCGGTGTTCGCTTCGCAGACCATCCGTCGCTGCGCCGGATCATGTGCCCCGACGATTGGGTCGGTCACCCGCTGCGCAAGGACTACCTGTATCCCGCGGAGTATCAAGGTGTGTCGCATGAGCGCGACGGCCAGCGCTTCGAGCACGGGCCGCGGCGGGTAGGTGATCCCGATCCGGCGCCGCCGACCGCGGCGCCGAAAGGCGATCGCGGGTGACGATCGACGCGATGACGCCGGCCGGCGAGCGCATGACGCTCAATCTCGGACCGCAACACCCGGCGACCCACGGCGTGCTGCGGATCGTGATCGAGAGCGACGGCGAAGTCGTCGCCGCCTGCACGCCCGATCATGGCTACTTGCACCGCTCGATCGAGAAGATCGGCGAGTGCGTCGAGTGGCCATTGTTCGTGCCGTACACCGACCGCGTCGACTACGTGTGTGCGATGAACGCCAACCTGGCGTACTGCGTCGCCGTCGAGAAGCTCCTCAACACGAGTGCGGCCACGGCGGTGCAGGTGCCGTTGCGCGCCGAGTGCATCCGGGTGCTGGTCGCCGAGTTGAACCGCATCTCGTCGCACTTGATCGGGGTCGGCGCGATGGCGATGGACCTCGGCGCCTACACGCCGTTCATGCACGGCATCGCCCAGCGCGAGCTGGTGAACGACATCTTCGAGCGGCTTTGCGGCCAGCGTCTCACCTACAACTACGTGACCATCGGCGGCGTCGGGTTCGACCTGTACGCGGGTGCCGAGGCCGAGATCACCCGCTTCTTCGAACAGTTCGAACGCGAGATGGTGCGCTTCAACAAGCTCATTACCACCAGCACGATCCTTCGCGATCGCTGCGCCGGCGTGGCGCCGATCAACGCGGCCGAAGCCGTCGCGTGGGGACTCGTCGGTCCCAACTTGCGCGCCAGTGGTGTCGACTGGGACCTCCGGCGCGACGAGCCGTACGGCATCTACGGCCAACTCGGCGTACGCGTGCCGGTCGGCCAGGCGTTCGCGGGCAAGAATGGCGTCGTCGGCGACTGCTTCGACCGTTACCTGGTCCGCTTGCTCGAGATCCAGGAGTCGGTGCGCTTGTGCCGCGAGGTGTTGAAGATGCTGCCGCCGCCGGCTGACAAACCCACCGATCCGGTGGGCGGGTTCCAAGCCGACGTCAAGCGCCTGCTGGTGAAGCCCCCCAAGGGCGAGGTGCACTGCCGCACCGAGGCGCCGCGCGGCGAGATGGGCTACTACATCGTGAGCGATGGCACCAAGGTGCCGTATCGCGTGCGCGTGCGGACCGGTTCGTTCACGGCTGCCGGCATCTTCCACAAGGTGATGCGGAACATCTTCTTGGCCGACGTGGTGGCGGTGATCGGTTCGTTCGATGTCGTGGTGCCGGAGATCGATCGGTGAGTCTGGGGTACGCGGTCGATGCGCTTGCGCGTTGGCTGACTGGATCAGAGGATCCGGCTAGCTGGGCCATCGCGGTTGCGGTCTTTGCGGTCTTCGTGGCCCCGATCTTGTTGGTGGTCTTTCCGATCGCGGCACTCGGCCAGATCCTCGAACGCAAGGTTGCGGCGGCCGTGCAACGCCGGCACGGGCCGAACTCGGTGGGTTTCGATGGTGTGCTGCGTCTGGCGTTCCGCGTCTGCCTCTTCTTCTTGCCGCGCGCGCGCCAGGACCGCTTGCTCGCAGCGTTCTGTGCCTTGCCGGGCATCAAGGGCTTGCTGCACCTGGCCCGCCGTTTGGGTTTGGGACAGCTGGTCGCCGACGGCGTCAAGATGCTGGGCAAAGAGGACATGGTGCCGAGCGGCGCCGATGGCGTGGTGTTCCGGCTGGCGCCCTACCTGGCGCTCACCGGTGCCTTCCTGCCGTTCTGTGCGATGCCGTTCGCGCATCACCTCGTGATGCTCGAAGTTCCGGTCAGCGCGCTCTACGCGATCGCGGTGTCGGGCATCACGGTCATGGCGCTGCTGATGGCGGGGTGGGGCTCCGGCAACAAGTTCTCGCTGCTCGGCGGCATGCGCGCGGTGGCGCAGATGGTGAGCTACGAGATTCCGGTCGCCTTGGCGATCGCCGGTGTCGTGCTGTGGTCGGGCACCATGGACCTGCACGCCATCGTCGGCCAGCAATACCAGCCCGGGGTGCTCACGTTCCTTGGTTGGAACTTGCTGCAGAGTCCGTTCCTGGCATTGCTCGCCGTCGTGTTCTTCTTGGCCGGCCTGGCTGAGTGCCAGCGCACGCCGTTCGACATGGCCGAGGCCGAGAGCGAGTTGGTGTCCGGCTTCAACACCGAGTACTCCGGGCTGCGCTGGGGCATGTTCGCCATGGCCGAATACACCGAGATGCTGCTGATCGGCGCGCTGTTCGCGAGCCTGTTCCTCGGCGGCTACCAGAGCCCGATCGGCGAGCAGTGGATCGTGACTTGGCCGGTGTGGCTCGAGAGCCTCGCCCACTTGTTGTTGTTCGTCACCAAAGTGCTGGCCAGCTTCCTCTTGATGATGTGGATTCGCTGGACGCTGCCGCGCCTTCGCGTCGATCAGGTGATGCGGCTGTGCTGGCTCAAGCTCGTGCCGTTGTGTCTGCTCGCGATGGTCGGACTGGCGTTCACCATCCTGCTCGGCAACGGTACTGTGCCGGGCACCGCCTACGGCCGGCTGCCCGCGCTACCTCGTCTCGACCTCGGCGTGCTCGGGCGTCTGGCCGCGTGGGCTTTGCCGCTGGCGCTCGCCGCGATCCTGGTCGTGGCGGCGCGCAAGCGGCACGGGCAGTTGCACCCGGCGCTGCGCCAACTCACCGGAGGTTCGGCGTGATCCTGGCCTGGGTCAACGACATCTACGACGGCGTCGCCGCGTTCCTCACCGGCATGCGCATGACGGCGCAATTCATGGTCGAGAACTGGCGCGGCCAGGGCGGCGCGATGGCGATGACGCGGCAGTACCCCGAGGCGCCGGCCGAGGTGATCGGCGATCGCGTGCGCGGCCATCTGTTCAACAAGGCCGACATCTGCATCGTCTGCCACGAGTGCGACAAGGTGTGCCCGGTCGACTGCTTCGTCATGGAGGCCGAGCGCACCGCCGAGAACAAGATCCGAGCGTCGCGCTTCGACATCGATCTCAGCAAGTGCATCTATTGCGGTCTGTGCGTGCGCGCTTGCCCCACCGATTCGCTGTCGATGACGACCGCGTTCGAGATGGATCCGACCGACGATGTCCTCGGTCGCTACTTGTTCCGGCGCAACTCGACGCAGCTGGACATGCGCCTTGACGCGCCCGATGTGGGGCGCTTGACCGAACTCGCGAACAAGCCCAGATCAGCGCTCACGGCCGACGAGCAGGCGTGGCTCGATGCCCGCATCGATCAGCGCGGCGTGCACCTCATCGGCATGTTTGGCGTCGGCTACTACACGGCGACGGAGAAAGCCAGAGTCGACGGCGAGCGCGAGGCGCGCAAGAAGGCCAAGGACCTGGAGGCCATCAAGATCAGAGCAGCGGCGGCACAAGCCGCCCAGGCGAAGGCCGCGCTCGCGACTCCACCCGGCAACCCGGGGCCCCAGAGCCCGTGATCGAACTCTGCTTGTTTTGGGTGTGCTGTTTGGCAGCGATCGCGGGGGCGGTCGGCGCCGTCTCGGTGCGCAATCTGTTCCATGCGGCCCTGCTGCTGGGACTGAGCCTCGCCGGCGTCGCCGGCCTCTACTTGTTCTTGCAAGCGGCCTACCTCGCCTGCATTCAGGTCGTCGTCTACATCGGCGGCATCCTCGTGCTCATCTTGTTCGCGACCCTGTTCTCGGCGGACGTGATGGGTGCCGTGCAACGATCCTCGTGGTGGATACGGGGCGTCGCCTTCGCCGGCGCTGGGCTCGCGGCCGTCGCGGCCTGGCGCTTGGTGCAGGTCGTCACAAAGCACGGCAAGAACCTCGCAACCACACGCAGCCCGACCGCCAGCGTGCCCGACGCGATCGTCGGCGCGGAGCCGGCGATCGGTGACATGCTGGTCGGACCGTGGCTGGTGCCGTTCTTGGCCGCCGCGATCTTGTTGACGATTGCGCTCATCGGCGCGGTTGCCACGGTGCGGCGGTTCCGTAACCCGCAGCGCATGGAGGCTCGACGTGTCTGAGTTCGGTCCTGCTTCGCTCACCGCATACCTCACGGTCGCGGGCCTGCTGTTCGCCTGCGGCGTGTTCGCGGTGGCTTCGCGGCGCAACGCGATCGGCGTGCTGATCGGCCTGGAACTGATGTTGAACGCCGCGGCTCTGCAGTTCGTCGCCTACGGTCGCTTCCGCAGCAACCACCTCGATGTGCAAGGGCAGACCGCGGCGGTGTTCGTCATCGTGGTGGCGGGCGCCGAGGCTGCCATCGCGCTGGCCCTGCTGTTCGCCGTCTACCGCACGTCGCGGGACATCGACCTCGAACAGACGCGGGAGCTGCGGTCGTGACTCCTGGCTGGGTGTCGGTGGCGATCGCGCTGATCCCGCTGCTGACCGCGCTCGGCGTTGGTCTGCTGCCACGCGCCCGCGCGGATCTTGCGCACGGCATTGCCGCTGCTGCGATGGCGGCCTGCACGGCGCTGTGCGTCTGGCTGGCGATCGACATCGTCGGCAGTGGTCAGGCCGTGCAGGGGCCGCACGCAACCTGGCTGCAGCTTGGTTCAGACGGTGGCTCGTTCACGCTCGGTATCGGCACCTACGTCGATCCGATGGGCGCCGTGATGGCCCTCATCGTGTGCGGGCTTGCGACCGTCGTGCTCGTGTTCAACGCGTGGTACATGCACGGCGACGCGCTGGCCGCGCGCTTTCCCTGGCAGTTCTGCTTCTTCGTGTTTGCCATGCTCGGCGTGGTACTGAGCGACAACCTCTTCTTGTCGTTCGTGTGTTGGGAGCTGGTGGGACTCGGCAGTTACCTGCTGATCGGCTTCTGGTTCGACAAGCCTGCCGCCAGCGAAGACAGCGAGTACCAGCGCCTCAAGGGGCGGTTCGCGCGCGGCGTGCTGGAGGATCGTCTGAGCCCAGCCCACGCGCAGCTCAAGGCGTTCGTGATGAACCGCGTCGGCGACGCTGGCTTCTTGCTGGGAATGGGTGCGCTGCTGGCGGCGGCGATCGCGCGTGGCGACACCGGCGAGGTGTTCTCGTGGCAGAGCTTGGCGAGCCTGCCAGGCAGCATGCCGGCTGGCGAGTTCCTCGGTGCGTCTGGCCAAGCCTGGCTCACGCTCGCCGCGCTCGGCATCTTCTGCGGCGCGATTGGCAAGAGCGCGCAGTTCCCCCTGCACCCGTGGTTGCCGGACGCGATGCAAGGGCCGACGACGGCGTCGTCGATCATCCACGCCGCCACCATGGTGGCCGCTGGTGTGTTCCTGGTCGCGCGCACTTACTTCCTGTTCACGGCTGATGCGCTCGCCGTCGTCGGTTGGACGGGCGGCATCACCTGCTTGCTGGCGGCGTCGATCGCCTGTGTGCAATGGGATCTGAAGGCCGTGCTCGCGTACTCGACGGTCAGCCAACTCGGGTTGATGTTCGTCGCGCTCGGCGCCGGCGCACAGGCGGGTGGGCAGGCGGCGGGGATCGCGCACCTGTTCACGCACGCCTTCTTCAAGTGCCTGCTGTTCCTGTGCGCTGGTGCGGTGATCCATGCCTGCACCGGCTGCCAGGACCTGAGTCGATTGGGCGGCCTGCGCAAGCGCATGCCGGTCACCGCGCTCGCGAGTCTGCTGGCGGTACTGGCGATCGCCGGCGCCCCCTTGTTCAGCGGCTTCTACTCGAAGGACGCGGTGCTCGCCGCCGCGCTGGTCCACGCGCGCGCCGCCGGCGGCTTGGCGTGGGGACCGTTCGCGCTGGCCTGTGCCGGCAGTGTGCTCACGGCTGCTTACATGCTGCGCTGGTGGCTCCGCATCTTCTGGAGTGAAGAGCGCAACCACGAAGTCACGCACCACGCGCACGATCCCGCGCCGGCGGCGAAGGGCGTCCTCTTGGTCTTGCTGCCGTTCACGCTGGCGTTGCCGTGGACGCTCGGCGACTGGCTCGATCACGCGCTCGCGGCGCCGCACGGCGAGGCCGTGCACGCTGCGCACGGCGCCGCGATGTGGATCGCGAGTGCGTTGCTGTTGGTCGGCGCCAGCTTTGCCGTGCTGGTCTTCGCCGTGCTGCCCGCGCGTGGCGTCGATGCCGGCGCGGCGCTCGCGCAACGTCTGCGCGGCTTGCACGTCGCGTGTGCCGAACTGTGGGGGATCGATCGCCTGTGGGATCGTTTGTTCACGCGCGGCCTCGGTGTCGGCCTCGGCAAGCTCACCGCGCACCTGGATCTGGGCAACAGCGAGCGGCTCGGCAGTCTGGAAGGTTCAACGCCGTCGCGTGCTGCGCACCTGGCGTCGCTTGATGGCTTGATCGACGGCGTCGGCCGCGCCTGCGGTCGACTCGGCCGTTCGAGTTCGCTGGCGCACGCTGGTCGGGTGGGTTCGTACATCGGGTTCACCGCCGTGCTCGGCGCCGTCATCATGCTCGTGCTGCTGCTGCGATGATCGGACCTCTCACTCTCAGCGTCGTCGCACCGCTGCTGCTCGCCGTCCTGTGCTTGGTGGCGAAAGCCGGCGCCCGCTGGCTGGCGCTCGCCGGCAGCGTTCTGCCGCTGGGCGTTGGTGTCATGGCGCTGCTCGACTTTGCGCGGCGCCCGGGTGCCGACTTCCGGCTCACCGAGGTGTTGCCGTGGTCGCGCGCGCTCGGCGCGTCGTGGAACGTCGGCGTCGATGGCATCGGCGCGGCGATGCTCGCGCTGTCGGGTTTGGTGGTGGCCATCGCCACGATCGCCGCCTGGCGGCAAACGCGCTCGCCGGGGGCCTACCACGCCCTCGTGCTGCTGCTGCTGGCGGCGATGAACGGCGTGTTCGTCACCCTCGACCTCCTGGTGTTCTACGTGTGTTGGGAGGTGATGCTGGTGCCGATGCTGCTGCTCATCGGCATCTGGGGCGGTGAGCAACGACGCTACGCGGCGCTCAAGTTCTTCGTCTACACGCTGGCCGGCAGCGTGTTGATGTTGGCGATGCTGATCGCGCTGTGGAACGGCACGCCCAAGGAAGGTCGTGCGGTCGACGTCGCCCCCGCAGTGTTGGCGGCACACTCGATCGATCACGGCGCCACCTTGCACGGTCTGCCAGTCACCGCGCGATCCGCGGCGCCTTCGACGCGCGCGGCGAGCGTGACCGTGCCGCGCGGCTTCGACCTGCGTCACCTCGCCTTGCAGTGGCGCGCGTGGCAGAGCCAACAGTTCCTCGGCATGTCGCTGGCCGCGTTCGGGTTCTTGGCCGTGTTGCTCGCGTGCCTGGTGAAGGTCCCGTCGTTGCCCTTCCACACCTGGCTGCCGCACGCGCACGTGCAGGCACCGACCGCGGTGTCGGTGTTGCTCGCCGGTGTGCTCTTGAAGCTCGGGGTCTACGGTCTCTATCGGGTGGCGTGGCCGCTGTTCCCCGCTGAGGCGATTGCGTGGGGTCCGACGCTCGGCGTGGTAGCGGTGGCTGGCGTGCTGTGGGGCGCGTGGGTCGCGCTCGGGCAGCAGGACCTCAAGCGTCTGGTGGCCTACAGCTCGGTCTCACACATGGGATTCTGTCTGCTCGGCCTGTCGGGGCTCACCGTCGCGGGGTTGACCGGCGGCATGGTGCAAGCGGTCACGCACGGCTTGTCGTCGTCGCTGTTGTTCCTGCTGGTCGGTGTCGTCTACGACCGCGCGCACCATCGGCGGCTCGACGGCTTCGGCGGCCTCGCTGCGCCGATGCCACGCTTTGCCTGGATCCTGCTCATTGGCGCGCTGGCCGGTGCCGGCTTGCCTGGACTCGCCGGCTTCGTCGGCGAGTTCATGACGTTGATGGCGAGCTTCACCGCCGGCGGGTGGTTCCCGGCGTTGGCTGCGGCCGCCTGCGTGTCCGTCGTGCTGTCCGCCGCCTATCTGCTGTGGATGGTGAAGCGCGTGGCGTACGGGCCGCTGCGGCACGCCGAACACGCTACGTTCGGCGACTGCGACGCGCGCGAACTGTGTTCGACCGTACCGCTGGTAGCGCTCCTGGTGCTGGTCGGTGTTTGGCCGAGCCCCTTGGTCGACGCGCTGCGGCCGAGTTGCGAGGCGCTAGTGCAGCACGTGCGGAGCGCGGCCCCGTGAATGCGGACGTCGTGACCGTGTTGCCCGAAGCCGCGCTCGCGGGTGGCGTCGTTGGCATTCTCGCCATCGACTTGCTGTCGCCGGCCAACCGGCGCGGCATCACCGGCATGGGCGTTGCCGCGTGTCTCCTGTCGCTCTGGTTTTCGCTTGGCAGCAGTGCCGCGACCGTCGGCGACATGCTGCGCGTCGACGGCGTCACCATGTTGGCGCGGCCGGCGATCGCGATCTTGACCGCGCTGCTCTTGGTCGCCGGTCACGGTGAACGCAAGCTCGAAGATCGCGGCGCGTGGGCGGCGTCGATCGTCGGGCTGGGCGTGGGCGCGATGCTCACCGCGGCGTCCGCCAACGTCGTGCTGCTGTGGATCGGCATCGAGATGATGTCGCTTGCCGGCTACGTGTTGGCGGCTTGGCGCGGCGGCGATCGCGGCGCGGCGGAGGCCGGCATGAAGTACATGCTGTTCGGCAGCTTCGCCAGCGGCCTCATGCTGTTCGGCGTGAGTCACCTGTACGGGCTCACGGGTCGCCTCGACTTCGTGGGCATCGGCGTGGCGATGGCCGATGCGATGCCGGTGCCGGCGCTGGCGGCGCTGTGTCTCGCCGCGGTTGGCCTGGCGTACAAGCTGGCGCTGGTACCGTTCCACTTCTACGCCCCCGACGTCTATCAAGGCGCGCCGGCGTTGTCCGTGGCGAGCGTGGCCGTGTTGCCCAAAGTGGCAGCGATCGCGGCGCTGGTGCGGGCGCTCGGCGACGTCGTCCCGGCGGCGGCGCTGGCACCGAGCACGCTGAGTCTGGTCCTCGCCGTGGTCGCCTCGCTGACCCTGTTGTTCGCCGCGTTCACCGCGCTGGCGCAACGCGACGCCAAGCGCATCGTCGCGTTCAGCGCGATCGGCCACGCCGGCGCGGTGCTGCTGGCGGTGGCGTGCGCGCCCGGCCGCGACGCCGTCGCCGCCGCGGCGTTCTATCTGGCCGGCTACGCCGCCGCCAACGTCGGCGCACTGGTGTGCCTCGGCGTCATCGAGCGCGAGCGCGGCTCGTGCGCCCTCGACAGCATGGCCGGCGCCGTGCGCCGCTGGCCGTGGCTCACCGCGGCGCTGTGCGTGTTCTTGTTCAGCCTCGCCGGGTTACCGCCGCTGGCCGGGTTCCTCGGCAAGTGGGGTGTGCTGCGTCAAGCGCTGCACCTCGGCCTCGAAGACGCGAATCGCGCGCATCTCGCTTGGGCAGCCCTGGCGTTGCTGTTGTCGAGCGTGATCGCCGCATGGTCGTACTTGCTGATCGTCCGCGCCGCCGTGCTGTTGCCCGCGCCGTTTCCCGCCCTGTTGCTGAGCAAGGGCGAAGACGCGGCGGGACCGCGGGTGCCGTGGAGCATCGGGTTGGTGATTGCGGTCTGCGCCGTCGCCACCGTGGGGCTTGGGCTGTGGCTCGACGGCTTCGAGTCGATCGGCCGGGTTCTGGACTGATGAGCGCATTCTTGGTTGCGCCGCGCGCGAGCGTCCAGCAACCTGCGCCTCCTCCATGCTGCACGACCTCATCCAGTCCTGGTTTCAACTCGTCCACGACTGGGGCTACCTCGGCGTGTTCCTGCTCATGGCGGCCGAGAGTTCGATCCTGCCGGTGCCTTCCGAGGTCGTGATGCCGCCGGCGGCCTACTGGGCGACGCAGGGCAAGATGGACTTCTGGCTGGTGGTGCTCGCCGGCACGGCGGGCTCGTGGTTCGGCTCGGCGATCAGCTACTGGGTGGCGCTGTGGGTCGGCCGGCCGCTGGTCATGCGCTACGGCAAGTACGTGCTGATCACGCCGGCCAAGGTCGAACTCGCCGAAGCTTGGGCCAAGGACAACGGCTTGAAGGGCATCTTCATCGCCCGCCTGCTGCCCGTCGTGCGCCACCTCATCTCGATCCCGGCCGGCATCCTGCGCATGCGCTTCCTGCCGTTCAGCATCGTCACCATCGTCGGCGCCGGCATCTGGTGCTGGGTGCTCGCGTGGTGGGGCGCCGCAGTGCTCGGCGATCAGCCCAACCTGATGAGCGACCCGAGCGCGATGGTCGACGTGATGAAGAAGAAGCTCTACTGGTTCGTGGGCGCCGTGGTGGTGTTGGGCGCGCTGTTCTTGGTGGCGACGCGCAAGAAGAAGGCGGCGGTCGAGCCGATGGGGTGACCGGTTGATCGAGTAGGTGGACCGAGCGCGCCGCGCGCGTCGCCGACAACACCGAGGGGGTCGCCATCGAGGTTTGAGCAACGGGATGACGCTTGGGCTCGGGGCAGGCGATAGCCTTGACAGGCCACGGCCGAATGACCAGACTAGTCACATGCGAACCGCCGCAGTCGCCAGCCTCAAAGCGCAGCTCAGCAAGTTCCTCCGGCTGGTCAAGGCTGGCGAAGAGATCCTCGTCACGGACCGCGACGTGCCGGTTGCCAAGATCGTCCCGGTGGGGCAGGCCGGTCCTGGCTTGGAATCGCTGCGCGACCTCGAGCGTCAGGGTCTCCTGCGTCTAGGGACCGGTCGGCTGCCCAAGGCCTTCTGGAACATGCCGCGCGGCAAGGACCCCAAGTCCTCGGTCCGCAAGGCGGTCCGGGAGGATCGAGACAGCGGCTGGTGAGCAAGCAATGGTGAGGTTCTGGGACACGTCGGCAGTCGTGCCGCTGCTCGTCAACGAGCCAGGTACTGCCGTGGTGCGACCGCTCTGCGCGACGGATCCGGCCGTGGTCGTTTGGTGGGGCACGCGCATCGAGTGTGTGTCCGCCCTCGCCCGCCAACGCCGGGACGGCACGATACGGTCCTCGGTCGAGCGGGATGCGCGGCGGGTGCTCGCCGCCCTTGGCCGTGAGTGGAGCGAAGTTGCCCCGACCGAGACCCTGCGCAAGCGCGCGGAACGACTGCTGGGTTTGCATCCGCTCCGCTCTGCCGATGCGCTGCAACTGGCTGCGGCGCTGATCTGGTCGCGCGACGAACAGGCGGCCCACGATTTCGTGTCGCTGGACGAGCGGCTGCGCGACGCGGCGGCGCTGCATGGCTTGCAGGTCTTGCCGCTCGTGGCGAAGTGACCCCCCCATGCTCGCCGAGCTGTTGCGCAAGAAGCGTGCGTTCCTCGTCCCGACGACGATCTTCTTCCTTGCCTACTACTTCGCCCTGCCGATCCTCTGCGGCTACGCGCCCGAGCTGATGGCGACGAAGGTAATCGGCGCGGTCAACGTCGCCTACTTGCTGGCGCTGTCGAACTTCGTCATGGCGTGGGTGGTGGCCGCGGTCTACGTGCGCAAGGCGAAGACCTTCGACGCGCTGGCTGAGCGCGCGCGGCGCGCCGCCGAGAACGGCAGCTCCAAGTGACGACGACGCTCGCCCTGTTCCTCGCGTTCGTCGTCGCGACGCTGCTGATCACCGGCTGGGCGGCCCGCCGCACCCACGGCGAGGCCGGCTACTTCGCCGCTGATCGCCGCATCCGCGCCTGGCAGAACGGCATCGCCGTGGCCGGCGACTACATGAGCGCCGCGTCGTTCCTCGGCATCGCCGGCATCATCGCCTACTCCGGCTTCGACGGCTTCCTGTACTCGGTGGGCTGGCTGGTCGCGTACTTGACGGTGCTCCTCATCGTCGCCGAGCCGCTGCGCAACCTCGGCAAGTACACGATGGCCGACGTGCTTGCGTACCGGCTGCGCGCACGGCCGGTGCGCGCGATCGCCGCGCTGTCGACGCTGACGGTGAGCACGTTCTACATGATCGCGCAGATGGTGGGCGCCGGCTCGCTGGTGAGCCTGCTGCTCGCGGACTCCGGCATCACCTACACGCAGGCGGTGATCGCCGTTGGCACGTTGATGGTCTGCTACGTGGTGTTCGGTGGCATGCTGGCGACCACCTGGGTGCAGATCGTCAAGGCCGTGCTGCTGATGGCAGGCACCGCGCTGCTGAGTCTGCTGGTGCTGGCGCGCTTCGACTGGAGCCTCGCCGCCTTCTTCGACGCGATCGCGCATGTCACCTACACCGAGAACGGCGTGCAGGTCACGCGCGACTTTCTGACCCCTGGCCTGCGCTTCGTGCCCCCGTACGGGCCGCTCGACCTGATCTCGCTCGGCATGGCTTTGATCCTCGGCACCGCCGGCTTGCCGCACATCCTGGTGCGCTTCTACACCGTGCCCGACGCCCGCGCCGCGCGCACCTCGGTGGTGTGGGCGATGGCGATCATCGGCGCCTTCTACATCATGACGACCTTCCTCGGGTCGGCGCCGCGACGCTGGTGGGGCGCGACACGATCGCGCAGAACGGCGGCTCGAACATGGCGGCGCCGCTGCTGGCGAAGGCGCTCGGCGGCGACTTGTTCTTCGCGTTCATCGCCGCGATCGCGTTCGCCACGATCCTCGCGGTGGTCGCCGGCCTGACGATCTCGGCGTCGACGTCGTTCGCGCACGACGTCTGGGTGAACGTGATCCACGATGGCAAGGAACGCCGCCCCGGTGAACGCATCCGCGTGGCCCGGGTGACCGCGTTCTGCATCGGCGCGGTTGCCATCGCGATCGCCATCGTGCTCGGGCCGAAGGCCAACGTCGCGTTCTTGGTGGCGCTCGCGTTCGCCGTCGCCGCATCGGCGAACCTGCCCGCCATCCTGCTGACGTTGTGCTGGCGTCGCTTCACCACGCGCGGTGCGATCTGCGGTTTGGTCGCGGGTTTGCTTGCTTCGATCACGCTCATCCTGTTGGGGCCGAGCGTGCGCGGCAAGGAACACGCGCTGTTCCCGCTCGAGAACCCCGGCATCGTCTCGATTCCAATCGGCTTCCTGGCGGCCTGGCTCGGCAGCCTGGGTCGCCGCGAGCCGGAGGCAGAGCGACGCTTCGACGATCTGCTCTGGCGGGCGCACACTGGAGCCGGCGCCGAGTGAGTCGCTAGCGTCAAGCCCGGCGCCGCGCGACCTTTGCGCCGACCGACACCGCACGCTACACCATCGCCTCAAGTGTCCACCGACGTCCCGCGGCCGAAGGTCGCTTCGCTGGCCGTGGCTGCGCTCGGTGTCGTCTACGGCGATATCGGTACCTCGCCGCTCTACGCGCTGCGCGAGTGCGTCAGCGGCACGCACGCGGTGGCGCCGACCCATGACGCAGTGCTCGGTCTGCTGTCGCTGATCACCTGGTCGCTGTTCCTGGTGGTGGTC
>JANPER010000038.1:0-48282 GCA_031423015.1 Planctomycetota bacterium | reverse complement strand
CCACCACGACACCCGCACCAAGCTCGAGCGCGCGATCGCCGAACTCACCGAAGTACTGCGGCTGCTCGATGCCTACAACCGCGTCCGCTTTCAGCGTGAGGTAGGGTTGCTCGCCCGGTGGACCGCGTTGCGCACGGTGGGGCGGGTAGCCTCGCCGCGGGCTAAGCGCGGCAGCGGAGAGGCAAGCGAGCTGCCGCCGGCCGCCGCGCCGGCCGCGCCCAGCGCGCCGGCGCCAGCAAGCGCTCTTGGTCACGATGAGGAGCCTCCGCGCGAGGCTCGACCGAACGCCGCCGCGTGAAGTGGCAGGGGCGCGGCGTCCGCAGCAGTCGGGGTTCGGAACCCCGTGCTGTTGCACGCCGCGCGGGCCTTGTCAGTTGTTCGATGCCCCACGCGGACTCAGTAGCCGCTGACTGCGCCGCGTCGCTCACGAATCGTCGGCGACGGTGTGACCTCGAGAACCGCGGATCGCTCCTCAGCAAGACGGCGCCGCTACGGACGGTGATCCACCTCACCTCGCGGACCACCTGACGGCAACCAACCCGGCGTCGGCCTGCCTCGGCGGCGTAGCGGTTCGCCGTGCGTCAACGCCTCGTGCAACCGGTCCGCCTCTCGACCGCGAACGGGTGTATCCCGCCGCAAGACCAACGACCACACGCTCGTGTCGACCAGGATGTTCATCGGCGCGAGCGCTCAGCCTTGTAGTCGAACTCTGGGTTCCAGTTCAGTTTGCCGAACAACTCGAGCATGCGTTTCTGCCGACGACGAGCGATGAACTCCTTCAAGGCTTTTGACACCGCAGCGGTGCCCCGCTGCGAGTCTCGATCGACGGCTTGCCCACGAACACCGCCCTGCTGATCTTCGGCGCTAGCTCGACGAACTCCACCCTCGGCCCACTGCCGCTCTCACTCACACCGTTGGGCATGCCGGGCTGCACGCTGTTCACCAGCCTCGACGTCTTGCTGCCGTTGGCTGGCAACCAAGGCTTCGCGCAGGTCGGCAACTGACGATTGCCCCCGCTTGACAGCCGCGCGCCGTTCGGCATAGTCCGCGCTCCTTTGTCGCAGCGCGCGCTTCACCACCAGCATCATCATCGCCATCCCTCGTCGCGAGGGCTGGTCGTCGGCGATGTTGTGCGCGGTTTGTTGCGCTGAACCTCCCCAACGCCGGCCTGCGGGTCGGCGTGCGCGCGTAGGCAGCGTCGACCCGGGCCGCTTCCCTGAGCCTCCTCGAAGCGATGTCCCCGCAATCTCCTAGTCTCCTCCGCCTTGCGCTCCTCGAGGGCCGCATGCAGAAGGGCATTCGCCGTGCTGCGCGATGTGCTCACGCGCGCCGGCCGCCGGGCGACGCTGATCCCAGCCTGTCGGCTGCCCTGCAACAACACGGCGCGGCGCGGGTCCTCGCCACCACGCAGGCCCTGAACGAGTTGCTGCCATGACCTGCGAACGCGCCTTCAGCCTGCGCCGGACCACCGGCGAGACCGACATCACCTTGACCTTGCGCCTCGACGGCGGCGGTCGCGCGACGATCGCGACCGGGCTGGGTTTCTTGGACCACATGCTCGGTGCGCTGGCCAAGCACAGTGGCTTCGACCTCGAGCTGAGTTGCCGCGGCGACCTCGCCATCGACGACCATCACACCGTCGAAGATTGCGCGCTGGCGCTCGGCGCCGCGCTCGATGCCTGCCTCGAAACCCGCGCCGGGATCCACCGCTTTGGCCACGCCTACGCGCCGCTCGACGAAGCGCTGGCGCGCGCGGTGGTGGACCTCAGCGCTCGCCCATGGCCGGCGATCGACCTCGGGCTTCGCCGCGAGCGGCTCGGCGATGTCGCCTGCGAGAACCTCAGCCACTTCCTGCGCAGCCTCGCGATCGCCGGCCGCTTCGCGCTGCACGTCGATGTGCTCAAGGGCGAGAACGACCACCATCGCGTCGAGGCGGCGTTCAAAGCGACCGCCTTGGCCCTGCGCCAAGCGACCGCGCGCAGCGCCGATTCCGCGGTGCCGAGTACCAAAGGCGTGTTGGCATGAAAAGCTCCGTTCTCGTCGTCGACACCGGCGTGGGCAACCTCGCCTCGGTGCTCGCCGCGTTCGCTCGGCTCGGCGCCGCCGCGCGCGCGAGCTGCGATCCCGATGCGATCGCCGCCGCGCCGTTTGTGGTCTTGCCGGGAGTCGGCACGTTCGCCGCCGGCATGGCGGCGTTGCGGCGACACGGCCTCGACCGAGCGCTGCGCGCGCGCATCGCCGCCGACCGCCCGTTGCTCGCGATCTGTCTTGGCCTGCAGTTGCTCGGGGAACGCAGCGAAGAATCGCCGGGCGTCGATGGGCTCGGGGTGTTGGCTGCGAAGGCCACGCGCTTTGCGCCTCCGCTGCGCGTGCCGCAGCTCGGTTGGAACGAAGTGACACCCGAGGCCGGACTGCTTGCTCTGCCGGCGCGCGCGCACTTCTACTTTGCCAACTCGTTCCACGTGCAACACGCCGCCAGCGACTGCCACGTCGCCACTGCCGATTACGGCGGTCCCTTCCTGGCTGCGCTGGCGCGCGGCGCGCTGCTCGCCTGTCAGTTCCACCCCGAACTCTCCGGCCAGGTCGGCGCCGCGTTGTTGCGCCGCTGGCTCGATCGAGGTGCCGCATGACCCTCACCGTCCGCGTCATCCCTTGCCTCGATGTCGCCGATGGGCGCGTCGTCAAGGGCATCAAGTTCCAAGACCTGCGCGACGCGGGTGATCCCACCGAGCTGGCGGCGCGCTACGAAGCCGAAGGCGCTGACGAGCTGACCATGCTCGACGTCAGCGCCACGCCGCAGGGCCGGGCGCACGCGCTCGACGTGGTGCGTGCGGTGCGCGCCGTGCTCGGCATCCCACTCACCGTCGGCGGCGGGGTCCGTTCGTTGGCCGACGCCCGCGCGCTGCTCGGCGCCGGCGCCGACAAGGTGGCGCTGAACAGCGCCGCTGCCGCGCGGCCGCAGTTGCTCACTGAGCTGGCGCAAGCGTTTGGCTGCCAATGCACCGTGCTCGCGCTCGACGCTGCCCGCCGCGCCGACCACCTCGCCGACCAGCTCGGATGGGAACTCGTCACGCACTCGGGCAAGGTGCGCACGGGCCGCGACGCAGTGGCGTGGGCGCGGCAGGCGACCGCGGCCGGCGCCGGCGAGATCGTGTTGACGAGCTGGGACCGCGACGGCACCGGCGCCGGCTACGACCTCGACCTGATCGCGCAGATCGTCGATGCGGTCGAGGTCCCGGTAGTCGCTTCGGGTGGGGCTGCTTCGCCGAGCCATCTGTTGGCGGCGCTGCGGGCCGGCGCGCAGGCGGTGCTCGCCGCCGGCATGTTCCACCGCGCCGAGTATTCGGTGAGCATGGTCAAGGCGGAACTCGCTGCCGCCTTCGTGCAGGTGCGGCGATGATCGTGCCCTGCATCGACTTGTGTGGTGGTCGCGCTGTGCAGCTCATTGGCGGCGAACGCCTGGCGATCGACGGCGGCGATCCGCAGCGCTGGCTTACGCGTTTCAAGATGGTGGGCGAGGTCGCCGTGGTCGACCTCGACGCGGCGCGCGGCGAGGGTGACAACACGCAGGTGATCGCCGCGTTGGTGCAGAACGCGCCGTGTCGGGTCGGCGGCGGGATTCGCGACGTCGCGTCGGCCCGCCGCTGGCTCGACCTCGGCGCGCGCAAGATCGTGCTCGGCACGGCGGCCACGCCCGAATTGCTGCGGCAACTGCCGCGCGACCGCGTCGTCGTCGCGCTCGACGCGCGGCATGGCGAAGTGGTGGTCGACGGATGGCGGCGCGGCACGCAGGCGTCGATCGAGCAACGCATCCGCGAGCTGCGCACCTACGCGGGTGGCTTTCTCGTGACGGTGGTCGAACGCGAAGGTCGCATGCTCGGTTGCGATCTCGATCTGGCGGCGCAGCTGCGGGCGTGGTGTGGCGACCTGCCCCTGACCTTTGCCGGCGGCGTCACCACGGCCGACGAAATCGCGGCCCTCGACCGCCTCGGCATCGACGCGCAGGTGGGCATGGCGATCTACAGCGGCCGGCTCGAACTCGTCGACGCGTTCACCGCGCCGTTGGTGTCCGACCGCGCCGATGGACTGTGGCCGACTCTGGTGTGTGATGAGCGCAACCTCTCGCTTGGCCTCGCCTGGTCGAACCGCACCAGCCTGAAGTGTGCGCTCGAAGAGCGCGCCGGCGTGTATTGGTCGCGTCAGCGTGGGCTTTGGCGCAAGGGCGCGACCTCGGGCGCCAGCCAAGAGTTGCTCGCCGTGGAAGTGGACTGCGATCGCGATGCGCTGCGTTTCGTGGTGCGGCAGGCCGGTGGTTTCTGTCACCGCGGCAGCCGCACTTGCTTTGGGCCGGCGCGCGGGTTGGCGGCGTTGGAGGCGACGTTGTTGGCGCGGCGCGACGCGGCCGAGCCGGGCTCCTACAGCGCGCGCTTGCTCAGTGATCCAGCCTTGCTGGCTGCCAAACTGCGTGAGGAAGCCGATGAGTTGGCGAACGCCACCGAGCGCGGCGCCGTGGTGCACGAGGCTGCCGACGTCTTCTACTTCACCAGCGTGCGTTTGGCCCAGGCCGGCGTGAGCCTGTGTGAGGTGGAGGATGAACTCGACCGGCGCAGCCTGCGGGTCAGCCGCCGCGCTGGCGACGCCAAGCCGATGTCGGCCACGGCCGCGGCGACCGGGATGCCAACGCGGGTACACCTGCGCCGGCTCGATCCCCGCCGCCGCTCGCACCACGCGCCCGAACTCGCCGCCGACGTCGTTGCCCGCACCGCCGAGATCCTGCGCGCGGTCGAAACGGAAGGCGAGCCAGCGCTGCGGCGGTTTGCCGAGCGGTACGACGGACTTGCCCCCGGCGCCTCGCTGCTGATCGGCAAAGCCGAGTGCGCTGCCGCGCTGGCGGCGTTGCCCGCGGCGACGCACCTGGCGCTGAGCAACATCAAGAGCCGCGTGCGCGCGTTTGCGTTGGCGCAACGCAGCTCCTTGACCGAGGTCGATATCGCCGTCCCTGGCGGTCGCGCCGGTCACGACCTGGTGCCGTTGCAATCGGTGGGTTGCTATGCGCCGGGTGGACGCTATCCGCTGCCATCGTCGGTGTTGATGACCGCGCTCACCGCGCGGGTGGCCGGCGTGCCTTACGTGGTGGTTGCCTCGCCGCGGCCGCAGCCGATCACGTTGGCGGCGGCGGCGTTGGCAGACGCCGATGGGCTGCTCGCGGTCGGCGGCGCGCAGGCGATCGCGGCTCTCGCGTTTGGCGTCGCCGGCCCAGCCTGCGACATGATCTGCGGTCCGGGCAACGTCTACGTCGCTGCCGCCAAGCGGCAGTTGGTCGGGCGCGTCGGCATCGATTTGTTCGCCGGCCCGTCCGAGTTGGTGGTGGTCGCCGATGCCGATGCCGATCCCGGCTTGATCGCCGCCGACATGCTGGCGCAGGCGGAGCACGACACCGACGCGCGCGCGGTGTTGATCACCGATGCGCCCGCCTTGATCGCGCGCGTCGAGGACGAACTGACCGCGCAATTGCACGACCTACCGACCGCCGACGTGGCCCGCGCCGCGCTCGAGAGGCATGGCGGCGTGGTCGTGTGCCGCTCGCGCAGCGAGATGTTGTCGGCGTGCGACGATCTTGCGCCGGAGCACGTCGAGTTGATGGTGCACGATCCCGATGCCGCCAGACGGGCCTTGCAACACGCCGGGGCAGTGTTCGTAGGGCCACGCAGCGCCGAGGTGTTCGGCGACTATGGCTTCGGACCCAACCATGTGCTGCCCACCGCGGGCAGCGCCCGCGCCAGCGCCGGGCTGTCGGTGTTGCGGTTCCTGCGGCCGCGCACTTGGCTTCACCTCGGAGTGGTCGACCCGGCGGCAGCCCGCGATGCGGTCCTCTTGGCGCGCGCCGAGGGCCTGGAGGCGCATGCGCGGGCAGCGCAGCGCCGGTTGTAGTTTGGGGCAAGGAACCTCACGTGCCGGTGCGCGGATGGGTCGCGTCGTCGATAGGGCGACCGGCACGCCGCTGATCTCCTTGCCGACGACACGGAAGAAAGGCTGCGTTCGGGCCGTTCACAGCCGCAGCGACAATCAGCCCGTCTGCGTGAACGCCGCGTAGTCGGCGAGGCCGCGGCCCGCGGCAATCGCCGCGTCCATCGCCGCGATCACCGACGGCAGCACGAGCAGACGTTCCGCACCGGCCGTCTCCGTCATCAGGCGCGCGTCCTTGCGCGCCATCGTCAACTCGAAGCTTGCGGGGCCATCGCCCGCCTGAGCAACGCGCTGACCGAGGAACGGCAACGCGGCGCCGGGTCGGAACACGTCGAACAGGCTCAGCATCTGCTCGGCGTTCACGCCGGCGCCGCGGCCGATGGCGAGCACATCGTGCATGGCCGCGGCGAGCGCGAAGAACACCGAGTTGCCGGCGAGCTTGAACACCGCGGCGAGGTCAGCGCGTTCCCCGACGTGCAGCACTTTGGTGGTCATCGCGGTCAAGTGGTTGTGCAGCGCTTCGGCGTCGGCCTTGGGACCGGCGAGCAGCATCAAGCCGCTGGCTTCGCGTGCGTTCTGCGGTGACATGAATACGGGGGCTGGCACGTAGCGGATGCCGGCGGCGCGCAGGCGGGCGAAGCGGGCGGCGACCTGCGCGGGGTGGTTGGTGGAGTGGTCGATCACCGGCACGCCGGCGCCGAGTCCCGGGCGGAGCGCGGCGATCACCGCGTCGACCGCCGTGTCCTCGGCCAGCACCAGATGCACGTGCTTCGCGCCGCGCACGGTGTCGGCCGGGTCGGCGCCGGCCTGCGCGCCGCGCGCGATCAGCGGGGCGAGCTTGTTGCGCGTGCGGTTCCAGATGCGCGGATGGTGCCCCTTCTGCAGCAGGTTCTCGATCATGCCTGCACCGAGCAGGCCGGTGCCCAGGATTGCGGTGGTTGTCATGCGGGTCGCGCCATCGTGACCATGAACGAACGCGCACGCAACACGCGGTTCCTTGGACGTGGCCCACCTGATGGCCACTTGACCGACCAGACCACACCAGGTCGCATGCCGTCATGATGATCAACAGCATCACCGAAGCCAAGGCGCAGCTCTCTGCGCTCGTCGACCGCGTTGCCAAGGGCGAGACGATCATCATCGGCCGGGCGGGCAGGGCGATCGCGAGGCTGGTTCCCTACGTCGACGTGCCGAGCGCCCGGACCCCGGGCGCTCTGCGTGGCAAGATCCGCATCGCGCGCGACTTCGACGAGTTGCCGGTGGACACTGCGACAGGCGTAAGCGATCAGCGCGTTTCCGGCCGTTCGCGCCCGACCAGCACCGTTCGGACGCCGCGCTCGTAGTCGAGGCGCACGATGCGCGCGTGGTCTTCGAGCAGGAGCACGGTGTCGGCGTCGGGGAAGGCGAGGACGTGGAGGTTGAGGGCGCCAACGGTCGGGATTTCCACTGCCTGGCGTGTGTGCGGGTCGACCGCGATCAGGTGTGGGGTCGCGCCGCGTGACGTGGGTCGTGCGATGAGCCACAGCCGATTGCGGTGGTCGCGCAAGCCAAACGCCGCCGCGGAGCCTCGGGAGAGCCACGCACGCAAGCCGAGTGCGCCAGGCAGCGCGATGGGTGTCATGCGGCGGTCGGCAACGTGGAAGGTGAACAGGCGATCCGCGATGGGCGTGGCACTCGCGGGGTCGCGCTTCAGCACGACGACCTCGTCGTCGTTCCACATGCAGAGCAATGTGCATGGCTGCAGCTCGTCGCATGGCGTCAAGGTGTCGTGGTCCGGGTCGAAGATCTGCAACGGGCAGTACGCGGTGCCATTCTTGGCGCGCACGATCCACAGTCCGTTCACGCAGTGGGCTTCGCCGACCGTGATCTGCGACGGTGCTACCACGCGGCCGCGGGTGAAGTCGAACAGCTCATAGGAGCCATCGGCGAGCCTGGTGATCGCGCCGTGGCCGGCGGGCCACGACTGGTGTCGTCGGCGCGACCATGGGTAGGCCACCTCGCCGTTCGCCGTCTCGACATGCATGGTGTCCCCCAGCACGAAGACGCGGCGGCCGCCCGGCGCGCGGAACGGCGACGTCGCGCGCACGTCGGCCTCGATCGCGGTGCACACCTCCGGGGTGACGCCAAAGTCGGGTGCGTTGGCCGCGGCGGCGTAGCGCGCTCCGGTCTGCGCATCGAGGATCTCGCGCGCGGTGCTGTCGTGGTCGTAGATGCGCCAGAAGCGCCGGCTCGCGCCGAAGCTCGGACTGAACGGCGCCAGAATCTCGTGCGTGAGCACGCTGCCGGCGCTGGCGATCTGCTCCGCGGTGCCGTGCAGCAGGTCGAACCGCATCGGCGCTCCCCACCAGTTGACGTGTTCGCTCCCGCGGCCGACGGCGTAGCGCAGGTCCGGCGTGAGTCCATCGATGCTCATGTGTGCCAGGCGGTTCGGGTTCGGCCAGCGAAACGCGATGATGTGCGAGCCGAGCCAAGCCCCGGGCGGCACGAGGGCGGCGAACGCGACGAGCACGCCGAACTTCGCCGAGCGCGCCGCGCCGCCGCCGCGTCGACCGCGCACCAGCGAAACGATCGCGACCGGGAGGCCGGCCAGCGCCAGCCAGGCGAGCCAGCGTTCCAACATGGGCGACAGAGTCTGCTCGAGGCCAGGGCAGGAACGCAGCGAAGCCGACACGCCCAGGGCCATCAGTGCGGCCAGCCCACAAGCGCCGCCGATGGCCATGCGGCCGCCGGGCAGCCAGCTGGCGACGGCCACGACCCACGGCGTGAACGCTAAGCCGAGGCCGGCGAGCACCAGCAGGAACGTGGCGCGTCTGCCCTCCCAGTCGACCCCGCGGGCCGTGGGGTCGAGTTCTGCCAGTGACACGAGTTCGACGCCGCGCGCGGCAAGGAAGACCTCGCCCATGAGCAGGCCAGCCAGCGGCAACGCCAACGCCGCAAGACCGAGGAACGCGAGCTTGGCCGCCGTCGCCGCCGGCAGCGCCCCCGGCAAGCGCCGCAAGAACTGATCGTCCTTGCTGGTGAACTCGCCGCGCACCGTGAACGGCGCCGCGAACACCAGCACGCCGACCGCACCCGCGCCGATGAACAGCGCCGGCACCGGGATGCGGTGGATGTCGCCGGGGCTCGTCGCCGTGATCCAGAGCCCGCACGCCAGGCAGGTGAACGCGAGCGCCAGGTAGGCGAGCAGCATCCCGCGTTGGCTGAGCCACTCCTTCCACAACCACGTGCGCCAAAGTCCACGCGGCGCGCGTGCCACCCCCGAAGCGAACGCACTCATACCGCCACCTCCTTGCCACACGCCGCCGCCAGCACCCGGTGCAACCCGCGCGGCGCTTGCGTCGGCTCGTCTTGCCCGAGCACCTCAGCCAGATCGCCGTGCTGCACGATCTTGCCGGCGTGCAACACCGCAACGCGATCGGCGATGCGCGCGGCGATGTCCAGTTCGTGCGTCGCGCACAGCACCGTGCGCTCGCCGTCGCGCAGCGACTGCACCACGCCGGCCAACACTTCTTCGCGCACCAGCGGATCGAGGCCGGCGAACGGCTCGTCGAGCAGGAGCAGCTCGGGCTCCGAGGCCAACGCCGCCACCAGCATGGCCTTCATACCCTGGCCGCGCGACAGCGCCTTGAACTTGGTGTGCATCGGCACGGCGAGCTGCGCGCTGAGGTCGCGGCACAGCGTCGCGTTCCACGTCGGGTAGTGCGGCGCCAAGAACGCATACAGCTGCGTCGGCGTCATCCACGGGTACACGTCGGGCACGTCGGGCACGTAGCCGGTGCGTTGCACCACGGCCGCGTGCGCGCGCAGCGGGTCTTGCCCGAACACGCGCAGGCTGCCGCGGGTTGGTCGCAGCACGCCGAGCAGGAGACGCAGCAGCGTGCTCTTGCCAGCGCCGTTGCTGCCGAGCAACACCGTGACCTTGCCCGGCGCGAGCACCAGGTCGACGCCCGCGAGCGCCTGCTGTCGGCGCCGGTAGCCAAACTCCAAGCCTTCGATGCGGACGATGTCGTTCATCGCGTCTTCCTTTGCATGGTTTCTCCCTGCAGCGCGTCACGCAGAACGCGCAGCAACTCGTCGCCGTCGTGGCCCGCGCGCAACGCGGCGGCGAGCGCTTGTTCCAGTGCGGTCTGCGTCTGCGTCAGTCGCCGCGCGCGCGCCACGTCGGGTCCCGCGTCGGTCACGAACACGCCGGAGCCGTTCTTGCCGGCCGTCGCGCCGAGGTGTTCGAGGTCGCGGTAGGCCTTGGTGACCGTGTTGGGGTTCACCAACGCCTGCGCCGCGAGGCCGCGCACGCTCGGCAGCTTGTCGCCGGGCCGCACCTCACCGCGCGCCATGGCGTCGAGCACCGCAGCCACGATCTGCTGCGACGGTGGCGTCAGGCTGTTCGGATCGACTCTACATTCCACGACCGTCCTATCGGACTAGGACGGTGCGCACTTGAGGCCGGCTCTACAGCCAGCGTACGTGTCGCGGCAGCACGTCGATGGTGACGGGGCCTTCGGCGTCTTCGGAGTCAAGGGCGAACAATTCGCCGTCGAGGTTGAGACGCGCTGGAGACGGCAGCTGCAGGCGCGCGCGTTGTGCGGCGATGGGCTCTGGGCCGCGACCTTGCTTCGCCGCGGTCAGCAAGCGCACCAGAGCCATGCGCGGGGCGGGGTCGATCACGACCACGTGCAGCGCGCCGGAGTCGAGGCGAACCTGCGGGCCGAGGTCGATGCCGCCGCCCAGGTAGCGCGCGCGCGCCGCGAACCACGCGAACACGTTGCGCGGCACCGGCGCCGCGGCATCGAGGCCGACCTGCAGTGCGTGCACACGTCGGCGCGCGATGACCGCCAGGTTGCACACTTCGTAGGCAACGCGCGTGCTGAGCCGCTTCAGCAGTCGGATCGGCGCGCGCGTCGAGACCTCGGCCCAGTCGGCCGGACTGCCGGCGCCGGCGAAGTTGGCGAACAGGCGACGCGTGCCGGCGGCGGTGATGACGCGGCCCAGGTCGGCAACGTGCCCCGCGTGCCCGACCCGCGCCGCGATCGCGCGCAGCTCGCCTACGAGGTCGTCGCCGTGCGCGCGTCCGGTCAGCTCCGCCAGGGCGCGCGCCCCGTCGTTGGCCGAGCCGATGGGAACGTGCGCCAACCGTGGCCACGGCGGTTGCCCGCGCGCCGGCTCGAGCGCGTTCACCGCGTGATGCAGGGTGCCATCGCCGCCGGCGATGCACAACACGGCCTCGGTCGGCAACGCGCGCAGCGCGGCGTGCAGTGCGCTCGCGTCGGCGCCGGGCGCCACGGTCGTGAGCACGGGGGCGGCGCCGCCGAACACCTGCCCAAACGCCTGCACGACTCGGGCGCTGCGTTTGCCTCCGCCGGCAACTGGGTTGAGCAGCATCGCTACGTCGTTAGACATGGTCGCGCACGAAGTTCTCGATGTTGGCGAACAACACGCCGCGCGGGCCGGGCTTGTAGAAGAAGCCGGCGTGGCCGCAGGCGCCGACGTCGATGCTGACGCTCGACGGCCCATCCCACGCGCAAGCCTCGTCGGGGCGCACCATCTCGTCGGTGGGGGAGAACGCGACCAGCGTCGGTGTCGCCACGTGCGCGCTGGTGGCTGCCAGGCTCGGGCCCTGCGGCAGCGCGATCGTGCCGCTGTTCTGCCCCCACGCCAACAACTGCGTCAGCAGCGTGACGCTCTCGCGGTGCAACGTGCCGGCGCGCAACACCGCGCGCAGCTCGCGCGCGCGGTAGTCGCGGGCGGCGCGCGCACGGCCGGAGCGGTACACGATGCTCGCGACCTTGGGGGCGCACACGCTGGCCCACGACAGCAGCCGACTGCGCGCCGTCAGCGCCAGGCCGCGGCGGATGGCAGTGAGCGACAGCCATGGCCAGTGGCCGCGGCCGGAGTAGATCTTGTTCTGCACCAAGGCGAACGCGGCGTGATCGAGCCAGTCATCCTGCGCCAGTTGCTCCACCAGGGCGCGTGTGCCGGGCGCAAAGAGCTTCTCCCACGGTGGCGCCCGCGGCACCAGGCGCGCCGGCGAGCCGACCGTGATCGCCGCGCTCACCTGGGCGTCGCCGCTCGCGAGCAGGGCGTAGATCGTCGTGCCGCCAAAACTGTGGCCCAGCAGGATCAACGGCAGACCGGCGTGGGCGGCGCTCACACTGGCCACCGCGCTGCGCAGATCCTGCACGCGGCTGGCGAAGTCGATGGGCGCGTGCCGGCGCGCGTGGTTGCGGCCGAGGCCGCGCGCGTCGTAGTGCACGACCACGAGGCCGAGGTCTTCGCGCAGCAGGCGCGCCAGACTCTTGCCCGCGTCGGCATCGACGCGAAAGAACTGCGACGTGGCGAACAGGCCGGGCACCAAGAGCGCCACTCCGCGCGGCGCGGCGGCCGGGCGCTCGAGTTCGAGATCGAGGTCGTCGGCTCGCAGGGTGCGAGTCGTCGACTGGATCACCATGCGTCGGCCGCAGCGAGTGCCTTGGCCGCGTCGTTTTCGCTGGCCTTGGGTGAGCACTCGACGCCGACGAAGTCGGTGTAGCCGATCGCCTTCACCTCGCGCAGCACGCGCTGGTAGTTGACCTCGCCGGTGCCGGGCTCGTGGCGACCCGGGTGATCGGCAAGCTGCACGTAGCCGATCTGATCCTTGCCGTCGCGCAGATGGCCACACAGATCGCCCTCGCTGATCTGCATGTGATAGAGGTCCCAGTTGATCTTGACGTGCGGGCTGTTCACCTCGCGGCAGATGCGCAGCGCGTCGGTGCTGCCGTACAGGCAGTGACCCTTGTGGTCGACGCGGATGTTCATCGGCTCGAGAATGAGCATCACGTCGTGCGCCGCGGCGATGGGGGCGACGCGCGCGAGCCCCTGCACGATGTGGTCGAGCATCTCCGCCTGCGTCATGCCCGGCTGATCGTTGCCGCCGACCACCGTCATCTTGCGGCAGCGCAGCTTCTTGGCGGTGGCGCAGCTCGCCTCGATCTCGGCAGCAAACTTGTCGTGGTTCTTGCGGTCGTTCATCCCCGGGCTGAAGCCCCACGCGGTGAACTGCGCGATCTCCAGGCCAAGTTCTTTGGTCAGGCTCGCGAGCGCGTCGAGGTCCTTGCCACGCCATGGCCAGAACTCGATCGCGGGAAACCCGAGTGCCGCGGCGGCGCGCACGCGATCGAGGAACGGCAGCTTGGTCCACCACATCTCGCAGTTGGCGGCGAACTTGGTGTTCTTCGTGCGGGCCGGCTTGTCGTCTTGCGCCGATCGCCAAGCGAGCGGGGCGAACGCGGTGGCGGTGAGCAGCGAGCGACGATCGAGGCGCGTCTCGTTCATGCTGCGGCAGCGTAGCGCGAGCGCTCGCGCGACGCGTTTTCCTCTAATCGTTCTTCACTCCGTAACAGGGTGCGGGCTAGATTCCGTGCCGAATAGAGGTGCGTCGCCGATCGTGTGACGCGCCCTTACGCACAATCACATCATGAAGAAACTCGCAACCGCCGTCGCGCTCGCCGCATGCGTGTCGCTCAGTTCGTGCCTGTCCGGTCCACACCAGCTCGTCCGCACCGTCGATGACTGGGACCAGAAGGTCTACATCCAGAGCCCGTGGCTGAACGCGGTCCTCTACATCATCCCGGTGTTCCCGTTCGCCAAGTTCGGCGCCGGCATCGCCGACTTCTTCGTCACCGATGCCTACGCGTTCTGGTTCAAGGATGCCTGGGACAACAAGGGCACCGGCTTCGAGCACTACACGCAAACCTGGACCGACGGCCGCATGAAGAGCCTGCTGTCCAAGGATGCCGGCTTCATCAAGATCGACAAGTAGTCGATCGACGCGGCGTGCCGGCTAGCCGGCGCCTGACAGAACGCCCGCGCGCCACACGGCGAGCGGGCGTTGTCGCGTACGGTGCGCCCTCTCGGCAGTGGGCCTAATGGGGGCCTACTGGGGGCCTACTGGCGATGGACCTCGGCCAACTCGGTGACGATGCTGTCGTCGAGTCGCCGCACCTCGGCGCCGATCGCCGGCGCGTACCAGCTGAGCGACGCCCGTTCGAGGTAGGTGCCCTGCGCCGCCACGCTGGCGCGGCGCAAGATGCGCAGCGTGCGGAACGTGCCCGCCGCCACCGTGATATCTTCGCTCGCCTCGACGGCGTAGGTCACCAGCAGGGGCAAGGGCGGCTGGCCCGGGGCCTTGCGCAGGAAGTGGTTCGACCAGCGCTTGCCGACCCACAACGGCCAGTGATACCGCGTGTCGGCAGGGGCCACGGCGATGGTGGGCTCGGGGGCACGGCCTGGCCGCGCTTCCTCCACGCCGAGATCGGCGAGGTCAGCGGTCAGGAGCTGCCGGCCGCCGGTCGAGTCGTCGATCAACAAAAGGCCATCGCCGTGCGTCTCGACGTGCATGCCGATCCGCTGCGCGTTGCCGCGCACGAACACGAACCGATCGCCGGCTTGCCAGCCTGGCGCCGCAAACGTCTCGACCCCAGCCGGCGGGTTGCGATCGAAGCTCACGAGGCCACGGCCTTCGCCTGCCGGCATCGAAGGCGCCGCGCACGCGGACAAGACGCACACTGACCACAGACACTTTCTCGTCATGCGAGGATCGGTTCTACCAGCTCGCCATACACATCCGTGAGTCGGATGTCGCGGCCGCCGAACCGATAGGTCAGCTTGGTGTGGTCGATGCCCAGCAGGTGCAAGATGGTGGCGTGCAGGTCGTGGATGGTGACGCGGTCTTGCACCACCTTGTAGCCGTACTCGTCGGTCACGCCGTGCGTGACGCCGCCCTTGATGCCGCCGCCGCACAGCCACGACGAGAACGCGAACGGGTTGTGGTCGCGGCCGTCGCGACCCTGCGCAAACGGCGTGCGGCCAAACTCGCCGCTCCACACGATCAGCGTCTGGTCCAACAGTCCGCGCGCTTTCAGGTCGGCGATCAGCCCGGCGATCGGCTGGTCGACGGCGTGCGCGTTGCGACCGTGATCGCGTTCGAGATCGCTGTGCTGATCCCAACGGTCGGCCTTCGACAGCTGCGGGCACGTCAGCTCGATGAAGCGCACGCCGCGCTCCACCAAGCGCCGCGCCGCCAGACACTGGGCGCCGTAGCCGCGCGTCGCCGGATCGGCGTCGTCGAGGCCGTACAGCGCCTGCGTCGCCCTGCTCTCGTCGCGCAGGCGCATCAGCTCCGGCACCGCGGCCTGCATGCGCTCGGCGAGTTCCTGGTTGCGCATGGCGGCTGCCATCTGCGGATCCGCACCGTGCGCTTGCCCCAGGCGATCGAGCTGTCGCACCAGCGCGAGCTTGCCCCGCTGCAGTTCGCTGCGCTGCTCGGTGGGCGTCACGTTGGCGACCGCGAGGCCGGTGGCGCGGAACACCGAGCCTTGGTGCGTCGCCGGCAAGAAGCTGCTGCCAAAGCAATCGAGTCCGCCCGGCGGAATCAGGCCGCCGTGCAGCACCACGTGCGCCGGCAGCTCGCTGCTGTCATTGCCCAGGCCGTACGCGATCCACGCGCCCAGGCTCGGCCGCCCTTGCAGGCCAAGGCCAGTGTGCAGGAAGTAGTTGGCGTTGGTGTGCTCGGAGAAATCCGCCGCCATCGAGCGGATGATCGCCAACTCGTCGGCGCAGCGCGCCACGTGTGGGAACAGTTCGCTGATCCACTGGCCGCTGCGGCCGTGCTGCGCGAACTTCCACGGCGAGCCCAGCGAGTTGCCCTGATCGTTGAACTGCGTCGGTTCCTTCTTCAGACCGAACGGCTTGCCGTGCTCGCGCTGCAGGCGCGGCTTGGGGTCGAACGTGTCGACCTGCGACGGGCCGCCGTCCATGTAGAGGAAGATCACGCTGCGCGCGCGCGCGGCGTGATGCGGGGTGCAGTGGCGCGCGCCCCCGAGCCCGCTGTGCGGTGCCAACAAGCGCAGGCCGAGGTCGCCGACGCCAGGTGAGCACGCGGCGAGGCCGGCGCAGGCGCGCAGAAAGCCGCGACGATCGAGTTCGGGGGTCATCAACATCACCTCAGGAAAGCGAACTCCTTGACGTTCACCAGCGCGTGCGCGAGGTCAGCCCACGGCGGCGCCGCGTTCAGATCAGTGCCGAGGGTAAGGGCCTGTTCCAGGAGGAACGTCTCGGCTGCATCGACTTCGCTGGCGGTGGGCGCGTGCGCGTACAGCGTGCGCAGCATCGCCGTCACCCGCGCGCTGCGGTCGGCGTGGTCCTCGCGTAGCACGCGCTCGGCCCATCGCTTGGTTTGCTCGACCACGAAGCCATCGTTCATCAGGGTGAGGGCCTGCGCCGGCACGTTGGACACGTTGCGCCGGCCCACCGTGGAGAACGGGATCGGCGTGTCGAACGCCGAGAACATCGGGTGCAGGAAGTTGCGCCGCACCTCCTGATACAGGCTGCGTCGGCCAGCTCCATCGAGCGGCCCGCTGCGCTCGGGGCGCCCACGGCCGTCCATGAACGGCGTCAGGAACACCGGCACGCTCGCGCCATAGAGTCGGCGGTCGAGGCGCCCCGACAGCGTGAGCAGCGCATCGCGCAAGGCTTCGCCGTCGAGCCGGCGCACGCTGGCGCGATGCAGCAGGGCCAGGGTCGGATCGAAGTCGGCGGCGCGCGGATCGTCGTGCTGGCTCGCCATGCCATACGTGCGCGACAACAGCAGGCGCCGCAGCAGCCGTTTGATCTGCCAGCCGCCCTCGACGAAGTCGTTCGCCAGCCAATCGAGCAGCTCGCCGTGCACCGGCGGCTCACCGAGCACGCCAAAGTTGTCGACCGTCTTGGCGAGGCCTTGACCGAACAGATGGTGCCAGACTCGATTCACCAACACGCGCGGCACCAGCGGGTGATCGGCTGCCGTGAGTTCGCGCGCCAAGGCGAGGCGTCCGCTGCCTTGGCGATAGTGCGATGCGTCGCTGGCGAGGGCGCGCAAGCCGCTACGCGGCGCCAGAGCGCCCTTGCTCTTGTGGTCACCACGCGTGAAGACGTGCTCGTCGAGGCCGTCGCCCTCGGTCATCGCCGGCACGCACGGCACCTCGACGATGGCGGTGTCGACCCCGCGCACCAGACGCAGCAAGGGATCGGCCGCGGTGTCGTCGAGCAGGTGGTGCCGCGCCAAGAAGTTCAACAAGTCCATCTGCGCGGGCGACAGCGCCGGGTTCGCGGCGTCGGGCTGCCAGCCGGCGATGGCGGCTGATATGGCGTGCGCGTAGGTCTTTGCCAAGACGTCGACGGTCAAGTCGCGAGAGCCCAGCAGGGACACGCACGTCGGCGCAGACGCCGTGCGCGGCGCTTCATGTTGGTCGCTCAGCCAAGCCTGCCGCAGCGCGATCCAGCCTGGCTCCTGGCCGTAGTCGGTCTCGTCGCTCGGGTCGGCCGTGCGCAGGTCGAGCACCTGCACGTAGGCCTGGAGGCCGCGCCACATTTCCAGGTCGATGCGGTGCACGCGCGTGCGCGCGTCGAACAACGGCAGCTTGAGTGAGCCGTAGATCGGGTCGCGGATCACGTGGAAGCCCTCGACCACGACGTTGATGCGGCAACGCTCGCCGGCCGCTTCGACAAACAGGTAGCGCCGATCGATGGTGAACGTGCGCGTCGCCAGCGCGCCCTGCGGCCGCAGTGAATCCACCGCGCTGGTCGCCATGCGGCCGTTGCGCACGTGCACCACCGGGCGCAGTCGAGAGTCGACGGCGACGAGATCCAGCGCCGTCGGCGCGGCGCCGAACGCTTCCCCAGAGACGAAGAACGCGGCGTAGTCGTCGTGGCGCCAGTCAGCGAGCACCAGCGCGTCGGCGGCGCGCGCCACCGGCGGGGGCACGTCGGTGCGCAGGTCGCGCCAGCACGCCGCCCAGGCACCTTCGTCGTGCATGGCGGCGGCCCACGCCTGCATCGGATGCTCGCGATCGTCGCGCAGGTTGGCGGGCAGCGCGTCGAAGAACGCGCGCAAGCGCGGCGGTTCGAGGTCGCGTTGCCGCGCGACCTCGGCGAGCGCGGCGTCGAACGCGGCGACGCGGGCGTCGAAGCTCTCGTCGCTCTGCTTGTCGGCTCGCTCAGGATACGGCGGCACGGCGCGCAGCGCCGTCAGGTAGTCCGCGGCGTGTTCGGCGTGGCGCGCCCAGGTGGTGCGCACCTGCTCCACCAAGAGCGGCCGCAGGTCGCGCAGTGCCGCCAGCGCCTGCTGGTGGCCGCCGCGCGGCAAAAGCGGCGTGAGCCCATAGCGCGAACTTTTCAGCACGCCGGCGAGCGCGTAGTAGTCGTGCTGGGCGATGGCGTCGAACTTGTGGTCGTGGCACCGGGCGCAGCTGACCGTCACGCCGAGGAACGTCTTGCTCAGCACGTCGATCTGATTGTCGATGCGATCGGCGCAGTGCTGGCGCGGATCGATCGGCGAGTGGGTTTGATCGCCGAACCAATAGAAGCACGTGCCCACCGGCGACTCGTCGTGGCCGCCTTCGTGCAGGCGCGGCCCGCACGCGGGATCGTCGGCCAGCAGGTCGCCGGCGATGTGTTCCTGCACGAAGCGGTCGTACGGCACGTCTTGATTCAGCGCCCGCACCACGTAGTCGCGGTATTGCCACGCGTTGGGGATCTCGAAGTCGTGCTCGTGCCCTAGCGTCTCGGCGTAGCGCACCAGATCCAACCAATGCCGCGCCCAACGCTCGCCGTAGTGCGGCGAGCCCAGCAGTCGGTCGACCACGCGCGCGCGCGCGTCGGGCGCGTCGTCTGCCAGGAACGCGTCGACCTCGCGCGGCAGTGGCGGCAGGCCGATCACGTCGAAGGTCACCCGCCGCAGCCAGGTGGCGCGGTCAGCGTCGACCGCAGGGTGCAGACCGGTCGCTTCGAGCTTGGCCAACACGAAGAGATCGATGGGGTCGTTCGGCCAGGTCGCGTCGCGCACGCCGGGTACGTCAGGTTCGGCGCGTGGCTGCCAGCACCAGTGCGCATCGCGCCGTGCGTCCAAATCGAAGGCGGCGGGTTTCGGCGCCGTCGTCTCGGGCACCGGCTCATCCGGCCACGGCGCGCCGTCGCTGACCCAACGCTCGAGCGTGGCGATCTCCGCGGGCGTGAGCTTGCCCTTCGGCGGCATCTGCAAATCGACATCGTCGTAGCGCACGGCGTCGATCAGCCGCGAGCCCTCCGGATCGCCCGCTGCGATCACCGGCCCGTGCGCGCCCCCGCGCCGCACGAAGCTGCCGTGGTCGAGTCGCAGCTCAGACTTCTGGGTCTTGCCGCCGTGGCACTTGGTGCAGCGCTCGAGCAGCAGCGGCCGCACCTTGGCCTCGAAGAAGGCGAGGCGTTCGTCGTCCTGCGCGCAAGCGCCGATGGCGAGGCTGGCGCCGACGAACGACGCCAAGGCATAGGAGTGGATGGCCGCGCAACGTGACATGAGCCGCATGCAGCTTAGCGGTCGGCCGCGCCGGGTCGATCGTGCGAAGACTGAGTCACACAGTTGGGGAAGTGGGGCTTAACTGTTCACGGGTCGTGGTCGGCCCGCTCCCGTTCCCGCTCCCGTTCCCGACAGACCCAGCGGCATCCCTTGCCAGCCGAAGTTCCACACGCCGCCTAAGCCGGCGCGATCGGGCGCGGGAGCGGGAGCGGGAGCGGGAGCGGGAGCGGAAGACAATGCCCACCCGTGAACGGTGAAGTGGGGCTTAACTGAACGGCGTTCTTGGCGATGATGGGCGGCCGAGCGAACGCGCCCTATGCCGCCCCACGCCCCCGACGACAGCGAACCCTTGAACGTCCTGGTCCAGGAGTGCGCCGACCAGTGGGCCGAGCAAGGCAGCAAGATCCTCGACGATCTTTGTGCTCGGCATCCCGAGCGGGCGGCGGACCTGCGCCGCCGGATCGGGTTGCTGGAGCGCACCGGGATGTTGGAGCCGGTCGCGCGCGCTCCGGTCGAGCAGCTCGGCGACTTTCGCTTGGTCGCTCAGCTGGGGCACGGCGGCATGGGCGTGGTGTACCGCGCCGAGCAGTTGTCGCTGCGTCGCGAAGTCGCGCTCAAGGTCATCCGGCCAGACCAGTCGTTCTTCGCCGACTCGCGCCAGCGCTTCCTGCGCGAGGTGAACGCGATCGCGCGCCTGCAGCATCCCGGCATCGTGCCTGTGCATGCGGCCGGTGAAGACGGCGGCGTTCTGTACTACGCGATGGAACTCGTGCCTGGCTGCACGCTGGCGCAAGTTCTCACCGCGCTCAGAGGGCGCGAGCCGGCAACGCTGCACAGCCGCGACCTGGTGGCGGCCATCGTGCAGAGTGCGCCTCCGGCGGCGGATGCTCCCGAGCTTTTGCCGGGGCTCGGCGGCAGTTGGGTCGAGTGTTGCTTGCGTTTGGTACAGCAGATCGCCGAGGCGCTCGAGCACGCGCACGGGCGTGGCGTGCTGCATCGCGACGTGAAGCCATCGAACGTGATGATCGCCCGCTCGGGCCGGGTCATGCTGCTCGACTTCGGCCTGGCCAGCACCGACAGCGACGCGCGCATCACGCGCTCGGGCTCGGTCGTGGGATCGCTGGCTTACATGGCGCCCGAGCAAGTGCGTGGCGACGCGGCGGCGATCACGCGCAACACCGACGTGTACGGCGCTGGTCTGCTGCTGTACGAGCTGCTCACGCTGCGGCAGCCGTTCCTGCTGGGCAACAACGACTTGACGCGACAGTTGGTGCTGGCCGGCAACCCGGCGGCGCTGCGCTCGCTCAATCCCGCGGTCTCGACCGACGCCGAGCTGGTGTGCCGCAAGGCCATGGATCCTGACCCGACGCGGCGGTATCCGTCGGCGCTGGCCTTGGCCCACGATCTGGCGAACGTGCTGGAGCTGCGGCCGATCGAGGCGCGCGCGCCGAGCCCCTGGTTGCGGCTGCGTCGCGCCGCGCAGCGCCACCCGGTGCGGACCGCGAGCCTCGCGTTCGCCAGCGTGCTGCTGCTCCTGGTCTTTCCCTTCCTCTACCTGCAGCAGCGCGCGGCGCGCCTGGATCTGCAAGCCGAGCAGGGGCGTACGGCCGCCGCGCTGCGGGAGGCAAACGCCGCATTGATTCGCGCTGAGGCGCAGGAGAAGCGAGCGCGTTGGGGCCTCGGCAAAGCGCGCGAGGCGGTGGACCGCTTCCTCGCCGACATCGGCGAGTTTCGCGCCGTCGACATCCCGCTCCTGGAGCAACTCCGGCGCGACACGCTGCAGCAGGCGGTGATGCTGTACGAACAGCTGCTGCAAGACCCCGACGCCGAGCGCGACGGCACCCTGGCCTTCGAGCATGCGCGCACCTCGTACAGTCTCGCGCTGGTGCTGCGCGACCTCGGTCGCGCGACGGAGGCAGTGCCGGTGCTGCACCGAGTCATCGCTGCCCTCGAGGCGCAGGACAGCAGCGTCGCGGTGCCTGCGAGCTACCGCCTCCTCGCCAGCGCCCGCTCCTCGCTGGGAGCCACGCTCCTGCCGCTCGATCGCGAGGCCGAGGCCGAGGCGCACCTCGTGCGCGCGGGCGAGGAGCTGGTGCGTTTGGCTGGCGAAGGCGATAGCCCCGGCGAAGCGACCTCGAGCGTCGAGCTGCTGGCCGTGCGCACCGCGTTGCTGCGCAACACGGTGACGCTCGCCAGCCTGCGGCGCGCGCAGCGGCGAACCGATGAGGCCGCGACCTTGTTCAAGCAGACGGTGCTGCTCGGCGAGGCCGCCGATCGCAGCATAGAGGTCTTGCGCACCCTGGCCGACGCGCACCGCGGTCTGGGGTTGGTGTTGGCGAGTCAGAGTGCGAGTGCGCTCGCGAAACAGCGCTACGTCCAGGTCGTCGAGTTGCGGCGCGATCTCCTCGCGCGCGCGCCGACTTCGGCGAGGTTCCGCAAGGAACTGGCCGGCGCTTTGCAAGACCTTGGCAGCCACGTGCAGTCGTGGTCCGAGACACGCTTCCCTGAGGCGCTGGAGAGTCTGGATGAGGCCGCCGTTCTGACGGCTGCGTTGGTGCGCGACTACCCGCGCCAGAGCGGCTTCCGCATCGATCACAGCCGCGTGCGCCTGGTGACCGCCAATCTACGCCAACGCATGGCGCGCTCGGACGACGCCGAACGCGACATGCGCGAGGCGATCGAAGGCCTGCAGGCGGCGCGTGCCGAGTTGCCGCGTGAGCGGAGCTGGCGGGTGCCCCTCTCGTTCGCACTCTATTCCCTGGCCAGGCTCTACCAGGGCGAGGGGCGGCAGGCGGATGCGGATGCTCAGATAGCAGCTGCGCAGGCGTTGCTCGACGAGTTGCGCCGCGAGCAGCCCGAGGACCTCGAACTCTTGCAGCAGCACGCGGAGCTGTCGATCTTGCGCAGTGCGGCCACGTCGCTCGACGCAGCGCAGCGCCTGGCGGTGGCGCGTGCGGCCTGTGCGCTCAGCCGCCCTTTCCTGTTAGAGCACATGCAGGATGCGAAGCTCTACGGCACTGCCTTTCACGCGTTCGAGAACCTGGCAAGCTTGGTGTGCGCGTCGGGCGACGTGAGAGCCGCGCTCGCCGTCGCCGACGAGTACCGCGCGGCGAAGCCATACAAATGGCTCTGCCAGTTGACTCTGGCGCGCACTTACCTGCGCTGTTGCGCGCTGTCCTCTGCGTCGGCGCCGGCCGACGACGCCGACGCGAGTGCGCTGCGTCAGCGTTGCTTCGATGCTGCTCGCCAAGCCGTGCAAGCCGCGGCGGAGCACTCGTTGCGCGCGGTGCTCCGCATCGAAGACGATCCGGTCTTTGCGCCTCTGGTCGAGGACGATGCGATCGTGGAGCTGTTGGCAAGGGCGCGCGCCGCGAAGGGATAGCGATCGTCCAATCGTCCAAGGCGGGCATATGCAACGGTTACCGCGATGTGGTATGATGCTGGTTACGACCTAGCCTCAAACGCACCCCGCAGTCCCTCGAGAGCGCGAGCGCGACAAGCAGGTGCAACGGCAGCATCAATGATCAGCGAAACAGTCACCACCAAGGGAACTCCGGCAATCACTTCCGACTGTTGGCACGTCGTGCATGCGAAGCGCCGCCGTAAGGGCCAGACTTCGGGATCGTTCGAACGCGTGGTGGTCAGCGAGCACGACGATCGGGTTGGCTGCCAAGCGGCCGCGCGGGCCTTTCTCGCGGCTTTGGGCAAGAACAATGAAGTGCCGCTGGCGGAGCGCGACGAAGTCTTTGCGCGCCGCCCCAACTTCAAGTCGCTCAAGGCGACACTCCGGCGAACGAAGACAGAGAAGACGAAGACAGAGAAAGCGAAGCCAGAGAACACGAAGCCAGGGAGAACGAAGACAGAGAAGAAGCCAAAGGATTAGGTCCGGTCCAGGCAATGTTGGCGCGGGCGCGCGCTGCCAACAGATAGCGCAGGTTTGATCTGTGGCGCGTGCTGCTACCATCTGCTGGCTTGCGCAAGAAGCTCACGAACCTGGCCCGCGTCGTGCTCCTCGCCATCAGCGGGTTGGCAGCACTGACCGCCTTGATCTTCGTCAAGCGGCCCGATTGGGTGGACGCCTTCGACGCGCGCACCGTGGCCGCGCACACGGCTGCCACCGAGGCTGCGCTCTTGCGCGTCGAGCGGGCGCCGCCGGGTCAGGAGATCGCCCAGATGCAGGCTCTGTTGGCAGAACTGACCGATGTGCGCAAGGGCGACCGTCTGGCACCTGGCAAGCGCGCGGCCTTCGTTCGGCTGCACGGGGCACAGCTCGCGAATCAGGCGGCAGGCGCGGCGCTGACGACTGCGCATGCTTGGCAAGCGTTCGACGCGCTCGACCTCGTGGCCAAGCTGGCGACGCACGATGCGCTGCTCGCCCTGCCCGGACGGCACATCGAAGCCGCGACCGTGGCGCGCGAACTGTTTGCCGTTGCCCCCGACCAGCAACGCTTCTTCTTGCCGCACCTGCAGGCGTGCTTGGCGGCGCATGACCACGCTGGGGCGGCGCAAGCGTTCTTTGCCTACCTGGGGGTTGGGGGCACGCCGGTAGGCAGCGACATCGAGACCGGCTGGGTGCTGCAACGCGACGCGGGCGACGGCTTCGATCCGCTATCGACCGAAGTGCTCGACGCGCGTTGCGGCGGTGATGACCTCGCGGTGACGTTCTCGCCGCCGCCGGGCTCGCGCCGGCTGCGATTGACGTTTCCCGCCCGCGCGGCGCTCACGCTCACGCACGTTCGCTTCGAGGTGACGACGCAGTCAGGGACTTTCGAGGTCAATCTGCGCGACTTGGCGCATCGCACCGCCGACCCGGTGAGTTCGCGCGGGCTGCGACTCGACGGCGACCGCATCGGGCTCGACGGCGACGACCAAGCGAGCTTGCTCTGGGGCATGGGGCCCGGCTCCGCAGCGACGTCAACGTGGACGCTGCGCGCGCGCTGCGTGCGCGAGAAGCCGCTGTGGCTCGACGACGTGCTTGGCCTCGAGGCGGTGGGCGTCGCGGGCCGCGCGTTGCTCGCCAGCTCTGCGCCGGGCGATGCCGGCGCGCGCCTCCGGTATCTCGCGGCGCGCCGCGCGGCGCTGCTCTGCTCCGTGGTGTCGGTGCAGATGGATGACGGCCCGGCGACCACCGTGCCGATCACAGCCAACGGTAGCGACGCCGCACAGTTTCGCGTCACGTTCGCGCGCGCGGAGCACGCGGCGGTACGCCTGGTGATGCCGGCGATCGCCTGCGTCGACTTGCAGTTGCGGACGCCGTTTTCGGTCGAGTCCCGCCTGCAGCCGAAGTCGCGCATGCGCCTCAGCGAGGGCGTGCTGCGGGCTGCGGCGCCGTCGGCCGACGCGATCTTCGAACTGCAGCCGAGCGACCCGTCGAGCATCGAGCTGATCGGGGAACTGCGATGAGTCTGCGCAGGGTCTTATGCGCCGTGTGGCGCTGGAGCTGGTTGCTGACGTTGCCGATCAGCATTGCCTTCGTCGCTTGGGTGCGCGTCACCTGGCAGCGCTACCACACGTTTCGCGTCGAACAGGCGACGCTCGAGGGCTTCCCGCTGCGCGACGTCGGCGCCATGACGCTCGGCGAGATGGTGCGTCATCTGGAGGTCGCGTGGACGCGCGCGGGTGACTACCGTCCGCTGCCGGCCCTGCGCACGCTGGATCTGCACGTGCCCACCGTGGGGTTGGCGCGCCTCGACGCCGACCTGCCGCACTCGGGTTCGCAGTTCGTGGAGGCGGTGCTCGGCAGCGGCGGACAGAAGTGGCGCGCCGAGGTGCGCTATCGGGGCGACAACGTCTACCACTGGGGCTACGCCAAGAAGTCGTTCCGGGTGAAGACCAAGCGCGGCCAGCTCTTCGAGGGCATGCGCGCCTTCAACCTGATCGTGCCGCGCACCAAGGAGCTGCTGAACAACTACGCGGCGTACAGGCTGGCGCACCGCTTGGGTCTGATCGCGCCCCGCGTCGAATTGGTCGAGCTACGGGTAAACGGCGCGATCCGCGGCGTGCACGTCCTCACCGAACAGCTCGACGAGTCGACGCTCCGGTCGCAGTCGTACATGCCCGGCGACCTGTATTCCGGCGACGCGGTGGCGTTGCGCGCGTACGTAGGCATCGCCAACGACTTGTTTCGCTATCCGGCGCTGTGGGAGAAGCAGGCGGCCAACAACCACTACGAGCTGACTTCGCGGGCGCCGCTCGAGGCCTTGCTCGCCGTGGTGAACGCCGCGCCCAGCGAAGCGCGGCACGCGCGCCTGCGCGAACTCGTGGACCTGGATGCCTTCGCAGCGTTCAGCGCGCTGGAGATCCTGTCGGCAACGATTCACGTCGACACCGAACACAACTGGCGCCTGTTCTACGACGCCAACCGCGGTCGCTTCGTACCCGTGGTGTGGGACTTGTTCGGTTGGGACGCGAGCAACGCGCCCGACCCGGGGCAGGGACCTCGCCTCGACGTGCTGTCGAGCCCGATGCACGCGGTGCTGCACGCGGACGCGGGGTTTCTGGCGGCCCGGCAACGGATCTTGGCGCGCTTCTTTGCGAGCGGCGAGCACGCGACGTTTCTGCAGGCGATCTCGGCCGACATGGCGGCGGTGCAGCCTGCAGTCGAGCGTGACCCTGAGCTGACCATGCAGGTGCGCTCGGTGCGGCCGGCCGCGGTGGTGACGGCGATGCAGGAGATGCGGCAGCAGATCGCCAGGCTGTGGCAGGACATCGAAGACGCCTACACCCGGCCGCGCGAACCGGTGACGTACTGGCGCACGGAGCGCGGCATCGCGTTCTTGCTGCGCGATCGGGTGCCGATCACGCGCGTGCGCTTGTCGCTGAACCAAGCCGCACGGCCCGGCGCGGCCGCGGTCGCTTGGCGGCGCTTTGGCGAGCAACACCAAACCGACATCAGCGCGTCGACCTCGGGGCACGGCACCGAGGTGACGATCGACGTGGCGCTGTCGGCGCGTCACGTCTTGCAGATCGACAGCATGCGCACCTTCGAGGTGAAGGTGAACCGCGCGGTGCTGCGCCCGGCGGCTTACGAGCTGCTGATCGAAGGCGTGGATCCCGCCACGGTGATCGACGTGCGCTGCGAGCGTGGCGGCGGCGCGTTCGAGAGCGCGGTGCCAGGCACGCCGCGCGAGCTGGTCGACCTGGGCGACGTATGGCGTCCGGTAGAACCGCGCGCCGTGCGCTTGCCGCGCGTTTGGCGTGGCCGAGTGGAGTTGGCGGGAGTCACCGTCATCGATGATCCGCTGGTCATCGAGCCCGGCACCGTCGTGCGCCTGGCGCCGGCGGCAAGCTTGGTGCTACGGCAACGCGTGCTGGCGCGCGGCACCGCCGCCGCACCGATCCGCTTCGAACCCACGGACGACAAGCCGTGGGGCGTCATCGCCTTGCAGGGCCAGGACGCGAGCGGCTCGCAGTTCGTGCACTGTGAGCTACGCGACGGCAGCGGCTACAAGACGCCGTTGTTCGAGTACTCGGCGATGCTGTCGATCCACGACGTGCGCGACGTGCTGTTGTCGCACTGTCACCTGCGCGACAGCCGCATCGTCGACGACATGCTGCACACGGTGTATGCCGACCTCCGCGTCACCGATTGTTCCTTCACGGGCGCATTGGCAGACGCCGTCGACCTCGACATCAGTCACGCTACCTTCGAGCGCTGCACGTTTGAAAAGAGCGGCAACGATGGTCTCGACCTGATGACTGCGTCAGCCCTGGTGGTCGACTGCATCTTCCGCGGCTGCGGCGACAAGGGCATCTCGGTGGGGGAAGACAGCCGACTCCTGGCCGTGCGCCCCAAGATGGTGCAGTGCAACTTCGGCGTGCAGTCGAAGGACGACTCCACCGCCGCCTTGATCCACGCCGAGCTGTTCGAAAACAAGGTCGCGATCGACGCCTACAAGAAGAACTGGCGCTACGGCCACGGCGGGCGGGTGTTCGCTTACAACAGCAGCCTCTTGCGGAACGGCAAGACGGCGACGGCCGACAAGGACTCGCGCGTACTGCTACGTGATTGTCAGGTGGATGTCGCGCCACCCACTGCCGGCCAAGTCGTAGTCGACGGCCATGCGACTGCGGGGCCGGTGCGCCGTGACGCCGATGAGTCTGCGCTGCTGCGCCACCTCGAGGTCCAGCGCGACGACCGGTGAACGTGATCGAGGCAGCCCAGCGGTTGCCGAGCAGATCCTCGACGTAGAGAGACACCTTCGGTCGCGTCAGCTCTGGGTCTGGCGCGCCACCAGTTCGAACTCCCGAGCCAAGCGTACGTCGATCACCAGGTGGTTGACCAAGCCTTGCCGAACGATCTCGTGGACGAGCGGCGCCTTGCTCGGCTCATTGGCGATCACGATCACCCCGCCTCGACCCTCAGCGTTCGCGGCCTTGGCGCAGCGCTTGATGTCGGCGAGCTGGAGCCCGGTCCAGCCTTTGTTCATCAAGCGCACCTTCGCGGCGTCGGCCTTGCTGAGGCCGGGCCGCGGAATGAGGACACCAGCCACGTCGCCGTACACCAGCGGCACCATGTCGCTGTGGCTCATGCCATCGGCGATGACGCGTTCATTCAGGAACATGCCGTGACGACCGTCGAGCAACTTGTTCGGTACGCCGGCACCGGTCACGATCGTGTCGAGCGACTCGAACAGGCCGCCCTTGCCCAGGAATGCGGCGTACCCCGGCATTCGCTTGAAGAAGCTCTGCAATACGCGACGCACTTGCTCACCACCCCGCCGCGGCAGATAGGCGGGCACGCCAGCCAGGGATGGAACCGTGACCTTCTGCCGGTTGAGCAGCCCGGCCATGCGGGTGGCCAAGACCGTCGACGAGTACTCGTGCATGGTGGTGGCGACTTGCATCGGCTCGCCGACCACCGGGATGAGTTGCACCGTGGGGTACTTACCGCCCACGCCGCAGGGCGGTGTTTGCAGGACCTGCGCCAACCCGTCGACCAGGGCGTTGACGAGCATTCCCCACGCGATGCCCAACGTCCTGGTCCGCATCAAGTGGATCACCAGGACCTGCGCCGCCATCAAGCCGAAGGCCTCCACCGACGCCTGGCTTGCGGCCGGCTCGCGGATGACCGAGACGCGACACACGTGGCGCGGCGGCGCCACCCTCTTCACGAGCGAGTCGATGGCCAGCGGCACTAGGAAGTCGAGCGCCTTGCGGTGCATCTCGGTCTGTAATCGCGTGAAGTCGATCGACGGCTTGCGCTTCAAGTACTGATCCTGCACCGCCTGCTGCAACATGCGATGCGCGGTGGCGTGGCTCATCTTCTGATTCGGAAGCACGCGTCTGAGTTCGACGGCGATCTCGCGCGTAGACAGCCCTTGGGTACACAGGAGCGCGCAGGCGGCGACGATGTCTTGTGGGAAGCGAAAGGGTGGATCGAGCATGGTGGGTATGTCCGGGCGATGGAGACTACGGTAGGCGCGACGAGTGAGGAGGGGACACCATGCCGGGCGAACGCAGTGGCGACAGCGCCAGTGTCTCACGCTCTGAGACAGCGAGGACCGGCGCGGACACCGGTCTTGCAATGCGCTCTTGTGGTGCGCGATGTCGACCTCGCCTCAGACACTCACGTTCTGGCACAACGCGCGCCGCACGGCGCCGAGCGCGCTTTTCAGTGTCGAAAGATGCGACACTGCGCCCACCCAGCACCTTGCTGCTAGCGCGTGGTTCTCGGCCACGGGCGAACTCAGCCTGGTGCCGGGGTTGGGCGCGGTGGCCATCGCACTCGGGCTGCGTCGCGGGGCGGCGGTTGGCGTGCTCGTCGTCGGCGAGGGCGCGCTGGTTGCGCGCAACGGCGTGGCGTGCGGGCCGGGCTTGCATGCGCTCGGGCACGCCGACCGGCTGACGGTCGGAGGTTGCGTGGCGTGGGTGTCGGCCGACATCGTGCCGGTGGCACAGGGGTATGCCCCCGCGCTCCACGGCGACGACCAGTTCTGCCAGCGCACCAAGGCTCGGCTCGCGGTGGGGGAGCCGATCGTCGTGTGCCCTGGCACCGCGCACCGAGCGTGCGACGCGCGGTTCAAGGAGTCGGCGTGGGCCCTCGGCGTGCGCTGCCATGTGTGCGGCTACGACCCGGCGGCGCCGCGCTGGCAGCCGCCGGCGGCGGCGCGCGGCACGCGATTGCGTGCGTTGCTTGCACTTGCCGAGTCGAGCCAGTCGACCGCTGCCGGGCCGGGGCAGGAGGGAAACGGTCATGGCCGTCGCTGACCGCTTGGCGCGCGTCGCGCAGTCACCCGCGCTCGCTGGAGGCGCGTTCGCGAAGTGGCGCAAGGGCCACGTCGCCCTGATCGGCGGCGGCGCGCTCGGTTCGCGCGCTGCCATCGAGGTCGTGCGGCGGGGCGCGTCGGTGCTCGTGATCGACCCCGACCATGTCGCCAGCACCAACCTCGGTACCCAGTGTTTTGCCGCAGCCGTGGTCGGCAAAGCCAAGGTCGAAGCAATCGTCGCCGCATGCGATGCGATCGAACCAGGTCGCGCGCGCGGCATCTGCGCCGACGTCCGCGACGTCGGTGCCGGCGTGCTCGCAGAGAGCGACGTGCTCGTCGACTGCACCGATGACGCGGCGTTGGCGCAGCCGCTGACCGAACTGGCGAACGGTCTGGGGCTCCCCCTGGTGCGGCTTGCCATCGACGGCCGCGGCGAACGCGAGGTCGGCCGCGTGCTGGTATCGCATGGCGGCGCCGGACACGCATGCCAGTTGTGTCCGCTCTCGGCACGCGACCTGGCGCGCGCCACCCCGCGCACGCCGTGCCCAGGTGGCGACCAAGAGCGCGCGCCGACGCTGGCCGGGCCCGCAGCGCTCGCGGTCGTGGCGCTCGGCTTGCACCAGGTGCAGCGTCTGGTCAGCGGGCACGACCGCGCGCGCGCGCTCGACGCTGAGCTGGTGATCGACCTCGATGCCGCGGAGCTGCACGCGCTCGCACTGACGCGCAGCGAGCACTGTTTGAGTGGTCACCGGCGGTGGGACCTGGTCGATCTGCGGCACAGGGTGGCGGCGATCACGGTGCGCGATGTTCTCGGTCGCGCGGGTGATCTACTCGGCGACGACGTCTGCCTGCTGCCCCACAACGGCCCGTTCGCACTCGAGACGCTGTGCCGGTGCGGCGGGCGCGCGCCGTTCGTCGGCGCGATCTGGTCGACGTCGCCGCCCTGCGCGCACTGCGGCCAGCCTACGACATGGCAGCGGCAAGCCACGCTCGCCAGCGTCAACCGTGCGCAGGCGCAAGAGCTGTCGATTCTGCATCTCACTCTGGCCGAACTCGGGCTCCCTGAGGGCGCGGTGGTCGCTGCCACTTCGCCGCGCCACGTCGTCGTCCACTTCGTCGCCCGCACCGCATTCGCGCCGTTCTGCGAGTCGAACCCATGACACAACCAAGACCCGGCCTTCTCGATCTTCTGCGCCGCCTCGCCGCGCACGAGTCAGAACCCGTCCTCGACACGCCGACCGCGCGGCTGTCGGCGGAGTTCTTCAAGCACAACTGGCAGAACGCGCAGCCGCTGCTCGGGCAAACCACGCGGTTGCGGGTGCAGCCGCAGTCAGCGATGGCGCGCACGCTCGACTTCGAACTCGACGTGCCGTTCAAGCGCCAGCTGCGCGTCGGCGCGCCGATCGACATCGCGCCCGGTCCGGTCCGCGGCACCATCGTGTATCGCCACGACCTGTTCTCGGTGGGCGACGAACCCGTCGTCGCGGTCCTGATCGACCCTGCCTTGGGTCTGCTGCACGCCAACTACTCGCGCCTTTACGGCGTGCTGTGTCTAGGGCACCTGCCGCCCGGACCGTTCCCGCTCGACGCGCTGCTCGAGCACCTCTACACGATCCTCACCTATCAGAACGTGAGTACGGCGGACCCGGCCGACCCGGACGCGGCGATCTACTTCGCCAGCGACCCGCGGGCGCGCGAAGGAATTCCGGCGGCGCAGCCCTTGTGGGAAGGGGCGCTGCGCGTGGGGACTTCGGCGCCGGGTGGTGCGGCATGAGTGCGCCTGGTCCTTCGTTGCGCCGACCCGATCGGCGTCCGCGGGCGTATCGGTTTGCGGTGGGCGTCGAGAGCCCGCGGCTCATCAGCGAGGTCGACGGTGGCGTGCGCGTCGAAGCGCCTCGCCAGGATCCGCCGAGCCGCGTCGAGCAGCTCGTGCGCACGCACGCGTTGCCGCTCAACCTGCGCTGGGCACGGCGAGCAGCGGAGAGTTTGCTCCTTGCTGACATTCCCGCGCGAGCCCGTGATGGCGCCAGCGCGCTGGTGGCGGCGATCGAGCATGGCCAGTGGGTCGTCGAACGCACGCTCGTGCCGTTCGACGTCGACGCGCTGCGCACGAGCTTCGTAGGCGCCGGCCTGGCGATCAACATGCTCCTGTCGCGCAGTGCTTCGCTCGAACTGCGCTGGCCGATCGAGGGTGTCGTGCGCGCGACCCGCATCGCGGCCACGGCCGACGAATGGGTGGTGGACTGCGTCGCTCTCGAGCGGTTGGGCGTTGCCCCTGATGTCGGCGCTGCTGTCGGCGCCGACGATGAGGTCGTCGCCGACCAAGCGTTGCGCGTCAACGCCCACGTTCGCTACGCGCGCCTCGCCCTCGACGCGGGGGCGGTGGTGGCGCAGGCCCGGGTGCCACGCCAAGCCGAGACATCCGAATTCTTGATTCGCTCAGCGCGCGCCGTGGCGGCCCTGGCGCACCACGCGGCGTTCGGGCTCACGACGCTGCAAGAGAACCCCGAGGTACGCGCGGCGTACGCGCGCCTCATTCCTGTTCCCCAACCCCCAACGCAGAAAGCCAAGGAGAACCCATGACTGCAACTCTCGAACTCAGTGACCTCAGCCGGCAGAAGCGCCTGCGCGTCGACCTCGGTGCCGCGCTCACGCCCGAGCACACCGTCGACCACGCGATCGAGCATTATCGCGCCGAGCTGAACATCCCAGAACACAACCTGCGCTGGATGGCGTTTGCCCGCGGCCGGCGGCTCGACAACAAGACTCCGCTGCGCGACGTGCCCGACGAGGACGCGGCTTGGACGGTGATGCCCGAGGTCGCGGCCGGTGGCGCATGACCGCGACTGCCGCCGTCGAGATGCGCTGTGACTACGACCTCGGCGTCGAGGTGCGCACCGAGGCGCGCGGTGGCGACGTCGTCGCGTGGCAATCCGCCAGCGACGACGTCGCCGACGCGGTGGACGAGACCTTCACCAGCGGAGTCCTCGCCGGCGTGTTGCCGGCGGAGGACGAACACTTTGCGGTTGCCGTCGAACCAGTGTTCGATCCTGAACCCTGGGTGACTGCGCTCGCGGTGACGGTGTCGACCCGTACGGGAGCCAGCTACCAGCTGCGGTTCCTGACCGGGCGGTGGGACCGGCGCGCCCTGGCCGTTGCGCGGGCGCGCGCCGGCGACGACCGGCCGCTGCACGCGAGCCTCTGCGCGCAGCGGACCGCGCGCTCGGTCGTGCGCGCGCCCAGGCTCGAGCCGCTTGCGTGTCTAGACAGCACGCTCGCCGCGTTCGGTGTGCGCGCGCTGGGCGAAGGGTCTGTGCTGGGCGAGCGGCCGGTGCTCGTGTGCGCGCGCGCGGTGGCCGACATCGTCGCCGCGACGCGGCAGGCCGGCGCCAACGAGATCGGCGGCGGCATGCTCGGCGCTCTGCTGCGGTTGCCCGAGCCGCTGGCCGGCACGCACACACGTTTCGTCACCGTGCTGACCGCGTGCGTGAGCGACGCGCGCCACATCGGCGGCCTCGCGCGCCTGCAGTTCGATCCGCAGGCGATGGCGGACGCGTTGCAGATGGCCGAGCTGCGCGGGCGCGGCGAGCGTGTGCTCACGGCGTTTCACTCGCACGGGTGGGGCCGCGACTGCGGGCGCTGCAACGAGAGCGCGCAGTGCACGCTGCCGACCGTCGAGCAGGTTTCGCTCGACGACTACCAGGTGCTCGAGGCGCTGTTCCCGAGCAAGACGTCTCTCCTGCCGATTGCCGGCCGACGGCTCGGCGCACCCGGCCAGCAACCGGTGCTCGCGGTGCACGCCTGGCGCGGCGGCCGCGTGGAGCCGATCGCGTGGCAAACCTACTCCGATTGACAAGGACACCGAACTCATCATGACGACCCCCGAAGTCTTCAACGCTCTCCTGGTCGCCGGCTACGACCGGCGTCAGCTCACGCCCGACCTCGCTCGCCTGGCCGAGACGCAACTGCAGGAAGCGAGGCTCGACCCTCTGCCCTTGGTGGCACGTGCGCTCAAGGCCAAGCGCGACTGCGAACTGGCCGCTGGCGCGGCGGCAAAGCTGAAAGAGATCCTCGACGGTTTGCTGGCCGGTCCCGCGATCCTGTGCAAGTGCGAGGGTGTGGCGCACACGCCGCAGGGCGCGCAGGCCACCGTTGCGTGGCAGGGTCGCGAGCTGCGCGAGATGCCCATTCACCCCGACGTCGACGTGGCGCAGATCGTCGCGCTGGAGCCGTGGCACTGGGTCAAGGTGCATGCCAAGGAACAAGTCGTCATCGGTGTATGCGCCGACGCGAGCGCGTTCGCGCGCGCGCACGGCGAAGTCGTTGAGTTCAAGGACTGGCAAGACTCCGCCGCTGGCCTGGCACGGGTGACGCAGGCTGGCGGCCAAGAGCAGGTCGTCCGCTTGTCGCCGGGGCTGCGTGGTGCGGCGTTGGCGCCGCTCGATCAGTTGGTGCTGTGCCGCGACGCGACGGCGTTTGCCATCGCGCGCGCCGCGCGCCAGACGGCGCGCAGTCGGTTCGAGACGCCGATCGACCGGGTGCGGGTGGCACTCGAGCAAGTGGCGGGCGTCGACGCGATCTTGGCCAAGTTGTTCGAAGCGATCGAGCTGCGGCTGCTGCGCCGCGACGACGAACCCGGGCTGACTCTGGAGCCGCTGCACGGCGTGTTGTTGTGGTCGCTGCAGGCTGGAACCGGCAAGACCCTCATCATGCGCGCGCTCGCTACCTGGCTCGAGGGCATGGCGCAGGCGCGCGGCTTCGAGCTCGTCCTGTACCTGGTCAAGCCGAATGAGCTGAAGTCGATGTTCCACGGCGAGGACGCGCGCATCGTGCGGGTCGACCTGTTTGGCGCGATCCGCGCGCGCCAACTCGAGCCGCGGCAACGGACCCTGATTCAGCTCGTGGTGCTGGACGAGATCGACTCGTTGGGGCGGCGCGCTGGCGGCAACGACGGCGGACCGGTCTGGTCGAGCGCGCACAACGACGCCATCCAAGCCTTCTTGGCGGAGATGGACGGCATGACGAACCATGTGTGCTCGCCCGCGGCGCACGTGCTGTGTGTGGGGATGACCAATCGACCCGACGCCGTCGACCTTGCGCTGAAGCGGCCCGGCCGCTTTGGCGATCTCGAGATCGAGATGCCGCGCCTCACCGCCGAGGGTGCCGAGGCGATCATGGCGGCGTACGCGCCGGCCGACATGCCGTGCTGGCTCGATGGCGCGGTCCGTACCGACGTCGCTCCCGCCGAGCTGCGCGCACGCCTACTGCGCCCGTCGTTGCAGTCGCTGTTCGACACGATCGCGTTGCGCTACGCGACGGACAGCGAGCGGGTCGAGGTTGCCGCCGGCGCGATCCTGACCGCCGTGCGCTGCCGCGAGGCGATGTCGCTGGCCAAGACCGCCGCGAAACGGCGTGGGGTGTTTGGCGAGGGGATCGCCGCGGTGAGCGCCGACGACGTGCGCTCCGGTCTGGTGGCGCAGGTGCATGCGGCCGCGCGCGAGCTGGACGCCGATCGACTGACGCTCGTGCGCTGCTTGAACGTGCGCGGTCGTGTGCTCAGCGTCGACATCGTGGCCGAGCCCGACCTGGCGTGGAACCGCGACCTGCGGCTGGTGGTGTAGTCATGCTCGTTCCCAAGTATCTCGGCCGTGACTGCGAGCTTTCGACCACGGGCATCAGCGCCGATCGCCGCGCCATTCCGCCCTGGGAAGTGACGCAGCGGGTGCTGCGGCGCATCGACGCCGGGTTCGCTCACCTTGGCACCAAGTGCTGGACGCTGCGGGCGCGAAGCGACGACGCGATGGCGGCGGGCTACACGAGCTACGGCAACTCGGCCTACTCGTCGGACTGCTTGCGCCAGTGGGGTCCGAATGGGCAGTGCTACTACTCGGACATGGCGCACGTCGAGGTGTGCACGGCGGAGTGTCGCACGCCCTTCGAGTTCGCCGCGCAGGGCTGGAGCACGCTGCTCGTGGCCGAGGCGGCGCGCGCCGCGGCCCAGGCGGATGCGCCACCGAAGACGCGCTATCTGCTGTCGACTGCCAACGTCGACGCCAGCGATCCTGGCGTGTCTTGGGGCACGCATCTCAACGTCGCGGTGTCGTCGCAGCTGTTCGAGGATCTGATCCTCGATACGCGGCGCCCCGGCGTGTTTGGCTTCGTCACCAGCGCGCTCGCGGCGGCGATCCCGTTCTTTGGCTGTGGCTACCTGCTGCCGTGTCGCGACCGCGTGCGCTTCAGCCTGAGCGCGCGCGCCCACCACATCACGCGCATGCTGTGCGACGCGACCACGACGCCGTTCGCCCGCGGCCTGCTGAATAGCCGGCGCGAGCCGCACGCCAGCGGTGTCGAGCGGCTGCACCTGATCGGCTTCGACTTCAACCTGGTGTCGGCGGCGCTGCTGGCCGCGTTCGTGCAGAGCGCCCTCGCCCTGGCCGAGACCGGCTTCAGCGGCCTGGAGCTGCGGGAGCCGTTGCAAGCGTTGCAGGCCTGGAGCCTGGGAATCGACCCGGCGACCGGTGCCCCGACCGCGGTCGCGGCGCTCGATGACGGCCGGCAACTTACGCTGGGCGCCTACGTGCGCGAGGTGGCGGCGACCATGCGCCAGCTCATCGCCGGTGGTGAACTCGCGTCCGTGCTGCCGACCGGGACCTGTGAGCTGCTGCAACAGGTGGAAGAACTCGGCGCGCGCGCCGCCCGCGGCGACCTCGACGCCTGCGCCAAGCACCTCGACTGGGCCGCCAAGCTGCACGTCCTGCGCGCGCACTGCGCGGCCCGCGGCACGGATCTCGACCACGCGGCGACGCGGCTGCTGGATCACGACTTTGCCAACACCGATCCCACGCGCGGCGCGCTGTGGAAGTTGATCGACCGCGGCCTCGTCGATCCGTTGATCACGCGCGCGGACGCGGAGGCTTGCCTGCGCGATGGCCCGGCGCGCAATCGTGGTTGGACGCGCGGCCGCCTGGTGCAGCGCTTTCATGCTGACCTGGCCGAGATCGCGTGGGATCAGGTCGAACTCAACCTGACGCCTTCTCGGTTGGGACGCCGGTTGCGCCTTGCCATGCCTGACCCCGGCGGTCACGGCGCGGACGCGTTCGCCGCGATCCTGCATAACGCCACCGACGTCGCGACGCTGGCCCGGCTGGCCGACGCCGAGCCGGGTGCCGTCGCGACCATCGAACCCATGCGCGACCTGCGCACTGAACTTTGGCTGCCGCCCCGCATCGATCGGCATCACGGCCAGCACTCCTCCTGACCCCCGCAACCCCTGACCAGGGACCACACCATGACCATCCAACGACAACGAGAACGCGTGCAGCCGGGGCCGGCGACGCAGCCAACCAGTGACGAATCTCCTGAAGTCAGCGCCATGAGCGACTTGTCGCGCCGCGCGGCTGCCCTGGCGCAGATCGCGCAGGAGGCATGGCACGACTGCGCCCAAGACGTCGAGGCCGAGCTGGAGGCGCGCCGCAATGCCAGCGGTCAATGACGCCGCCGTAGAGCGCGATCTCGGCGCGACGTTCTTGATGAGCGTCGAGCAGGAGCTGATGACGGTTGTGCGGCCGCCAGAACTCACGTCGCCGATTCTGCAGCGCGTGCTACGTCGCATGGCCGGACTGGCGCCGTCGCTGCCGGACCTCAGCAACGGGTTCTTCAACGCCTACGGTCGCGTCTATGTCGACCTCCACTGTCACCTCGAGTTGGCAGCCTTGGAGTGCGACGATCCCTACCAGCTGGCCCTCCTCGTGGAGACGCAGCAGGCGTTGCTGGCGCGCGCCGTGGCCGAAGAGGCATCGCCCGAGGTGCGTGTCGTGCTGGCGAACAACAACCACGACGGTCTGCTGCAGGCGACCAGCGCGACGTGGGGTGCGCACGAGAACTACCTGGTGACGCGACACCCCCCGACCTTCGCTGAAGAGATCATGCCGTTCCTGGTGACGCGCACGTTCGCTGGCGCTGGCGGCGTGCGCTTTCCAGCGGGCGAGTTGGTCGCTGGGGTGCGGCCGCTCTTCATGCAGCACGAGACTGGTGGCGACACCACGTCGCAACGCGCGATTCACAGCACGAGCCGCGAGGAGCACCTCGTCGGGCCTCGCAAGGGTCTGTTTCGCTATCACCTCATCGTCGGCGACAGTCATCGCTGTCAGTTCAACCTGGCGCTGCAACTGGGCGCCACGGCGCTCGTGCTGCGCGTGCTCGAGACCGAGGGTGCGTTCCTGCTGCGCGTGCGCGAGTTGTGTGCGCGGCTGCGGTTGCCGCTCGGCGGGAGCTGGCTGCGCATGCTGGCGACGTGCAATCACCTGGCGAACGCGGGCGAGGCGCCAAGGGTGCATCCGTGCGTGTTGGAGGTGCAGGCGTTCTATCTCGACGCGGCTCGCCGCTTTGCACGGAGCGCGACCGCGCCCCCGGCGTGGGTTGCGCGTTGCCTGCAGGATTGGGGCGACACGCTGGACGCCATGGCCCGTGGCGATGACGACTGGCTGGCCGCGCGCCTCGACACGTTCGTCAAGCGGCGGCTCTTGGCTTCGGTGCTGGCGGCCCGCGGTCTGTCGTGGTCTGACCTGCGCGGCGACAAACGGCGCTTCGGGGCGCTCACGCTGGTCGAGCACAGCTTTCACGACGTGGTCGGCGCGGCGAGCACGTTCCGTCGCCTCGAGCAGAGTGAGGTCGTGCGCCATCGGGTCGGTGCGATGCACGTCGCGGGCAGCGAGGCCGAAGCCTACGTCCCGGCCGTCGGCACGCGCGCAAGAGCGCGCGCGCGCTTCCTGGTCGACCACCGCGGGACCCAAGGCATGCGCGCGGACTGGGGCCACGTGATCGACGACGCCGGCCGGCGGTACCGCCGACTCGACGATCCCTTTGCGACCGAGTTCGGGCCGTGGGAGCCTCTGCGGTGAAGCGCCTGGTGTGAGCGACTGGTGTGGGTGGAAGGCTCGGGCCGATCCGAGCTACGGGCTCGCGCGCAAGGGCCTTCGACCGTAGACATGCGCTGATGCAGACCCTCGCACCTCGTTCCTTCTTGGCGGCCGCGCTGCTCGCGTTGGCCGCCGCTCCCCGCGCGCAGGAAGCCGAGGCGGTTGGCACCAAGGTCGAGCCGGTCGACCAGAAGGCGGTCGCCATCCTGCGTGAGCAGGGCTTGCAACACAGCCAGGTGATGGAGCACCTGAGCTGGATGTGCGACGTGTATGGCCCGCGCCTGACCGGCTCGCCCAACCTGACGCGCGCGCAGGACTGGGCCGTGAAGACGTTCGCGGGCTTTGGTCTAGCCGACGCGCGCAAGGAAGCTTGGGGGCCCTTCGGCCGTGGCTGGTCGCTCGAGCACGTAGCGATGCACGTGGTCGGCGAGAACCCATGGCCGGTCATCGCCTACGCCAAGGCGTGGTCGCCGAGTTTGCCGGGTCGCGTCGAGGCGGAGGTGGTGCACGTCGCCGACCTCAGCGCCGACGCGCTCGAGGCGATGGACCTCACGGGCAAGGTCGTGCTCTTGGACTCGACGCGCACGGTGAGCGAACCGTTTGCCGCCAACGCGCATCGGCTGGATGCCACCGAACTCTTGGGGCTCGCCGACCACGTTGCCGTGCCCGCGTCGCTCCCCGGCCAGGCACGCCCGGTGACCGACTTTCGCCGCGAGGTGCAACGCCGCGACCAGATCTTGCAGATCGTGGCCGGCAAGAAGCCGCTGGCGATCGTCGACCGCGGCAGCAAGGGCGACTACGGCACGGTTTTCGTCGGCGGTGCATCAACGGCGAGCGAAGGCGAGCGCGTGCGCACCGCGTCGGCAACGACGCCGGCGGTGATCCCGCAGCTCACGATCGCCGTCGAGCACTACAACCGCATGTGCCGGCTGCTGGCGAAGAAGGTGCCGGTGCGCGTGGCGCTGGAGCTTCGCGCGACGTTCTCCGCCGAGGATCGCATGGAGCACAACGTGCTCGCTGATCTGCCTGGCAGCGATCCGGTCATCGGCCGTGAAGTCGTCATGCTCGGCGCGCACTTCGACTCTTGGCACACCGGCACGGGCGCCACCGACAACGGCTGCGGTTCCGCGGTGGTGATGGAAGCGATGCGCCTGCTCACGGTTCTGGCCAAGGAACTAGGGCACGGGCCGCGCCGCACGATCCGCTGCGCGCTGTGGAGCGGCGAGGAGCAGGGCTTGCTGGGTTCGCGCGCCTACGTGCGCGATCACTTCGCCGCCGCCGAGCGCGGCAAGCCGGTGCGCGACGTCAAGTCGGCGCACGCGCTGCTCGCGGGCTACTTCAACCTCGACAACGGCACCGGCCGCGTGCGCGGCGTGTATTTGCAGGGCAACGAGGCAGCGGCGCCGATCTTCCGCGCCTGGCTGCAGCCCTTTCACGACCTCGACGCGCACACGCTCACCCTGAGCGACACCGGTGGTACCGACCATCTCTCGTTCGATGCGGTGGGGCTTCCCGGCTTTCAGTTCATCCAGGATCCGGTGTCCTACAGCCCGCGCACGCACCACTCCAACATGGACAACTGGGATCACGCGATCGGCGACGACCTGAAGCAGGCAGCGACGATCATGGCCACGTTCGCGTGGCACACCGCGCAGCGCGATGAGAAGCTGCCGCGCAAAGAGCTGGCCGATGTGCCGGCGGGTGGCGCGGGGCGTTAGTCAGTAGGCCGGTCGATTCTTGCTCACGCTCTCGGGTCCGCCCGTTGGTTCGCGGCGCACCGCAAGACTCTGCTCAGCAGCGCCGTGCCAACGTAGCCGAACGCTTCCACCCTTGCGTGGCCTTTGCGTGGCCAGACGCAGCGTCGGCGGTTCCTCTCGGACTTCGCTGGATAGCTACAGTGTGCCGACCTCCATGATCCCTCGTCTCCTCAGCCTCTCGGCCTTCCTTCTCGCGCTGACCGGCGCAAGCGTCGCGCAGAGCGGTCGCACCATGGTGCAGACCGCGCCAGCCGCCCTCGGCACGACCTACACGTACGACGTGATCCACCCGTCCGCGGCTGGCGGCAACTACCACGAGCAGTTCGCCTCAGCGCCCACGGCCGCGGCGATCAACCTCGGCCTGCCGTTCGTGGTGGGCCTGCTGCGCGTCGACATCGCTGGGTACTTCACGCTGACCAGCGGCTTTCTCTCGCCGACGGGCACGACCTCGCTGGGGTTGCCGATCCCCAACAACCTGGAGCTGATCGGCGCGATGCTCGACGTGCAGTCGATCGACGTCGGCTTCTCGCCGAGCCTGCGCATTCACTTGGCGGACAATGATCTGACCCCCAAGGTCGTGCCGAACGTCTGCGACGTGGCGATCTTCGCCTCGCCTGCCGCGTCGACCACGACCGGCGGCAACGACATCCAAGACATCACGCCGGCGAGCATCGGCGCGCCGGTGAGCCGTGGCTTCCTGGCCTTCTCCACCCAAGTCATCCGGCACCGCGGCCAGGAAGGCTTCGTCGAGGGCTACGCGGGCACGTTCTCGGCCACCCCGCACAACTCGGACATCGACTCGCTGAGCGGCCGTCGCGTGGCGCGCCGGCTGATCAATGGCGCGCATCAGGTGGTGTCGATGCCGAACGGCTACGACGTTGCGATCATCCGCCACACCGCGAACCCCAAGCGGTTCAGCATCATGTCGTTCAACCGGACGACGCTGGCGTCGTCGATCATCGCCGGCACGACGGTGCTCGACACCAGCAGCACATCGATCCCGGCCAGCGTCCTGATGCCGTACCCGGCGTTTTCGTCGGACGGCCAATGGGGGGTGGTGATCGTCAACGACACGGTGGGCACCTCGGTGCCAGACCGCGTGCTGGCGTTCCGCACCGACGGCTCGCAGACGGTGGACATCACCGCGACGACGGCGCCGTCGACCGACTATTTCGACGGCTCGTTCTACTTCACCAGCGACTTCATCATCGGCACCGGCAGCGGTGGTTGGTACTACACCTCGGCCACCGCGCCGACCCCGATGCAGTCGATCAGCCTGCCGAACACGACGGCGAGCAACCTGCCGGCCAGGTGGGTCTTCACCTTCAGCCACCGCGTTTCGCGCGACGGCTCGACCGCTTACTTTGCCACCGGTAGCCACGCGACCGTGAGCCGCCAAGAGATGGAGGTCTACAAGCTGGTCAACAACGCCGGCGTGCCGCTGGTCACCAACCACACGCAGTTCGCGGTGCAGACGGCTCTGGCCGAGTTTGGCTACAGCGCGATTACGCCAAGCGGCACGAACAACTCGTCGGTGGGCATCAAGGCGGCGGTCTCGCCAGACAACAATCGGATCGCTTTCTTGGCCGGGCATCCGAGCGTGATCGCCACCTTCCCGGGCCTGTACGTGGCCAATGGCACGGCGAACCCGGCGCTGATCACGGTCGCCGGCGCGGCGTTCTACTCAGAGGTCAACTTCCTCAACAACAGCACGGTGACGTTCTTCGCCGGCGCGAACAGCATCGCGCAGGATCTGTACAGCTACGACACAGGCACCGCGACGACCACGCGGCGCACGACGGCGAATGACTACGTCACGCGCGGTCAGTTCTGGTCGCTGAACAAGAACTGGTGGTACTTCGTCCGTTCGAATGCGGCGAGCACGCGCAACGACATCGTCGCGCTGAACGCGACCACGGGCGCGTTGAAGGACATCACCGGCAACGAGTTCGACCTCGGCACGCTGCCAGCGCTCCGAACGGGTTCGTTCAACACCACGGTCGACCCCTGGTTCGCCCTCGAGTACCAGCTTCGCCGGGCCCCGGTGGGCGACTTCGCCTACTTCACGGCGCGCCGTGAAACCGGGGTCGGCGGCGTGTTCGAGGACAGCAACGTGTTCGGGTTCGACATCGAGAACGGCGGCGTCGCCACAATGCTGTCGAGCAATCTGGTACAGGGTGCCACGACCGCCATCCGCCAGATCGAAAGCCTGGCGATCTCCGACGATGGCACGCACCTCGCATGGGCCGAGCGCGTGAACACCGTGTCGACGCGGAGCGAGGACGTCATGACCATGGCCGCCACGGGCGGCGCGGTGACGCAGCGCTCGTTGAGCAACGCGACCGGCCAGTCGGTGACCGACGGCAGCATCCACTTCAACTGTGGCCCGCCGACGGGCGTCGTGTGGTCGATCGGCACGGGCTCCACGACGGTGCCGACCACGAACGCCAAGGTCGAGTGGGCCCCGCTGGGCGCCCCGGCGACGCCAGTTCTGTTGACGCCGACGCCGATCACTTCGCCCCCGCTCCTGTTCCACGTGCTGGGCTCGAAGTGAGCTGACCCTGTCGCGGGCCAAGGATGGCGTGACGGGTGGTACGAAGGAAGCAGCACCGCCATCGCAGCCGTCCGTCGAGCCCGTAGACTGCGCTCCTCAATCCCGAGGACCTCTATGCCGCGTATCTCCCTTCTCGTTGCTCCCACTCTGCTCGCCGTTGCCATGCTCGCCGGCACCGGCACTGCCCAGCAGGATCCAAAGCCGAGCGTGCCCGCGACCAAGCTGACCGCGCCGACCACGCCAGCACAGCCGCCGGTCCAAGACGAGCTGAAGAAGCTACGCGCCGCGAAGTTGGCGAAGCCGGTGTTCAAACAAGCTGCGTGGCACACCGACTACGACCAAGTCCGCGCCGACGCCAAGAGGGACGGCAAGCTGATCCTGGTCGACTTCACCCGCAGCTACGCGCATTGAGGCCCGTGTGACGAGTTGGAGAGCCGTGTGCTCTCCACCAGCGAGTTTGCGACGTGGGCGACGAAGGTCGTGTTGTTCTTGCACAACACGTCGCGGGTCGACGACGAGCCCTACCCGACGCTTCTGCACGAGAAGGGCGGCAACGGCTTCCCGACCGTGAGCTACCTCGACGCCGAAGGCGGCCTGCTCAAGCAAGTGGGGCACGTCACCCCAGTGGCCGAGCTGGAGACGGCCTGGCAAGGTCTGCAGGCGTGGACGGCGTTGCGCGCCGCAGTCGCAGCCGGCAAGGCTGACGCCGGCAAGCAGCTCGAGTTGTTCCGCATGGAGCTGGCAATGGGCAATCGGCCGTTCGCGGAGATGGTGAAGCGCCGCCAAGGAGTGACGATTGCCGACAATGAGGAAACGGCGGTGGCGCAGCAACTGGTGAACTTGCAGTTCACCGAGATCCTGCGCGGCACGCCGCGCGACCAACAGCACGTCGGGGGCGAGAAGTTCGTCGCCATGTTCCGGGAGCAGCGCATCCCTGCCACCACGACCGAGACGTCGTACTGGCAGTACATGTTCGCCTTCGCCACGCACAAGAATGACGTCGCCTTGTTCGAGGAGCTGCTCGCGCACCTCAAGAAAGCCAAGGCCGGTGACCAGCGCTTGCAGCGTTATCTCGGTCAGCTCGAGGACCAGCTCACCAAGATGAAGGCCGGCAAGGGCGGCGGGTGACAGTGGGCAGCGTGCGGCCGCCGAAGTTGGCGCCGCGCCGCACGTGATCTTGGCGCCGAGGAACGCCGCGGCGCCAAGACTGCTCCGCCGCGGCGCTCAGGACTTGCCGCGGCTGAAGCTGCGCATCACGTTCTGCAGAACAGCACCGACGCCTCGTTGCTGAGGTGGATGCCGGTGGCACCGACGGTGGCGCCTTGGAAGTCGAGGCCCAGGCCGAGGAAGCAAACACCGGCGTTCGGCGGCACGATGGCGCAGTTGCCGCAGCCGTTGGCGTCGAGGCCCATGAAGCAGAGCTGAATCAGCGAGGGGGGGGTCAGACAGAGCCGGCCGGCGGCGAACCCAATGAACAGGCCGGGGCACTGTTTGACACCCAAGAACATGACGCCGACGCCATTGGCGTGGGGCGCGTGCACCAACTGAGCGTGGATGCCGTACTCTTGACGGGGTGGACCCTGTCGGCAGCACATCCACATGCCGCCAGCGCCATAGCTGACGCCGCCGCGCGTACCGAGGTTGAGGATGTGAGTTGCCGGCAGCGTCGGATCCTTGCCGCCCATGTTGAGGGTTGGGCACTCGACGAGGATGCCAAGCCACAGGGTCCGGTGCGAGGTCGCGCCCACCACACCAGCCGTGCAGCAGTACGCCAGAGTGCGCGAGCAATCACAGGCCGGATCCTTCCGGTTGGGGTCGGCACCAACGGCGGCGTTCTGTCGGAAGCTCGTCCCCAGGAGCCACAGGCTGTCCACGGGCGGGTTGACCGTCGGGGTCAACGGGTTCCAGCCGATGTAGAATGTAACGCAGTCTGGGATGCGGCAAGGAGCAGCCCAGGCCACCGTCAGGCAGTGCGAGACGCGGACCGCGGCGCCCAACGGGACCGGGAACGGGCCGACTCGGCAGATCTCGCTGGCCGGGAGGCAGTCGGGACCAAGCAGGGGCGCCGCGCGCGCGGGACGGATGACGATCTCGTAGCCGTCAGGGGTGGAGCCGTTGAAGTCGTCGAGGCGGATGCAATGGCCATGGGCGAAGTTGCCTTGGCCGTTGGCTGCGGCACCGACGCAGCCGAAGAAATCGCCGGGGATCTCTTGGCACATGTCGTTGCCAGGGGCGAGGGTACAACGAGTGACGATGTTGGCGACATCGTTCGGACTCAAGGCGTCTTTCTTGTGCGGGACGATCTGGAAGCAGTTCATCTGAGCGGCCGCTGTGCCGACGAGGGCAAGGGCGACGAGAGCAAATCGCATGGTGACTCCTGGGTTGAACGGCAGATGGAAGCGATCCGGGGAGTCGGGGCTTCCGTAGTGGTGAGACGGCCGGGATGACCATCTTGGTTCCCGACGGTAGTCTAGTCGCGTCTTTCGTGCACTCCCCTCCTTTGCGCCGCGCCGCAGTTTCGATGAACACTCGAGTCGCCCTCCTTTCCGTTCTTGTCGTAGTCGCCGCGGCGACCGCGTGGTGGCTCTCCGCGCCAAGCGGTCCGCCTTCGGTCGGTACAGATGCGCCCGCGCCGAGCCCGGCCAGCAGCCTAAACAGGGTCGAGCCAAACAACGTCGAGCCAACGTCACCCAAGCCCCTGGTGGCACGACCGATGACCAGTCCCACCGACATGCAGCGTCGGGCCATGGTCAAGCTGCCGAACCACGAGTACCTCCCGGCCCTGAACGGGTGCATGGACCCACCCGCTATGCAGTGGCCCCCGGGCAAACCCTACAGTCCAGTGGTCGGAACGCGCGTCTTCGCCGACGGGGTCGAATGGTACGTGCATGAGAACGGCTTCTTCTCCACCACGCACATGGTGCACAACTCACAGCTCGGCCGGCAGATGGCCGTCACGGTGGTCGACGAGATGACCGTGGCCGGCACGGAGCCGACTGCGGTAGGAACGGCGGGACCACAAGGGGCTGCGCCGCCCGGGGCCATTGAGAAGAAGTAAGTCGTGCTCGCGCGCGGCCGCGTAGCGAAAACGTATCGTCCCGAATCGAAGCCGTGTTTGTCTGCGAGATCGTAGCTACGCTCCTGCGTGTGAAGGCATCGCTCACCGCTCCGTTCCTCGCTCTCCTGGGATCCTGTGCGATCTTCACCGAAGACGCGCGCCCGTCGGCGACCCTTGGCGCCGAGGTGCTCGACAAGTACGTGCACCGCGGCATGCCGCAGCACCGCACCGGCGCGCTGCAGGGTCAGCTCGACGTGACCTTGCCGACCAAGGACGGTGGTTCGTTGACCCTGGGCACGTTCGGCAACATGGACCTGCAGGACAACGCTGGCCGCGCGTGGTTTCCCGACGGGCACGCCGGGCGCTTCAGCCAGATCGACTACGTGGGTACCTGGGCGCGCACCTTCGAGCACGTGAGCGTCGCCGCCGGGCTGCACAACTACAACCTGCCGTTCGGCCAGACCTTTCCCAACGGCCCGCGCAGCTCGACGTCGGAGTTGTTCGTGCACGCCAGCACGGAGCTGCTCGGCGCGCGCCCCGAGGTGCAGCTGCGCTACGACTTCGATCAGGCCGAGAGTTTCTACGGTGTGCTGGGGGTGAGTGAGGACTTCGAGCTGTCGGAGAAGCTCACGTGCACGGTGCGCGGATCGCTGGGCTACTCCGGCACCGGGGCTTCGGAATGGAGTTACGGCATTCGCGAGGCAGGCTTCGCGGACCTGCACGGCACGTTGACTGTGACCTACGCCTTCGACGCCAAGACCGTGATCGGCGCACACGCCGACGCGAGCACGATCGTGGACAGCGAGCTGGATCAGTGGTTCGGCCAGATCGGGATTCCAGAAGACAACTACTGGGCCGGGCTGTTCGTGCGCTGGACGTACTGAGTGCGCGAGGCAGCCGCTCGGTCAGTTCAACTCTGAAACCGCAACGACGCGAACGCCTGCGGCACGTGGAACGCCGGCTCCGCGGTGTGCGTGGGTTGCCACGCGAGGTAGCCGCGTGACGCGCCCGCGTCGCCGACACAGCGGAACAGGTTGCAGAGCCAGGCAGCATCGGGGCGCGGTTCGCGGCCGAAGGCTGTCCACGGGATCGCCATCGCGAGAGTCAGTTGCTCGGGTTCCACGCGGGTCGCGGTGCGCATCCCGGAGCAGTACGCCCAGTTCGAGTGGCGCCGATCGGGGTACCAGTGCAACTCGACATCGAGCCACTCACCCGTCGGCGCGACCTCGAATTCGAAGTAGTGCGTCGGCGTGCTGGGGTCGGGCGCCACAAACAGCTCGCAGACGTCGTAGTCCCACAGGCCCATGACCTTGCGCGTTCGATCAGGCTTGTCGCGTACGACGAGCGGCTCACCCTGCGCGCAGACAAAACGCGTGAACAGACCTTGGTGGTTCCACAGCAGACGCGCCTCGGCGTGACGATGCGTGGGTGCTGGCTGACCGGCGTACGTGTGAGTGAGCGCGATGGGTGCAGCATCGTCCCAAGCCGGCGCGGTGAGGTCCGCGATCTCGAGCGACTCGGGCGCGCGGCGAGCGACGGCGAATGGTTGCAGGGGGCGACTCGGCCGGTTGGCGGGGAATGGGTGCGAGGCGCGACCGCGGGCCGGTGGCACCGACCGCACGCGGTGAGCGTAACGCGGTGTTCGGGGGAGCGGCACGATCGTGCCGCACGGGTTCAACGGCGTGAGCACGCCGGCTGAACTCGTGGAGTCCCCAATGTCTCACGTTGCCACCGCGCCCGGGGCATGATTGCCCCGCCTTTGCCCTCCTCCCTCCGTCGCCAGGAGATGCCTTCCGTGCGCTCACTTCGTCTGCTTGCCACTCTCGTCACCCTGTCCGCGCCGCTGGTCGCGCAACCGATCATCGCTCAGTCTTCGGGTCTCCCCAGCCCAGACCGAGTGATCGACTTCGGCGCCAACCTCTTTGTGAACTTCACGCCGATCACCACGCAGATCCCGGGGATCACGGTGCGGCACGCGAGCTACTTCACGACCGGAACCTCGAACAACCTGGTCGGCGGCTTCCTGACCAACGACTTCAGCGGCGCCCCTGACACGCTGAGCATCGCGTTCAACACGCCGATTCGAAACCTGAGCTTCGTCTACCACCAGACCAGCATGACGCAGGCGTCGGTGTTTCGTGCCCTGCGCGGTGGCAGCGTGGTCGACTCGTTCAGCCTGGTGTGGAACCAGAACCTGCCCAACAACTACTTCGGGTTCACCAACATCGTGTTCGATGAGCTGCAGATCGATTTCGTTGCTGACTTCAACGTCGACACGCTCGCGATCAACGATGTCACCGCGGACTGCACGGTGCGCAACGGTATGAACGTCAACCCGCGCGCCTACTCGTGCACGACCTTGCCGGTGATCGGCACGAACTGGCAGGCGGCGCTCGCCACCAAACCCAACACCGGGGGGCCGGTGGTGGCGAAAGCGCCCGGCGGTGCGCCCCCCGGGATTACGTTCCGCGGCGG
>JANPER010000037.1:0-28684 GCA_031423015.1 Planctomycetota bacterium | reverse complement strand
TCGGGCGCACAATGACCCGCCGCAGGTCCACCGACATGTCGGCCATGCCCGGCCATCAGAGCCACAGCCTCTCCCAAAGCCAGAAGAATCCGTACCTCCGCTGGCGATCACAACTTCAAGGCGTCCTGACGGGGCCCTGGGGCTTCCACCCAACGACACCCGGAGTCTAACAAAAACCGCATGCGCGCGCCATCCGCTAGGAGGGTGACTAGACGCGCTGCGGTCCGGTCAACCGCATCGAGGTTTCCGCGGCGCGCTCGGGCCCGAATCGCGTGTGGGCACGGCCCTCCGATGAACCGGACAAACAAACGATCACCGCAGTTCGCTGACAAGACGTTCGGCTAGGAGGCGCGCCATCAGCTCGTAGCCGCGGTCCGTGCAGTGGATCGGATCGACGAACCAAGCACTGTGCGGCTCGGTGGCGAGACGCGTTGCGAAGGGGCCCACCATCGACACGAAGGGAATGCCGCGCGCAGTGGCGAGGCGTTGGACTAGCTCCTCGTGCTTCGGCATTGCGAACGGGTAGCCGAGCAGGAACACCCGCGCGCCGGTCGCGCGACACAGGTCCACGATCGTGCCCATGTGCTGTTCGAGGACGGCGAGCATGCCAGCGTCGTCTACCGTCGCCCGCCGCACGTCGCGCGCAAGCGCGGAACGCTCCGTGTCGGTGAGCGCCGCCCGCGCCACACCATTCAACAACCCGGCCCGGTCGGCACCATGTGCCACGGCGCGCGACATCGCCGCAATCGTCTCGTCGGGCCCGAGGCCGAGCGCGCGCGCTCGAGCGAGGGCTGCGATCGATGCGTCGGGGTCGGCGCCTGCTAGCGCGATCGCCTGCTCGCACACGATCTTGGCTCGCTGCCAGGGCGAGACCAGTGCGTCGGCGGCGTTCGCCAGCTCGCCTGCCAGCGCCGCGCGCTGCTCCGCGGGGCACGCATCGACCAACACGCGCCAACAGTCGACGTGTTGGGGGTGCGAGCGTAGAACCGCTCGGGCTATCGCGGTGGCCGCGTCGCGCTCGCCCGTTCGCGCGAGAAACTTCGCCAGAGCCTGCCCTGCCTGCGGGTCGGCCTCGAGATCCCACACAGCTCGCAGAGGATCCACATGGATACGGGCATCCGCTAAACGGCCGGCGTTGAGCAGCGCGCCTGAGATCTGCGCCCGCGCCGCCACTGCGCGAGGTCCATCGAACTCGGGCTGCAGCAAGGCGAGGGCGGCATCGAGCTCACCGCGCTCGATCAGTTCGGCCGCTTGCTCGATGCCCGACTGCCCCCCGAAGCTGCCTCGTCGAGCGCGCGCGAACCGGTGCCAACCGGACAACGCGAACTCGAAGGCGTTGTCCGCCAGGCGCCATCAGATCCAGAACTCACTGCCGCCCTTCGGCGTGATTCTGATGGTGTCTCCCTGCACGACCCACGTGGCAGGTTGCCCGCCGAACTGAACGTTGCCATCGGCCGAGAACACGAACTCCTGCTCGCCGACGTGCCACGCACCGAGGAACGGCACGCTGGCCTGGCTTGCTATCGTGTCGTCTGGCTGCGCCGTCATGAGTGCGAGGAGTCGACCCGTGCGCCAACGCAGCGGAAACCCACTGTTGCCCAGTGCCACCGGATCGAGCCGGGCCGGGCGTGCCCAACCGTCGTTCCAGCCGACCAGCACACAGACGGCGTCGGGGTGGAGCGACCGCAGTTGCTCGGGCAAGCGGCGCAGCACGTCGGCGGAACTCTGTCCAGGAAGCGCGGCGTGCAACACCGACCAATTCGAACCACGCTCCGCGAGTTGTTGCTGTAGACGCGCCGGGTACGCGTGGGCGGGGTCGGTCGCACCGAGCCCAAACGTCAGCGAATCACCGATGCAAAGCAGGAGAGATCCAGTTGGGCGCGTCTGCGGCGTTTGCCGTTGCCAGGTCACATACGCTGCGATCTGCAGCCCGACTTCGACGAGGGCCGCTGCGATCAACAAGCCAAGACCAACCGCGATCACGCGTCGCATGAACGGCCGCGTTCGGGGGATGGTCGTCCGGGTCACTTCAGCCGACGCCCCGCGTCGGGTTCCCACGGGTGCGCGAAGGGTTCGGGCGGGATGTCGGTGACGAGGCTGCTCGCGTTGGCTTCGAGGTCGCGGCCAACGGCGTCGACGAGGCGGCGGGTCTGTTCGAGGGCCAGAAGGCCGGAGAGCAGACGGATGCCCTTCACCTTCTCGCGCAGCAGGGTGCATTGCAGCGCGGCGACGCGTTGCTGCGTGGCGTCCTGCTGGCTGGCGTGGAAGCAGAGGGCGACCATCGAGGTGAGGTGTTCGAGGCGTTTGCCGAAGCGCTGCAACGGGATCTGGGCGCGCGTCAGTTCGAGCTGGAACCACAGATTGACTCCGAGATAGATCCAGCGCGAGGCGCGTAGCTCGCGCTCGGCATAGCGCGCCAGGCCGCGCAGCTCGCGCGGCAGCGAGCGGTAGCGGGGCAGGAGGGCGGTGGGGATGAGGCGCAGCGGCAGACGAGCGACATCGAGCGCGGCGTTGCCGGCGATCCAGCCGGCGAGACGCCAGAAGCCGCCTTGACCGAGCAGGTTGAAGGTGGCGCGCAGGCAGCGGGTTGGGTAGCGCCGCAGCGTCTTGGCGTCGATGCGCAGGATCAGTTGATCCTTGGGCAGCGGCTTGCCGTCCTCGCCCAGGTTGATGGCTTGGATCACGCCGAGCAAGCCGGCGAGGTATCGGTCGGTGAAGGTCGACGTCACGTCCCGCACCATGCCCATGAGGATGAGGTCGTCTTCGCCTTCGACGACGCCGAACACGTGCACGTTGGCGCGCGCGGCGTTGACGCGCGCGTTCTTGTCGAAGCTGCGGCCGCCGAGCACGCGCTCGCACGCGAGCAGCGATTCCATCGCGGTCGCCGATGCAGCCGATTTGGTGAGGTCGCGCAATCCGGCGAGATCGACGCCGTCGGCGTCTTGCTGCAAGGAGAGATGCGACAGCGCGCGCGCCTGCAACGCGCCACCGAGCATGCGCGCCAAACTCAGGCGTGGCAGCTCGTGCTTGATCACCGGCCCGCCGACGCCATCGCGTTGGCGCGCGTAGTTGGCGGTATCGGCGGCGAACATGCGCTGGTAGCCCGCCGACATCGCGGCCAGCATGCAACGGCCCATCCGCAGGCAGTAGAACAGCACCTCGACGCCGTCAGCTTCGATGCGATTGCGCTGCGGGATGGGGAAGTTGTCGAACGCGATGCGGGCGTTGAAGTTGGGCTGGAAGGCGTCGGCGCCCGACGGGGTGAGCGTGAACGTGTAGTCGGCGCCGTCTCCCGCTGCTACGTCGCGGTCCGGCAGCTCCACGACGAACAGGCCGACAGCCTTGCCGTCCTTGCCGATGCGCGCGACCACGCCGGCCAGCCCGCCGTGCGTGGCGTTGGTGATCCACAGCTTGTTGCGATCGCCGGTGGCGAACAAGCGATGGCCCTGGCCGGCTGGGTCGGGCTCGACGTACGCGCGCACCTTCTTGGCGTTGACGCCTATGCGCACCTCGGTGAGTGCGAACGCAATCAAGCGCCCCTGTGCGATCATCGGTAAGAACGTGCGACGTTGCGCCTGCGTGCCATAGGCCAGCAGCGAGCCCGCGCCGATGGTCAGCTCGCCAGAGATCTCGACTGCGAGCGCGCCCAGACCGTGGGCGGCGAGACCTTCTTCAACGAGCGCGAGGTCGCCGTAGCCCTTGCCCCGACCACCAAACTCGACGGGCACAGTGAACCCGTAGCCCTTCGCGGCGGCGACGGCGGTGCGCAGCTCGGTGGACAGTTTCTGATCGGCGGTGAACGCCTTGCCATGCGTGAGACACTCGAGCGCGGCGCGCACCACCGGATCCTCGGCCTCGCCTCCCCGGCCGATCTGCGCGCCTGACTCCAACTCCGCTGGCGCCGGCGTGGGGCCGTAGATCAAGCGCTCGACGAGCCCCTTGCGCGTGCGAGCCAGACGCAGCTGCGCGCCGGCCGCTGCCCCATCGAGGGCTGACACGTCGCCCGCCGATTCGGTGTCGCCGGCGGCGGCGAGCGCTCGGACAGCGGCTGAGGCAGGAGGTGACTGTTGCGTGCCCGCGGGGTGCGACGTCGACATGGGTTGAAGAAAGTCTGCGGCGGCTCGGCTCTTTCAACCAGGGCGCTGCGACTGCATCGTAGAGCCACGCGATGGCGGCTGCCTCTGACTCCTTCACGATCGCCCGCTTGGGTGCACCCAACGTGCTGTCACCCTTTGCGACGCGGTTCTCGCGCGACTACTTCATCGCCGAGGACGCGCGTGTGGTCGCGGTCTCCGATGTGGTCGATCTCGACCGCGCGCTGGCCGACGGGCCAGGTCGAGCCGGAGTCCCCACGCTCGAGCGCGCGGGCCCGCGCCTGCAGGTGTTCTTCGACGGGCCAGCCATCGCCTGCGGCATCGTCACCTGTGGCGGCCTGTGCCCTGGTCTCAACAGCGTGATCCGCAGCATCGTTCTGACGCTGTGGCATGGCTACGGCGTGCGTCGGATCCGCGGCTTCCGTTACGGATTCGCCGGCTTGGCCGCCACGCCGCCCGAGCCGCCTGTCGACTTGGATCCCGACCGCGTGCAGGGCATTCACGAGCAAGGCGGCTCGGTGTTGGGCACGTCGCGTGGCCCGCAAACGATCGACGCGATGGTGGACACGCTGGTACGGGAGCGCATCGCAATCCTGTTCGCGGTCGGCGGCGACGGCACGCTGCGGGGTGCGTCGGCGATCGTCGAGGAGGTTCGGCGGCGCGGGTTGCAGATCGCCGTGGTCGGCGTGCCCAAGACCATCGACAACGACCTGTCGTGGATCGAGCGCAGCTTCGGCTTTGCCACCGCGGTCGACGAGGCGCGGCGCGTGATCACCGCGGCACACTGCGAAGCCAAGGGTGCGCTGGATGGCATCGGTCTGGTGCGTCTGATGGGGCGCCACTCCGGGTTCATTGCGGCGCACGCCAGCCTGTCGAGCAACGACGTCAACTTCTGCCTCATCCCCGAAGTGTCCGTGCGCTTGGCCGGCGAGCACGGCCTGCTGCGCGCGCTCGAACTGCGTTTGCGCGCGCGCCGGCACGCGGTGGTCGTGGTTGCCGAGGGCGCCATGCAGGATCAACTGCAAGGCGAGTCGGTCGCGACGTACGACGCGTCTGGCAACATCCGGCTCGTCGATGTTGGCCAGCATCTGCGCGACGCGATCGCCAAGCATTTCGCGGCCAGGGACTGGCCGATCAACATCCGCTACTTCGATCCGAACTACGTCATCCGCAGCCTGCCGCCGACCGCGGTCGACGCCGAGTACTGTCTGCGCTTGTCGCAGCAAGCCGTGCATGCTGGCATGAGCGGTCGCACCGATCTCGTGGTCGGCTACTGGAATCAACGCTTCACGCTCGTGCCGATCGCGCGCGCCGTCGAGAAGCGCAAGCAGGTCAACCCCAATGGCGCGCTGTGGCGAGCGGTGATGGAGTCGACCGGTCAGGGTCAGGAAAGCCGTAAGACATAAGCCGTAAGACGTAAGCAGCAGATCGTGGCGTGCAGCCACGTGCTCGTGCCGTCATCTGGACTTACGGCTTACATCTTACGACTTATGGCTCGCGGCGGAGCCGTCATGCCGCTGCCTTCAAGTCTCGTTGGTTGCGGCTCCGCCGCGATGAGCATGGCCGCGGGTGTTCAGGTCGCGAAGGTCGCCTCGACGGGCAGATGATCAGACAGCTCTAGCCACGGCGTGCCGCGCAGGACTTCGACCGTCAGCAGGCGAAGGCCGCGGAAGTAGATTCGGTCGAGTGCCAGCATGGGGCGACGGCTTGGGAACGTGGAACGTGCGTCCTTGGGTAGATGCCATAGCGCGTTGTGCAAGAAGCGGGTGTCGCCGGCCAGACGGTCGAGATCGCCGCTCCAGTCGTTGAAGTCGCCGCATGCCACCACCGGCACGTCCGCGTCGTGTTGGAACGCGCTGAACAGCTTGGCCCACTGACGTCGCCGCTGGGCTTTCGTCAGGCTGAAGTGCACGTTCAGCAACTCGATCTCGCCATGCGGCAGTCGCAAGCGCGTGCGCAGGATGCCACGACGCTCGAAGTACGACTCGGTGACATCGATGTTCTTGTGCGTCGCGATCGTGAACGCGGTGAACGTGGCGTTGCCATGGCAACCGCGGCGATAGAAGGCGTTCGGCGCGAACACATGCCCGAGGCCAAGCTGGCGGCGGATGACCTCGCTCTGCCCGAGCTGACCCGCTGGCGGATGGAACACCTCCTGACAAGCCAACACGTCAGGCTGGCGCTGCCGCAACGCGTCCACCGCTGCCAACAGCGAGCTGCGGCCGCGGCGGCCGATGCCTTTGTGCAGGTTGTAGGTGATGACTCGGAGGTGATCGGACACGGTCTCTGTGGCTGACAGATCTTCGTCGGATGGGCGCAAAACCCGACACTGAGTCGGCATTGTGTCGGGCACGGGCCCGAATCTTGCTTACAGAGCAGGACGTTAACTCCTTTCCAGAATAGACTTAAGATCTTTGTCGGATGAGCGAAATTCAGATCGCGTGTGTCGGTCCGAGGTTTGCTAAGATGCATGCGTCTGGTTCATCGCGCTGCCGTGGTGGGCTGGACGAGAGAGAAGTGAGGTGTGAACCGGCCTGTGCCGGGTCGAGCCGCGGGCGCAGCATGGGCGACCGCGGCTCGGTTTATTTCCGGGCCAGCGATTCGGGGCCATCGACTCGGGGCCAGCGGCGCGAGGTGGTTCGCGGGTGGGTGATCGCCGACTGATTCCGCCGGGCGCTCGTCGGCGCCTTGATTCGTTGCCTGGGCCCCCTGATCCTGCATCGCTGTATGAACGTCCTGGTCGTCGGCGGCGGCGGCCGCGAACACGCGCTGTGCTGGAAGATCGCCAAATCACCCTTGGTGAAGCGGGTGTTCTGCGCTCCCGGCAATGGGGGTATCGCGGCGTCCGGTGTCGAGTGTGTCGACATCGCTGCCAACAACATCGAGGGGCTACGCGCATTTGCGCGCGATCAACGGATCGACTTGGTTGTCGTGGGGCCAGAGGAACCGCTGTGCGCCGGGCTGGTCGATGCGCTGGCCGAGGTCAAGGTGCGCGCATTCGGGCCGACGCGCAAGGCGGCTGAGATCGAGGGCAGCAAGGCCTTCGCGCGCGACATCTGCCGCCGTCACCGCATTCCGTCGCCGGCGTTTTGGACCTTCACTGATCCGGCGATGGCGATGGGCTTCTTGGAGAATCGCACGGATGGCCCCATCGTGGTCAAGGCCTCCGGCTTGGCGGCCGGCAAGGGTGTGGTCAAGGCCAACGACAATGCGACCGCGCGCCGCGCCGTCAGGGAGATGATGGAGCAACACCGGTTCGGTTCTGCGGGCGACACCATCGTGCTCGAGGAGATGCTCGCCGGGCCGGAGCTGTCGCTCATTGCGCTGACCGACGGTCGCACTGTGGTGCCGCTCGAGCCGGCGCGTGACCACAAGGCGGTGAACGACGGTGATCAAGGGCCGAATACTGGCGGCATGGGGGCGTTCAGCCCCGTGGCCAGCGTCGGCACGCGCTCGCTTCGACAGATCGAGAACCAGGTGCTGATCCCGGCGATCCATGGGCTCAACCTCGAGGGACGCACGTTTCGCGGCTTCTTGTACGCGGGGCTGATGCTGACGCAGGCAGGGCCGCGGGTCCTCGAGTTCAACGCTCGGCTCGGTGATCCCGAGACACAACCACTGCTGATGCGTTTGCGTTCGGACTTGGTCCCGTATCTGCTGCAGACCCTCGACGGCACCCTCGACTCCTTGGAGGCGCCTGATTGGGACGTGCGGCCGGCGGTGTGCGTGATGGCCGCGAGTGGCGGCTACCCGGGTGACTACGTGAAGGGCCTGCCGATTCACGGCCTGTCGCGCGTGACGGTGGGTGACGACGTGCAGGTGTTCCATTCCGGCACGGTGCGTCGCGGTGGTGACATGGTGACGGCGGGCGGTCGCGTGGTATCGGTCACGGCGCTCGGTGCAACGGTTGCCGACGCGCGCGCACGGGCCTACGCCGAGATCAAGAAGATCGAGTTCCAGGGCATGCACTACCGCAAGGACATCGCGGCGACCTGAACGTGCCGACACCGCGCGTCTCGGTGATCGTGCCGTGTCTCGATGAACGAGGCGAGCTGCCGCGCACCCTGCGACGTCTGCGGCGATTGATGCCCGAAGCGGAGCTGATCGTCGCTGATGGTGGAAGTGCCGACGGCAGCGTCGAGATTGCGCAGCACCTCGCGCGCGTCGTGCGCGCGCCGGGCGGACGCGGGCCGCAGATGAACTCGGGCGCCGCGGCCGCAAGCGGCGACGTTCTGTTGTTCTTGCATGCAGATGCGCGGTTGCGCGCTGATCCAACGGCCGCGATCGAGGCGGCGTTGGCGCGCACCGGCTGCGTGGCCGTCTACTTCCGCCAGCGCATCCGCGCGCGCGGTACGTGCTATCGGTGCATCGAGCAGGCGGCCCTGGCCCGCGCTCGCTACGCCCGCTGGATGTTGGGTGACCTGGGCTTGGCGGTGCGGCGAGCGCAGTTCCTTGCCGTCGGCGGCTACCCGGCCCAGGCGCTGTTCGAGGATTTGGGTATCAGCCGGCGCCTGCGGCGGCACGGCGGCTTTGCGCGCTGTCCGCTGCGTCTGTTTGTGTCGGCCCGTCGCTGGCAACGCCGGGGCGTGTTGCGCACAACGCTGCGCAATTGGGGATTGACCGTCGGCTACTATCTGGGCGTGCCTGTGCAACGTCTAGCCGAGCACTATCGGACGGTGCGATGAGCGACGCAGTCGAGCGAGAGGTCGATGTCATCGAACGCGCTATGCGCGAACGCGGGCTGCGCTGGACCAATCAGCGCCGGCTCATCGCGCGCGTGGCGTTGCGCAATCATGAGCATTTCTCGGCAGAAGAGCTGCTCGACCTGTGCCGCCACGAAGACCGCGCGGTGTCGCGCGCGACCGTGTACCGCACGTTGGGCATGCTGGAGACCGCGGGTTTCGTCGAGGGTCTTGACCTTGGCCCCGGCGGCAAGCGTTACGAGCACACGCTCGGTCACGCGCATCACGATCACATGGTGTGCACGGTATGCGGCGCCATCATCGAGTTCGTCGATGCGGCGCTCGAACGTCGCCAAGAGGCAGTCGCCAAGAAGCACGGCTTCACGATCGAGTCGCACAGCCTACGCGTGTACGGCGTGTGCGCCGATCACGCGCGCGCAGCACGTGTCGGGACGCGGCGAGCGCGGAGTGCCAGCGGGTGAAGAGCGAAGTTCAACCAGCCCGAGTACTCATCGTCGACGACGAACGCGATCTGGCCGAGTCGTGCGCGTTCTTCGTGGAACGGGCTGGCTTGCGCGCCACTGTCGTCGACTCGGGCGACGCGGCCCTGGAGCAGTTGGACCGTGCGCATTTTGACTTGGTGATCACCGACCTGCGCATGCCGCGCATGTCGGGGCTCGGCCTACTCGACGCCGTCAAGTCGCGCGACCCGAACATCGAGGTGCTGCTCATCACCGGTTACCCCGACATCGAGACGGCGGTGGCGGCGATCAAGCGTGGTGCCTTCGACTACGTGACGAAGCCGTTTGGTGAGCGCGATCTGATGGAGCGCGTGACCAAGGCGTTGTTGCGCCGCCAGCGCCGACGTGGCGGCAACGCGCGGGCACGTCTGGTGTACCGATCGGAGCTGTATGGCAAAGCCGTCGAGATGATCGAGCGCGCCGCGCGCACCGATGCCTCGGTGCTGATCCTGGGCGAGAGTGGCACCGGCAAAGAAGTGTTGGCGCAGCACCTGCATGAGTGCAGCCGTCGGCGCGAGCGTGCGTTCGTGCCTGTGGAGTGCGCGGCGATCCCGGAGAGTCTGTTCGAGAGCGAGCTGTTCGGGCGCATGAAGGGTGCGTTCAGCGGTGCCACCGCGACGACGCTCGGTCTGTTCGAGGTCGCGCACGGCGGTTCCCTGTTCCTCGACGAAGTCGGTGATCTGCCAGCCAGCTTCCAACCCAAGATGCTGCGCGCGCTGCAAGAGCGCCAGATTCGTCGGGTTGGCGACAATGCCTACCGCGCAGTCGACGTGCGTCTGGTGTGTGCGACCAATCGCTTGCTCGACAAAGAAGTAGAGGCCGGCAACTTCCGCCACGACCTGTTCTACCGCATCGATGTGGTGCGCATCGAAGTGCCGCCGCTGCGCGATCGCCCCGAAGACGTCGAGCCGTTGGTCGAGCGCTTCCTTGCCGACTTCAGCGCCGACCGTGCCGGCGGGGTGTTGGGCTGCTCGCGCGAAGCGATGACGGTACTGTCGGCGCATCGCTGGCCCGGCAATGTGCGTCAGTTGCGCAACGCGATCGAGCGCGCGTGTGCTTTGGCGCATGGCTCGGACCTCATGCTCGATGACTTACCGGCCGAGATCACACGCGGTGGCACTGATTTCGCCGTGGCCGACACGACGACTGAGAGTTTTCAAGCGATGAAGGCGCGCAAGATCGCAGCGATCGAGATCAACTACGTGAGCGCGCTCCTACGGCGGCACGACGGCAACGTCACGCATTGCGCCCAGCAGGCGGGAATGTCGCGTTCAGCGTTCCAGAAGCTCATGCAGCGCTACGACATCAAGTCGAGCGGCTTTCGCGACGGCGTGTAGAGCAGAGTCACCGCGACGAACCTCTGATCGGCGTGCGCGAGCTGCTGAGCGACCCGACGGACTGCCAGAGTGGCAAACCAGCGAGCCGCTCACCAGGGACAAAGGGCAGAGTCGCGTGCGCGGTCTGTCGAGTGGCGCGCTCGAGGTGCTGAGTGGCGGTCTTGCTGCGCTGATCCGCGTGGCGCGACTGCCAATCTGTCCGCGCAGACTCATGATCAGCGTGCGCAAACCGTCGAGCCACCGGCTGCGAGCCCTGGTCGGCGCGCGGTTCCTCTGCTTGGCGCGCCGGCGGACGAGAGTTGCCGGCTGAGAATGCTGTACAGCACTTTTCATGCGGTGGTGAGCCGGCCGTGCTCTTTCACTCGCTTGAGGAGACGTCGGCAAGGCCGGGTCTGTCCCGGTCGGAGACTTCCCTCGTGCGCGCGCACGTCGACGGCCGCGCACCACATCAAGTGAGAGCACATCATGGACCGTTCGATGACTGACAAGCTGGACATGGCCGCGCGTGTTCAGGAGTTCCAGCAGGCGCATACATACTCCGACCGCAACCAGGCGACGGTCGCGGCGAAGTTCGCGGAGCGGCTGGAGGAGGCGCAGACCCTCTTCCTCGCCGAGCATAGCCAGGAGTTCGCCGCCAAGGCTGCGGTGCGCCACCGGCAGGATCTGCGCCGCCGGTTGGAAACGCACGTGATGCGCAACGTGGCGCGCGTCGGCGCGATTGCCATGCGCGAGGATGCGCAGGTGGCGCGCCGTTTCGTGACGCCGCCGCGCGACAAGAGCATCGCCGCGTTCGTGGCGCAGGCGACGAGTCTGTTGGAGGTTGCCCGTGAGCAGCAAGAAGCGCTGGCGCGGTTCGGGCTCACGCGGGCGCAGTTCGCGGAGTTTGCCAGCGGCCTGAACCGCTTCCGCGAGGCGACGGCGGAAGCGCAGGGCAGCCGCCGGCAGCTGGTCGAGACGCGCGCCGCGCTGAAGCGTGCGGTCGCCGAGCTGAGCGAGATGCTGGAGCTGCTCGATGTGTTCAACCGCGCTCGCTTCGAGAAGGACGCGACGCTGCTCGGCCTGTGGAGCTCCGTGCGCTCGGCGCGGGTGGGGCGCCGGCGGGGCGGTCGCAGCGCTGACCGTGGCGCGGTGAGTGAGACGCCAGCCGCGCCGCCGGTGAGGCCGCCGGTCGATGTGCCGGTGAGTCCAAGCCACCCGGCGCCACCGGTTGTCGAGAGTCCTGTTGTTCGCCCGGTACAGAGTGGTGACGAGGGTGGGGACGAGCCGCCGCATGACGGTGGGTTGACCAAAGTCGCGTGAAGTAAAGAGTGGAGAACGCAGCGTCGCTGGCGGATTGTCCGCCGGCCCGCTGCGTTCCGACCGATCGCCTCGATCACCCCGAGGATCTCGGTCGATGTCGCGGGTGGCCACCGCGGTCACCCGCAGGCGCCTTGCCGTGGATGTTCATGGCGGCGGCGCCGCCCATCGACACCTGCATCGTGCCAGGCACCACTGTGTTCCTGACTTCAATCTACGGCGCGATCGGCTGGCGGGGATCCCCGACGGCAAACGCGGTCGCTCCGGTCCTGGGGTCGACGACGTGCACCTCCACGAGCCGATTGCCCGGGTCAGGCGGCCGGTAGTCCGTGACCGCGGGATCGAAGTCCCACCGTTCCTGTCGCGGCAGCGGCAGAGCGAACGCTACTTCCCCGCGAGCATCGAGAGGCGGCACGTCCAGCTCCTCGTGCGCGTTCTCCAAGAACAGCGTCTGCACGATTCCGCCGTCCACCGGCGAAACGCCCGGAACGCCCGCGCCCGGTGGGACACTCTCTCTCCACGCGTACCGCGCCCAGACGTACACGTGGTTCAAGTTGTGCTGGACGCGCACGAAGATCATCCGACTCAGCGCACACAACGCTGCCACCGCTCGGCTCGGGTACGTCGGTGCGACCTCGCGGGCGCGCGCGATCAGCTCCTCTGCTCCCTTCACGTCGAAGCCCGCCGATCGCAAGGTCACGAGGACGGCCGCGAACGCGCTTGCGACCGCAACCACCCCTGCGGGAACCGCCCCACGATCGCTCGCGGACAGCTCGATCGGCAGCCGCAAGAACCTGGTCTCGAGCGGCCGGAGGGGGAACGGGCTGACCGCTGCGTACGTGCCGACGCGCTGCAGTCGACTCTGAACCCGAGGATGCACGTCGACCGACACCGCCACCGGCTGGCCCGTCCAGTCGTAGCGGGACACCGCAACGAAGAAGTTGGCGCCGTCGCTCACGAAGTTGTGCCTCACATCGGCAGGGCCCCCGCTGACCGCGACCCGCACCGCGGCGACCGGGTCGGCGACCGCCTGCTGCAGCGCATCTGGCTGCAAAAGCGGTCCTACGATGCTCATGACGTTCGCGGTGCTGGTGTCCGGGATCACGAAGACGAGGACGTTGCCGTTCTGCCACTGCAGCCGGACGTGGTTGGTCGCGAACGTCGTGGTGAACTCGGCCCGCGGCAGCAGGGCAAGGAACGCGTCGCTCGGCCCGGCTAGCACCACGAGGACCCCTGGCACCCCCCCAGCCGTGCGGCGGTAGAGGTCAAGGTAGTGCCGGATCAAGGGGCGACGCGCACCAGCGATCGTGGCGTCGGCGTGCAAAGACTGGTGAAAGGCGACGACCACCGCGCTGCGGCGCAGCAGCTCGCGAGCAAACGGCCGCGTTAGCACGCGGCTGCGGAAGAAGACGGCATGCGGCACGCGCTCGCGGTCCAGATGCTGCAAGATCGCGCGCCCGACCCGTTCGGAAGGCTCGCGCGTCCCCTCCGGGTCGAGATGCACGGCGGCGCGCTGGTAGGGCCCGCTGAAGCGCAGGGACGGCGTGCGCACCGCCTCCAATGCTGCGAGGAGCTGCTGGATCACGGCGACGTTGGAAGGTAACCACTTGAGGCTGAAGAAAACCGCCTTCAGGTAGGAGATATGGAAGCTGTGGCAGGTCAGGATCTCGCGAAGGAACAGCGCCGTGAAGTCGGGAGACAACTTCCGGGCGCACTCCAAGTACCAGTAGCCGTATGGCGCTCTGAATACTGGTGGCAACGGCGGTGGAAAGTGCCTCGTCACGCCAGGAGGGCCCAACGGACGGCCCGCGGGCGTGCTGATCGTCATCGACACGGGCCGCCCTGAGAGCCGCGCCGCGTTGACGGCGATATGCATCGATGCCGTCAGGTTAGGGTCGGCCGGCAGCTGCGCTTTCTCCAAGATGTAGTAGAGGCCGCTCGCCGCGAAGTCGGACTCGAGCCACCCGCGCTCCGTACCCTCGGTTCCGAACGTGAGATAGGCGAGCATGCTCCGGGGGTGCTCTGCCTTGCCGGCGCGGTAGCTCTGCCGCGTCACCTCCTCCGTCAGCATGGCCTGGTACGCGTTGAAGTCCCGCAGCGCCAGATAGTAGGGGCAATGGTGCGTCGTGCGGGGATCGATCTGAGCGTGGGTGGTGATCCGAGCCCCGCCCTGAAGGCCCCAGCGCACGTTGATCTGGCTGGCCAATGGCTCGACCCGTTGCATGTAGTTCCGGAATCCCCGCACCGCTGCGGCCGAGAAGTTCGTCCGCGGCGCGCAATCGCGGCAGTTGGCCGCCGTGAGCTCGCAACCGCTACTGATCCCGAACTCGCCGTTGACCACGAACCACACGGTCGGATAGGTCCGCGCCATGAACCGGATCTGCTCCCGACACAGGCGCAGCACATCGGCATCGGTCGGATCGTACGCCACATGCGGCCATGGTATGACGATGAACGGGGATCGAGCGGTGGCTGTCGGCGCCAGCCCTTCGGCCACCCAGTCGTCGGGCTGGATTTGCGGCATGCCGACGCCCACGCGCAAGCGCGGCGTCGCATAAGGCGCGTTCGCCTTCATCGCGTGCAGGATGTTGAAGGCGAGCTCCCCCGACCAGAACTCCGGGTTGTTGGCCATACCGATGTTGGCATAGACGCGCATGCCCTCCTGTTGCGCCAGCGCGAGCAAGGTGCCCAGCTCCGGGTAGCGGTAGAAGGTGAAGTTGGTCCCGCCGATGTGGATCGGGCTCAGCACCATCTGCTGCGTGCACACGGAGCTCGCGGGCCGGGCGTACTCCGGCCAGTCCTGAACTCTAAAGTTCATCTCGGGCTTCATGAGCCCCTCTCGAAGGAAGCCCACATCCACTTCTGTGATGTCCGTCGGGTACCGAGCCCGGTCGATGTAGAACGCGTAGGACGCGGGCGAGCCGGGCCGGAACAGAACATGGTTGTAGCCCCCTGCCTCGAGCCGCCCAGTCGTGGGATTCGCCGGCATCTCCCACATCGCGAGCCCCGTGTCGTGGAGCACGCCCTCGGCGATGAAGTTCGAGGCCACGACCGGATGCAGGCCGACGACCCGCAGCTCCGACACCAAGCGACGGACCGCTTCGGCCGGAGTGAGCGTGCTCGGGCCGGCCGGGCCCCGCTGACGGTGCGGCGCCGCGTCCGGTCCCGGGGACGTCGTCGTCACGGCAAGATCCTGGCGCTGGCCAGCGAGGTCAGACCGAAGCGGGCGCCATCGTGCACGACGAGCGCCTGGACGTGGGCCATCTGGCCCACCAGGTGGGCGGCGTTCGGCACCGCGAGCAACGCGACGCCGACGCCCGAGGGTGGGCCAAGCGCGAGCGCGGGAAACACGATCGGGTTCGCGAGGAACACCGTCCCGAACGGGAGCCGGATCGGCGAAGGGATGAGATGGGTGTCGGCGAACGGCACCGCGACTTGCGGCGCCGACGCGAAGCCGGTACGAGCCCAGACCGCGATCGGCCAACCCGTCCCGATCCGCACCGTGGGCACAGCGTCCACGTGGCGCAGGCGGTTCGTGTACACGGGTAGCGGGCCATCGCCGAACGGCGCGAAGACGAGGTCGAGGTCACGATCGCCATCGAGGTCGCCAAGAACCACCTCGTCGTCACCGCCACCGATGATGCCAAGCCTCGAAGCGGTAGCGTCGGCGAAGTAGCCGCGCCCATCGTTGAGGTAAACGTAAGATTGGAACCAGCCGATCGGGATCACGATGTCGAGGTCTCCGTCGTCGTCGATGTCGCCGAAGGCAGCGCTAAGACCCAACGAAAGGAGGGCGGGCAAACGTTGTGTGTCGAGCGCCAGACGACCCGTCCCGTCGTTCACGAGCATGACGCTCTGGACCACCTGCACCCCCAGGACGTCGGCATCGCCATCGTTGTCGATGTCGCCGACGACGGGTACGGGGCCCGAGAGGGGATAGGGGTTGGGCACAGCGACGGACTGCACCACTAAGAAGCGGCCGGTGCCATCGTTGCGCAGCACGTCGAGCATGCCAATGCGGCCCGCCACCAGGTCCGTCCAGCCGTCACGGTCGATGTCGATCGGCCGGGCGGGCTGCCCACGGAAGCCAGCAGGGAGTCGGCTCGAACTCTCGTTGACGAACACACCGTTCCCGCGATTGATGAACAGCTGATTGCTGGTCGGGTACACACTGGTCACGAGAAGATCCAGGTCTCCGTCACGGTCGACGTCGAACAAGTCGGGGAGCCACCCGTTCACATCGAACCCGAAACCGCTACTGTTCTGCGTGAAGTTGCCGCGGCCGTCGTTGAGGAGTGCGGTGAGCCTGTACGGGGAGAACGAGTACTCTACGACCAGATCCACGTCTCCGTCTCCGTCGATATCTCCCGCCGCGAGCGCGACCGGCGGCGAAGGGAGGTTGCTCAGGCGCCGCGGAGTCAGGCCGCCTCGCCCGTCGTTCACGAAGACCAGCACCCCGCACACCCCCGTCGGCGCGTGGCTCGCGAGAGCGACATCCAGAGCGCCATCGCCGTTCAGATCTGCCAGGGCCAACGAGCGTGAATCGGGAAAAACCCTATAGCCACTGCCGACCGGCGTGGGCACGAACTGAGTCTGCGCGTCGATCGGCGCGCAGATCGCGAAAAGCACGCTCGCGCCGCACTGCGCGAGCCGTCGCAAGCCTCTCACGGCCCGCCTCACGCGCCAATGTCGGGCGGGTTGATCCCCACCGCCACAATCGCCTTGTTGCCGTCCGTCGACAGCTTCAGACGCCCATAGTCTTCGCACCCAACGTCGAGCGTTTCGCACAGCCCACCTCACGCGCCGATGTTGGTGCAGTTGATCCCCACCGCCACGATCGCGGCGGTGACGTTCGTCGTCAACTTCACGCGCACGTACTTGGCCGCGATCTGGCCAAAGACCGTGTGCGCGCACATCTTGTAGATCGGGCCGGCTCCCGTCGTCGTGCTGGTCGTGTCCGAGCAGTTCGCGCCGTCGTTGCTGCACTGGACCATGACTGTCACGTTCGCTCCCGTGAACACGGTCACCTCCACGCACACCGCGTTGTAGCCGGTCATGTCCATGAGCTGGAGGTACTCGGTGCCGTTCGAGGCGATGTAGAGTTTGCTGGCGAGTTCTTGGTACATGGCTTGCCTCTGAGTGTCGCTTGGAGTTTGTGCTGTGGGTGAAGAGTCGTCTCGAATGCTGGTGTCTCAACGACGCCGGTCGATGCCGCTTGAAGAACCACACGCCGGTCGTCGGGCCGGTCTCGAACCGGAGGCGTACGCGGATGTCCGAGAACATACCGGTGGCCTCGCGGCCCAACGTGTCGTGGTAGAGGGTGACGTATCCGATGCTTGTTGCTCTGATGAGCGTTGGAAGCCGATCGGCGGGCAGGTCCATCCAATCCACTTCCTGCCGCTCGTCGTCGGTTTGGACGAGCACCGAGAACTGCGAGCCAGTCCGCCGTGGATCTGGAAGACCATGCAGTCGGCGAGCAATGCGTCGTAGCCCCACATCGGCACCACCCTGGAGTAGTCGACTCGCGAGGGTCCGAGAAAGAACTTCTCGACAAGCGGGATGTAGCTGCTGTCACGAGAGCGCATGACCGAGATGGCCCTCAGATGCCCTGGCGCTTGCGATCGAGGCCGACGCTGAAGATCACCGCCGTCGTCAAGGAGTCCGTCTCGTACTTGAGCCGGACGTAGGCCGCCGAGATCTGCTGACCGATCGTGCTCTGGTCGAGCTTGATGTACGCGGCGATGGCGGTGCTCATGACCACCGCCGTGCTGCCGATGGGCAACGTGTCCCAGTTCTGCCGGTCGTTGCCCGCCTGCACGTAGATCTTGAGCAGGGGATCGGGCATGCCCGTCGCCACGAACACGGTGCACTCCACGAAGACGGCGTTGTAGCCCTCCATCGGCACGGCCTCGGAGTAGTTCACCGCCGAAGTGCCCATGTAGAGGCGCTTGGCAAGTTGGACGTAGCTGTCTGTCCTCCCGGTCGGCGTGAGAGCGGTGGCAGCGAAATCGCGCAGGATTCCACTCATGTCCGGGTACTGCATGGCGGCAGTCTTCCCCAGCCCCCTGTTCCGTCAAGCCCCCCCGCAACCAACCGCCGATGGCATCAGGCGGACCAGCCCAACAGCCCAACGGTTTCCGATGGTCGGACCTGTCGCAAGCGCCTACTTCACACCACCTTCAGCCGCCGCGTCGACTTGAAGGTCGACGGCAAGGTCGCGCGCGAACTGATGTGGAGCGGGGGTCTGCCGTCGCCAGCGGCCGACGTGGATCGCCTCGTCCTCGGGCTGAGCTTGCCCGGCATCGAGGTCGCCGCGCCCAAGGTGCGCTACGAGTTGAGCTTCACGCTCGATCGAGACTCGCAGCGGATCGGGGCGATCGTGGCGCGCGGCTGGAAGGAGCCGGGCGACGCTGGCGAGGTCGGCGTCGAGTTCGGTTTGGCAAACCCCGACGATGCGCGCAAGCTCGACGAGATCGAGCGCGCGCGGGGCAAGGACAAGGACGCGGACCAGCCGTCGATCGTGATGCAGCTCGCGCTGCGTGACTTCGACACCGCGCGCCTGCAGGTGCCCGATGTGTTCAACCGCGCTCGCTTCGAGAAGGACGCGACGCTGCTCGGCAGCTGGCCTCCTCATCCCATCGACCTCGCCATCGGCGAACGCCGGCTGGGTGCGCGGCGCGCCAGGCGCCTCGCCGGCTGATGGCCAAAGACGTTGGGCAGACTGGCGGCGTGCCAGGGTAGACAGATCAGCTGGCGGCCTTGACCATCGACGCAAACAGAGCCAACCCGTCGCCGTCCTTGGCCAACCCGTCGCGGCGCCAGTTCGGCATGTGGTGCGCCAGGTACGCACGATCCGGGTGCGGCATCAGCCCGAGGACACGGCCGGTCACGTCGGTGAGGCCAGCGATTGCGTCGGGCGAGCCGTTCGGGTTCTGCGGGTAGGCCTCGGTGGGTGCCCCATGCTCGTCGACGTAACGAAACACGACATAGCCCTCTTCGCCGAGCACCGCGCGCTCGCGCGCATCCCGGGTCAGCAGCAGGCCTTCACCGTGCGCCGCGGGACAGCGCATCGTCCAACCCTCGGGCACGAACACGCATCGACTCTTGCTGCTCTTCAGGGTCACCCAGCGGCATTCGTAGTGGTTGCTCATGTTGTAGGTGAGCGTCACCTCCTGCCGCAGCGCGCCGCCCATGCGCGGCAGCAAGCCCAAGCGGACCAACGCCTGGAAGCCATTGCAGATGCCGAGCGCGAGGCCGCCGCGTTCGACGAACGCCAGCAATTGGGCCCCGATGCGGGTGCGCAGCTCGGTTGCCAGCACCCGGCCGGCGGCGATGTCGTCGCCGTACGCAAACCCGCCCGGCACGACGAAGATCTGGAAGCGTTCCAGGCACTGGGGCTCTGCGAGCAGGCGCTTGACGTGCATGAACTCGGGCTTGCCGCCGACGCGGGCGAAGGCGTCCAGGGTCTCGCGCTCGCAGTTGATGCCAGGTGCGCGCAAGACGAGCACTGCGGGCGCGGTCATCGTTTGGCCTCCGTCAAGGTGCCGTCGAGATCGAGTGTGTGCTTGAACGCATGCACGGCCTTGTCGAGGGCGACGCGCGTGAGTTCACGCGGGCCGTCGCGGAACAAAAGCGTGGCGGGGGTTCCCACCGCCGCGGCGCTCACACGCCCGACCACCGCCCAGCTGACTTCGTGCAGGTTGACCCTCAGGTCTTCGAGTCGGCCGGGTTCGACTTCGAGGAGGAAGCGAGACTGTGACTCACTGAACATCGTTTCATCCGGTCGCAGCGCCCGATCGGTCAGCACGTGCGCGAGGTCGATCTCGAAGCCGAGCCGCCCACCGATCGCCATCTCGGCGGCGGCCACCGCCAGTCCGCCCTCGCTCAGGTCGTGCGCGCTGCGCACGGCCTTGGCCTGGATGGCGCGGGCCACGCCATCCAGCGTGCGCTTGGCCTGTGCGCCATCGACGCGCGGCACGCTGGCGCCGAGGTGGCCGAGGTTCTTCCAGTAGGTCGAGCCGCCAAGCTCGCGCTTGGTCTTGCCGACGAGGACCAGCAGGTTGCCGGCTTCCTTCAGGTCGGACGTCAACGAGCGTGCTACGTCCGCGATCACCGACAGCGCGGTCACCAGGATGCAGCCAGGGATGGCGATCGTCCGGTCGCCGTCACGGAACTCATTGTTGAGCGAGTCCTTTCCCGAGATGAAGGGCGTGTGGAAAGTGAGTGCCAACTCGGCGATGGCCTCGCTGGCTCGCACCAGGCCACCGAGCTGCTCTTCCTTGCTGGTGTTGCCCCAGCAGTAGTTGTCGAGTACGGCCGTCGTCTCCGGGTCGCCGCCCGCCGCGACGACGTTGCGCATCGCCTCGTCGAGCGCGCACTCTGCCATCGCTGCTGGGTCGATCTTGCTGTAGCGCGGGTTCAAGCCGCAGCCGAGCACGATCCCGCGGCGTGAGCCGAGCTTGGGGGCGAGCACAGCGGCGTCAGCGGGGCCATCGGCGCGCACGCCGCAGAGCGGCTTGCCGGCGCTCGTCGCCTGCACCTCGTGGTCGTACTGCCGGATGATCCACTCCTTGCTGGCGATGTTGGGGTCGGCCAGCAGAGTCAGCAGCACGTAGGCAAGGTCGCTCGGCTCTTGGACCTCGGGGTCGTGCAGCACAGGCGGCGACCAGCGCGCCGTTCGCTCCACGATTGGCAGGCCCTCGTGCAAGAAGTGCAGGTCCAGTTCGCCGTGCACCGTGCCGTCGTACTGCAAGACCAGTTGTCCCGAATCATTGAACTCGCCGAGCGCCGTCGCCTCGACGTCCTCTTCTTCGCACAAAGCGAGCAGGCGCTCGAGCTTGTTCGGGGGTACGGAAAGCACCATGCGTTCCTGGGCCTCGCTGACCCAAATCTCCCACGGTGCGAGCCCCGCGTACTTGAGTGGCGCGCGCTCCAGGTGCACGACGGCGCCCAGGTCGGCCGCCATCTCACCGACCGCAGACGAGAAGCCGCCGGCGCCGCAGTCGGTGATCGCCGAGAAGAGCCCTTCGTCGCGCGCCCGCAGCGTGGCGTCCATCACCTTGCGCTCGGTGATCGGATCGCCGATCTGCACCGCGCCGCTGCTTACCGTTTCGCTGTCGGTGTGGAGCTCGAGCGACGAAAACGTGGCGCCGTGAATGCCATCGCGACCGGTGCGTCCACCCATCGCGACGATCACGTCGCCCGGGCGCGGCTGCTTCTCGATCTTGTCGCGCGGCAGGATGCCGACGTTGCCGACGTAGACCAGCGGGTTGCCGACGAAGTCGGCGTCGAAGTGCACCGCGCCGTTGACCGTGGGAATGCCCATCGGGTTGCCGTAGTCGCGCACGCCCGCGACGACGCCGCGCAGTACCTGCAACGGATGCAAGCAGCCTTTGGGCACGTCAGCCGCCGCCATGTCGGGTGGCGCGAAGCAGAACACATCGGTGTTGCAGATCGGTCGAGCGGCCAAGCCGGTGCCGAGCACATCGCGAATGACGCCGCCTACTCCGGTCCCGGCGCCGCCGTACGGCTCGATCGCCGACGGGTGGTTGTGCGTCTCGACCTTGATGCACACCGCGTCTTCGTCGTCGAAAGCGATGACGCCAGCGTTGTCCTTGAACACCGAGAGGCAGAAATCGCGCGCGAGGGTGTGCGTGACCCGCGCGATGGTCTGCTCGAGCAGGTTGTCGATCACGCGGCCCTCGAAGCGGATCTTGCCGGTGAGGGTCTTGTGCTTGCAGTGCTCGCTCCAGGTCTGCGCGATCGTTTCCAATTCGATGCGCGTGGGCTCGCGGCCAAGGCCGTTGTAGTGCGCTTGCACGGCGCGCATCTCGCTGAGGTTCAGGGCCAAGCCGCCGTCCTTGCTGAGCGTCGTGAGCGCAGCGTCGGCCAGCGACCGCAACTTCACCTCGAGCACGCGCAGGTCGGCGGTCCCGCCGGTGCCGGGCAGTTCGGTCGGGGTGGCGTCGATCAGTACGCTCTGCACCACGGGGTTGGCGAGGCACTTGCTCGCGGCACGTTCGGCCGCCGCGGCGTCGACGTTGGGAGGCAGCACGAACACCGAATACGTGCCGGTGGCCGCGGCGGGCAAGCCACAGTCGCGCAACGTCCGTTGCAGTGAGCGCGCCACTGGATCAGTGACCCCGGGCCGTGGCTGCACGGCGACCCGCCGCGGCGGGGCCTTTGCGGGATGATCTGGCGCATACACCTCGAAGCCCTCGGTCACCGGATCAGCCAGCACTTCGCGCGCGAAGCGCTCGACCTGCTGGCGTGTCAGGTTGTCGCCGAGCAAGAAGCCGCGGCGGGCGCTCACCTCACCCTGCCATTGCAGGCCTACACTGCGCAAAGCCGCGGCGGCGGCCCTGCCCTTGGGATCGGGCAGACCTTCGCGCGAGAACACTTCGACGCGCCAAGCTCGCATCCGCACACGATGCAGACCAGGCGGGATCTACGCAAGCGCGGAGCGAGCGCCCTGACGGCCGGATCGACGGCGGCCGGATCGACCGTCAGCGTCGGCGCACGCGGCCGCGCGGCGGCATGGTCAGCTCGGGCGCCGTCGCCGGTCGTGGCAGGATCACCGTGTCGTCGATCGTGGTGAGCTGCTGGATGCCATGCTGCAGGGCCAGGGTCTTCACCGCCGCGTGTGTCACGGTCATCGCTTGCGTCAGCTTGCGCACCGGGGTGAGCACCTGCACGCATAGGTTCCACTGGCGCTCGACGTCGCGCAGTCGGGTCTCGAACTGCTGCCGGCGTTCCGTTACCCGTTTGTGGAGTTCGCTGGCGGCGCGTACCGCCACCTGCCGACTCATTCGGTCTACGACCTGCTGCGCCGCTTCCTTGCAGAACGCTTCGTGAATGGCCTGCAGGTGCTCGCGCAGGAAGTGCTTGCCGGGATCGCCCAGGCGCGCGGCCTTCATCTTGGCAGTGATCTTGTTGTCGAGGCCCTCGTCGATCCCGAACAGGCTGGCGCGCACCTTGTCCAACGAGCGCAACAGCGCCCAGTCGCCGACGCCCCGCTTGACCGGAATCGCATGCACGTCGATCGCAACCTTCGGCACCGGGGGCAGGGGCGTGGCCAGAACTTCGTCGGCGGCGCGGCGGCGCAGGGCGGCGATGTCGGCGCCGAGAGCGCGCAGGTCGTCGGCCGGAGCGGCCGCCCCATCCATGCCGCCCAAGGGCTCCTGCAGACTGCGTTCGAGCGACTCCCGTGCCTCGCCTTCGATCTGGTCGCGGAACAGTTTGAACTGCGGCCGCCATTCCTGATCGATCAGCGAGCGCACGCTGGCGCCGGACAAGAACCACTGGTCGAGGCCGGCTTCCATCAAGCGCACGGTCTTCACGCCGATCTCGTGCGCCCGATTCTGCACGTCCACGCGAACGCGCCCGTCGAAGCCGGCGAAAGCCTTCTCCCAGGGATGGGCCAGGACGCGGTCGACGGCGGCGATCTGCGCTTGCGCCTGCGCGCGCTCCTGTTCGAGGAAGGTGCGCCGGCGCTCCAGCTCGATGACGCTGGCGTGCCCGGCGATCTGTGCCCCCGCGGTGAGCAAGGTGTGTGCGCGCCGCAGGCTGTCGCCGCGGAACGCCGCCAGATAGTCGGGGCTGGCCAAGAACTCGGCGAGGTCCCTATCGAACGCGGCGAAGTCCCCGGGCTGCGCGACCCCTGTCTGGAGCTTCATGCGGGCACTGGCGGCGCGCATGAGATCGATCGGGTAGATGCGCAACCGACTTTCGTCGTGCGCTTGCTTCAGCGCTGCCGTCATCGCCAGTTGCTCGAACGCCGCCACGATCTGGTCGGGCCGAGTCTGCTCCAGGCTCGGCGCGAGATCGCCATCGGGGCGCAGGTCGCGTTTGGTCGAGTCGACGTTGACGATCAAGAAGATCCGGCTGAACAGGTCAAGCAGCTCCTGGAACTCCTCGAACACCTGCTCGAGGAACAGGTTGTCGCTCTTGACGACGAACACCGCACAGGCGGCGGCGTTGCGAAAGTCGCGCGTCATCTGGCTGTAGCCAAAGCGCATGCGGCTGTAGAGCCCCGGCGTGTCGACGAGCACCGCGCCGGAGTTCGCCAAGTTCTGCGCCGGCAGTCGCACGTCGATTCGGCGAATCGCTTGCGGGTAGTGCACCGATGGGTCGAAGCTGCGGCCCTCGGCCTCGGCCGCGCGCAGGTGGTCGGCCAAGTGTTGATGCGCTTCTTGAATGCGAGCCGCGAGCGTCTCGTTGTCTTCGTGCGGTTCACTCGTGCCATCGAAGCGCGTCAGCTGGTAGCGCCGCTTGTCGCCATGGCTGACGAACACCATGCATGGGTAGGCGGGTAAGCAGCTCACTTCGCTGACGTAGGCGGCGGCGAGCGCGTTCATCAGCGTCGACTTGCCGCTCTTGAGCGGTCCGAAGATCAGGACGTACGCCTGCTGTTCCTTGACCTTGTCGAGCAACGCCACCATGTGGTGCTGCAACTCGCGCAGGGGGGACGCCAGGTCGCTGCCGCTCTGATCTGGCGCGCGGTTGACCGCCTCGATCGCGTGGTCGAGTGGACTGAGCAGCGGTCGAACCGCGGTGTCGAACTGGCGGCAGAACTCGGCGAGCAGCTTGGCATGCATTCGGGTCGATCCCAGGTATGTCTCGGCCCCGGGTACCGCCCCGGACACCCGCACCATCGTGCAGTGCCGTCCCCATTTACGGGTCTTGGCCGCAATGGCCAACTCATAAGTTGCGGAGAGCTCACGCTCTCAGGCGCAAGACGGCTCGGAACGCGGCCGGGCGACTTGTGGCGCGCCAGGTTCCGCGTAGCCTTTCAGCGTGGCTGAAACCAATCTCAAGGCGTCCGGTATTGCCGATGGCTTGGCTTTCGAGCGACCGCTGCTCGAAATGGAACAGAAGATCCACGAGTTGAAGGGCTTGGCCGCCACCACTCACCTCGACGTGCACGGCGAAGTCGTGGCCCTCGAAGAGCGGCTTCGCAAGCAGACCGCCGAGGTCTACGACCAGCTTTCGGCGTGGGAACGGGTGAGCGTGGCCCGGCACGCCGACCGCCCTCTCACCTCCGACTACATCGGCCTGATGCTCGACGACTTCGTCGAGCTACACGGGGATCGTCTGTTTGGCGAGGACCGCGCCATTGTGTGCGGCCTGGCGTCGATGCAGGGCAAGAGCTTCATGCTGATCGGGCATCGCAAGGGCAAGACGGTCAAGGAACGGCTGTCCTGCAACTTTGGCTGCGCCCACCCCGAGGGCTATCGCAAGGCCCTGCAGAAGATGCGCCTGGCCGAGAAGATGAAGCTGCCGATCGTCACCTTCATCAACACGCCGGGGGCTTATCCGGGCATCGGCGCTGAAGAGCGCGGGCAAGCGGCGGCGATCGCGCGCAACATCTTGGAGATGTTCAGCCTGCGCGTTCCGGTCATCGTCATCGTCATCGGTGAAGGTGGTTCGGGTGGTGCTCTCGGCATCGGTATCGGCGACCGCGTCGCCATGCTGGAACACGCCTACTACTCGGTGATCTCGCCGGAGGGATGCGCTGCAATCCTGTGGAAGAGTGGTGAAAAGACCCCCGAGGCGGCCGAGGCGCTGAAGCTGACCAGCCGCGACCTGAAGCGCTTGGGGCTGATCGACGCCGTCATCGGCGAGCCGCTCGGCGGAGCGCATCGCGATCCACATGCGACCGTGGCTGCGGTCCGCGATCGCATCGCCACCTGGATCACCGAGCTGTCGGCGATCCCGGCCGACGAACTCATCGCCGCGCGTCACGACCGGTTCCGCCGCATGGGTACACCGCTGGGGATCTGACCGGCAGTCTGACCGCGAGAACGGCTGACCAAGACTTTCGAACAATCGGTGCTCGCCCCCCTGGAGGCTGGTGCGTAAGTGACGACAGAACCTAGTGGGTTGTGGCTACGGGCGCCGCGAGGTTCCATGCCACGATCGCTTTCCACCGCTCTCCCCGCCTCCGCGTTGTCGCGCCGTCGCCAAGGGGCAACCAGCTCCGGGCCCGGCAACTTTCTTTCTTCTGCTGGATCGATCCCGCCTGCGACGTGCCGAACCGATATGCGAAGTAGCGCGCTAGTAGCGGAACCGCAGACCGTGCGAGGGCAGATGGCCGTTGGCGCTGCGGTGGTTGATCCCGCAACCGGGACCCACGGGTCGGGGCTCGACGCGCGAGTCGACGCAGATCTCATGCGACGCTGTCTGGCCGGCGAGGCCGACGCCTTCGCGACGTTGGTGCAGCGCTACCAGAGGCGCGCGTTCTTCGTCGCCTACCAGGTGATCGGCGACATCGAAGAAGCGCGCGACGTGGCGCAGGAGGCCTTCATGCGCCTCTACCGCTCACTCGATTCCTTCGACTTTGGTCGCAACTTCTACACCTGGTTCTATCGCATCGTCACCAATCTGGCGATCGATCGGCTGCGCAAGGTTGGATCGACGCGCGCCGGCCGGCTCGACGATTTCTCTGCGGGACTCGCGGCGGCTGCCGACGACGACGCGCCGACCGACGGCGCGGAACGAACCTCGATGGTGTGGACCGTGCTCGACGGACTCGATGCCAAGTTTCGCGCGGTGCTGGTGCTCCGTGATATCCACGGCCTCAGTTGTCGCGAGATCGCGCCGATGCTGCGGGTCACGCACGCGACGGTTCGTTGGCGGCTGCATCGCGGTCGGTGCCTGTTCAAAGATCTTTGGGAGCGAAGGACGCGCGGATGGAAATGAACGACCCGCCTGGTGATCGAGTCCGCGAGTCGGATGCGCCGAGGCCAAGACGCGGTGGCTGGTGGCGCACGGTCGTGACGCGTACGAAGTGCGCGCGTGTGCGGCGTGAACTTCCGCTGGCCGTAGGCCACGATGCCGTGCGGCGCCCGGGTGCTTGGTTGTGGGAACACTTGCGCGCGTGCCCAGAGTGTCGTCGTGAGTTCGCTGGTTTCAGCGCGGCGCAGCGTGCGGTCAAGGAGCTTGCCGTGCTGCCCGAGCCGGCCCCGGGTTTCTTCGCGCGGCTCGAGCACGACACCCTCGTGGCCGTGGCCAGTGAACCCCGACGCCCACGACGGCACCGGCACCTCGTGCGCTATGCAATCACCGCGGCTGCCGGTCTTGCCTGCGGCCTGGCCGTGCTGTTCGCCATCGAGGGCGATCGGCCAGGTGCGCGTCTCCTGCAACACTCCGCCAAGGTGGTGTCGACCATCCGTCCGCTCACGCCAGCGTCGGGTTGGATCGTGCCCGTCAGTTTCACACCGAGCCGGCAGGGCCTCCGCGGGTTGCAACAGATGTCGCGCGACCCGCTCGATTCGCCGGTGGGCCGCTCGACGCGGTGATGCCGCTGACTTCGCGGCCCGCCCTCAGCTAGGCGGGAGGCGCTGAGAGATTCGTTCGTCGGGCGGTCTGGTAGGTCACACACATGAACACGAGCCTCTATCGATCTGTCTGCCTGTCGTTGGCGCTGGCTGCCCTTACCCCGGTGGCAACGGCGCAGGATGTCAAACCGGACCAGCCGCAACACGCGCCCAAACCGTCCCCGAGCGAGTTGATCGAGCAACTGGGCGACCGCAGCTATCAGGTGCGCAAGTCGGCGGAGGCCGCGCTGCGCGGGCGTGGGTCGGAAGTCATCGAGCCGCTGCGCAAGGCAGCAGCGGAGCACGCCGATGCCGAGGTGCAATGGCGCGCCCGCCGGTTGATGCTGCAGATCGAGTCTGGGCAGGACGCCAAGTTGCAGCGTCGCGGCAACCTGGTGCCAAGTGCCCCAGGCGCCCCCGATGGTCCCGGCACCGGCGGACGGGCGCCCATGCCGTGGCAGTCTCTCCGCTTCCAACGTGACGGCAACCTGCAGCAGATGTTCGGCGACGTGTTCGAGCAACTCGAGCGCGACTTTGGGGTCGATGTGCCGCGCACGCACTTCTTCCGCGACGACTTCTTTCAGGGCTTGCAGCAGCAGATGGAAGATTCAAGGCGCGGCATGGCGATGGGGATGCCGGGTCGTGGTCAGGCCTTCAGCATGCGCATGGACCAGAACGGTGTGCGCGTCGAGATCACCGAGAAGGGCGAGGATGGGAAGAGCGACACCAAGGTGTACGAAGCGCCTGATGTGCAGACGTTCCGTGAGCAGCATCCGGACATCGCCGACCGTTACCTGCGCGACCAGGGTGTAGGCACGTTCAGCTTTGGCAACCGAGCGCTTCCCGATGCGCGCGCGTTTGGCCTGACTCCGTTCCGCCTTGACTCGGTGCCACAGGTGCAGGACACGGTGGTGATCGACAACGGCGAGCGCCTGGGTGTCTTGGTGGAGGACGTGCCCGAGCAGGTTCGGGACTACCTCGGAATCTCCCCGGGGGTGGGGTTGCGCGTCCAGAGCGTGAATGAGGGGTCCTTCGCGGCAACGCTCGGCGTCGAGGAAGGCGACATCGTGCTGCAAGTTGGCGACAAGGAAGTGCAGGGCACGCAGGATGTGCGCGACGGTCTCGCCGGTGTGCCGGCGGGCGGGCAAGTCAGCGTGAAGGTCAACCGAAGGGGCGCCGAGAAGACGTTGGCCGCCACGAAGCCCGACGTGAAGGCCCACGGTACGAAGTTGGAGAAGCGGGCTGACGCCGGCAAGACCGAAATCCGCTGATCAGTCCGAGGGCCCTGCAACTCGGCTTAGGGCCCGACAAACAATAACTTCACAGTTTGGGCTGGCCCGCGACGTCCGTGGCGGCGTTGCCCGTCCTCGGCGTAGTCCCTGGAATACGACTGCGGCGGGCGCCTTGCCACGAACGCCGCGGACTCACCCCAAACTG
>JANPER010000036.1:0-5057 GCA_031423015.1 Planctomycetota bacterium | reverse complement strand
GGTTTGCCCTGCCAACTGCGCTGACGGGCGTCAGCGTGTCGTATCTTCGGCTTGGCTTCTCGATCGGAGGCGAGGGCAATGGCTTTGCCATCGTCGCCGCCGGTGTTAACTTGACTAATCTCTGAGAGGTGATGTGATGGGTTGCAACTGCCGCGATGTAAAACGAGTGCCGGGAGACCCTGGGTCCAGTGATGTTAGTGTTCCAAGAACGGCGTCGCCATGCGTTGCCTTATTGGGAAGCAGATCGGCTAGCTCGCGGCACGCGGTCCCCGTAACTTCGGCGACACCGCATATGGTGCCTAATGGCCGAATAGTTGAGCCATTGTTCGGCGTAGCTGCGGAGCACAGTCCGATTGACGCGTCTTTCGCTTACCCAAAAGGTGCGCCGTCTGGCAACCCGCTGCTAACACTCGTGCAGATGCCAGGCCCGTTGAATAGAGGGCGCGACTACGTTAGAGTAGGAAACACCAATGTCCCAGGGCTTGAGGGACTGCGGCTACCATACCAGCGGTTCGACACTCCAACGGGGCCAGTTCATATTATCGGAGGTGTTCGATTTCACAACGGCGTTCCGTGCGGCCCTGGCTGCAAGTGCGTGGTGAGCACAGAGCGATACACAATTGTTGTAAGTTGCCCACCCTATCATGCCAGTTTTGGCATCATGTTCTAACGTGTCATGCCGTCCCAAATTAGGAATGGCCCTAGCCGCTCTCATTGGAGCGTTAGTAATTTGGTGGGTTACTTCCGATTGGTTGGACGGCGACAGTGGCCACCTCAGTGTGGGGGCGCTGGAGAGCCAGCCGCCCACCCACGCCGATACCGCAGGCGTTGTTGTTCCTCGTCCCGCGCCGGCGAGATTAAGTGCCGCACACCGCAGAGGATATCTCACAGAAGTCGTCAGTCAATCTGGAAGCAACGCGCGGTCGTCCGCCAGTCCTTCAGCGGGGGCGATTGAAGGGAATCAACGCGCACTTCAACACACGCTTTTGGTAGAACGTCTTATGGCGACAGGCGTCTTCGGCGAATCATCAACAGAGAATCGAGCAGATGTCGATCGCAGGATCGACTTCAGTTATCTTTTTGATAGTGTCGAGGACTACAATAGAGAAAATCGGACCGAGAATCTCGCCATGGCGATTCTCGAAGCATCAACTTTGTTCTACAAGGCACACGCCAAACTGGCGACGGCGGGGCATTTGCCAGAAACGTGGCGTGGCCAGAGTATTCCAATTCTAGATTGGGTAGCTAGAAAACGTGAGGAAAAATTGGTGGATGAAAACCTCATTAGAAATGTCGAAGCTGAAGCCAAAGCTTGGGCGGTGCACAGGTAGGAAGATCGACCCGGTGGCGATCGACAGCGCCGCCGAGAGCCGGCTGCTACTCGGCATCGCCAATTGGTTGGCCCTGCGTCTCAGCGGCCGTGAAGCGCTGTGGCGACCGGAGCCAACCGACCTCGCCGACAACGTCCGCCTGATGCTGCGTGCGTATCGAGGCTACTTCGCGGCCACCACGCCGCGACTCCGCGTTGCCGGCATGGTGATGGATGCTCGGTCACGTGCACCGCAGCGCCCGCAACAGGGGCGCGATCCTGGTCGACCGCGCGACCGATTGCGGTCGCCGGAGGTCGGATCGTCGGATCGTGGACGGATCCTGTGCCGAGATCTGCCAGTGCAATGACGCTGCGACAGGCGAGGTGTACAGTCGCTGGCTGTCAAACCGGAACCCCGGCATCCGCGGTCTTGGAGGTGTTGAACGATGTTCGCGCGCGAACGAGGCTGGGCCATCCTCAGCCGTGCAGTCCTGATCCTGTGTCTACCCGTCACGCTCGTGGAGTTGCATCTACTGCGGCGGGCGGTGAGGGCAGACCAAGGAAGACACGCGGGTGCCGCGGAGGTCCCTGAGAAGAGCTTCGCCGCCATCATCGATTCGCTGGGCTCGATCTCCCAGAGGTTTGCCGACATCGCAGGTAGCACAGGTCCCGCTTCCTTATCGTCTGGTCGCAGCGGATCCGTGCCCGCCACCGATTCTGCAGTGGTGACGGCTGCGCCCTCGGCTGCAAGGGTTGCGCGGCAGGGCTTCTTCGATCGGCACGCTGGTGCGATCGAGGGGAACGCTGACGGCGCTGGTGCCCTCGGGGATCTGCAACTCCGAGATCAACCGATCCTCGATGTCCGCGTGATGACGCTGCCAGTTGTCGCCGACCTCGCGAGTGACACGATCGAAACTCACACGCGAGTACGGCAGTCGGCCAATCTGCCGGGCGGTCGCTTCAGCCTCGCGCGCCGTGCCTTTTTGTACCAAATGCGCCATCGCTTGGGCCGTCGCCGGCAACCAGCCGCGGCCGTACACGCCACTGCGCAGGCTGATTGAATCCACCACCTTGCCGCTGCGTACTCCAGCTTCACGGTAGAGCGCGCGCTTGATCTTGACCTCGCCGACCATGGTGAAGTACGTCCCTGGCGCATGGCCGATCCTGTGGAAGGTCTTGCCGCCGGTAACGACGTGTGGCTCATCGACCTCCAACGCAGCCAGAGCGCGACGGCAACCTTCGCGCTCGACATCGGCGTTCAACGTGGCGAGCAACTGCTCTGTCGCCGCGAAGTCCGCAGCGCGTCCACCTCGCGCCGACACAACCTGGCGCCGCACCCCTTCGATCATCGCCTTGATCGGCTTCGCCAAGGACTTGAGTTCGGCCGGGATGTCGATGACTATGTTCTTCTCGGGCGCGCCTCTTCGGCCTGGGATGGTGCGCTACCTATTGCTCAATGCGAGAGCCACACCCACCCCTGTTTCGTCAAGCTGGGTCGCGGTCGTGGCGCGAAGCGCGTGATGCGTGTTGCGATGGAAACATGAATGAGTTGGTTCCCAACTTGGCGTTTGGTACCCATTCGCCTGGCTCCGGAGCCGCACGATCGTGTCGTGTTGGTCCACGTTCCGAATTGAGTGTCGCGTGAAGCGGTCATGCTAGACCGCATGACGCCGCTGCGCGCAGTCGCAATCTCCGTCGATCTGTTGTCGGCTGCCAACGCCTCGCCGGACCTCTTGCCGCGCCTCGCCTTGCCGATGGTGCGCGGCAAGCACTGGAGCGACCCCGCCGCCAAGCCGCCGAGCGTGCCCTCCGCGATCGGCGAGCCGTTGCGCCGGGCTTACCGCGAGCACCGCGTGCCGCGTCGCACGCTGCTGCAGACCCTAACGCCGTGGGACCTGCTGTTGCCGGCGCTGCACCCGCCGTTGCAGCTCGACACCGCTTCTGACATTGAGCTGCCGAGTCAGCTCTACGCCTACCAAGTCGACGGCGTGCGCTTCCTGTGCGAGACGCGCTCGGCCTTGCTGGCCGACGAAATGGGCACCGGCAAGACGGTGATGGGCACGGTGGCGATGCGCGTGCTGTTCCGCCAGGGCAAGGTGAAGTGCGCGCTCGTGGTCGCGCCGCTGTCGGTGCTGCGTGTGTGGGACCAGCATCTGCGCGCGTGGGCGCCCGAACTCGAAGTCACCGTGGTGCACGGTGTCGACGGCTGTCTGGTTCCGCCTGATTGCGGCGGTCTGCGCGTCTGAGCTGGTTCTGATTCCGTCTCGTGCTGCGCAGCTCTTGGCTCTGGTTCCTTCCAAGGATCGAGGTACTCACGGTGACATGCGCTACCGCCGAGACCCTGCCGACTGGCGACTCTACCGCGTGTTCCGCTGCCCGGAGTGCGAGTGCATCGTGCACGTCTGCCGCTCGTGCGACCGCCGCCATCGCTACTGCTCGCAAGAGTGTTCTCGAACGGCGAGGAAGAGCGTTCTCCGGAGGGCGGGTCGTAGATACCAGAGCAGCGAGGCTGGCCGCAGCAAGAACGCGGGGCGCCAAGCCCGTTGGCGACAACGGCAGCGTCGCACTGCAGCAGGCGACTCCGCCGGCCCTTCCGTAACGCATCCACAAGCTGTTTCGGCTGCGAGGGCCTCGCCGCCATCGCGCGAACCGAGGTTTCGAAACCGGTGGCCCGTTCCCAAGATTCCGATGCGCTCTCGGCCCGCGAAAGACCCAGCAGAATCGCGCAACGTCATCCAGCTCTGTGACTTCTGCTCGATCCGGCGTTGCAGATTCGCTTCTCGCAAGCACGTCTGGCCCGGACCAAGCTGGGCGCGCTCTTGGCCGCCGGAATCACGCGGATCGTGACCGCCGACTACACACGGCAGTCAACGCCGGCGCGCCACCGACTGGCTGTGCCCGGCGCACGTGTATCTCACGACCTACGACGTGTTGCGCGCCGACGTGCTGCCGGCGACGCGCGGCGCTGCGACCACGATGTCGCTCGATCGCCGCAATCAGGCGGGTCCGGGCCGCCGTTCTACAGCGGTGCACACCGAGGTGATCGACGGCCTGTCGGAGACGGCGATGGACGAGCTGATCTCGCTGGAGGAATGGTTGATGCTCACACGGCGGCACCGGAGTGGTCGCATGGAATTTCACCACAATCGCCGCTTTCGGAGTCTATGTGGCTGAAGGGCGCTGTCCTTCGTCGTGTGTTTGAACGGGCGTTAGCAGAGTCTATCCCCGCGAACTTGGCCGACGCTCTCTTCGGTGGCTTCTATGCGCGATTTCAAGATCAGTCGTCGGCCTGTTGCCGAATCCTCGGGGTCGGCGCTTGGCAGGGACACCATGCTGGAACACAGCTTTGATGGCAAACACTGGAGCCCCGTGTCGCGGACTGGCAGTGCGTTCCGCCATCCGCATCGCCCCAACAGGCAGAGGAGCCGCGCGTCCAGACGCAGGGCGAGGTGGCCAATGCGTGATCTCGTCGGCAACCACGTTGTCCTTTCTGGGTCCGGAGACACAGCGTACTCCCGGATCATCCACATGGCCGACCTCAACGGCTGCGGCCTCTCTGTTGTGATGTTGCAGCTCACCGGAACGACGCCCGACGTCAACGTCACCGTCCAGGTGAGCATCGACAAGGAGAATTGGTCGACGCCATCGTTGGGCCCCGCCACGAGCCAAGACGTCGTCGAAGTGGGCACGGTGCCCCTCGATCCTGTCGAAGGCATCGCCGCGCAGTATCTTCGGCTCAAGTACACCC
>JANPER010000035.1:0-94568 GCA_031423015.1 Planctomycetota bacterium | reverse complement strand
AACCGCACGCCGTGCCAGGTCAGCAGCGCGAGCGCGACGGCGATGCAGGTCACCTCGATCGCGCGCGTCAGCCAGCTCAGCGCATCATGCTGCGGCAGCGGTTTGGTTCGAGGCGACACGTCGGCGACATCCTACCGCGTGACGGGTCACTACCGCCAAGCACGACCTGCAGCGCATTGCTCATCGCCATCGGCTCCGCACTCGGCAAGGCGAGGTCGCGAGATAAGGCGAGCAACGTGCGTGTTCGGGTCGGGGGTCTGAGTTGCGTGGCCAATGCGTGCCGCGCGTGTGTGTCAGCGGACTGCCCCAGGGGTGTCAGGTTCGGGCGTTGTTCGGCGACGTTGGGTGGGTCGGCGTTAGTTGTACGCGGAACCTCCGGGCTCCACCGTCGGGAAGGAGAACTGGGCGGCCTGCGGGTGCGTGGATCGCGTGGTCACGCGAAGGGGTGACCTGGGCGGGGCTCTTGCGGGCGCGATGGTCGGCAGCTCGGTCGGCAAGCCGAGGTGGGCGAGGATGCGAGTGATGGACTGCGTGTCGGTGATGAAGGCGAGGAGTCGACGGCGTCCGTTGCAGTGAGGCGTCGGTGACTTGGCGCTCACCGGCACCAACCGGTTGGTGCTGACGATCGGCACGTTCTGATCGCGGCCGCAGGACGCGCACCTACTTCCCCGGCGGCTGCACCTTGCCGACCCGCTCGCGCCACTGCGCGTAGTCAGCGCGCCCGTCGAGCGCTTCGAACCCCTTCTGCGGCAACTGCGCGGCCGTCAAGCCACGTTGCTCCGCCACCAGCAACTGCGCCATCGCCGCATCCAGCAACCCTGCCTCCGTCTTGCCGCCGAAGTGCCACGCCCGCAGCATGAAGTCGGCGACGCGCAGGGGGCGGCGCGGATCCTGGCTCGGCAGCTCGCCGAGTTCCTGGGCGGTGGCCTGCAGACCTGCCGCCGCTCGCGTTCGGTGTGCCCGAGGCACCCGTGCTCTATCCGGATGCTGAAGACGCCGACCTTGGGCAGGGCCTCGTGCCGACCCAAGTGCGCTGGCTCGTCGGCGAGGTGTCGCAGCGTTTCGTCGACGCGGCGCTGAGGGGACTGGCCGAACTGGCGAACTCGCCGTTGGATGTCGTGGCCGCGTCCAAGCCGGCGAGCAGCGTTCGCGCGTAGTCGGAGTAGCTACTGTCGCTCGACACAGCAGCACGTCGGCAGGTACCCCGGCTTCCTTCTGAAGGCGGCAGTGGTGCGACACGGCGACACATCGGTGCCTCGGTGTCTTGCTTAGCCGTTGACGAACCGGGGTCAGCGCCGAGAATCGCAGCGCCTCGAATCGGGTCCCGCGTGCCAGACGACCTCAATCCGCTGCTGTCGACTTCCCCCTACGCCTGGGATCAGCTCATCGAATCGATCGACCCCGCTTCGATCCTGGTGGTGATCGAGCAGCGCATGAATGCGACCTTGAAGCTGGTCGTCGCCGCTGAGGACATCTTCCAAGAAGCGCTCCTGCATGCCTGGCGCGATCGGCAGGCGTTCGAGTGGCGGGGCCTCGCTTCGTTCCGCGGTTGGCTGCTGCGCATCATCGACCATCGCATCCACGACGCCGTGGATCGCAACGCGGCCAGGAAGCGCGGCAGCGGTCGGGCAGCGAGTTCACTGTCGGTGCGACACTCAGACGCGGACACGACTGCGGATGCAACCGAACTGCCGGGTGGATCGACGACGCCGAGCAAGATTGCGGCCTACCGCGAGCAGGCCGGCATCGTGCGGCGCGCGCTCGACGAATTGCCGGACGAAGTGCGGGACATCGTTCGCCTGCGCTTGCTCGAACAGTGTCCGCTCGAGGAGATCGCGGTGCGCCAGGCACTCGGCCTCTCGGCCGTGCGCCATCGGTTACGAAAGGGTGCCGAGATCTACTTTCGCTGCTTGCGGGCTGCCCTCGGGTCGAAATCGTCGTCGCCGCCGGATTCCGCGACCACGCCGCGGCGAGATTCCTCTGGCGAGGATCGATGAACGACGGGCTATGACATGGCCGACAGTGGACAAACTCCGCACGTTGGCGACGAAGAGTTCCTCGACCAGGCCTTCGAGCGCGCCGTCGCGCTGATCGAGTCCGGGTCGGATCCGGGACCGGACGAGTTGCTCGCGGGCCGCGAACACCTGCGCGACCGGATCGACGCAATGCTCGACGTCGCGCACCACGTCACGCCCGTGCACCGCGAGTCGCTGCCGGTGGTCGCCGGCTACACGTTCCTGTCGCCGCTCGGGCGCGGCGGTATGGGCCGCGTGTACCTCGCCCGCCAGGAGAGCCTCGGCGGCCGCCGCATCGCGATCAAGCTGCTGCCCGCGTCGTCGAGTCTGGCGCCCGGAGCGCGGCAGCGGTTCCTCGCCGAAGCACGCACGCTGGCGCAGGTTCGCCACCCGAACGTCGTCACCGTGCACGAGGTCGTCGCGAGCGACGACTTCGCCGGCTACGCGATGGAGTGGGTCGATGGGGGCACGTTGGCACAGGTCGTCGAGCACGTCGAGGCCGCCCGCGCCGGCAACGGCCCTCGGCGCGGCAACCTGGCTGCCGAACTCGCCGCGGCGCGCGAGTTCCTCGGCGGAGCCAACCTGCCCGGGCACACCTGGCCGGTGTTCATGTGCCGCCTCGGCATCGCCATCGCGCGCGCGCTGCAGGTGCTGCACGCAGCCGGTCTCGTGCATCGCGATGTGAAGCCGTCGAACATCCTGCTGCGCAGGGACGGCACGCCGTTGCTGTCCGACTTTGGGCTCGTGCACACGGCCGGCGGTGATCTCACGCACCACGGGCAGTTCGCGGGCACGGTCGCGTTCGCGTCGCCGGAGCAACTCAGCGGCGACGCGCACAGTCTCGACGCGCGAACGGACGTCTACTCGCTCGGCGTCACGCTCTACCAGTCGCTGACCCTGCACCATCCGTTCGAGCGGACGGGGGAAGGCGCACGGCTGCGGGTGACGCCATCGCGCATGCTGAAGCGGATCGAACGCGGCCGGGCGCGGCCGTTGCGCGCGTGGGACCGGCGCTTGCCGAGGGACCTCGAGACGATCCTCTCCAAGGCGATGGAGCCGACACCGGCGCACCGCTACGCGACGGCGGCAGCGTTCGCCGACGACCTCGAACGGTTGCTCAGCCTGCAGCCGATCCAAGCGTGCCCGGCAGGGGTCGTGCGGCGGGCTCTCAAGTTCCTGCGTCGCCATCGTGCGGTCGCGGTGAGCCTCGTCGTCGGTGCCGTAGGTTCCCTGCTGCTCGCGATCGTCGCCGTGCTCTGGATGTTCTTCGTCCCTGGCTGGAAGGACGCCCACGTACGCTCGGCGCGACTTGCGCTGCTGTCACCGGTCCAGGCCAATTGCGTCTACGTGGCGCACTTCATGGGGGTGCCCGTCGGGGAGTCCAACGGCGCGGCCGTACCCGACGCGATGCTCGCAGAAGCACTCGTTGGTTACGACGCCGCCCTGCGCTGGGCGCCGTCTGACGTCGCGCTGCGGCGGGAACGCGACCTCGTCGCATCCCTGTTGCCGGCGAAGTCGACGCCGGTGCCGCCCCCAACGAACCTCGATGCGCGGCTCACCGGCCTGCGCGCCTTCTTGCGCGGTGACACCGAAGCTGCGCTGACGGCATGGGCCAGGTTCGAAGCGTCGAGCGAATCGATCCACGAGCCGGATCCGTTGGTGGCGGCGGCGCTGGGGTTGCTCTATCTCGTCGACGATCAACCAGCACGCGCCTACCCCCGGCTACGCGATGCGGTGCGGTTGCTGCCTGACGTTGGTTTCCTGACCACGTACCTGGCCGATGCCGCGATCCAGTGTCGGGACCTGAGCGAGGGCCGGCGCTTCCTCGACTGCGCGCGACGCGAGCCGCTGCAGGATACGCACGGCAATCTCAGTCGCGTCGACATGGACATGGCCATCGCCGAGGGTCGCACCGCGGACGCCGAACGCCACTTTGAGGAGGGCTGCAGGACGAACATCATTGCCTGCTTCCATCGGGCGCGTTGGCTAGAAACGGATGGCAGGATCGAGGCGGCGGCGTCCAGTTTCAACCGCTGTGTTCGCCTCTGTCCGTCCAGCAAGAAGGCGCGCGCGGCCTTGATTGCAGCGAGCGATCGCTGGTGGGGTTCGCTCGGTGCCGAGGGGCGATGGCGGCGCATCCGGGATGCCCTCGACTGCTCGTCGTTCGACGATGGATCGTTGGTGTCGGTGTTGCGGTCGCGCGCCGACTCCGCAGTGACGACGCAAAGCGGGGAGGCAGCTGCCGAGGAGAGCGTCGGCACGTTGCGCCGGGAGTTCGTTAGTCGGGTTCCTCTTGAAGCCGTGCTTTGTGAACAATTCGCGGCAGCGCTGCAGGGCCTTTCCTCTGTTCCGATCGAGGCCGTCCCGTTGGCCGCCCTCGCTCACCTAATGGAGGTACACAACGTGTCCTTTTGGAATCGAATCACGCCTTCCTGCCCGCAAGTCTTCAAGAACCTCATCGCCGTCACCTGGCGACATCCAACCCTGCGACCGCTGACAAAGGCCGCGATGACCCTCGCGATGGCCGCACAGCTCTGCGCGCAGATGGCTTGTGGAATCCCACGCTACTCCTACGGGATCGCCTATGACCCGATCCGCGCCGAGACGGTGATGTTCGGCGGCTACGACTCCACGCCGATCGCAGCGACTTCCGTGTGGAATGGGTCGAACTGGCTGCTCCGGCTGGTCGGTGAACCAGCGCCACGCTCGGGCAATGCCATGGTCTTCGATGCGGTGCGCGGTGAGACCGTGCTGTTCGGAGGTAGCCTGGGTCCGTCGCTCCTCAGTGGCGAGACTTGGGGATGGAGTGGTTCGAATTGGGCTTTGAAGAGCACGACTGGTCCGGCCCCACGGGAAGACCACGCCATGGCCTTCGACTCGACACGGGGTGTTGCCGTCGTCTTCAGTGGGCTGTCCTATGCCGGCGGTTATTCGAACACGGAGACATGGGAATGGGACGGCGCTGCTTGGACCCTGCGAACGCCAGCGAGTTCGCCTTCCGCCAGGATCGTGGGCCGCATGGTCTTCGACAGCGCCCGAGGCGTTTGCGTGCTCTTCGGGGGTGCGCATCCTCCGTCGGGCACCACGCTCGCGGACACCTGGGAATGGGACGGCACCAACTGGAGCCAGCGAGTCCCCTCCAACAGCCCGCCGCGCCGATTGCACCACCTGATGGCCTATGACGTGGCTCGAGGTGTGAGCGTCGTGGCCGCTGGCATGATCTACAGCACCTCGACGATCCACTCGGACACCTGGGAATGGGACGGGACGGACTGGCAGCAGATCGCCGGTGCTGGGTTTCCCGCACGACGCTTCCTGGATGCTGCGTACGACTCGGCGCGCCAGCGCATCGTGGCCTTCGGCGGGATAGACGCCACCTCCACGCGCGGTGATACCTGGGAGTACGCGCATCCCCAATGGCATCGGGTTGGCGTCGGCCCGACCGACAATCCGGTTGCTGAGGCCGGCAACGACCAGTCCGTTCCCGAGGGAGCGCTCGTCACGCTCGACGGCTCGCCGAGCCTCGGCTGTGGCATGCTCACCTACGCGTGGACGCAACTCGCCGGCCCGCCCGTGCTGCTGAACCTGGCCGATCCCGCGCGTCCGACGTTCCTCGCCCTCGGCGTTCCGACGGGTGGTGCCACGGCGACCTTCCAACTCGTCGTCAACAACGCCCTGTCGACGAGCGCTGCCGACACGGTCGACGTCGCGATCACGAACGTCAACACGCCGCCGGTGCCGCTTGCCGGTGACGACCAGGCGGTCAGTGAAGGCAGCGCCGTCACCCTCGACGGCTCCGCGAGCTACGACGCCGACGCCGAGCCGATCATCTTCACGTGGATCCAGACCGGCGGCACCGCCGTCGCACTGAACCTTGCCAATCCCGCGCAACCGACGTTCGCGGCGCCTATGGTCGGTCCCGGGGGAGAAGTGCTGACGTTCCAACTGCAGGTCAGCGATGGCATCGACGTGCGCGCCGACTCGGTGAACGTGGCCGTCGAGAACCTGAACCACGCGCCGACCGCGAACGCCGGCGCTGACCAGACGCGAGCCGAAGGGGTGCTCGTGACGCTCGATGCTTCCACCAGCAGTGACCCCGACGCCGACACGCTTGTCTACCTGTGGCTGCAGACCAGTGGACTCGCGATCACGCTGGCCGGCGACGCGACCGCGACGCCGACGTTCACGGCACCGGCGGTCGGTGTCGGCGGGGCGATCCTCGTCTTCCGCGTGGCGGTCGCCGACGGCCTCGGCGGCGTCGCCTTCGACGATGTCCATGTCACCGTCGTCGACGGCAACGCTATGCCGCTGTGCAACCTTGCGCGGCCGAGCGTGGCCGAACTCTGGCCGCCGGACCACAAGCTGATCCCGGTGACGATCCTCGGCGTCACCGATCCCGAGAACAACGCGATCACGATCACGATCACCGGCGTCACCCAGGACGAGCCGATCAACGGCCTCGGCGATGGCGACACGTCGCCGGACGCCGTGATCCAGGGCGGCACCGTTCTGCTGCGCGCCGAGCGAGGCGGCAACGGCAACGGCCGCGTCTACCGTGTGAGTTTCACCGCCAGCCACGGCCTCGGCGGCCAGTGCACCGGCCAGATCACCGTCTGCGTGCCTAAGAGCAAGGGCAAGAACGTGCCGCCGTGCGTCGACGACGGCCAACTGCACAACTCGATCGGCCCGTGAGCCAAGGGCCAAGCCATCGCCCGCGACCTGGAGGCAGGTGCGGGCGATGGTGCCTCTTGCGCGTCCATCGCTGCGATATGAACCCAGCCCGCGGCGCGGGAATCAACGCAGCGAGCCGCTCGAGCAGCGTGAGCGGGGTGAGCACCACGTGGCTCGAGCCGTCGCGCCATGGCTTTTTCAGTTTGTAGAGAATCTTGCCGCTGTCGGTCAGCGACAGACGCTCATGCACGATGGGTGGACGTGCGGCGTAGCGACAGAGGCGTTCGAGCCGGTCGCGGTTGCACTCAGCGACACGAACGCCAGCGTGCAGAGAGAAGCCATCGAGGTTGGCGCAGAGCTTGCCGCGGGCGAAGTCGCCGGCGATCTGAGTTCCACAGCCGAAGCATCTTCGCGAAGCGCGAAGATGTTTCGGCTGTGGAAAGTCGTAAGTCGTTAGCCGTAAGACATAAGCTCGGAACTCGGACAGGCGGATGCGGTCAGACCGCGATCTGGACTTAGGGCTTACGTCTTACGGCTCATGACTCGCGGCAGAGCCGCCGTAGCGCTCACTTCGCGTCTCGTTGGTTGCGGCTCTGCCGCGCTGAGTACCTTGACCGACGCGCGGATCGTCGCGACCAGCCTGTGGCCCCAGCGCGGTCTTGCCCAGGATCGCGGCGGCGCGCAGCGTGTCGAGAAGGGAGGCATCGGGCGCCGTCGAATCGGCGCCGTCGATGTCATTCAACCTGCCCTTGCTGTGCAGGAAACGCAGGACCCGGCTGCGGATCTTGCGCACCAAGTCACTGACGTCGGCGTCGGTGACTTGGCGCGCGGGATGGAACTCAGCTTGCGCTCTGTGAGCGCACACGTGAAGACTCCATCGGGCCAAAGGGCGTGAAAGTGGACGTTTAACCGCAAGGCCGAGTCGAATCTCTGGGTGAACACAATGGCGCCGGCCCTTGCTTTCACATCCTTGGTGCTGACAGCGCGGCGATAGAAGCTGGCAATGGCGCGGACGAGGATCCTGCGCACTCCTTGCGCAATGTGATGGTCGAACGCGCAGGCATAACGCACACGGTGTGGCAGCGACAACACCCACTGGCGCACGGGGACGTCGGGGATGACGCGATCGACCAGCCAAGCAGCGGTGTCGGCCATGCGGCGCGCCCCGCATGACGGGCAGATCCCGCGACGTTTGCACGAAAACGCGACGAGATCGTCTTTGCCACACGCCTCACAATACACACGGCAGAAGCCGCGGCTGAGCTGTCCGCAATCGAGGAAGTCGCGGAGTTCGCGCACCACAAAACGCGGCAGTGGGTAGCGCGTCTCGTCGTCGGTGGTGCGAGCGAGGAAGGTGGCGAGGTGTTCGGCGAGGACTCGGTACAGAGTGGTGGCCTCGGGTTGCCTGCGGCGCCACGCGCTGGTGAGTGCTGCCACATCGCAGAGTGGCAGCGAATTAAAGAATGGTCCATGCGGAGTTGCCCTGGTTCGGTGACTTGCGCGACCCTGCACCTGGCCTCGCCTGGACTCGGTACGCGCCGAGGCAAGGTGTCGCCTTCACGGCCAGGCAAAGCCGCGGCCGCGCTCGAACAGCACGACGCGGCGTTCGCCAGCCACGAAGGTCACGTCGTGCGCATCGACGTAGCGCCACTCGTCAGGGTCGAGCGAGTCGCCGAGCATGAGGTCAATGCGGTGCGCCCCGGCCGCAACGGGCAGCGTCGCGATGCCGGTGCTCACGCCGTCGGCCCACACGCCGGTCGGCGCGTAGGTCTCAGCGAGCACCTCGGTGCCGTCCACCCGCACGCGCAGGCGAACCGGCGCGCGCCGGCGCTCGACGATGCGATCGCGGCGCATATGCACGGGCAGTTCGGCTTGTTCCTGCGCGCTGAGCAGCTGCACGGTTTCGCCGACCTGGCCGGCGTGCTCAAAACTGACGACCAGCGTCGGCGCGGCCGGTTCGCGGCTGCCGTACGGGATCCAGCTTCCGAGTACGGTGGCGCCCGCGAGCGCTATCCACAGCAGGGCTGAGCCGGCGGCTCGCCGCACGCGCCGGGGCCGGGTCGCGACATCGGCTCCAGCCAACAAAGCGTTCGCGCGCTCGGTGAGTGCCGCCGTCTCGCCATGCCGCAAGGCCACGACGTGTACGCGCTCGCGGTCAGCCTTGTCCGGGCGCAGCGATGGCAACCGTTCACCGTCGAGGCGTTGGCGCAACCATGTCGGGCCCTCGCGGTAGCGGCAGTCACCGTCGCCGCACGCGGCGATCACCACCTGCGTCGCGCCCCGACGCTGGCAGCGCTCGACCGTCAGCGCGTGCACCCACCCGGCGCATGGCACCACCATGGCGCGCCAACCGGGCAGCTCGGCGCAGCGGCCGGTGCCGGGATCGATGTGCAGCTCGCTGCCGACCGAGTGCGCGCACACGAACGCGATGCCGACGCCAGGCGCATCGGTGAGCCAGCGGTCCAAGGTCTGGCGCTGGTCGATGACGCCGAACCAATCGAGGCCGATGGCGGCAGAATCGCATGACCCCGAGCAGATCCCGCAGCCGACGCAGCGCGCGGGGTCGATCTGCGCCTGCGACGGCAGCTGCTTGCCGTCGGTGCGCGGCACCATGGTGATCGCCTCGTACGGGCAATCCTGTGAGCACTGCGTGCACGCGTTGCAACGACTGCTCTCGACCACGGCGACGCGCACCTTGCGGCGCGCCATCCACCACGGCACCGACGCCACGAGGACCCCGGCCACCAGCAGCACGGTCCACACCATGCCGCCGCTCAGGCGCTCGGTGATCAAGATCGGCAGCAAGTACCACAGGTCGAGTTGCACGCGCTTTGGCACCATCGCCATCTGCGCCGGATCGCCCGCGGTCGCGGGGAACAGCAGCGAGATCAGCACCAGAGACCCGACCACCCACCAGGTCAAGCGACGCGGCGTCATCCAGCGCGCACGGCTGAGACGGGCGAGGTGCAGCCACAGCGCGACCACCACGCCCATGGGCAGCAGCATGTGCGCGAAGAACACCACGAAGAACAGGAGCGAGTTGACGGTCCCGTCGGTGAGGAACGAGCGCGACAGCGGCGTGAGGAAGATCGGCAGCACGTCGAGCATGCGCGACGTGCCCTGGGCGACGAGCTGCGCCGGCTGATCCCAGACCAACCAGTAGCCGAGCCAGCCAGTCACTCCGATCAGCGACAGGGCCGCCAGCCCGGTGACCCAGGCCAGCCAGCGCGGGCCGGTGAAGCGTCGCGCGCCGATGATCTTGCAGGCGTGAATCAGCACGAAGAGCATGCAGGCGTCCGAGCTGTAGCGATGCAGGGTGCGCATCAAGTTGGCCACCCAGCCCCCCTCGATCGCGCGCATCGATGCGTGCGCCTGATGCACGCTCGGCACATACCAAAACAGCAGCAGGGCGCCGGTGAGCGCGGCGACCAGGAAGGTCAGGTTGGCGATTGCTCCGGCCTGCGCCAGTGGGTTGAGCGCCGGCGAGACGGTGCTTGCCACGGCGCGGTCGAGACGCTGCATGCCGCGGTCGAGGCGGCGCAGGAGACGTTCGCCGCGCACTTCGGGCTCGGCGTCGGCTTCGGATCGAGGTGGCGGAAGGAGGGTCGCGGTCACGGGGTCTCGGCCAGCAGGTTGCGCAGGGCAGCGACGAGCCACTGCTGCTGGCGTTCGCCGATGGTGAGCCGGTAAGCGATGCGGCCCTGCCGATCGACCACGAAGAAGAGGTTGGCGTGATCGATGACGCCGGTCGTTGGGTCACGCTTGCGCGACACGTCCAGGTCGTCGAGTACTCTCTCGACCACGTTTGGCGCGCCGGTCGCGAATCGGAAGCGCGGCGCCGACACGCCGTGCCCTTCTGCCATCTGGTGCAGCCGATCGGGGGTGTCGTTGCCGGGATCGAGCGTGATGCCGACTACGGTCACCTCCGCCTGCTGCGCTTCGTTCAAGGTCGCGACCGCGGCCTTGGCTTGTCGCATGAGCGTTGGTCAAGTGAACCCGCACGTCGAGTACACGGCGGTCAGCAGGACGACGCGGCCCGCGAGGTCGCTGCTGCGCAGGGGCGTGCCTTCGTGGTCGGTGAGTTCGAACGGCCGCAACGGCACGGCGATGCGCAGCGCCTGCGCGGGGAAGGGCAGCTCGCCCTGCGCGGGCGTGCCGCCAGCTAGCGTCGCGACGCCCAAGGTGAGAGCCGCGCCGACGGTTGCCCACGCGCCACACCAGCGCGCGAGTGCCCCGCGCTCGGAGCGTGCGACCGCTACTAGCGGATCCCACCAGGTGGCGAGGAGCAGTGCGCCGAGCAAGAGCGGCGACGTCAGCGTGGTGAACACGGCGACCCACTGCATTCGCCCGGTGGCGGGATCCCAACCGAAGCACCACATGCGGAACTCATCGGCGAAGCCGAGCGCGCCGTCGCCCGCTGCGGGCGCCAGCAGGAGCGCCAACAGGGTCACTCCTTGCGCGCCCAATAGCGCGATCGCGCACGCCGGGAAGCGCCAGCCGGCGAGGAACGCTGCGAGCTTGGCGATCATCGCACGTGCCAGACGTCGGCCAGCGCCTTCCAGTTGGCGAAGTAGTAGACGACGAAGCAGAACAGCAGCAGCAGCACGAGCGCCATCGTGCCCGGCGTCTTATGTGCGCCGTGGTGGTCGTCGTCGGCGAGTTTCGCCGGCGCTGGTGTCCAGGCGCGCATCGGCTGCCCGCGGTTCGACTTGCCAAAGAACACTGCCCACACCGTGAGCAGGATGAACATCATCAGGCCGATGAACGCGAACACCGCGCCCACACCCATGATGCCGAGCATCACGTGTGCCCCGGCGTCGAAGCCCGCCGGCAGGGGCGCGCCCGAGAACTCGACGTCCCAGTGCCGGCGCGGGACGCCGTAGGAACCCGCGAACGACATGAACAGCGACATGATCACCATGCCGATGCCGAAGATGTACGGCTGCGCGCGGCACCACTTCGGCAGCGGATACTCACGCCGGAAGATGAGCGGCACCACGTAGTAGGCCAGCCCCATGAACGCGAGCGTCGTGCCGCCGACCACGGTGGCGTGGAAGTGGCCGGGGATGCGCAGGGTGTTGTGCGCGATGATGTTGATCTGCTGCGTGCCGAGCGTCACGCCGGTGATGCCGCCGATGAAACCGAAGATCAACAGCGACATGAACATCGCTGCAAAGCCAGGGTTCGACCACGGCGCCTTGAACAGCCAGCCGAACAGGCCGCGGTCGAAGCCGCGCCTGCGCTGCGCCACCTCGATCGAGGCCGGCACGGTGAAGCCGTGGATCATCGACGCCAGCACCGCGAGATACATCGCATACGACGTGTTCCAGATCTTCCACGGCGCGTCGACGCCCGGGTCGACCAGCAGGTGGTGGGCGCTCGCCAGGTTGATGAACAAGATGTAGAGCACGAACGCCGAGCGGCAGACCGCCTCGTTGATCGGCTTGGCGCCGGTGGTCAGCGTTCCCAGCAGGTACCAAACCGACACCATCGCACACACATTGATCTGCTGCGACATGTGCCCGAGGCCCCACCACACCAGCCGATACCAGCCGGCATCCGGCGCCGCCATGAGGTCCCACGACCACAGCAGCGTCGGCACCATCACGAGGGCGCCGTGCAGGAGCGTGACCACGGCGATGATCCCAGCCGCGATCGCGCCGAACACCACGAGCGGCACCGAACCGGTGTAGGTGCGGTCGCGCTTGGCGATGTAGATGGTGGCGAAGAAGTTGCCCACCGCGGCCAGCGCGCCCACCGCGAACAGCACGATCCCGAGGTAGAACGACCAATGCGCCTTGAGCGGCGCATACGAAGTCATCATCACGTCGGCGTTGCCGCTGAGGATCGACCAGTCGACGAACACGGCGCCGCCGGCCATCAGCAGGAACGCGATCCAACCTACTTTGGCGGATGCCAGCCGCGAGCGCAGCAGCACCGTGGCAGCAAAGTAGAGGATCCCGATCTCCATGAAGATGATCCAGAAGATCAGCATGTTGACGCCGTGCAGCGTCAGCACTCGGTAATAGAGGTGGGCGGGCAGCAGATGCACCGCGGGCCAGCGCGTGAGCGCAATCAGGATCGCGCCGATGCCGCCGATCAGCAGCGCCACCACGCCGAACACCGCGTTGATCTTGATCAACGGCTCGGCGCGCAGGCACACCGTGAGGCCGGTCGTGTCACAGACGCGGGAGCGACCGGGCGCGTGATTGGGACGAGCGACTGCCGGGACATCGGCAGAAGAGACACCTTCGAGTTGGGTCATGGTTAGTCCTCGACCAGGATCCTTCCGGTCATCAGGTGGTGCCCGATCCCACAGAATTCGTTACACACGACAGGAAACTCGCCGCTTTGCGTCGGCGTGATCGTGAGCACGTGGTCGTAGCCGGGCAATATCTGGAAGTTCATGTTCATCGGTAACAGCGAGAAGCCGTGCTGCAGGTCGAGCGACGAGATGTGCAATCGATACGTCTGGTCTTTCTTCAGCTTCAGGATCGGGCGGAACTGCCACATCATTGCCTGAAGGTATATGTCGCTGCCGGGTGGCGGCTGCACGATGGCAACGCCGTTCATTTCGCCAACCTTGTAGGCTGCTTCGAAGCGCTGCACGCGGCTGAAGAAGTCGAGGGGTTTGACCGAGTACGCTTCGCCGGTGCTGTTCTGTTTTCCCTTCATGTGCCAGTAAGGCATCATCGCGGACAGCACGAGGCACCAAGCAATGGCGAGGCCGAGCCAAGTGCGCTCACCGCCAGTGGGCTTCTGGAACCAGTTTGCGGGCGGGCTAGTGATGCTCATGTCAGATTCTCGTTAGGGCAGCTTGGCTGGTTCCAGGGTCGCCAATGCGATCCATCCCCAAAGCGTGTAAGAGACGGACGGGATCAGGACGCCCAGCACGAGTAAGAGCCAGGGGTTGTCCATCAGCCGCTGCCAGGGGTGCACGGGTTTCGGTTCAGACATGGTCAGATTCCGGGTCAGAAGCGGGTTGCAGGCGAGTGCGCCACCGCGGTGACCGCGTTGTGGCGCGACCAGGCGTTGCGCACGAAGATTGCGAGGAAAGTGATGCCACCGGCCACGGCGAGCAGACCGCCAACTCCCATGACGACGAGGCCGAGGGTCTGCGTGGCGTCGCGGCCGGCCTGCTCGGCGCCGTAGGCCTTGCGCTGCGCGCCGGCGAAGGCGAACCCCAGCGCGAAAACGGCCTGGCCGACGGTGTAGAGCCACGGCTGCCAGCGCAGCGCGCGTGGCGAGTGCACGCTCGCGTCGCGGAAGCCCAGCGCCGGCATCAGAGCGAGGCTGGCGACCATGAAGGCAACCGTTACCGCGCCGATGCTGGCGTGGTAGTGCGCCGGCACCATGGTGTTGGCCGAACGGATCGAGGCGCCGAGCGCGAGGCCCATCAGCGTCAAGAGCAGCGAGGTCCAGAACCCCACCGCCATCAAGTTCGCCATGCGGCTACGCGGCTGCCGGTGTTTCAGCAACGCGCGTGCGCACAGCACCGCCACGATCAGCGGCGCCGGCAACAGCGCGAACTGCATCAGGCGAGTGAAGCCGTCGCGGTAGATCGGCATCCAGGTGCCGGACAACGGCAGCAGCGGGGACACCATCCAAGGCAGCACGGCGATGCCGGCGAGCGCTGCGGCGAGCGTGCGCGACAGCGGGGTGCGCCCGGTCGCCACCGCGGTGAACCAGCACCACAGCGCGGTCATGCCCAGCACGCTGGCGAGCTGCAGCACGTGGCCCATGCCCCAGTACAGCAGCTCGTAGTGGGTGCCGACGGTCAGGTCTGGCGTGATGTGCGTGCGCGTCGCCAGCAGGGTCAACGCCGCGAGAAAGAGCGCGACGATCGCGCCGCGCAGGAATGGATTCGCCGCCGCCGGCATGCCCAGCGCGTTGTCGTCGCGCTCGTTGGGCAGGATCTGGCGGCTCAGCGCGACGCAGAGCACGCCGATGCCGAACGCCGCGAGCCCCGCGGCGAACAGCGGGTGGTCGATCATCGGCACGTAGTTCGACATCACCGGCGCCGTGCCAGGCAGCCACGCCGACGTCACCAGCAGGCCGAGCCCGAGCATCGCCAACGGCGGGCTCGCCGCCGCGAGGCGGCCCCGCTGTGGGTGCGCCGGCAGGCCAAGCAGCGCCGCCGCCAAGAACGACTGGAACCACAGCACGAGCGACAGCACCACGTGCACGACCAGGCAGCGGCGGAACCAGTCCGGGTCACCGACGAGGCGGTCGAAGGGCGGAGTTCGGCCCAGCACCAAGAGCACCGCGAACAGGCCCGCCAGGAGCAGGACGGCGATGGCGAGGCTCAGCCAACGGCGGGCCAACAAGAGGTCGCGGGAGTCGTGGGCAGCGAGCATGAGCGCAGCTTCTCAATGGACGGCAGAGTCTCGTGAGATCTGACCCGTGAATGTGCGGAGTCGCCCGGCGCTTTCGTTTTTGCGAGGCTCCGGTGCCGCCGTTCGCCCAGCGAGTGCGTGCTTCCGCAGCCACGGTCAGCTTGGCCACCGTTGATCGAAGCCGTGCGTCCCGAGATGATCCCCCGACCGAGGTTGAGGTCTTCTCGACCCCGCGATCACCCGAACCATGCTTCTGACCCCGCGCGCCGAGTATGCGCTGCGCGCCCTCGCGGTGCTCGCCCTCGAACCAAGCGACGGTTGGCTCCCTGCCAAGGACCTGGCCGAGCGGGCGCACGTGCCGCCTGCCTTCCTGTCCAAGGTGATGCGCCGCTTGGTCTTGGCCGACCTGGCGCGCGCACAGAAGGGGCATGGCGGCGGCTTCCAACTCGCTCGGGCGCCGCAGCGCATTCGCGTCTGCGATGTGCTGGCCGCGATGGACTTCGAGCTGATCGCCGACCACTGCGCGTTTGGCTGGCAGAAGTGCAACGAGGCGCGCCCCTGTCCCCTGCACGGGATGTATTCGTTGCTGAAGGCGGACTTCAGGCAGTGGGCCGAGCGCAGCACCTTGGCCGTGGTGGAGGTCAACGCATTGAGCAAGCCGCAGCGCGGCAAGCGTGCGTTGCGGAAGCCGCGTTGACGACGCTGGCTTGCGCATCGGTTCAACGATCGTGAAAACCTGGCGCGCGGCGCGCAGTTCAACGCCGTTGCCATGCAGGCTGTCATCGCCCTCTGCATCCTCGCCGCGGCGGCGTCAGCGCAAGGCCACCGCGCCTTGCCGGCGGTGCCCGTGCCGCCGGAGAATCCTCTCACCTTCGACAAGATCCAGCTCGGCAAGGCGCTGTTCTGGGAGGAGCAGCTGTCGTCGACCAACACCGTTGCGTGAGCAACGTGTCACATGCCAGAAGTCGGTGGCACGGATCCGCGCACTCCGCTCGCGCTGCATCCGGGACCGGACGAGAAGTTCGGTACGCAAGACGATGTCCACCGGTCCTACATGGCCACGCTCGACGAACATCGCCAGGTAGAGGAGCGGCAAGTAGGCGATCGATGCGAGGAACGCGGCGCGCATCGCTGCGTCGGTTCGCCGCACGGCGGCGACGATCACCTGCAGCAAGAAGAGCCCGCCGAGGCCGAGCGCGGCCAAGGGATACAGCGCACCGGTCATCTGCAACTGCCACGGCCACAGGCTGCACAAGAGCAGCGCGGCGTCTGGCACTTCGGACTGGCGGATACGCAACCGTTGCTCACCGAGGAGCCCTGGCGCTTCTACGCCTTGCGCCAGACCCTCGTGCACCTGCCGGGGGTGTCGATCTTCCGCACGACGCTGCGCCTGCCGATCCCGGTCATGCGCAGCATCGCTGGCATGGAGTTCTACGCCCAGCCAGTGACGGTGCCCTTCCTTGGTCAGGCGCACGTGCCCGCGATGAATCTGCCGCGTGGGGCGTACTTGACGCCGCAGGCGCCGTAGTCGATCGCCTGCTACGCGTCGACCCGCAGCGTCGAGGCCGAGGTTCACCCCAAGAGATGAAGACGATCATCGAGCCGTTCCTGCGCGCGTTCACTGCCGAGCTGCAACCGGTAGCGGTGGCGGTGGCGGTCAGCCTGGGCTTCATGCCGTGACCTGGAACGGTCCTTTGCTGCGGGAAGTGCGCGAGTCGACCGCGCGCGGCGAGCCCCATCCGGTGTGCACCGGCTCCGCCAACCGCTGCCCGCTCCTCCGTCGCGAGTGATCGTCGCCCGGCTCTCGCGCTGAGACGCTTGCCACAAGCCCACCGGCCGGTTGGCCGATCAATGGATACAATAGTCCAGTGATAGGCGCTGCGTCGCCAGACGCGACCAACACCGACCAGACTCAGCCATGCTTGCCAAGCCCGATCTCCCGCACGTCGCGCGCACGTTGAAAGACCCGTCGTTCCCCAGCCGGTTTGCCGTCGAACTCTGCGCTGACTGCAATCTGCGCTGCTCGATGTGCCACCACCCGGGGATGCGGCGCCCCAAGGGGGTCATGCCGTTCGACCTGTGGAAGAAGTGCGCCGACGAGATCGCCGCCACCGCGCCCGCGACGCAGGTCTGGTTCTCGTTCTGCGGCGAGCCTCTGCTGGAGCCCGACAAGCTGCTGCGCTACGTGGCCTACGGTCGCCAAGTCGGGCTGCGTGACATCTGCGTGAACACCAACGGCATGCTGCTGACGCGCGAGGTGGCTGGGCCGTTGCTCGACGCTGGCCTCAACCAGCTCGTCATCGGCCTCGACGGGTTCTCGTCCGACACTTACGCCCGCATCCGCGTGGGCGGCGTTCGCGATGTGGTCTACGCCAACGTCGAGCACTTGCTCGATCTGCGTCGCCAGCGCCAAGACGGCCCCGAGGTCTTGGTGCAGTTCATCGTCATGGACGAGAACCGGCACGAACTCGGCGCCTTCCAAGAGCACTGGCTGGCGCGCGGAGCGACGGTGAAGGCGCGGCACATGCTCAGCTGGGGTGGCAAGTTCGGCACGCCGATGTGCGCGCCCGTCGAGGAACGCATCGCCTGCCCGTGGGCCGTGACCATGATGCACGTGTTCTGGGACGGACGTGTGCCCCGCTGCCCGGGCGACACCGAGGGTGAGGAAGGCGCCGGCAACGCCTGGCACGAGTCGCTGGCCACGCTGTGGCAGCGGCTCGGCCAGTACCGCATGTTGCACTTGGAGCACCGGTTTGCGGAGCTGCCGGCGCGTTGCCAGGATTGCAGCGACTGGATGGTGGGCGTTGCCGAGCGTCGCCGGCCCGAGGCCTCGCCGAGCGGTGGGAATAGCGCCGGCAGCTGCGGCGGCGGAGCCAGCTGAACGTGCGCACTCTCTACCTTTGCGGCGCCGGCAACTCCGAGGGCATTCGGCTCGCGCAGTCGGTCAACAAAGCGCCGCGGCGCTGGGACCGTATCGTGCTGCTCGATGACGACGCAGCCAAGCACGGTCGCCACGTGCTCGATGTCGAGATCGCTGGCCCCTTCGCCATGCTCGCAAACGCTGACCCCGCGACGTCGGCCGTCGTCAACCTGGTGGCGAGAACGACCCAGCGCCGGACTGCCGCGTGCGCCCGCATCGCCGCGTACGGCGTTCCCTTTGCGACCCTCGCCCACCCCGAGGTCGACACGGCGTGGTCGCGGCTCGAAGACGGTGTGCTGGTGTACGAGCACGCCATCATCTCGCCCGAGACGGTCGTGGGCGAAGGGTCGGTGGTGTTCATGCGCGCCGTCATCGGCCACGAGAGCCAGCTCGGACGCGGCTGCGTCGTCGCCGCGGGCGCGGTGCTGAACGCGCGCGTCGTGCTCGGCGACGGCGTGTACGTCGGCTCCAACGCCTCGATCTTGCCCGAGGTGCGCGTCGGCGCGGATGCCACCATCGGCGCTAACTCGCTCGTGATCGCCGACGTGCCGGCCGGTGCGACGGTGGTCGGCGTGCCCGGACAGATCGTGGATACAGGCCAACCCATTGCAGCCCGCGATGCAGCCGTGCCGCCAGCGGTCGCCGATGCCGAGCTGGAAAGCAAGGTCGCCGCAGTCTGGGCCGAGGTGCTCGGGCGCCCGGTGACCGACTTGACCGACAACTTCTGTCACCTGGGCGGTACCTCACTGCAGGCTCTGCGTGTGCTCGAAGGGCTGCGCCGCCAGCACGGCATCGACGTGCCGGTGACCGCGTTCTTCCGCTTCCCCACGGTGCGCAGCTTCGCCGCGCACCTCGTGAACCCGAATGACGACGGCGTCGCGCACTCGGCGCAAGCGCGCGCGGCACTTCGCCGGTCGCGCCTGGCGCGCGGCCCGATGCGCGGCTGATGGTGGCGCGCGGCGCGTATGCCCGGCCGCCGTGTTCACTGCCACACGATCGACACCCGCGGGTTGAACGGGCGCAGGCGCCAAGTCAGCGAGCGCAGGTGGCGCGCACTGATGCGCGTGCCTTGCGCCATCACGATCTCGAGGCGCCCTTGCGTGCTCGCCAAGTGGGCCTTGATCCCGGCCGCTAGTCGACGCACGGTTGCCGAATCGAGCGCGCCTCGCACCGAGACGATCATGCCCTGCATCGCGTGCTCGATCTCGATCTGCAGCTGGCGAAGCTGGCCAGAGCGGAGCGACCACTTCGCGCGCCGGTAGTCGCGTCGCTTCTCTCTGGGGTGCTGGAAGCGATCGTGCCGCAGCGTGAACTTCGTCCATGCCACCGCGAGCGGCGTGACCAGCGCGAGCGCCCGGGCGAGCCAACTCGGTGGCCCGAGCGCGGCACGGATCTCCGCCTCGAGCTGCCGCACAGCGTTCGCGGTTGGCCCGAACCAGCGCGCGGCCCGCAACAAGGGCCACGCCCGCCTGACCTCCTTGGCCCAGCTCTCGGCCTTGCGACGCAAGTAAGGGGAGTCCGAAGCGTGATGCCGCTTCCAGCCGGCAAACCACACTTCGATCGCGCGCACGACCGAGGGGCCAAGCGTGGCGTAGTCGGTGGCGAAGCACTCCTGCTGCAGCGCTTCGATCTCGGCCGGCTGCAAGGTCGGATGGACGACCATCGCCGTGAACCCGTCGCACTTCTTGTAGAACTGCGCCGGGTTGTCGCGCAGCTCTTGGTGCAGGCGGTCCTCACGCACGACGCGCTCGAAGAACGGCGTGCCCGGCGTCGGCCCGTAGATCAAGAACTGCGCCAGCGCGGGCCGCAGCGCCAGCAGGCCACGCAACTCGTCGCGCACCACCTCGGGCGTCTGGTAGTCGAAGCCCAAGATCATCGACGTGAGCACGGTGATGCCGTTGCTGCGCAGGTCCGCGATCAGTTCGTCGACGGGTCGCCCTTGCTGCTTGCCAAAGCCCGAGCGCGTCCCCTCGTAGCCCATCCACACGCCGTCGATGCCAGTCTCCAAGAGTTCGCGCGGCGTGATCCTGCTGAGTGCCTTGACCGTCGCGAAGGCGAAGATCGACAGCGGTGTCCCGCGCGCCTGCACGAGTTCGCGCAGCCGGTTCGCCCGCTCCTTGGCGATCAAGAAGTCTTCGTCGAGGATCGTGAAGCTCATGCGCGGGTTGATCTCGAGGTAGCGCTCGATCACGCGGAACACGTCGTCGCCAGTCGGCAGCAGCTTGACGTGCCGACGCTTGAAGAAGTGCGACGTGCAGCAGAAGTCGCAGCCGTGCGGGCAACCGAGGCCAGCGAAGATCATCCCGGTGCAGCCGACCGGGATCGACAGCACGCGCAGCCGGCTGACGATCAGCGGATGGTCGTACGGCATCTGCCGCGGCGGCTCGCCGAGCAGGGCGCGAAAGAACGCGACGCCCTCTTCGCGGCAGACATGGTCGGCAAAGGGAGCCAGCGTGTGATCGTCGAGCACCGTGCCGTAGCCGCCGAGCACGATCTTGGCGCGCGGCGCGTACCGGCGCACGATCTCGACGACCTGCTGCATCCGATGGAACGTGGCCAGCAGGAACGACACGCCCACGAACTCCGGGTCGCGCCTGAGTTCGCGCACGAGTTCGCTGCGCGACGGGTAGTGCAGTACCGCCGCGGGGGCATCGAGGTTGGTGGCGATGAAGTCGAGGGCGAAGGTCAGATGCGTGGCCCGCGGACTGAACACACCCTGCGCGCGCGTGACCTGTTGATGCAGCAGCTCGTAGCCGACGCTGGGCGCGTCACCGTGTGCCGCACCGATCGGGCGGCAGACACTCGTCAGCAACACGCGGGGCGCGATCAGCTTCATCGCGCACACGATACGACTCGAGACTCACTGGAGTCACGAGTCTACTGAAACGAATCTGCGTATTGGCGCAGAGCCTGCCGCGCGCAAAGTGGCTCCTACAGCGCGCCGCCGACTTGAGCCGCGCCGCCCCGGGTCGTGACGACGCCGGCAGGTTGGAACGAGTCGGCGATCAACCACTGCACGTAGAACGGCGCGCCGAGTAGGTGCGTCAGCGCAGGGATCGCGATCACCATCATGGCCTGACCGCGAGCGTCGGTCTGCGCGGGCAGCAGCACATCGAGTGAAGCATTGACGAAGCAACTGGTGCCCGGGATGGCAAACGGCAGCGGCACGGCGCCCCACAGCGTGTTCGAGACCCCGATGCTGAGCGCCGCGCCGGTGTTGACGCGCGCCCGCTCGAGCCTGATGCGGTACTGCGCGCCCAGCGTCGGCACTCCAAGGCCCAGGATGTCGGGCGTACCCGCGGTTCCGGCGCAGGCGCTGCCGAAGACGTTGAACTGGCCTGCCACGTAGCCCGCCAGGGTTCCGGTATGCGCCACCGAGTAGGCGATCGGCTGCCCGCCTTCGAGGCTGCTCGCGGTGACCTCGACCGTCACCGACCCCGACGCCGGGCCGTTGAAGCGCGCGACCTCGTAGAGCTGGTTGGGGTCGTTCGAGGTCGCCAGCACCGTGGCGCCATCCAGCACCGTCAGCGCCAGGTTGCTCCACTGGCTGCTCAGCGTCGCTCCCAGCCGCCGAGGCCAAGACACGACGACGCGTTGCGCCGCGGTGGCCGTGACCGCAAGCGTGTAGCGATGCACCGTAGTCGTGTCCGGCATCTGGCGCGTGAACGCCGATCCAGGCACGCGGGCGAGCGCGACCGCGAGGTCGTCGCGCAGGAAGCCTTGGCCATAGGCGTTGCGGTTGAGGGTCGGGTTCTGCGCCGCGATGCTCTCGGTCGTGCACAGCAGGATCGCCTTGGTCTCCTGCGCGTTGAGGGATGGGTTCACGCCGCGTACGAGCGCGGCACCGCCGGCAACCTGCGGCCCAGCCATGGACGTGCCCGAGCCGACGTACTGGCTCGCAGGATTGTCGGTCAACGCCATCACGGTGCCGACCCCGCAGGCCGAGATGTCCGGCCAAGAGCGCGCCGTGTCGCACGACAGCGGCCCGCGGGCCGAGAAGGAGGCAACCGTCTTGGCCGTGGGATTGGTGGCGGCGACGGCGAGGCCGTTCGCCGTCGGCTGGCTGAACGTCGTCGATGTGCCGCCGTTGCCCGCGGCGACCGTGATCAAGATGTCGGCGTTGTAGGCGGCGGCGTCGAGGGCCATCTGGATCATGTCGGTGAGATTGCACGAGACGCCGCTGTAGGAGTTGTTCGCGACGCCGATGTTGTACTTCACGCGCTCAGCGGCGATCCGCTGCCAGGCGGCCGCCATCGTCGCTTCGCTCGACTGGCCGCTGCTGGCGACATTCGAGATGGAGTAGCCGACCAGCGACGCGTCGTACGCGTGCCCGCTGTCGTGGTTCGCCGCTGTCGACCACCTGAACCCGGCCGAGATGCTGGCTACGCCGGTACCGTGGGGATGCGTGTTGTCTGGCGGCGCCGCGCCGACCATGACGTTGTCCAAGAGCCGGCTGCCGTCGATCCCAGGACCCGTGTGGTTGTTGATGTCGCCGTTGATGTAGAACGTCGGGTGCGGGCGGCCAGTGGCGCCCGACAACGCATCGAGGCCGGTATCCATGATCGCGACCGTGACGCCACGGCCGGTCGCGCCCGTCGCGTTGGCGCCATCGGAGTTGTGGTTCGCAGCGTTGGTCGCCGTGATGATCAACGGCAGCGTCGTGCGGTTGGGCGCGATCGCTGTGACGTTGGGCTGCCGCAGCAGACCGTCCAGCGCGGTCGGATCGACCTCGATGACGCCGCCGTTGATCAACCAGAAGCGCTCGAGGACGCGGCCGCCAGCGCGTTCAACCGCCTCGCTGAATGCGCGTTGATGCGACGCAGCCTTGCGCTCGAGATCGGCAACGATCGTCGCGACGTCCCCGGCGGAGCGATGGGCGAGGACCGCGGCGCGGAACTGGGACAAGTCGAAGTCGCGCGCGTGGAAGGTCACGAGGTACTGCATCGTACCGGGGCGGGCACCCGCCACGGGTACGCCGACCTGGTCGTGCGGTTGCTGCTGTTGGGCTGGCAGCATGCCCAGCAGCAGGACGGGTAGGAGACGGTGAGGCGAGTGTTGCATGGCTGATCTGTCGTTGGTCGCCGCGCTTGCGGCGCGGGGGGAAGGCAGGCGCGCGGATTATGCGGTGAGGTCTGCCCACCGGCGAGGCTATCCCATCGCGGCGAGCTTCGATCTCGGGATCAAGCCCGCCGTATCACCGCACTTCCACTTCCACCAGCCGACTCATCGAACCCGGGAAGCGCGTGTTGCCGTGCGACGTGATCCGCACGAAGCGCGCGGCGCGCGGCGCGAACCGATGCGTGTCGCCGTCGGCGGTGCTCGCGTCTCCTTCCCTGCAATCAGCGACCAGCTCCCAGCGCGCTCCGTCGATCGATGTCTCCAAGAGATAGCGCTCGCGGTCGGCTGCGCCGTGGAACGCGAACACCTTGATCTCGGCGACCTGCACCTTCGCCGCGAGGTCGATGGTCAGGGTCACCGGCGTGGGATAGCGGAGGACTTGCGCCATGCGCTCACGGTTGCCGTCGGTCAGCAACGCATCGGGGTGCAGCGGGTCGGATGCAGCGTCGCTCGAAACCCACTTGCCGAGCGCCAGGTTGGTGTCGCCATTCACCGGGTCGATGCGACGTAGAAGTACGGGGCGTGTGCGCCCGACGAGCTGGTCCCCCACGAACAGGCCTACGTCGAGGCGCGTGCTCGCGGTGACGCGAACCCCTTCGACGCCCACGGCCACGAACGGTGCGCCATCTTCCGCCACGCGGATCTCGCCCTCGCCGCGTGCCTTGAACGTCACCGTCGTCGCGTCGCGGAACGCGTGCGCGAAGCTCACGCCGCGCAGACCCTCGAACTCGGTGGGGGTGATGTGCAGAGGGCGATCGAACGCGACCGCGACCGGGAACAGCAGATCGTCGAGGCGCGCGTCCAGCCCATCGAGTCGGCGCGCGAACTCGGCGACGTGCACCGTGGCCGTGGGGTTCCACAAGCGTTCGGCCAGCGGCGCGGCGCGCCGACGCAGCAGCGGCAACGCGTTGCGCCCGTGGCCTTCCCACCAGCACAGGAAGCCGCCGGCCACGTTGCCGACGTCGGCGACCGGTGGCTCCTTGCCGCCACGCTCGAAGTCGCGGAACAGTTCTGGCTGCCAGCCGAGCACGCGCAAAGGCGGCGCGTACGTCAGGTTGTCGAGCGGGTAGTGCTCGACCACGTAGCATGGATCCCACGTGCCGTTGAGACAGCGATGGTGCGTCAGTTGCTCGGCCGCCGGCTGGAACGAGTTGGCCCACACCATCACCAGCACGTCGGCGGGGACCTTGCCGCCGCGGCCGAAGCCTTCCCACAAGAGCGTCTGCCGGCCACGCTGCGCGAGATGGCCGTGCAAGGTGGTGATGAACACGGCGAGTGCTTGCGTGCCCACGCCGGATTCGTCGCAGCCGACGTGCACCGGCGCGTCGGGGAACACTTCACACATCTCGTCGAGCAGTTCACACAGCGCGCGCACGGTGCCCGCATCGCTCACGTCGAGTCGGCCGTCCTTGGCGGCAAAGGCCTCGGGATGCCCGCTGCGCAGGCGCGCGGAGTGACCGGGCACGTCGAGTTCGGGAATCAGCACGACGCCGCGGTCGGTGGCGTACGCGACCAGCGCGGCGAGTTCTGCGCGCGTGTACGGCGGTCGCTTGCCAGGGTTGTCGGCGCCGAGCTTCGGGAAGCGCACCGAGGGGAACATGAAGTCCTGGTCGTCGGTGAGGTGGAGCTGGAGCTGACGCAGCTTGTAGAAGCGGCAGAGCTGGATCTGCTGGCGGATCTCGTCGGGCGTGTGGTGGCGACGCGCGACGTCGAGCACGAGCAGACGCCACGCGTAGACCGGGGCGTCTTCGATCGTGACCGCCGGCAGCGTGAGTGCCGTGTCCAGCAGTTGCAGTACGGTCGCGGCGGCCAGGGCAACCGCGGCCGGTGACCCAGCACTGACGGTGGCGCGCTCGGCGTCGATGCGCACGCGGTACGCCTCGCCTTCGAGTGTGGCATCGAGCGCGAGCACCAAGTCACCGCGATGGAGTTCCTCGGACTCTCCGGCACTGACCACGGCGCGGCCCACGAGTGCTGCCAGGTCCGCGGCGACGGCGTCCGCGACGCGCCGCAACTCCGGAACGGCCGACACGACACGAGTCGACCAAGTCACTCGCGGGGCGCGCGCAAGCTGGACGCTGCGCGGCTGCGGAATCAGCGCCGCATCGAGCACCGGCTGAGCTTCCACGGCGCCGGCGAGGCTGGCGAGAACACAGAGTTTGATCGGTTGCATCGAGGCGTCAGGTCGGTCGGCGATCGGGTCCACGCGGTTTGCTTGGAGTCTGGGGATTCCAACCCACGGCGTCGAGCGTGGTGTGGATGCACGTTCGGGCCGAGTCGGGCTACTGTTCCGCGACTGACGTCGCCCTATGTGTCTTCACGCCCTGCTTGTTGGCCTGATCGCTGCTCCGTGCACGTGGTTGCAAGGCGAGGCGCCCGCGGCCAATCGTCGCATCGAGCTGCCGGCAAGCAGTGCCGTCGTGCACGGCACGATGCTGCGTTACGAGCCCGAGCCGAACAAGAACTGCCTTGGCTACTGGACCAAGGTGGAGGACTGGGCGGAGTGGACCTTCGATGTGCCGCGCGCGGGCAGGTTTGCGCTCGAGGTCTGGCAGGGTTGCGGCAAGGGCCACGGTGGGAGCGAGGTGATGGTTGAGGTTTTTGAGCAGCGCTTCCACTTCGTCGTCGAGGACACCGGGCACTTCCAGAACTTCACCCCACGCTTGCTCGGTTGTGTCGAGTTGTCGGCGGGAGAGCACTCGCTCGCGCTGAAGCCGCAGAGCAAGCCGGCGGCGGCGGTGATGGATGTTCGCCGCGTGCGCCTGATCCCGGTGCATCCCCTGCGCGCCTCGACTCCGGCCGCGAAGGTGTGGTCGCAGCGCGTGCTGTTCCTCGGTGACAGCATCACCTACGGCGGGGAATGGACCGCGTTCGTCGAGGCCTACCTGCGCTTGCAGAGCCCAGGCCAGCCGTTTGACTTCATCAACGTCAGCCTGCCGAGCGAGACGGTGTCGGGCTTGTCAGAGCCGGGCCATGCCGGTGGCGCGTTCCCGCGGCCCGACTTGCACGAGCGCCTCGACCGCGTGCTCGCGCGGTTGAAACCTGCTGTCATCGTCGCCTGCTACGGCATGAATGACGGTATCTACTTGCCGTTCGACGCGGCACGCTTCGCGCAGTTCAAGGACGGGATCGTTCGCCTGCGCCAAGCGGCGGCGGCAGCAGGCGCAAGTGTGGTTCACGTTACGCCGCCGGTGTTCGACCGCGTGGCAACTAGCGCCAACGCTCGGCCCGTCGGGCGTGAGTCTCGTTCACCTGAAGTGAGCTACGACGAGGTGCTGGAGCGCTACTCGGCGTGGCTGGTCGCGCAGCGATCGCAGGGCTGGCAGGTCGTCGATGTCCACGCGCGGATGGCTCGCTTCCTCGCCGAGCGTCGCGCCGACGACGGCCGATTCCGATTGGCCGAAGACGGGGTGCACGTCAACACCCAGGGCCACTGGCTGATCGCACGCGAGTTGTTGGCTTGGTTGGAGGTTGCCGATGCGGCGCTTGTCGCAGATTCCTTTGACCTGGCGACCTTGGGGGAGCCGACGGCCGCTGAAGTCCTGCGGTTGGTGCAACAGAGGCAGCGCTTGCTCAGGGACGCGTGGTTGAGCGAGGTGGGACACCAGCGTCCCGGCCTACCCCTGGGCAAGCCGTTGGCGGAGGCTGAGCGGGAAGCGTCGGAGTTGCTGCAGCAGTTGCTTCGGTGAGAGCGCGACGAAAGCGCTGGCAGCGCAGGTGCCGCGGTAGATCGATGGGAGGGGAGCGGACCAGTCACCGACCGTCGTCAAGAGTCGTCGGAGGGGGGGCTTGTTGAAAGCGACCTTCGGCTACCATCGTGCGGTCCGTCCTGCTCCGAAGTTCGGCGCAGGGTTCCCTCGAGTCTCAACAAGGAGCATCCATGCTTCGATTCACTGCCCCGCTCGCATTGTTGGCAGTTGCTGTGCCCGCACAGACCGCCGTCAACATCACCAGCAGCTGCACACCCAACGTCGTCTACGGCTTCAACGCCGGCGCGATCCCGGCCCTCAACACGGGGTCCGGCGGCTCGTCCAACCTCCGCTGGAACGGTCTGGCGGGCCAGGACCAGCTCTTCGCGAACTGGTGGTACTACCGCGTCGCCGGCGACACGCGCGAGTTCAGCTTCAGCCGCGCCGCGACGAGCGGCATCCAAAACCCGTTGGCGCCGATCGTGGTCAGCCCCAAGGGCGACACGGCGACGATCGAGTGGGTCAACCTCGACGGCAAGGGCTTGAACGCCCGACTCATCACCCGCGTCTATTCGACCGCGACCGCGGCGGCCCCCACCGGTGGCGTCGCCAGCGAGTGTATGGAGATCAGCAACACGACGACGGCGCCGATCGTCTTGAACCTGTTCCACTATGCGGACTTCGACGTCTGCGGGACGGCTGGCACCGACACCGCGGTCTTCGTCGGTCCGCCCCAGCAGATCGGGATCAGCGATGCCGCCTGCGCAGTGAGGTGCTTCCATTTGGGATGCGGCTGGACGAACTACTTGACGGCGCCGTTTGGTGCGGCGTCAGCGCAGTCTCTGTGCATCAACGCGGTCATCGACAACCTCGCCAACGTCGGACTCCCGTTCGGACCCGGCGACTGGACGAACGGCTATCAGTGGCGGGACATCACGATCCCGCCAGGCGGGCGCCCTGTTCGCTTCTACACTGGCCTGTCGTGCGATCGCCAGATCCCGTGCTGCGACCCGGCGACGATCGAGAGCTACTGCGTCGGCAAGGCGGGCACGAACGGCATCCCGCGCTGGGGTGACAACCCGATGTACGTGTGCGGCCAGACCGAACTGAAGGTCCTGAACTGCTTGCCCGGCGCGTCGCCGATCCTGCTGATCGGTGTCCCGCCCGGCGTGTGCGCCCCGGTCCCCCCCTTCGGCACCCTGGCAGTGAATCCCATCCTCGCGATCATCAACATGGCGCCGGCCACTGGCGCAGGCGTGAGCGCGCTTTGCTTGTCGATTCCGTGGGATCCGAGCTTCTGCGGGGCCATGCTGAACCTGCAGGCCTTCGTTCCGGATGCAGGCGCAGCGGGCTTCCCCCTCGCCCATACCGACGGCTGCAAGTTCACGATCGGTAGCCTGTGAACTGACGTGAGATCGCGCGGGCTGCGGCCGGCGCGTACCGAGGCCGACCGGCATTCGCCGGTCGGCCTCGTCGTTTCAGCGGGGAAGTGCCCGTGCGGGCGCGTCAGCTGGCCGCCCAGCTCGGCGTGTGCGCCGGCTCGGTGTCCGCTACGCTGATCCGCTCTCGCTCCTGATGATCAAGCACACACCCTCGCGGCCTTCCTTCGCCCTCCGCCTGTCGCGCAGTGCGTCGGCGATTGTCGGGTTAGGGCTCGCGGGATCCTCGGTCGCGCAGACCGAGTGGGCCCGATTGAGCGAGGGTGTCCCGCGCGCCCGCAGCGCGCATGCATTGGCTGCCGATCTGGCGCGCGGGCGTCTGGTGTTGTTCGGCGGCAACGCGTCGGGAACCTTGCTGGACGACACCTGGGAGTGGAACGGGGTGAGCTGGTCGCGCATGACGTCGGCGGTGGGCCCCACCGCGCGGCAGGGCCATGCGCTCGCGTACGACCTTGCCCGCCAACGGATGCTGTTGTTCGGCGGTGTCGACGCCACGGGCAGCGCGTTGGCGGATACCTGGGCGTGGGACGGCACGACGTGGACGCAGCTCGCACCCACCAGCGTGCCCGGGCCGCGATCGGAGCACGTCATGGTCTACGACTCCTTCCGCCAGCGCATCGTGCTGTTCGGCGGCAGAGACGGCACCCGCTACCTCGACGACACCTGGGAGTGGGACGGCACGACGTGGAACCAGATGTTCGTGGGCAGCTCGCCCGCGCCACGGGCGCTGTGCGCGATGGCGTTCGACGGCTTGCAGGGCGTCGTCATGTATGGCGGCCGGGACCGGCAGAACTCGTTCCTGGATACCTGGCTGTGGAACGGCTCGGTGTGGACGCTGGTCCAAACCGGCGCGTCGCCGCCGGCGTCGGCTCGCAGCTCGATGACGTACGACTACGCGCGCGCGCGCGCCGTGTTGTTCGGCGGCTTCGATCCGGTCGCCGGAGCCTCGGATGCGACGTGGGAGTGGCTCGGCAATGCGTGGGCGCCGGTCCCCGGGCAGCCGACGTTGCCGGCGCGCTTCGATCACACGATCGCGTTCGATCCGGTGAACGCCCGCGTCTGCGTGCTCGGCGGCAGCACGTCGTTGGCGCAGCTTGGCGACTGCTGGTCGTTCGACGGGGCGACGTGGTCGCCGACGCCGGGCGCCAACGAACCGTCGCCGCGAGCGCGTCACGCCATGGCGTACGATCTCGATCGCCAGCAGTTGGTACTGTTCGGCGGCGATGCGGGCGCCTTGGTGCAAGACACCTGGCAGTGGAGTGGGGTGTGGACCGAGGTCCATTCGGCGAGCCTGCCGGTGGCGCGAGCCGGCGCGGCGATGGTCTACGACCGCGCGCTTCACCACTGCGTCTTGTTCGGGGGAGCGACCTTACTCGGCGCGCAAGACGAAACCTGGACGTTCGACGGCACCGTGTGGACGCAGGCGCAGCCGCTCGTCAGTCCGTCGCCGCGCGACGGCCACGCGATGGCGTACGACGCGCGCCGGCAGGTGAGCGTGTTGTTCGGCGGGCTGGCTGGTTCTGGACGCCAAAGCGACACGTGGGAGTGGGACGGGGTGACGTGGACGCGGCGCGCTACGCCAGTGCGTCCTTTGGCACGCAGCGCGCACGCGATGGCGTTCGACGCGGCGCGCGGCGTCACCGTGTTGTTCGGCGGCTTTGGCGACAGCGGACCGTTGGCGGATACCTGGGAATGGGACGGCTCGGTGTGGACGCAGCGGACGGTGGCCTCGCCGCCGGCGGCGCGCGTCGACCACGCGATGGCCTACGACCCCGCGCGCGAGCGCGTGGTGTTGTTCGGTGGCGTCGATGGCAGTGCCGCGCGCAACGACTGTTGGGAGTGGGACGGCATGACCTGGATTCTACGCGTGCCCGCGACGTCGCCCATGCCGATGTCGGAGCATGGCTTGGCATTCGATAGCGCTAGTCGGCGCGTGTTGCTGTTCGGTGGCCGCGACGGTTCCGCGATCTCCAGCAGCCTGTGGACTTATGGGCCCACGCGGCCGGCGCAACTGGAGCCGTACGGAACGGGCTGCGCCGGCACGGCCGGTGTGCCGGGCTTGGCCAGCGCCACCGGTGCGCTGCCTTGGGTGGGCGGCACGCTGGCGCTGCGCGCCGCGCCGCTGCCGACCAACGCCGTCGGCGTGCTGATGCTCGGCGCTTCCGCGTCGACGTGGAATGGGAACCCGCTGCCGTTGGCGCTCGGGTTCTTGGGCATGACGGGCTGCAGGTTGTTGGCGGCGCCCGATGTGTTGCTGTCCTTCGCCGGCACGAGCGGTGCCACCATCGCGCTGCCGATCCCCGCGGTGCCCGCGCTCGCGCGCAACGCGTTGTTCGCGCAAACGCTGAACCTCGATGTCGGCGCCAATCCGGCGGGGCTCACGACGAGCCACGCGGTGCGCATCCTGTGCGGGGTGCGCTGAGCACACCCGAGCCTCGTTTTGTGATCTCCCACGGCCCCGACGGCAACGGTCACAACCCGCCAGCGCATGCACGAGCCGGGAACCAGGATCTGCCGTTGGTTGCAAGACAGCGCCATGGACGCGCCGTCCTGCCGAGCAGTACACTCGTCGCCGTTCCATGGAAGCCAGCAAGGTCATCGACTCCGAACCCGCGCAGAGTTGCCCGGCTGTCGCGACTCACGCCGTCCCGGGTCAAAGCCGCGCCGAGGTGGCCACGTGGAAGACGTTGGTCGCGAAGTACCAGGAGCCGCACGCCGGCCGCGCGACGTGGCAGCTCGCCACCACCCTCGGCGGCTACCTTGGCGTGTGGGTCTTGATGTACCTGAGCCTCGACGTCTCTTGGTGGCTCACCCTGCCGCTGGCGCTCCTGGCCGGCGGGCTGCTGGTGCGCGTGTTCATCATCTTCCACGACTGTGGCCACGGTTCGTTCTTCGCGTCGCGGTTCGCCAACGACTTCTGGGGCTTCGTCACCGGCCTGCTCACCTTCACGCCGTACTACCACTGGCGCGGGGAGCACGCGATCCACCACGGCGCTACGGGCGACCTGGACCGCCGCGGCATCGGCGACGTCTGGACGATGACCGTGCAGGAATATGTCGAGTCGTCACGCTGGAAGCGTTTCGCCTACCGGCTGGCACGCAACCCGATTGTGTTGTTTGTGATCGCACCGCTGGTGTTGTTCTTGATCCTGCAGCGCGGTTGCCGAACTGGAGCGAAGCGCCACGAACGGCGCTCGGTGTGGTGGATGAACCTGGCGTTGTTGGTCATGGTGGTCGGCATGAGCTTCTTGTTCGGCGTCGTGCCCTACCTGGTGATCCAGCTCACCGTGATGATGGTGGCGGGCGCTGGCGGGGTCTGGCTGTTCTATCTGCAGCACCAGTTCGAGGACGCCTACTGGGAACGCGGCAAGGATTGGGACTACGTAGAAGCCGCCATGCGGGGCAGTTCCTTCTTCAAGTTGCCCCGGATCCTGCAATGGTTCTCCGGCAACATCGGCTTCCACCACATCCATCACCTCAGTCCGCGGATCCCCAACTACAACCTGGAGCGCTGCCACCTGTCCGACCCGATGTTTCAGGACGTGCGGCCGATGACGCTGATCGGCAGCCTCAAGTCACTGGGCCTGCGGCTGTGGGACGAGTCATCGAAGAAGCTGATCAGCTTCCGTCATCTGCGGAAGGTGCAGAAGGCGAGCCAGCTCGAGGGTCGTGGTACCGAGGGTCGACCGGATCGCTGAACGGAACGATCGCGTCGCACCGAGAATCGCGGCGTCGAGAATCAGGCGTGGAGAGTCGAACGTGGAAGAATACGGGCATTGGGTCCGGCGCGCGGTGGGGGTCGGAGCACTCAAGGTCGATGCGCGCCGCCCGGCGCAACCCCACAAGGACCAAGGACCCAACGAATGCTCCACAACCGAATCCTGTCCACCCTTCTTGCTTGTTTTCTCGGCGCCTTCGCGGCGTCGGCCGCCGCGCAGGTGCAGCGTGTCCCGAACACTGGCTGTCCGAACGCGCCGTACCCGACCTTCACCGGCGCGCCCGCCATCGGCCAGGGCTTCGGCATCATCGCCGCGCCGTGCCGCACGCTCCTCGGCCAGCCCTTCATCGTGATCGGTGTGCCCGGGCTCAACGCCGTCCTGCCGGTGCCACCGGCCTGCGAGCGGGGCTGCGTTCTCGAGTGTCGTCCGATCATCGTGTTGGCGCAGGCTGCGTGGCGGACGATCATCCCCAACGACCGCAACCTGATCGGTGCGCAGCTCTGCCTCCAGACCGGCTGCGTCGAGACTCCTCCCGGGTGTGTGTATCTGCACGGCGCCCTTGCCGTGCGCATCACGCCGTGAGGTGAGCCCAGACAGAGCCCTGGCGCAGGCCCCGCGTCAGCCCTCGCCCGGCCACGCCGGAGCAGGCTTGCCCTCGACATGAGCCCGCAGGGCACCCTCGAGGAGGAAGCGCCAGCCTTTGTCCTTCTCGGCAACGGTCGCTTCACCGACGCGACCGAACGACGACTCGGTGAAACGCAGCTTGGTGCCAGCCCCGTCGGCAGCCAGCTCGAAGCTGCCAAACGAAGTCGACGGCCCGCCCCACTGTGGGCCACTCGTGCTGACGATGTCCAGACGCTTGCCGGCCTGCACGTTGACGACCGTGCCCCACAGCAGACCGTCGCCATCGCCCCAGTCCTCGTACATGCGACCGCCCGGGCGTGCCTCCAGTTCGAAGCGCGGTTTGCCTTTGCCGCCCGCGCCGCAGTAGAACTGGCTGGGCCACCAGCGGGCGATGTCGGTGGTGAGCGCCCGCCACACCGCGGCCGACGGCGCGGCGATGCGGACTTCGAGGGCGTAGTCGGTGATGCGCGCCGACTCCGGCGCGGGAGCGGTCTTGACGTTGGGATTCATGACGAGCTTCGCTTGTGGTTCTTCTGTGGACGGGGTTTGGCGAATGGGTCGTCACTTCGGCACTTGCCACTCGATCTTGGCGAGGTCTTCGGGCGCGCCCACCATCACCAACGCAAAGCCTGCCGGATCGAGCTGCGCCGCGGCCTTGCGCACGTCGGCCAGCGTCGCGTTGCGCACCGCGGCGGCTTCGCGCGTGCGGCCCGCGAAGTCGCCGAACAAGCGCAGGCTCCGGTGCACGGCGTCGGCAACGCCGAGTTGCGTCTCGCGCTCGAGCGCGCGCGAGCCCAGCCATAGGTTGCGGGCGGCTTCGACCTGCGCCTCGCGCAGGCCGTCCTTGGTGGCGGCGCGCAGGGTGTGCGTCATGACGTCGAGCACTTCGGTCACCTTGTCGGGGCGCGTTTGTGTGGTCAGGCTGTAGGGCGACGCGAACGACAGCGATGGCGTGGAGAAGCTGATCTCGTATACGAGGCCGCGGTTGACGCGCAGCTCATCGGTGAGCGCGCTGGTGAAGCCGCCGGCAATCGACAGGCGCAACACGTTCATGATCGGAGCGACCGCCTCGGTGGGGCCGGGGCCCAGCATGCCGAGCTGCAGGTAGACCTGCGTCATCTCGGGCACGGGGACCTTGATCACGCGACCGCCAGGCGCCGCGGTTGGCGCCTGCACGGCCACGCTGGTCGGTGCAGTGGGCTTTGGCCAGGCGCCAAAGCGCGCGCGCACTGCGTCGCGCAGGCCGTCGGTGACGCGGCCGACGACGAACAGCGTGCCGAGCTGTGGTTGCGCCATGCGCTGCCAGGTCTGCCGGAGTGCTTCGCGATCGACGCGGGCCAGCGCGCCGTCGCCGTCGCTCAGCGCGAACGTGTCGGCCAGCGGATGCTCGCCCACGACCGCGCGCACGAACGCTTCTTGCGCCAAGAACGCTGGCCGCTTGCTGCGTTGCAGCAGCGTGCGGCGTTCCTGCTCGCGCTCGCGGGCCACGACGGCGTCGGTGAACGCGGGTTGCAGCAGGGCATCGGCGAACAGCGCGAGTCCTCGCTCGGCGTGCGTGGACAGGCACGACAGATGCATGCGTGTGTCCTGCAGGTCGACGTAGCTGCCGTACTCGGCGCCGACGTCGGCGAGCGCGCCGAGCACGGCGTCTTCGTCGAGATCGCGATGGCCCATCCACAGGCAGCCCATCGCCAGGCTGCTGTGGCGGAAGGTCGCGGGCGAATCCAGCATCAGGCCGCCGCGCAGATACAACGCGAAGGTCACGAGCGGCAGCGCGGGACGGTCGACCACGACGACGCGCAGGCCGTTGTCCAGCGTCGTGTCGCTCAGTTCTTGCGCGCGTAGAGGCAATGCCGTCAGCGCCAGAACAGCCAGTGGCCAGCGGACGTCGATCATCGGCCGGCCTCCGTCACGCGCGGCCTCAACTCGGCGAGCGCGGCGCGGTCGCGAGCGAACACGCGGGCGCACACTTCTTGCAGTTGCTTGCCGTCGATCTGCGCATAGCGCGCCGGCAGAGCGAGGCAAGCGCGGTGGTCGCCGGCCATGACTTCCAGTTCGCCAAACGTCGTGGCCCGTCCCGATGCGGTCGCTAGGCGCCGCAGCAGCGCCGCCGACGCGCCGGTGCGGGCGCGCTCGAGTTCCTCGTCGGCGACGCCGTCGCGCGCCAGCTTGGCGAGCTCGTCGAACAGCGCGTCGATCACCGGCTCCGCGGCCTGCTGCGGTGCCAGCGTGAGCGCGAACACCAGCGGCTCGGCGTCGAGGGTCCAGTCGTGCGTGAGGTTGATCGCAGTGACGGTGTGATCGCGTCGCTCTAGGCGCCTCAGTAGGCGCGCCGTGCGCCCGCGCACCAGGATCTGCGCCAACAGGTCGAGCACGGCGTGGTCGGGATCCAGCGCGCGCGGGCCCAGGAACCCCACCAGCAACAGCGGCGCGGCCGCTTCTCGTACGAGCAGAACTCGGCTGCTGAAGGTGCGCGGCGGCTCGGCGGGGATCTTCTCTCGCTCGCCGGGCACGCGCGGCAGCTTGCCGAAGAACTGATCGACCAGCGCGCGCGCCGCCTGCGGGTCCACCGCGCCGGCGAGCACCAGCACGGCGTTGTTCGGCGCGTAATGCTGCCGATAGAACACGCGGCAGCCGTCGACCGAGGCCGCCTCGATGTCGGCGACCCAGCCGAGGATCGGCCAGCGGTTGGGGTGGCTGTGGAACAGCGACGCCATCAGCAGCGAACTCAGCAGCGCCTCGGGTTGGTTCTCCAACACCCCGCGCCGTTCCTGCAAGACCACCTGTCGTTCGCGTTCCAGCATCTCGGCGTTCAGGTCGAGCCCAACCATGCGATCCGACTCGACGTCGAGCACGGTGGCCAGCGACTGCGGCGGCACCTCGGTGACGTAGGCGGTGAGGTCGGTGCGGGTGTACGCGTTGCCATAGCCGCCGGCGCGTTCCAGGACGGCGTCGAATTGTTTGGGGCCGTGGCGCGTCGCGCCGTTGAACATCATGTGCTCGAACAGGTGCGCCAGGCCGGTGGCATTCACTTGCTCGTCGCGCGAGCCGACGCGGTAGATCAGGCGCACCGCCACGATCTCCGAGTGACGATCCGGCGCCACGATCAGCGTCAAGCCGTTGTCGAGGACCGAACGATGGGTCTCGATGTCGAGGGCGAACGGCGCGTCTTGCTGCGCGGGCGGATGGATCGCGAGAAACGCAGTCAGGGCCGCGCAGCACGCTTCGTATGTTCGGGGCACGATGAGTGGTCGTTGCAGCCGAGCGCGTGGGTGCGCGCCGAGGGTCGGCGCTGGCGCAGGGCCGGCGCATGATAGCGAGCGCGCGCGTGGCAGCATCGGCGTGGCGCGCAAAGAGGCGTGCGCGTGAAGGCCAAGGTCGCGGTGATCATCCCGGTCTTCAATGAAGCGGCGAGCTTGCCGTTGGTGCTCGGTGATCTGCCGCGCGAGCTCGTCGACCGCGTGATCGTCGTCGACAACGCATCGACCGACGGCAGCGCTGACGTGGCGCGCGCGCACGGCGCCGAGGTCGTGTACCAGCCACGGCGCGGCTACGGCGCCGCCTGCCTCGCCGGCATCGCCGCCTTGCACGCCGACGACGACGTCGTCGTGTTCCTGGACGGCGACTACTCCGACTACCCCGCCGACCTCCGCGACCTCTTGCCGCCGGTCCGCGACGGCGAGGTCGACCTCGTGCTCGGCACCCGCATGCACAACCCGGAGTCGCGCCGCGCCCTGCTGCCGCAGGCCCGCTTTGGCAATCAGCTGGCCGCGTTCCTCATGCGCCTGCTCTTCGGCATCCGCTGCAGCGACCTCGGCCCGTTCCGCGTCATCCGCCACGACGCCCTGCGCCGCCTCGGCATGACCGACCAAGACTTCGGCTGGACCGTGGAGATGCAACTGCGCGCCCACCTCCGCGGCCTCCGCGTGCGCGAGCTGCCTGTCCGCTACCGCAAGCGCATCGGCGACAGCAAGATCACCGGCACCCTCTCCGGCACCCTGCGGGCTGGCTACAAGATCCTCAAGACCATCTTCGTGTACCGCCTGCGCTTGCGGCAGATCGCGCGCCAATAAGGAAGGTCGGGGAGCAGCGGAGTCGAGTCGACAGCGGCGCGCGGGCGCCCCTACAATCGGCGCCCCTCGTCCTGCCGAACCAACCGCCATGCGCTACCTCGTTTCGCCGCTCGTTCTCGCCTTCGCCGCACTCACCCCCAGTCAGGTCCCGCTCGACTACCTGGTGGTCGCGGAGTACGCGGCGCTCGCCACCGGCTCAGGCCTGCGCTTCGTCGACCCAGTCACCGGCGTCATCACCGACGTGCGCAGCGCGCCGGGCGCAACGCGCGTGGCGCTGTCGCGGGCAGCGACGGTGACCATCGACGCGGCGAATCCGACCTCGATTCCGTTCGTGGCGGGCCTGGCCACCACCATCTCGCCTGGCTTCCAACGCGCCGTGGTGCAGGGCAACCAAGTGCAGATCGTCAACAACCACACGCTGTCGCGCGCCGCCGGACAGCCCAACCGCATCGAGGTGACTTCGTCCGGCATTCTGGCTGCGATCAACCTCGGCGCGGCAGCAGGTTTGTGGCTGGCGCCCGCGTTTGGCGGTACCGCGGTGCAGTTGGTGGCGCTGCCCAGCGCGTTCGACGTGGCGGTCGGTGGCAACTTCGTGTTCGTCAACAGCTACGGCCCGACGCTCGCTTCGCGCATCGACGTCGTCGACCTGACGACCGGCATTCCGCGCATGCTGGGAAACGCCTATCCGCCGCTGCGTGCGCTGTTCTTCCTGAATGGCGTCGGATTGTTCGCGGGCACCGACGGCGGCGACTTGCTCACCATCGATCCGGTGAGCGGGGTGGTTCTGGCGACGCGCGGCTTGTTCAGCGTGGCGATTACCGCGCTGACCGGGGATTCCGCGGGGCAACTGTTTGCGCTCACCAGCGCCAACGAGGTCTACGACGTGGCGGCGCCGGGAGTGGCGGTGTACCGCAGTGGCAACCGCGTGAACGACATCGCCTTCGGCACCGTGGATCTCGCGTCGTTCCTGATCTTCGGCGATGGCTGCGGCTCGACCGCGGTGCCGCCGCATCAGGCCACGTCGGGCGTGCCCAGCGTCGGCAACGCGGGCTTCTCGGTGGCGCTCGTCGGCGGTCAACCCCGAGCCGCAGCGTTCTTCGTGTTTGGCGGCAGCCGCACGACGTTCAGCGGGTTCGCGCTGCCGCTGCCGCTCGACTTTCTGCAGATGCCGCGCTGTTGGCTGTACTCCGACATCATCGTGATGCTGGGGCTGTCGCTCGACGCGGCCGGCAACGCGAGCCTGCCGCTGGCCATCCCCTTTGCCCCGCGCCTGCGCGGCAGGCACTTCACGACGCAGTGGTTCACTGCCGACGGGGCGGCGAATCCGCTGGGGTTGGCCGCGAGTGACGGGGCCGAGGGGATCATCCGCTAGCGGGTTCGCGGCAGAACGTCGGCAGGCGCCGGTGGGAGGCCGCGCTATCCTGGCGCACCATGCACCTCCCGCCTTCCTCCTCCCGCCGAGACCTCCTCAAGGCGAGTGCCGCGGCCAGCATCACCGCGCTCGCCGCGCGCACCGCGCCCGCCGGCTTCTACACCCGCGTTGACGACACGCTGCGCATCGGTTTGGTTGGCTGTGGCGGGCGCGGCACCGGCGCTGCCGTGCAAGCGCTGCGCGCCGACTCGCGCACCACGTTGGTAGCGATGCACGACGCGTTCCAGGATCAGCTCGACAAGAGCCTGACGAGTCTCAAGGCGGAGGTGGCGGTCGCCGAACGCGTGCAGGTGACGCCCGACAAGCAGTTCACCGGCTTCGATGGTTACACCCGGCTGCTCGACTCGGGCGTCGACGTCGTGCTGCTGGCGTCGCCGCCGCACTTCCGGCCGATGCAGGTGGAAGAGGCCGTCAAGCGCGGCGTGCACATGTTCGTGGAGAAGCCGGTGGCGGTCGACGGACCCGGCGTGCGCCGGGTGATCGCGGCGTGTGAAGCCGCCAAGGCCAAGAAGCTCAATGTGGTGTCGGGCCTGTGCTACCGCTACCACGCAGGGCGCCGCGCGATCATCGAGCGCATCCGGGCTGGTGACATTGGCCGCGTGCTGACGATCGACGTCAACTACCTGACGGGCGAGCTATGGCACCGCGCGCGCAAGTCGGGCGAATGGACGCCCAAGGACTACGCGACGATGGAGTACCAGTGCCGCAACTGGCTCTACTTCACGTGGTTGTCGGGCGACCACATCGCCGAGCAGCACATCCACAGCCTCGACGTCGCGGCGTGGGCACTCGGCGACCGCTATCCCCAGCGCTGCGTGTCGATGGGCGGCCGACAGATGCGCACCGACCCGAAGTTCGGCAACGTGTTCGATCACTTTGCGACGCGCTTCGACTACGACGACGGCGTGCGCGTGTTCAGCAACTGCCGGCAGATGGCTGGCTGTGCCACCGACGTGTCCGACAACATCCACGGCACCGACGGCCACGCCTTCGTGTTCAAGCACAAGATTGCCGGCAAGCACAACTGGGAGTGGGACGGCGAGGGCAGCGACATGTACCAGAACGAGCACAACGAGCTGTTCGCCGCCATTCGCGCCGGCGAGCCGATCAACAACGGCGATTACATGTCGCGCAGCACGCTCATGGCGATCATGGCTCGCATGTCGGCTTACACCGGCAAGTCGATCAGTTGGGACGAAGCGCTCAACAGCCAGGAGGTGCTGGCGCCGAAGGAATACACCTGGGGCGAGGTCGATCCGGCGCTGATGCAGATCGCCAAGCCGGGCGTGACCACGTTCAGGTGAGGTAGCGGCTTGCGGGCGTGGCCCGCGATCCCGGCGGCTGGGGGTGACGGTGCTGGCCGCGCGTCCCCGGGCGCGTTGGCGGCGGGCCGCAACGCGCCATCGAATCGCCTGTTGACCCTCAAACTTTGCATTGTAGAGTGATCGGCCACCGGTCCGGCCATGCACATCGATCGCGCGCTTGCTCAGCTTTCCGAGATCCACGCTCAGGTCTTGCGCAGCGCGGTGTACCGCGGTTACAGCGCGCGCACCTGTGGGCTGACGGCGGGAATCGCGCTGCTCGCCGCGGCGGCGCAAGAGCGTCTGCTGCCCGACCTGGCCCCCGAAGGCTTCGCGCTCTACTGGTCGATCCTAGCGCTCGCGTGTGCGGCGCTGTTCGTCGCCGACGCGCTGCGCGGGCGCGGCGCTTGCGCCGAGTCGTTCCAGCGCACGCTCACGGTGGTCTCGCAGCTGCTGCCGGCCTTGGTGGTGGGGGCGGCGCTGCCGTGGGTTCTGCTGCGCGTTGGTCTAGACGCATGGCCGCTGTTGCCGGGCCTGTGGTGCACAGTCTTTGGTCTGGGCGTGCTGGCGTCGCGGCCGTACCTGCCGCGTGCGATCGGTTGGGTTGGTCTGTACTACTTGCTCGCCGGCGGCGTGCTCTTGCTCGGGGCGCAGCCGGCCTCGGTGTCGTCGTGGAGCGTCGGCGTGCCGTTCGCGTGCGGGCAGGCCGCGTCGGCGCTGGTGCTGTGGTTCCATTTGGAGCGTCGCGCATGAGCGCCAAGCACGAGCGCAAGGTCGGCAAGCCGGCCACCGCCAAGGCGGCGCACGACTACGCGGGCATCGACCGCGTGATGCACGAGAAGGCGCGGCTGTCGATTCTCATCGCGCTGCTGTCGCGCCCGCAGGGAGCGCTCTTCCCTGAACTGAAGGAACTCTGTGCGCTCACCGATGGCAACCTCAACCGGCACCTCGCCGTGCTGCACGAGGCGACGCTGATCGAAGTGTGGAAGAGCCAAGCTGGCCCGCGCTCGAAGACGCGGGTGCAACTCACCGAGGTTGGGCGACGCCAGTTCCTCGCCTACCTGGCCGAACTCGAGCGCGTGATTCGCGACGCGCGCGTCGACGCGCCCGCGCCGGAGCGTCGGCGTCGCAACAGCGTCGGCGGCGACGCGGGCTGGGTACCAGCGTGAACGCATTCCCGTCGAGGCTCGGCTGACGCATGTTCTTTAACTTTGCAATGAAGAGTGAATGACATGGAAGTGCTCACGGCGCGCGCGATGGGGTTCTGCTTCGGCGTGCGCGATGCGTTGGCGGCGACGCTCGCCACCGACAATCCGGCCGACGTAACCATCCACGGCGAACTGGTGCACAACGAGAGCGTGCAGGCGCAGCTCGCGGCGACGGGCTTCGCCGCGGTGAGCGAGCGGGCGCGGCGCGACGGCGTGCCACCGACGGCGCGGGTGCTGATCACCGCGCACGGCATCAGCGACCGCGAGCGGGCTCGGTTGCTGGGCGCCGGCAAGGGGTTGATCGACACCACGTGTCCGCTGGTGCAGAAGGCGCACGCCGCGGCGCAGCGGCTGGCCGCCGAGGGTCGCCACGTCGTGGTGATCGGCAAGCCGGGCCACGTCGAGGTGCAGGGTCTGGTCGAGGATCTGCCGAGCCACGACGTGGTCGAAGGCGTCGGTGCGGTGCGATCGTTTGGCCACGCGCGCCTCGGGGTCGTGTGCCAAACCACGGTGCCGCCCGACACCGCGCGCGAGGTCCTGGCCGCCATCCGAGCCAGCAACCCGAGCGCCGACGTGCGCTTCATCGACACCATCTGCGAGCCGACGCGGCAGCGCCTCGCCGCGGTGGCCGAGCTGCTGCCACGGGTCGATGCCATGGTGGTGATCGGCGGTGCGGCCTCGAACAACACGCACAAGCTCGCCGAGTTGTGCGAGCGCGCTGGCGTGCGCACCTTGCGTGTGCGGGGCCCCGCCGACTTGCAGGCGAGCTTTCTGGAAGGATGCCAGCGGGTCGGGGTGACGGCCGGCACCTCGACGCCGGACGCCGTGATCGAGGCGGTCGTCGCGGCCCTGCGTGGTACCGCCCTGCCGTAGAGGGTTTGCCCGATCATGGTCTGGTCGACGGTCGAGTCGCCGGCTAGTCACCTGCTTCTTGCGGTCGTAGCCACCACCCCGCAAGATCCCGCCCGTGCGAACCTCCTTTCCGGTTCTGCTCGCGACGCTCGCGCTCTCGGCGTCGCTCGTAGCGCAGAAGTCTCAAGAAGAGCTGACCCAACTGAGCGAGGCCAAGCTGGCCAAGTCAGTGTTCAAGCTCGCGAGCTGGGGCACCGACTACGACGCGGCGCGCGTCGAAGCGAAGGCGAGTGGCAAGCTCATCTTCGCCTACTTCACGCGCAGCTACGCCACTTGAGGCCCGTGCGATAGCCTGGAGGGCGGTGCGCTCTCCGATCCTGCGTTTCCTGCGTTTGCCAAGTCCGTCGTTCTCTACCTGCACAACACGTCGCGGGTCGAGGGAGTCAAGTACGGTGACCTGCTCCAGGTCAAAGGTTTCCGCGGCTTCCCGACGCTCGCGTTCATGGATGCTGAGGGTGAAGTGCTCACCTCGAGCATGGACCGCTCGGTAGCTGGCTTCCAAAAGACCGCCACCGCACTGGGCGAGGTGGCCGAACTCGACAAGGCCGAGAAGGCCGGCAAGCTGCACGGCGATGCCGCCGCGCGCTTGATCCTCGCCAAGATCGACCTCGGCAAGCTCGACTTCGCTGCGGCCCAGCCGAGCGTGGCGAGTCTTTCCGGTGTCAGCCCCGAGTTCAAGAAGAAGCTCGACGCGCGCCTGCTCGATCTTGAGATCGGCGGGATCTTCAGCAAGCACCAGACGGCAGCGATGCCGGAGCAGCAGAAGCTGATGCAGGCCATGCGGCCCGCCGGTGGGGCGCAGCCCAGCAAGGAAGAGCGCGACGCAGCCCAAGCCGCGATGACCGAGCTGACTAACTCCACGCAAGACGCGATCGCCGCGGACCTGCTGGCGCTGGTCGAGAAGGGCGCCGTCCCTGCCGACAAGACGGCCGCTCGGTTCTGGCAGACGCTGATGCGGCACGCGGAGCGACACAAGAACGACGCGATGAGCAAGCGCGCCAAGGGTGAGATGGAGGCGTTGGCCAAGCGCGATCCTGAGCAGAAGGACATGATCGAGCGCATGCTCAATCCGGGTGCGGCCAGGCCCGCGGCTCGCATCCAGAAGCCCGAGGAAAAGCCGCCGACCGGTGACGGCGCCAAGGCCAAGGGCAAGGCCTCGGGCGACGGCAACTGACGAGCCGGACGACGGTCCGCGCTGGCGCGGCGACTTGTGGCAGAAAACGTGTCACAACGGCCGCGTTCTCCGGCTGAATCAGTCGTGCGTCCGGCGCCGCGAGTTCGGGCACGCCGATCGCCAGGATTCGCACGCGTGCCACCTCGTCCATGACCCCTGAAGCCGCCGCTCCCCTCGAGCTCCCCGAGCCCGAACTGCGCGAACTCGTCGAGCAGTGCGTGTCGCGCTATCCCACCGACGGCATGCGCGCGGTGGACGAGCTGTCGGCGTTGTTCCCGCGGTTGGCCGAGGCGCTGCGCCGCCGGGTCGCGATTCTCGAGCGTTCGGGGCTGCTGGGGCCCGAACGGCCCGAGCGGCGCTATCCCGAACAGCTTGGCGACTTCCGCCTGCTCGAGTTGATCGGCGAGGGCGGCATGGGCGCGGTGTTCCGCGCGCAGCAGTTGTCGCTGGGTCGGTTGGTGGCGCTCAAGGTGATCCGCGCCGAGAACGTCTATTCGCCCCGCTCGCGCGAACGCTTCCAGCGCGAGATCGAAGCGATCGCGGCGATGCGCTCGCCGGGCATCGTGCAGGTCTACACGGTGGGCGACGACCACGGCGTGCCGTTCTACGCCATGGAGTTGGTCGACGGCATCAACCTGTCCGACCTGGTGCTCGAACTGCGCCGCATCCCGCCGGAACGGCTTTCGGGCAGCGACATCCGGGCGACGCTGGCGCGCGTCGTGCAGGGCGGCGACAGCACGAGTACCGGCGGCGAGGCCGATGAGTTGTTTGCCGGAACCTACGTGCAGGCCTGCTGCCGCCTGGCGCTGCGCATCGCGCGCACGTTGGCGTACGCGCACGAGCGCGGCGTGCTGCACCGCGACGTCAAGCCGAGCAACGTGATGCTCGACCGCAGCGGGCGCGTTCTCTTGCTGGACTTCGGTTTGGCGCGCGCGATGCAACCCGAGACCGACGCGCTGACGCGCACTGGTGCGGTCGTTGGATCGCTGGCCTACATGGCGCCCGAGCAGATGCGCGGCGACAAGGGGATCGACGGGCGGGTCGACGTGTATGGCCTGGGCGTCACGCTCTACGAGCTGCTCACGCACCGCGCGGCGTTCCGCGGCGACACCCAGGAGGACCTGCGCAGCAAGGTGATGTCGGGCGTGGTCCCGGTGCCGACGCAGATCAACCCGACGATCCCGAGCGACGCCGAGACCATCTGCCTGCGGGCGATGGCGCCGGAGAGTGCCCGTCGCTACGCCAGCGCGCAGGCATTTGCCGACGACCTGCAGCGGTTCCTCGAGCTGCGACCGATCGAGGCGCGCCGCTCCGGCGCCGCCTACCGCGTGCGCCGCTTGGCGCAGCGCCATCCGGCCAAGGCGACGGCGTTCACTGCCGGATTGCTGCTGGCGGTGGGCGGACCGTCGCTGATCGCCGTGCAGGAACGCCTGGCGCGGACCGAGATCCAAGGCGCGCTGGCGCAGGCCGAGCGCTACCAGAAGAGCTACGAGCACGCGCTGAAGGCCGCGTTGCAGGGTATGGAGCGTACGACGATGCGTCTGGCAGGCGACGAGCAACTCGCCACCGGCAAGCTCGATGGGTTGCGTCGCGAGCTGCTCGAGGGTGCCGCCGGCTTTTGGCAGACGATGGCCGATGTCGATGATCCGCACCCGAGTGTCCGCGATGCGTTGATGCAAGCGCGTCGCGTTCTGGCGACGGTGCGCGGCGAACTCGGCGATCTGGCCGGCGCGCGCTTGGTGCTCGATGGAGCGGTGGCCGAACTGGAGCGCGCATGTCAAGCGGCGACGGATACGCAACGCCCATCCCTCGAGCAAGATCTCGCGAAGATGCTGCTCGAGCAGGCGCAGGTGATGGCGACGCAGCACGACTGGCTGCCGGCGATCGCGGCCTGGAGCCGAAGCATCGAGATCGGGCAGGCGTCGCTGCCGACCGCGCCCAATCCGAAAGCCACTCGCCGTCACATCGCGCGCTGCCGTTTGAACATCGCTCAAGTGCAGCGGCAGAACAGCGACGCGCGGAGTGCAGCTGCGACTTGCCGGGAGGTGATCGAAACGTTGGGCGACGCCGGCGATGCCGATCTCCTGTTGCTCGCGCGCACGCAGTATTCCTCGGTGCTCATGTACGACGCCAACCTCGAGGCTGCCCGGCCAGAACTCGAAGCCGTGGTGGCGTTGCGCGACGAGCGTGAACGGCTGAATCCTGGCGATGCCGGCAATCTGCGCGGCCTCAAGACGGCATTGCACAACCTTGGCTATCTGCACCAGCAGCTGAGAGATCTGCCGAGTGCGCGGGAAGCCATCGAGCGTGCGGCGGTCATCGCGCGCCGCCTGGTCGAGGCGTTTCCGGATCGGTTGGAGGACAAGCTCGGGCTGGTGTCCTCGCTCATCGTCCTGGGCAACGTGTGCTTGCGCCAGCAGGACAAGGTGCGTGCCGAGTCTGTGTGCCGCGATGCACTCGCGCTGGCCGAGGCGATGGCCGTCGCACACGCTGAGGTCCGCGAGGTCAACGCAACCCTCGCGCAGGTGCGAGGGGGGCTGGCGCAGGCGATCGGCGACAACTCTGCCCACTACTCAGAAGCTGCGTCTCTCTTGCGAGCGGCGAAGCAAACGCACGCGCAGCTGGCGCGAGCGCCGGAAGCGACGGCGCAGGACTTGGCGCACCTGGGTACGACGCAGGGCCTGCTCGCCAGTGCTCTCAGTCGCCTCGGTGAACCCGAGGAAGCGCGGGTTGCGGAGGCAGAGGCGCTCGCGACACTGGCCGCGGCCGCGCAACGCGAGCCCGATAGTCCCAACATCCGCCGGAACACCGCGACCGTGCTGTCGACGGGGATCGTGCGCGCTTTGGTTGCCGGCGACCACGGGCACGTGCGCGCGCTGTTGCAGAAGGCGGCGCCAGTGCCCGCGTTGGATGCTGAGCTGTGGACACTCCTGCGGGTGATGCCGGCCGAGGTGATCGAACAGCTCGAGCATCTGCGGGCGCTCGCCGCAGACAAGTAGGCTCCGTCTACCGCCGCTCCGTCGCCTCGATCGGCCGCACGAACACGTCGCGGAACCAAGCGTACGCGTCGCCCGGCAGCGCGCCGCCCGGGGCGTGTCGCTGCAGGCCGATGAAGCCCAGGGGTGCGCGCTGGCGGAATGGCTCGCCCTGCTCGGGCTTCAGCGCGGCGGTATCGACGTCGTAGAGGGTGACGCCGTTCAAGCGCGTGCGCAGGTGGCGACCGGCGAAGCGGATCTCCAGCGTGTTCCAACAACCGGTCGGGTTGAGCGCGTCCGGCACCGCGGGTGCCACCGCGCCGTACAGGCTGCCGGTCTTCTGCCAGGCCTTCAGCTTGGTGCCGGTACTTTTCTCCCAATCGTGATCGTCGAGGATCTGGATCTCGCAGCCGGAGTATGCCGGGTTGTCGTCGCTGCGCGTCGCGCGCAAGAACACACCGCTGTTGGCCAGGGTCGCGAGCTTGAAGTCGGCTCGCAGCTCGAAGTCGGTGAAGTCAGCCTTGCTGCGCAGCTCGTGCGCCTCGCCGTCGACCAGCAAACACAGCACGCCGTCGCGCACAGCGAAGCCCGAGCCATCGCCGCCGTAGGGTTGCCACGCGTCGAGATTCTTGCCGTCGAACAGCGGCGCAAACTTGCCCAATGGCTTCAGGCGATCGTCGGCGTAGGTGAACTCGCTCGGGTCGAACACCGGCAGCTCGCGGAGCTTGATGTTCTTGAAGCGCACCGCGCTCTTCTCAGGTTCACCGCCGTGCACCTGCAGGCCGATGCGCCCAGTCTCGGCATAGCCGTCGCTCCCCGGCGCCAAACGGTAGTCGGTGACCTGCTGATCGTTCACCCACGCTTGCACCCAGAAGTCGCGGCCGACCGTGCGCACACGCACGTGGTTCCAGTCACCTTGCTTGTAGTGCGCGGCGCCGGCTTCGTTGTGCGCGAGAAATCCGTCGGCGTACACGCCACCGATCTCGCCGCCCGGGCGATGGTCGAGCGTCACCTGCACGCCCTTCTTGCCGGTGCTCGGAGGCACCATGCGCAAGAACACGCCCGAGTCGAACGGGTAGTCCATCCGCACGTCGAACTCGATCTCGAAGCTGTGGTAGTGCCGCTCGGTGTAGATCAGGCCGCCTTCGCCTTTGTCGGTGGTGCGGCCCACCATGCAACCCTCTTCGACCGTCCAGCGCGCGGGGCCGTCGTAGCGGCCTCCCGTCGTGGTCCAGCCAGCCAGCGAGTGGCCATCGAACAGCGCAACCGCCGCGTCGGGGCGCAGGTCGATGAGGTCCTTGGATCGCGGATCGCGCTTCTGGGCCGGCAGCAGAACCGACAGCAAGACGAGCAGGAGCAGGGAGTGTCGCATCAGGGGTTGTCCGCGCGTGCGGGTGGACGGAAGAAGAGCAAGAGGAACACCGCGGCGCCGGCCGCGGTCAGCGCGAGCACCGGGAACACCTGGGCGTAGTCGGTGACTTTGCTTGCCGTGTCCGTGTGTCTCGCCGCGAGCTTCGGCCACACGATGTTGCCGACGAACGGCCCCGCACCCAAGATCAAGAAGTTGAACAAGCCCTGCGCCGTGGCGCGGGTGTGCTTGGGGAAGAACTCGTCGACGAAGATGTAGACCGTGGCGAAGAAGAACGCGTAGCAGATGCCGTGCAGCAGGTTGGCGCCGGCCACGAGGTACGGTTGGTCAGGGAAGTAGGCAAACACCGCAAAGCGTAGCGCATGCCCGAGCACGCCGATGAACATCGTGAGCCGCCAGCCCATGCCCTTGAGGGCGGTGCCAAGGACGGCCATCGTGGCGATCTCGGCGACCTGCCCGAGGCTCATCACCGGCATCACCCATTGATCGGCGACGCCGACCCGCGCGCGCAGGAAGCTGTCGGTGAGCACGAAGTAGCCTTGGTGCACCGCGGCATCGACGAAGGTGACCAAGAACAACACCAGCATGAAGGGCTGGCGCAGCAGCGACACGGCGTCGACCCAGGCGAAGCCGCTGCCCGGCTTCTGGCGCGGCGGCGTGTGCGGCAGGCTCAAGCAAAACAGCGCGAGCGCGATCGACACGCCACCCGCGACCAGGAACACATTCGCCTTCAGCGCGATGGCATCGGCGCCGTCCTTGCCCTGCAGAATGAAGTACAGCGGCCACGCGGCCAGGATCCAGCCAATGGTTCCACCCATCCGGATGATGCCGAACTCCTTCTTGGCATCCTTGATGTTGGCGAAGACGATCGAGTTCGCCACCGACATCGTCGGTACGTAGAAGAGGGAGTGGACGAGCATCAGGCCAAAGAACGGCCAGAACTCGCGCGTGAACGCCAGGCCGATCATGGCGGCGCCGCCGATCAGGTGGCTTACGGCCAAGAACTTCTCCGCTGCGAAGTGGCGGTCGACAAATGGGGCGCTGAACAGCATCGCCGTGATCGACGCGATGGTGAAGGCGTTGAGGATCCAGCTCGACTGGTCGGTGTCGAAGCCGAGGCTCGGCAAGTAGCCGAAGATCACCGGCAGCCAGGCCCCCCAAATGAAGAGCTGGAGCACCATCAGGACGAAGAGCTTGACGCGTGTGCTCATGGGCGGCGCACAGTAGAAGGCGCTCGGCGCGCAAACAACGCGAGTCACGTTCACGGATCGTCATTGTCTTCCGCTCCTCCTCCCGCCGACCCCTGAACGGCTACCTCCGGAGTGTCTCCAAGGAGGACCATGTCGACCTGGAGAAAGTCTGTCGCCGCGGTCGATGCTGAGAGAAGCGGCTCTTAGACTCTGCGGCTCGGCGCGGACTCGGTGCTGCGACGTCACCTCTTCCCCATGACCAGTTCTCGCGACAACCGCGACCAGCTTCGGGTGGTCATCGTGGCCGAACATGCATCGGCGCGGTTTGGGGGCGAGGCGATCCTGCCGGTGCACTACTTCCGCATCTTGCGGGCGCGCGGTGTCGAAGCCTGGCTCGTGGCGCACGGGCGCACGCGCGCGGAGTTGACGGCGATGTTTCCGCGCGATCGCGATCGCTTGTTCTTCGTCAAGGACACCTGGCTCAACCGAATGTTGTGGCGTCTTGGCCGATTGCTGCCGCACAACCTCGACCTCGTCAGCGTCACCGCGCTCGGCCACATCTACACCGGGTTGCGCGAGCGCCGTGTGGTGCGTCGCTTGGTGCGGGAGAAGAACGCCAACGTGGTGCATCAGCCGATCCCGGTGTCGGCAAAGGAGCCGTCGGTGATGACCAGACTCGGGGCTCCGTTGGTGATCGGTCCGCTGAACGGCAACATGGACTGGCCGAAGTCGTTCCCGCACCACGACGGCTTGTTGACGCGCGTCGGCGTGGCGATTGCGCGCGTGGGTGCGGGCTTCTTCAACCGCGTGTTTGCCGGCAAGCAGAACGCCGCGGTCGTGCTGGTGGCGAACGAGCGCACGCGGCGTGGGCTGCCGCGCGGTGTGCGCGGTCAAGTGGCTTTGATGACCGAGAACGGTGTCGACTTGGGGCTTTGGCACAAAGAAGTGACCGCGCGACGAAACGACGCGGTCACGCGTTTCGTCTATCTGGGGCGCATCGAAGACTTCAAGGGCGTGCGCTACATGATCAAGGCCTTTGCGCAGGCCTGCAAGCAGGCGCCGATGCGGCTCGAGATCATCGGTGACGGTAGCGGGCTGAGCGCGATCGAGCAGATGCGAGCAGACTTGGAGTTGGGCGATCGGGTAGCGCTGCTCGGTTGGCTGGTGCAGGAGTTAGCGGCGGCGCGCTTGGCGATCAGCGATGTCTTGGTCATGCCGAGTCTGCGCGACTGCGGCGGCGCGGTGATCCTGGAGGCGATGGCCAGTGGCCTGCCGGTGATCGCGACTGCCTGGGGTGGCCCCCTCGACTACGTCGACGCCAACAACGGGATCTTGGTGCCACCCGACGACGAAGCAACTTTCGTGGCTGGTCTCGCCGACGCGATGGTACGCCTCGCCAAGGATCCGAGTCTGCGGCAGAGCATGGGTCAAGCGGGCCGCGACCGTGTCCTCGCCGAGTTCGATTGGGAACGCAAGGTCGACCAGATGACGGCGATCTACAACGCGGTTCGTGCCGGCGTGGCGCTACCGGCTACCGGCGAGCCGGCGCCCAGCCGCGCCACGGCGATCGCGCGCTGACCCGACGTGGCGCGGCTGGCGGGGCTGCGGCCGCCGGTGCCACCAAAAAAGACGCGTCCAGGCTTCACGCCCGCGTCGGCGCTCCCGTAGGAACGACGCGGCAGCGCACGTGCTGGAATCAGCGGCGCGTGCGCCTATCGTCCCGCGCCTCTCTGCTCCCTTTCGATTCGCAATGACGACTATCCACCGCCCGAGCACCTTCGCGCTCGCTTCCGCTCTTGTGCTCGCCAGCCTGGCGCGCGGCCAGAACAACCTCGAACTGGGCAAGATGTGGACCTTCGAGAACCCACCACTTGCCTATCTGGAGCAGGAGTACGGGTTCAAGCCCACGCAGGAGTGGCTCGACAGCGTGCGTTTGGCGTCGATTCGCTACGGCAACGGTTGCTCGTCGTCGTTCGTGTCGCCGCGCGGCCTGATCATGACCAATCATCACTGCGCGCGCGAGAACATCGAGCAGGTGTCGCCGGAGGGGCAGGATTGGGGCAAGGACGGTTACTACGCCACGAGCCTCGAGGGCGAGGTGCGCGTGCCGGGCCTCACCGTGCAGCAGCTCATCAAGATGCGCGATGTGACCGCGGAGATGAATGCGGGCGGCGCTGACGAAGACGACGACAACACGGTCGATAGCAAGCGCGAAGCAAATCGACAGAAGGTGTTGGCCGCAGCCAGCGCGGAGAACCCGGAGCTGAAGCCGGAGATCGTCACGCTCTACAACGGCGCGATGTTCCAGCTCTATCAGTACAGGGTCTGGAACGACATCCGCCTGGTGTGTGCGCCCCACCTCAAGGCGGCGTACTTTGGCGGCGACCCCGACAACTTCACGTACCCACGCTTCTGCTTCGACTTCACGTTCCTGCGCGCCTACGAGAACGACAAGCCCGCAGACACTGCGGCACACTACTTTCGCTTCAGCCAGAGTGGACCCAAGGACGGCGAGTTGGTGTTCACGGTCGGCAATCCCGGCTCGACCGGTCGCTTGCTGACGCTGGCCCAGCTCGAGCGCCTCCGCGACGTGTACTACCCGATCGTGTTGGAGACGCTCGACGGCGTGATTCGCACGATGCAGGATTACGCGAAGGCCAGCCCCAAGGCCGAGCAGGAAGTGCGCACCGAGATGTTCAGCACGGCCAACACGCAGAAGGCGTTCCTCGGCTACCAGTCGGGCTTGGTCGACGCCGCGCGCATGGAGCGAAAGCGTGTCGCCGAGGCGGGCCTGAAGGCGCGCATCGACGGGTTGCCGATGGCCAAGAAGCGATTTGGCACCGCGTGGCAGGCACTCGAGGACGTGGCGCAGAAACAGAAACTACTGGAACCCATTCGACGCCTCCAGGCGCTGACGTTCGGCGCCGGCATGTCGTTCTCCAAGGAACTCGAACTCGCCGACCTGGTGGTGCGAGCCGGTCATCCCGATGTCAGCGCCGAGGGGCAGAAGAACGCGCTCAAGTTGGCGAGCGAGTTCAAGTTCGAGCGTACGCCCTTTGAGGCAGCGTCGATGCAGAGCCTGTTCGTCGACCACATACAGCGCGCCAAGCATTGGCTAGCCAAGGACGACCCGTACCTGAAGGTGATGCTTGCCGACAAGACGCCCGAGGCGCGCTGCGTTGAGCTCGAGCAGAAGTCGCAGCTGAAGGATCCGGCATTCGTCAAGCAGTTGCTCGACGGCGGGCACGCGGCGGTGGCCAAGTGCGCCGACCTGGCGATCCAGATCGCGCTGGCCGTGGTGCCGATGGCGCAAAAGAACCGGCGCGAATGGGACGAGTTGGCGCTCAAGGAGCGCGTGCACGGCGCCCGCATCGGCCAAGCGTTGTTCGCGGCCTACGGCACCAAGGTGAGTCCCGACGCTACGTTCACGCTGCGCTTCTCCGACGGCCTGGTGAAGGGCTTCCCCTACAACGGCACCGTCGCGCCGTGGAAGACCACGATGTTCGGCTTGTTTGCGCGGAGCGCCGAGTTCGACAATCAGGACCCGTTCGATCTGCCCAAGGCGTTCCTCGACCAGCGCGACACCATCGACATGATGACGCCGCTCAACTTCGCCAGCACCAACGACATCATCGGCGGCAACTCAGGCAGCCCGGTGATCAACAGCAAGCGGGAGGTCGTCGGTCTCATCTTCGACGGCAACATCGACCAGCTGCCGAATCGCTTTCTGTTCGACGACAAGACCGCGCGCTCGGTGTCGGTGCATACGAGCGCGATGATCGAGGCGTTGCGCAAGGTGTACAACGCGGGGCCGCTGGCCGACGAGTTGATGGGCAAGTAGTTGCGGCTGGCCGCGCCGCGCTAGGTCACCGCCCGTTGGGGTCGCGGTTGAGGACGTGGATCTTCTTCAAGCCCGGTGAACTCGTCTGCAGCGTCACGTGATCGCCGACTGCCAACGTGGCGTCCAGGTCGGGGAGAGCCTTCGTGTGCTCCCCGCGCCGCAACTCCAGGACCACTGCCTGTTGTTCGCGCCGCAAGCAATCGACGCTCTTGCCGGCGAGGGCCGACTCAGGATTGATCGTCACGCCAGCGACCACGAGCAACTGGGTGCCGACGTAGAAGGAGTTCATGATGCTGGGGTCGGACGAGGCGGTGGCAAACAACGGTGCCGCTAGCTCGGTGGTGCTGAACGCCAGTTGGATGCCGAACGCGTCTTTGATCTTGGCTGCCAGCTCTTGGTCGAACATGCGCAGCACGACGCGGATGTCGTCCTTGATCTTGCGCGCGTCGAGCGCGATCTCCAAGTTGGCGAGGTCGTCGTCAGTGGCGAGGATGATCGACTTGGCGTCGATCAGATTCACCTTGTCGAAGATGTCGGGCTCGCGGCCGTTGCCGATCAACACCGGCACGCCGCTCTGGCGCGCGAAGGCGATGTTGCCGCAGTTCGGATCCTTCTCGATGGCGACTACCAGCTCGTTGAGGTGCAAGAGCTGTTGCAGCACGCGCAGGCCGAGCTTGCCGAGGCCGAAGATGACGACGTGGTTGTGCATGGTGTGGGACATGGAGCGCACCCACTCGCCGCTGCTGTCGTCGCGGCGCAAGATGTGGTAACTGAAGCGGACGATGCCGTCGAGGATCACCGCCAAGCCGAGCGGCGGCAGAACGACGTAGAACACCTGCAGGAGCCAGTGCTGCGGGAACGGCAGCAGATGCTCCATGAAGATCAGGCAGTAGGTGATGTAGAGCGCGTGGCGGAACGTCAAGCGTTCGCCGTCGGCGACCACGTAGAGCGCCTCGAAGGCGAAGCCGCCGGCGAACAAGATCACCAGCATGCCCAGCAAGACAGGCAGGAACTGCCTGCCCGGTCGACGCAGGTACAGCAGGTTGGCGTGGATGCGGCGCGATAGCGTGCACGGATTGGGCGGCGAGGTCGACCACGGCGAGTGTCGCGTGTCGTAGTCAGCGTGTGAGCGCGGGAGCGTCTGCATCGAGCGCGCGGATGGTAACCGTGCACGGCGTGTGACACTTCATGGCCCCTTGCGCCGTCCGAGCGCACAATCATGTCCATGCGGTGGTCGCTGTGGCCGGTGTTCTTCGTGTTCGGGTGCTCGGCGCCGTCGGCGAGCTACGAGCGTTCCCTGCGCCGGTGGCTGCGGGCGCCCGAGGCTGAGCGTGTGGGCCGTGCCGCCGACCTGCGGGCGATGGCCGCGGAGGCGCAGGTGCCGGCCGGGGTGCGTCTGGCTGCCGTGCACCAAAGCCAGCGCGCCGACCAGGCGATCGACGCTGACGCGTGGCTAGACGCGGAGGCCGGGGCGTTTCCTGGCGCAGCGCGCTTCCTCGTCAGCTACCGCAAGCTGATGCAGTTGCCCGAGCGACCCATGCCCGACCACGCGCGCGGCGTCGCGCTGGTGGTCGTGGTCGATCGCACGCGCCAACCCGACGTGGTCGGCGACCTCCTCGCAACCGTCGAGCGACCGCTGCGCGAGCGCGGCTACTACGTGGTGCCGGTCGAGGTCGCCTTGGACATCCTGCCCGCGCTCGCGGGCGACCCGGCGCAGGATCAGCTTGGGAGCGTCGATCCCGCGAGCCTGCGCCGGATGGCTGAGTTCGGTATCGACACCTGCCTCACGATCGACATCCTCGACTTCTGGCTGCACGAAGCGCTCGCCGTCGAGGTGGTGCGGTACGAGGTCTGGTATCAGCTCGTCGATACGGCGACCGGTGCGGTCATCTGGCGTCGACCGGCGACAGGATCCTACGAGCGGCGCGAGTCGACTGATGCGTTCCCGCGCGAGGACGAACCGTTCTTCTACCCCAGCTCGCTGGGCCCGGTCTTCGCCGACCAGATCGACTTCGTTCGGTCGATGACGCGCGGCCTGGTGCGGACCGCACCGCGGCCGCGCTGAGCCGCGGCTACGTGATGAGGAAGTCCGTCTCCGCCGACGAGATCACGGTCTGGTTTGCCGGGTTGATCGCCTTCATGCGCAAACGGAAGGGGAACGTCGTGTAGTAGGCGCCGAGGTTGGCCGGAATGGCCAGGCTTTGCGCCGCCCAGTCAGGGTCCAGCGTGAACCCAGCCGGCAACGTGAGCAGTGCCGGGCCGACGAACGGGATCGGCGGCAACCCTTGGCCGATGGCGTCGATCTCGAGGACCAACACGACGGTCTGCGGCTGGTTGGTGTTGTTGGAGAAACCGATCTCCCACACCAGGTCACGCCCGCGGGCGACACGGCCGGTAGGGGTCACCACGCCGACCGACACGACGCCCTGCTGAGCACGCAGGAGGTTGTAGGCGGCCTCGAGGTTGATGCGGCCGCGGCCGAACGTGTTGTCCTCGCCAACCGGCCCCAGGTCGAAGGCGCTGTCATAGAGCAACTGCTTGACCTGGTTCGAACTCAGGTTGGGATCGACCTGGCGCAGCAGAGCCGCGGCGCCGGCGACGTGCGGACAGGCCATCGACGTGCCGCTGAGCGTCGCGAAGCCGCCGCCGCGCGTCGATGAACGCACGTTCTGGCCCTGCGCGCAGACCTCCGGCTTGATCGGGTTGCCCGGGCAACCTGACGGGCCGAGGCTGGAGAACGAGGCGATCGCGACGCTGCCCGGCTGCAAGGCGCCGACGCTGAAGCAGTTCAGTGGCGTGGTCGCGCGGTCTGCAGGCGTGCGCAAGGACTGCGCGCCGCGCGAGCCTTCGTTGCCAGCGGCGAAGATCACCACGACGCCGGCGGCTTCGGCCACATCGATCGACTGCCAGAAGGCTTGGTCGCACACCGGCACGCCATGGAACGCCGGGTGGAAGCCCCAGCTATTGCTGCTCACATCCGGCACGTCGTTCACGGTGCGCGGGTTGGCATCAGGATCGGCGCACCACTGGAACGCGGCGATGGCGTCGATGCGGATCTGGCCGAGGTTGCTACCGAAGATCGCGTCGGAGGCGATCCAACTGGCGCTCGGCGCGACGCCGACACGATTGGTGCCGTCGTCACCACACATGGTGCCCATCGTGTGTGTGCCGTGGCCATTGCCGTCCACGGGGCTCGCCGCCCGCAACGTGGGCGAGTGCCACGCCGCCGAAACCGCCACGCCGGCCTGCCGGCCCCGCCAGCGCGCGGAGAACACCGGGTGGGTGCCCTCGACGCCGGTGTCGATGTTGCAAACGATCCGCCCCTGGCCGGTAAAGCCAAGGTTCCACAGGAAGTCGGCCTTGATGTCCAGCAGCCCCGGCTCTGTGGCCATCATCGGCTGCGCCGGTGCCGGCTGGTTGTCGACTGGCTTGATCAACTCGATCACCGAGTCGCCATCCTCGATGCTCTGAATCCCCGGGAAGGCAGCGAGCTGTGCGATCGCTTCAGTCGTGGCGCGCGCGGCCACCGCGTTCATCACCCAGAACGTCTGGATGTCTGACACGTGCGCGTGCTTCTCTTGCGCGCGCATCTGTGCCAGCAGCGCACCCTGCGTGCGCTGACTCACTTCCTGCGCGGCACCGACCACCATGCGGTGGCGCTGGGCACGGGTGGCGCCGGCGCGTTCGATCCGGGCGTCGAGGGACGCCACGTCGAGTTGTTCGCGCAGGACGACGACGATCGGGATGCGCGCTTGCGGCAGCGTGACTTCGATCTTCTTCTGCAGGGCGGGATCGACTTGAGCGGAGAGAGCGGCGGCGAGCGCCGATACGACGAGGAGGCCGCGGACGTGAGGTTGAGACATGCGAGCCGTGGGTGAAAACAAGGTTGCTGGCAGACCGGTGCACGATAGTGCCGACCCGGCCGGGCCGTTAGCCCATGTTGATCGACCGGCCGCACAAGCGTGTCCGTGGTTGGATCCCTTCGCGGCCGTGGTGCGGCATTCGGCGTTGGCTACGCTCGCTCCATGGTGCGCGCCCCGTTCCTCCTGCTCTTCATCGCCCTTGGCGTGGTCCGAGCGCAGGCCCCGGGGGCACCGGCGCGGCCGGTGGCTTTCCGCTCCGCGATCGCCTGCCGGGTCGTTGCGGTGGAGAAGCTGCCGTTGCAGGTTGGCCTGACGCTGGCCCCGCAGCGCGACGTTGGTCGCACCGGCCCGGGCACGCAGGCCTTTCCCCTGCCTGATCATTGGTCGTGGTGGGTGGAGCCGGACGCGCCGGCGGCCTTCTCGGGTGACCAGTTGGCGGCGCTGGTTGGCGACCTTGAAGGAGTCGGCGTGCCCGCGCTGTCGCTGGCCGGTTGCACGCGGTTGCGCGATGCCGACCTGGCGCCACTCCTTCGCCTGCGCCAACTGCGCCAACTCGACGTGAGTGGCTGCGACGGTCTGACCACGGCGGCGCTCGCGCGGGTGGGCGAACTGCCGGCACTGGTTTGGCTGCGCACCGACGGCTCCAAGATCGACGCCGCTGCCGTGGCTGCGCCGATGACGCGCCGCGTCGACGAGTGTGTCGGGCGCGCGCTCGCGCAACACGGATTGGTCGGCGTCGCCGTGGCGGTGGTGGCCGACGGGCGCTTGGCACACGCGCGCGGCTACGGCATGGCCGACCGCGAAGCCGGCGTCGCAGTGAGTCCGACGGCCACGCTGTTTCGCTGGGCATCCATCAGCAAGCCGGTGACTGGTGTTGCGGCCATGCAGTTGGTCGAACAGAAGAAGCTGGATCTCGATGCCGACGTGCGCGCCTTGGTGCCGGAGTTCCCTGCCAAGCCAAGCACCGTGACGGCGCGTCAGCTGCTCACGCACCAAGGTGGCATCGTGCACTACACCAACGGGCCAGTGGTCCGCACCGAACGCACCTACGACATCGAGCATCCCTTCGCCGACGTCGTGCTGGCGCTCGATCACTTCAAGGAGTCGCCGTTGTTGTGCGAGCCGGGCACCGAGCACAACTACACGACGCACGGGTTTGTACTGCTGGGCGCAGTCGTGCAGCGCGCAGGAGGCGCGCCGTTCTGGATGCAGGTGAGGGAACGCATCGCTGAGCCAGCTGGCATGACTACGTTCCAGCCCGACTACGCCTCCGTTGCGGTCGAAGGGCGGACCCAGGGCTACCGGCGGGTTGGTGGTGACATCGTGCGTTCAGCGGATAGCGACGTGAGTTGGAAGTTGCCGGGTGGTGGCTTCATGTCCAGCGTCGTCGACTTGGCGCGTTTCGCACAGGCGTTGCTGCGCGGCTCCCTTCTCGAACCCATGACGCAGGCTGCGATGTTTGCACCGCAGTCCACCAGCGCCGGCCGCCAGACTGCATACGGCCTTGGTATCGGCGTTGGCAACGTCGATGGCGTGCCCTGCGTCAGCCACAGCGGCGCTCAGGACAAGACCCGCACCATGCTGTTCGTGTTCCCCTCGCGCCAGCTCGCGGTGGCGGTGATGACGAACTCGGAGTGGGCGGATGTGATCGCGCTGGCGCGCGATGTCGCGCGCGTCGCGTTGTGAGCGCGTCGTCACCGTGGTGTGGTGAGTTCTGTGGTGTGGAGGGACGCGGTCGAGGCGACCTTTGGCCCGCACTCGCCGCCATCTTGGCTGGAGGTTTTTTGCACTTCCGGCGTCAGAAACATACGCGTGATGCGCTCCTAGTCTTGTCTGGCGCGCGCCGGTGACGACGCGAGTCAGGCGACGAGAGACACGAGAGAGACGAGGCAGAGAGTGACAGCAGTCTTGACGATGTGAGACTCCCCTTGAGCGAGGGGGCCAAGACAACAAGATCACTCGGAGCGAGCGGCCAGATGCGAGACTGGCCGCTCGCTCTCTTTTTGTAGGGTTGCGGCGCGGAGGTGTTGGGGTCGAGGGGGCGCTTCCCCGCAACCCAAGTCTGCGGCACGTGCGAGCGGGCCTGAGAGTTGCGCTGCCGTCCAGCGGGTTTTCCCGGCAAGCCAAGGCGACGGTGCCACCGGGCTTTGAAGACAACACTCCTGCGGATCTAAGTGTTTTCCATGTGTCCGCACCACACGAGATGACGCTTTCGACGGGTAGGGAGAGATTTTTCCAAGATCTCAGTCCTGAACAGCCTGTCTCGAACGCTTCCTAGTTGTCGGCGCTGCTTGCGAGGTTGGCGACGACTTCTCCGGGTTCTTCCCGTGGCGTGAGAGACCGCGGGACACTCGGAGTTGAGAAGCAGAGAGAGAAGTGTGTGGCCAAGGGCGAGCAGGATTTCCTGCTCGCCCTTGCCTTTCCTAGGGCCTGTTCGCGGGCCTCGATCTCGCCCTCCGACGACTTCGATCAACGCGCAGCGTGCGCCAGTTGCTGCGCGAAGTTGTCGACCGCGCTCTTTGCCGCGTCGGTCTCGCACGTGAAGTTGTTGAGCAGGACCGAGAACGCGAGCGGCGCTGCCCCGTCCGGCCGGGCCACATACCCCGAGAGCGCTACCACGCGGCTGATGAACCCGGTCTTGGCCCGCACGCGGCCGTGGGCTGGCCCGTCCTGCATGCGCTCGCTGAGGGTGCCATCGACGCCTGCCACGGGCAACGACTCGATGAACACGTCGCGGTGTTCGCTGCGCCAGAGCACGGCCAGCAGGTCGACCAGCTGTTTGGGTTGCACGAGGTTCAGGCGCGTCAACCCGGAGCCGTCGGCGATCACCATGCCCTTGGTGTCGACCCCGGTCTTGCTCAGCACGTCCATCGCGTGCGCCGCCGCGTCGCGCATGTGCGACTTGCCAGTCGCGGCACGCGCGGCGGCGCGCACGAGTTGCTCGGCGTACAGGTTCTGACTCATCTTGTTGAGGGTGCGGAGCATCTCACGCAGCGGTGGCGATCGCTCTTCGCCCAAGAGAATGCCAGCGGGTGCCGTAGGCCCCGGCGCCTCGTCCCGGTCCATCGCTACGCCGCGCACCCGGATGCCAACCTCGACCAGACACTCCCGCAGGACGTGCGCGGCGAACGCGGTTGGATTGTCGACCGACACCGCGTCCCGGTGCGTGCGACCAGCGGCCACCTCGCCGCGCAGCGTCACGCGGTTGCTCGCGCGCGCCCTACCGACGTCGATCGATGTCGTGCCTTCGGTGGCGATGACTCGGCTGGCGATCGTCAGGTACGACGTCTCCGGCGAGAGATGGAATGCGGCGTGCCTGGTCGCGGCTGTCGGCAGGAACTCCAGGCGGACGACGTTCTCCGCGAAGCACAGGCCAGACACCTGCGCCGCGTAGTCCGCGGCTTCGTAGCCCCAAGCCCAACCCTCGCCCATGACTTCGTCAGGTTGGCAGTCGTCGTCGCCCAACACGGCACCAGTGACTTCGCGAATGCCGTGTTCATCGAGCATTCGGCGGGCGAGGCGCAGGAACGGAGCGCGCGGGCCTTTCTTCTCCTGGCGGCCGCCGAGCGTGGGGTCACCCGCGCCAGTCAGGACGAGGTCGCCGTCGAGCACGCCGTTGTGCACGACGCCGTGACCGACGAGGCGGGTGACGAAGGTGAAGTCGGGCCCGAGCGTCAACAGGGCGACCGCCGAGCTGATGAGCTTCATGTTCGAAGCCGTCATGCAGCCCTTGTCGTCGTCGTGGCGCAGCAGAGCGCGGTTGTCGGTGAGATCGCGCACGCACACCGCGACGCGCGCGCCGGCCAGGTGGGGATCCTCGACCAGGGCAGTCAAGGCGGTGTCGAGGGCCGACTGGGACCGCGGTGCGGCCGCAACCAAGATGAGGGCGAGCAGGGAGTGGGCGCGGGTGCGCATCACCGTGATTGTGCCCCTTGTTCACGGTGAAAGCGCGGCTGCTGCCTTGCGCCGCCGACTGCCCGCAACCGTTGGCTACTGGTCGGCAGCCGCCTCAAACGCTGGTGCTGTGTTGTAGCTGCATTGCCGTGACGCAGCTGCGGATGTGCTCCACGCGCCGCTGCACGGTCGATTCGAACGTGTGGTGTGCGGCAAACGCGCGCGCCTTGTGCGCGGCCGTGACCAGCAGCTGACGGTTGCGCGACAGGCGTTGGATCAACTGCGCCAGCGCCGACACGCTGGCCATCGGCACCGTCCAGCCGGCGTCGGCGTGCCGCAGCATGCCGGCGAGAGACTCGCTGGCGAAGCCCGCGATCGGCACGCCGGCGGCGAATGCTTCGGAGAACGTGCTCGATGGATCGCCTTGGATATGTGGGCACACCAGCAGGTCGACCTCGCGCTGCATCCACGGCGTCAATTCGCGGACGAAGTCAAGTGTGCCGCGCAGGCGCACTTGGTCGCCAATTCCCAGGCGCTCGATGTCGCGACGCAGCCCTGGTGTCAGAGTACCGTCGCCGCACAGGTCGAGGGTGAACGGCACCTTGGCGGCGCGCAGGGCCACGGCGAGCGGCGGCAAGAACTGCACGCCCTTCCACGGCAGGAAGCGGCCGGAGAATGCGAGCCGCAGCGGCGCGTCGCCCGACTGCATCGCGGTCAGTCGCGCTTGCAGGACGTCGCGGGCGATCAAGTCGTTGGCGCGCGATCGAGTATCGAAGAAGAGGTGCGGGCGCGCGCTGATCGCGCGGTAGGCGTCGTGGGTTGGCGTACCGTTGCTCTGCACGCCAGCCGCGGCCGTAATGGCGCTCCGCTGGCGACGCTCTTGTCCGACCTCCCACAAGTAGCGCCGTGCCCACAACACCGGGTTGCGCGTCTCTGAACGCACGATGTCGAACCGCGTGCGCAGCGAGTACTCCGAGACGTAGACGCAGGCGATGCCTTGGCGCCGGCACAGTTCGGCGATGTGGTTCTGGCGGTACGACACACTGGCGACGACCGCGGATGCGTCGGCCAGCGCAGCCAGCAGGCCTGGCCCGTCGTAGGCAGCGACGCGCACCTGGCAGCCGGGGCCGTCGGGTGCCACCGCGACGTTGTCCAGGTTGTCGCTCTCTTGGTCCCACGGTTCGACCACCACGCGCGTCGGTCCAGGCCAGTGCTTGGCCATCTCCAGCGCACCGTCGATCAGCTTGTGGGTGAGCACGATGGTGCCGTCCGGCCGTGGTCGTCCAGGCAGACTCGGCATGATGACGAGGACGTTGCGGCCGCCGCGGCTCAAAGGTCGATCGTCTTTCCTTCCCGGGCGGCGCGATCGGCCGCGAGCACGATGCGCAGGCTGTTGACGGCGTCGGCCAGGTGATCGCTCATGTCGAGGTCGTCGCGAATCGCGCGCAGCAACACCTGTTGCTCGCGCAAGCAGAGTTCATCGTGATCCGGCTCATCGGTGGTGTCCATGAGTTGATCTTGGTGCACGAACTCATCGCGATCGTCGCGCGCCGACCGATGCAGCTTGAGCGTATTGGTCTTGGTGTGCGAGTCGACATCGGCCGACCCGCTGCCGCGTTCGCCGCCCTTGTCGACGATCGACACGCAGCCCTCGGGTCCGATCACATCCTTCACGAAGAAGGCGACCTCGCTCATCATGGGCCCCCAGCCGGCCTCGTACCAGCCCACGGAGCCGTCGTCGAAGGTCACCTGCAGCTGGCCGTAGTTGTACATGCCGGGCTTCAACTCGGCGGTCAGACGCGCCGCGAGCGCGCTGACGCGCACCGGCTTGGCGCGCGTCATTTGGCACATCACGTCGACATAGTGCACGCCGCAATCGACGATCGGCGACAGCGAGTTCATCAGGGCTTTGTGCGTCGCCCAATCCTTGCCGCGGCTCTGCTGGTTGAGGTTCATGCGCATGACCAGCGGCTTGCCGAGCGTGCGCGCGATCTCGATGAACTTCTGCCACGTCGGGTGTACGCGCAGGATGTAGCCGACGACGACTTTGCGCCGGTGCTGGTGCGCAAGGTCGACGATGGCTTGCGCTTGCTCGACGGTCTCGGCGAGGGGCTTCTCGACGAAGAGGTGAGCGCCCGCGAGCAGCGCTTTGCGCGCCAACGCAGCGTGGGTGTCGGGATATGTGTTCACCGAGACCACGTCGGGCTTGGTCGCGCGCAGCGCGACGTCGAAGTCAGCAAACGTCGGCTGCCCGCCGAGCGCGTTCGCCAGGCGTTCACGGCTGTCGGCACCGCGGCTCACCAAACCGACGATCTCGAAGTCGTGGCGCAGCTTGTGGTAGGCGCGCGCATGCGACGCGCCCATGTTGCCGCAGCCGACGACGAGGACGCGAAGACGAGTCATCGCGCTCGTATTAGCGGGAGCGAGGCCGCATTTGAAAGCCCGAGATCGACATGTCGTGGGCTCAGGCGGAAACGTCCCGTGGCACGGCACTCAGGTCGGGATGGTCGGCAGCATCTTTGGCCCGGTACTGCCACACCACGCGCGCACCCTGCACGAGCATCGCGCCGCCGAGGCGCCAGGCGTCGCCCTGTGGACGGCCCTGCGCATGTCCTTTGCGCCGTGCCTCGAGCATGCGCCGCAATAGGCTCGGTCGAAGAAGCTCCCACAACCGCATCCGGCGCGCGCCAAGCAGATCACGATGGAACAGCCCGGACGCTTCGCACACGACGGCGGCTCCTGGCCAGCGTTCCTCGAAGAACCCCTGCGCGTGCTCCGGCTTGGCCAGCACGAACAACAACACGTCAGGGAAGGTTTTGTCGGCCGCGACCGCGGCGCGCAAGTCGGTGACCAACTCGCGACAGAACACTCAAGCGAGGTGACGCAGGAACACCAGGAGCGTCGCCGTGCCGCCGAGGTGGGCGCGCAGGGTCGCGCCGTGCAGGTTGCGGCCGACGATGGCCAGATCAAGGATGTTGGGGGGGACCGTGTTCATGGCAGGCGGTTCTCGCCGCGAGGATGGATGCGAGCCCAGAACTCGAACACTCGCGGCCCGTGCAGGCTACAGCCCATCGAGAACGGTGACGCCATCGACGATGCCACACGCGTGCACCGCATGCCGCGCGGCGAACTCGGGATGACTGCGCGCGTAACCGACCGCGACGGCGCGTTCGAGATCGGCCACGCTCTCGGCCGCCACGATCGCGCCAGCCGCGCCCTTGTCGCCGCCGCCGAGCATGCGTTCGCCGAACACGCCGGGCACCGTGCGCGCGAGGTCGCACATGGTCTCCAGCTCTGGCCCCGAGATCCGGTAGAGGTCGCGCAGGCCGAGTCCGTCTTGTCGGAAGATCGCGCCGACCGCGGCGATGTCGCCTGCTTGCCAAGCGCGCAGCAAGGCGGGGAAGCGCTGCTGCGCCCCGTAGATGTAGCGCAGGCGGTCGCAGAGTTGGGGGTGGCTCTGGCCGAAGCGAAGCAACATTCGCTGCAGGAGATCGTCGTCGCCCACATCGGCCAGGCAGCGGATGCCGAACTCAGCCTGGGCCAGCGCGACGAGCAGTTCACATTCCGCGCGGCGCACCGGGTAGGTCGCTTTCTCCAAACCCGGGCGCTGCGTGCCGGTGTCGAGGCTCACCAAAGCAAACGGCGGAGCGGTTCCGAGCGGCACATGGCGCACACTTCGATCGCGCGGCCGATAGTGCGTGCCGTGCCCCGCGCGCGCGAACAGAATCATCGTCTGGTCGAGCACGCCACACGGCGAGCCGATGAAGTCGTTCTCGACCGCCTGCGCCAGATCGACGACTTGCAGGTCGGAGGCAAAGCGCCAGCCGTTCACCGCCGCGAACGTCAGCAGCAGGTTGAGCGTGAGCGACGCCGAGCGCGACATCCCGCCGCCGGGAATCTCACTGTGGATCACTGCATCGAACCCGCGCCCCAGCCCAAAGCCGGCGCGGCGCAGCACCCACGCCACCCCGAGTGGAAAGCGCGCCCAGGTGTCAGCAAGGCGCGGATCGCGCGGTGGTGGTGGGCTGTCGGGTGTGAACTCGACGACCCCATCGTGGGCGAAGTTGCTCGAGAACAAGCGCACGCGTCCACGTTCGTTGGCCTGGTAGGCGAGCCACAGGAAGCGATCCGTGCCGACGCCGAACAGCTCGGTGCCGTTGTAGTCGCCGTGTTCGACGCCCAGACAGAAGCGCGACGACGTCCGGCGGATCCGGCCGCCGTGGACGTTGAGGTGCGAACTGTCGGCTGCCACGCGAAGGGCGGCACGCGCTGCTTGGTCAGCCGGGTGGGGAGACATCGTCGGGGTGGTTGGGGGAAGCGTCCGCCTCGGTCGACCAAGGCGATCGCCGCAGCGGCTGCAGTCGGCCGTAGGTGAGCGAGCGCCAGGCCCATTCCAGGGGCCCGATGCGGAAGCGCGACAGCCACGCCAGGCTGAACGCGATCTGCACCAGCGACACGCCCAGCCAGACCAGCATGAGTTGGCTGCGTGACCACGCGGCGTAGTAGCCGAGGCCATAGCCGAAGAACAACAGCGTGCAGCACACGGTCTGCAGCACGTAGTTGGTGAACGCCATGCGGCCGACGACGGCGAGGGGTGACGTAAGCCATCGCATGGCGCCGCGGCGCACCAGCAGGATCAGCGCCGACGCCCAGGCGAGGCCGACGATCCCGCGCGCGTACGCGTACGCGGCGCCGCGCACCGTGCGCAGCTCGAGCGCGCCGGCGGAGAAGTCAGTCGCTGCCCACGCCTGCGCCCACCAACCCGAGGCGCCCGCGACCACGAGGCCGGCGGCGATGATTGCGAAGTACACCGGCGTCGGACATCGCCCGTGGAAAAACCCCAAGCGCAACAGCCCCATGCCGACGAGCATCATCCCGAGCACGTCCCAGACGAAGTAGTAGTACAGGTAGCTCGACTGGAACGCGTGGTGATAGTCCCAGCGGTAGGCGAACACCTTGGCGTAGCCGCCGCGCATGGCCTCGATCTCGGCTTGCACGCCTTCTGGCTTCAGCGGTGCGAGGCGGCGTTCCCATCGCGTCTGCGCCTCGCGCAGCTCGGCTGGCACCGCTTCGCCCGCAGCCGCGAGCGCCTGCGCGGTCGTGGCCTGGTCGCGCACGGTCGCCGATTGGTGGTGCTTCCACAGTTCGATCGGCACGAACGCGGACAAGCACAACAGACCGATCGCGATCTGTCGGCTCGGTCGCGCGCGGCGGAACGCGATCGCGATCACGCCGAGCAGCCCGTACATGTACAGGATGTCGCCGGTCCACTGCAGGAGGAAGCGGTGCGCGACGCCAAACGGCACCAGCCACAGACAGCGGCGCAGCAGCAGGTCGGTCGCTTCGCTGCCGCGCCCGGTGTTCTCCATGCGCGTCGCGAGCAGCACCAGGCCGGCGCCGAACAGCATCGAGAACAGCGCCCGCATCTTGCCGTCGAACAGCGCCATCTGCACGAACCACGTCCATAGGTCGGCACCGCTGCTGCCGCCGCCTCCCGCGGGGTTCTCGTAGGCCCGGATCGGCTGGCCGAACTCGACGACGTTCATCACCAAGATGCCGAGGACGGCGAGGCCGCGAACGACGTCGAGGGCGAGGACGCGATCGCCGTTCGGCAAGGTGACATGAGTCATCGTGCGTGTGCTACGAGGGAGGTGGCCACTCTGCCAAGTTGTGGTCACCGATCCGCGCCTGCCGCGCGGACGGGCCACGCGATCGCCCCTGAGTGCCGACGGGGCTCGACTTGCCGGTTCAGCGCCCGCGACTCGCCAGCGCCTTGCCGACCAGCTCGTCCACACTCTGGGCGTTGCCGCCGACCACCGAGCCCACGACCCTGCCCTCGCGGTCGAGCACGAACACGGTAGGAATGCTACTCACGTGGTAGCTGGTCGCGGCCACAGCGCTGTCGATGAAGGCGATGGGGTAGTTGAGGGCGAACGCCGTCGCGAACGCCGCGTTGACCGTCAGCTCGGCCGCCTCACTGAGCTCTGACACGCTCTTGCCGCCGTGCGGCTTGCTCGCATCTGGCGCCGAGAAGTCCATGCCGCGGCCGTAGAAGCGCGTGACGCCGACCACTGCCAGGTCGGCCTTGTGCTTGCCTTGCAGCTCCACTAAGTGCGGTACGACGGCGCGGCACGGCGGGCACCACGTGGCCCAGAAGTGGAGCACGACGACTTTGCCGCGCAGACCGGTCAAGGTCAGCTTGTCGACGCGCTCGCCTTGCAGCGGAGGATCGATCACGTGCGTCGCCGTCCACGCGGGCGCGCTTTGCCCGTCGAGGTCGGCGGGCGCCGGAGTGGCGCGCGCGTTCGTGGAAGGCGCCCGGCGAACGCCGCCCGGCGAGGCCTCGGGCGCGTCGCTGGCGGCGTACAAGCTCGCGGCGAACACGTCGAGTGCCGCGTCACCGGCGTTGCCGTTGCATGCCCCGCGCAACAAGGCGGTACGCAGCGCGGCGCGATCTTGCACGCTGCTGCCGGCAGCGAGCAACGGCGCCGTGACCCGTGCCATCGTGGCGAGGTCGTGGTAGAGACTCGCCGCGCGCGAGGCGCGTTGGCGCAACTGGACTTCGTCGAGTTTGTCGGCGCGGGCCGCGCCCGCGATGGCTCCCAGGTAGATCCGACCCGCCATCGTGCGGTGTTCCACGTTCTCGATCGTGGCATGCTGAGCAAAGAAAGCGTCGAGCGCGTCGGCACTGCCGCTGTCGCGCTGCAGATAGAGTTGCAACGCGCGGGCGTAGCCGAGCGGCCCGAGGTCCTGGCCCTCGTAGCGTGCCAGGAACGCCGCGAGTGCCAGACGCTGAGGCTCGCCGATCACCGTGTTGGCAGGGCGCACCAGCGTCTTGTCGAGCTCGGCGCGCGCCGCTTCGAGGTCGATCTGACCAGCGAGCGTGCTGAGCGAGAGTGCGACCGCGAGTGCGATCCCACATGCAGATGGCAGAAAGGTGGTCATGGGTGAACGGCGCGGGGCGGGCGGCCGACTGGAGTTCATACGGGTTGGCGGCGGCACCTTGCCAGCGTGGACCCAGACGGCACACTGCGCCGATGAACTCGCGCCTGGTCTGGGACGACGATCACCGCGGGCCGCCGCCCAAGGCTGCGGCGCCGCAGCACAAGCCGCCCGCTGGCGATGGCGTGGTGCGGATCCAGCGCCGAATCGGTGGCCGCGGCGGCAAGACCGTGACCACGATCGAGGGCTTGGGAATGGCGCCGCCACAACTCGAAGACCTCGCCCGGGAACTCAAGAAGCGCTTGGGCTGTGGTGGTGCCGTCGAGGGGCTGGTGGTCGTGTTGCAGGGCGACCTTCGCGAGCAGATCGAGGCGTTCCTCGGCGCGAAGGGCTACGTCGTGAAGCGCGCCGGCGGCTGAGCCGGTCGTGGGCAGTCAAGACCGCGCTGGCGCGAAGCCGCGGCGCACGATCTGTTGCACCACTGCGGCATCGCGCGCCGCTGCGTCGGCGCTGCGTCGATCGTGCGGCGCGACATCGGGCCACGCGGTCGGCAAGCGTTCGTCGGCGCGCTCTTGCCACGCGGTCCGCCACCCTTCGTCGATGGCCGCGGGCAGTTGCTTGTCAGCGAGGATCGCCCACACCCAACTCCACGCGCGCGGGATCACCGTGTGTGGCCGATAGCCGCCGCCCCCGGTTGCGACCCAGCGGCCGGCGCACAGCTCGTCGGCGAGCGCGCGCGTGATCTTGGCGGCCTCGGCCATCGCCTGCGTCGTCACGCGCAGGTTCGCCAGTGGGTCGCTGAAGTGCGGGTCGCAACCGTGCTGGCTGACGATCAGCTCGGGCAAGAACGCGCGTGCTGCCGGCACCAGCACGTCGCGGATCGCGTTCAGCCAGGCTTCGTCGGCGGTGAACGATGCGAGCGGCACGTTGAGCGTGTAGCCCAGGCCAGCGCCAACCCCGTGCTCGTGCACGTAGCCGGTCCCCGGAAACAGAACTTCGGGCGTCTCATGGAACGAGACGGTCAGCACGCGCGGATCGTCTTCGAACGCCGCCTGTACGCCGTCGCCGTGGTGCACGTCGAAGTCGACGTACAGCACGCGCGCGACGCCGGCGCGCAGAGCCGCATGGATGCCGGCCACGAGGTCGTTGTAGACGCAGAATCCGGTGGCCCGCGCGTGCATCGCATGGTGCAGGCCGCCTGCGGGATTGAACCCGGCGCGAGCCTCGCCGCTGAGCACGGTGCGCACGCAAGCGAGGGTGGCGCCGACGACCGACGCCGCGGCGGTGTGGAGGTTCTTGGCGATGGGGTTGTCTTGCGACCCCATGCCGAACTTGGAGGCGCGACTCATCGCGTCGCGGCTCGGTCGCACGGCCGACAACTCGATGATGGCATCGATGTAGTCGTCGCGGTGCGCCAAGCGCAGGTCGTCCCGCGTCGCCGGCGCGGCCGGCAAGGCGTCACCTGCGTCGATGAGTCGATGCCGGTGCAGCAGATCGAAGAGCGCCGCTTGGCGGTCCCGCGCGAACGGGTGATCGGCACCGAGGTCGTAGGTCGGCAGCGAGGGGGCGTCGATGATGCGGGCGCGCACCTCGACAAGATTGCCACGCTGCTTCTACTTCCGCTGCCGTCAACCGAGTCTTCGCGCCACGCAAAGAACCGCGGAAGTAGAAGCTCAGACGCGCGGCGGATCCGTGATCGTCTTCCAGGTTGGCGGTGTTGGCGGAACGGGATCGAGGGGGTGCTCTTCCGTGGGTTCGTGGCCAGGGGACGCCAGCGGTGGCTGCGGCACGGCGCGGGGCTCGGATGGAGGTTGCCGCGGCTGACCGTCGCTGGGGGTGCGCGACTGCTTTTTCATGAAACATACATTACAGAATATGCGGCCGGGCCGAACGGCCGATCTTGCGGTGACAGGGGCCGGAGCTCGTAGTCGGTGTGTAGGCTGTCGATGGCAAGGGCGGTTGCGCGACCAGGGTGCGTGCCGCATCTGTTGAGTTTTCTGCCTCCCGATGCCGCCATGCCAACGGGCCTCGGATGGCGCCAGGCCGAACGCCTGGCCAAGTTTGTCAATCTGGGTGTAACAGTCTGTGGCTCCTCCGGTTCTCTGGCACAGCAATCCAGCTCGGTCACTCGTGTCGACCGTGTTCTTCCCGTACCTAACCCCATGTCAAAGTCTCGCATCTCATTGGTCACCGGCATGGCGCTCGCCGCCATGGTCAACTCCGGCGGTCTTGTTGCCCAAAGTCAGGGCAGCACGGTCGTTCAGAACGGCATCGTCTACCCGGAGGCCCCCATGGTCGCCGGTCCTCTCATCACCGCGCCTCCCCGCGTGCTCGGCGAGGACGCCACGCCGCACGACCACCGGAAGGGGATGCCACCCATTCCCGTAGGCACAGGTACGCTGCCGCAGCCCAACGACCCTCAGTCGGGTCCCAACGCAGTGGGTCCGCTCGCGCCTTGCGATCTTCGGTTCTTCCAGAACAGCGTCGTGAAGCCGTTGGGCGCCTCGACCTCGCTCGTCGGTGAGCCCTCGGTGGCGCAGGTGCGCGACACCGTGCTGCAGACCGGCAACTGGTACGCGGCGCGCTCGATCGACAGCGGCGAGACCTGGACGTACATCAGTCCATCCACGACGTTCGCTGCGACCGATGGCGGCTTTTGCTGCGATCAACGCGCGATCTACATCCCCTCCGCAGACATCACGGTCTGGCTGCTGCAGTACAGCTACAGCTCCACGACGCAGAAGGCTGGTCAGCGCATCGCGATTGCGAATGGGCGCGCCGACCTCCAGGCCGACACGAACGGTGTGTGGCACAGCTATTACTTCGACCCGCAGGACTTTGGTCGCGGCGCGGGCGAGTGGAGCGATTTCCCGGACATCGCGTACTCCAACGGGTTCCTGTACGCAGCGACCAACGTATTCAGCGCTGGCAGCAGCTACCTGGACTCCATCGTGTGGCGCATGCCCCTGAGCGAACTGGCGGCTGGTGGCACGGTCAGCTACAGCTACTCGCGATCGTCGACCGGCCTGAGCGGTGGCGCTTCGTACCGGCTGACGCAGAACGCGAGCACGACGATGTACTTCGCCGAGCATCGCAGCACCACGGTGACGCGCGCCTACCGTTGGCCAGACGCGTCGGGCACCATCAGTTGGACCGACATCACGGTTCCGGCGTGGACGAGCACGGGCTACGTCGCCAGCGCACCCAACGGGATCAACTGGGCTGGGCGCGCCGACAGCCGCATCACGGGTGCTTACTCCAAGACTGGCGAGTATGGCTTCATGTGGCACAGCGCCCCGCAGGCTGGCCGGGCTGAGGTCTTCGTGCGCACGATCCGCATCAACAGCGCCACCCACGCACTGATCTCGACGCAGGACACCTGGAGCGCGACCTATCAGTTCATGTATCCGGCGGCGTCCGTGAACAGCGCCGGTGACATCGGCTGCGCCACCGCGATCGCCAACAGCACGACCACGCACCCGACGACTGGCTACTTCATCGTCGACGCGTGTTCGACCAGCTTCGCCGGCCAGAACTTGGCCTGGTTTACTGGCAACGCATCGCCCACAACCTCGTCGCGCTGGGGCGACTACTTCTCGGTGCAGCGCCACTCGAACTATCCGTCGACCTTCGTGGCGACTGGCATGACCTGCCGAGACGGTGGTGCCAACAGCGACAGCGAGCCGCACTACATCTGGTTTGGCCGCGAGTCCGAGCAGCCGACCTACGTCAACCTGGCGGTCACTTCGACGCCCGTCACTGCGATCCCGATGACGCTCAACGTCAGCGACCGCAGCGGCCTGCGCAACGGCAGCACCAACTTCAATCGGCTCTACAGCCCGCGCCAGGGCTACATCATGACCGCGCCAACGACGCACGTGTCGGGCGCGACCACCTATCAGTTCGATCGTTGGGTGCTGAACGGCATCGGCCAGCCGGTCGACGACCGAGTGCTCGACGTCAGCGACATCGGCACTCTCGATGACGCGGCCGAGGCCCAGTACAAGGCGCGTCGCACCTTGCAGATCCGATCCAGCAATCCGGTGAGCGGCATTGCGATCAGCGTCAACACCGCCGACCTCAACGGCAGTCAGAACGGCAGCACGCCGTTTGACCGCATCTACAAGGATGGCGTCACGGTTTCGCTGACTGCGCCGGCGCTCAACGGCGTCAACCCGTTCAAGCAGTGGATCTTGAATGGCGTCAACCAACTGCTGGGCCAAGTCGCCATCAACGTGTTAGTGAACAGCACCGAGACGGCGACCGCGGTGTACTACACGCACTTCAATGGCGCGTTCACCACGTTCTGCTCGGGCTGCCCGGGCACCGGCGGGTTGATTCCGGTCCACACAGGTCTCGGGACGCCGGATATTGGCAACCTGATCACTTGGCGCGTCAGCAACGCGCGTCCTCTGTCGGGGGGCACGCTCTACATCGGTGTGTCGCGGACGACGTTCAACGGGTTCCCTCTGCCGTTGGCGGTGGGCTTCCTCGGCGTTGGGCCGAGCTGCCTGCTCTGCGTGAGCGTGGACATCTCGCTGTCGTTTGCCACGAATGCAGCCGGGGTCGGGGGCATCAGCTTGGTGGTCCCGAACAGCGTCAATCTGATCCAGGGTCGCTTGTTCACGCAGCCGGCGATCATCGACGTCGGCGCGGGAACGCCGCTGCCGATCGTGCACGGCAATGGCCTCGAGACGCTCATCGGCGGCGACCGGTGAGCTAGCAGCGGACACTTGGTGTTTGCGGCGCGGCCAGGATGACGAGGTCATCCTGGCCGCTTGCATGAACTCGCCACGCCGTCGCGGTGCGGGAAGCCCAACGACATGTCGCGGGCGGTGCAAGCTCCCCTTCTCGGCCGTGGGCATTTCCGTCTGCAACGTCGCCCAACGACGTGCGCTAAGGGGCGACTGCGGTGCACCCGGATCTTCCCGGGGGCCCGCAGAGCGCCCGCGCGGCCCCTGTGGCCAGGGGCCGAATCGCTACGGAAGTCATGTCATGCACAAAGATCGCACGAATCTCGTCTCGCCGGGCGCCACGCGTCGCGGAGTTCTTGGGTTGGCCGTTTCGCTCGTGTTGCTTGCCGGCTGCGGCGGCGGCGGTGGCGGTTCACCCGCGCCTGGCGGTGGCAACGGCGCGGGTGGTGGCGGCAATGCCGGCGGCGGGGGCGGCGGCAACGGCGGTGGGGGCGCCGGTGGCGGCGGCGGCAACGGAGGCGGCGGCAACGGAGGTGGCGGCAACGGAGGTGGCGGCGGCGGCGGCGGTGTCACGGCGCCCTTCAAGCGGCTGTGGATTCCGCACTTCAACGCCGGCGAACTGCGCGCCTACAACGCGGCCACGATCGCGCGTGACGTGGACGGCATGCCCGACGTCGTCGTGCAACTTCCCGCGGGCGCCAAGCCCAACGCCCTCGCCTTCGACGCCACCGACAACCTGTGGGTGACCGACAACGCGGGCAATCGGCTGCTGAAGTACACGCCGACGCAGCTTGCGATCAGCGGCCAGCCGACGCCTGCGGTCACCATCAACACCAACGGCACCAGCTTGCAGAGCCCGATCGGTTTGGCGTTCGACGCGATGGGCAACCTCTGGGTTGCGGCGGCGACTCGACTCGAGTTCTACGTGCCGACCGATCTCGATGAGTCGGGGCCGACCGCGCCGACCCGCGTGCTCATCGCCGAGGGTTCAGACATCCCGGCGGGGTTGACGTTCGATCGCGCTGGCAACCTGTGGCTCACCAGCGCGAGCTTCACCATGACGCGTAACGCGGTGATGGCGTTCGCGCCGAGCGATCTCGTCGCGGGCGGCCGGCGCACGCCGCTCCTGCGCTTGGAGACCGAGTCTTTCCTGCTGGTCGAGGGCATCGTGTTCGACGCCCGCGGCGATCTTTGGGTCGCCAACAACGACGGCTTCAGTGTGGTCCGCTTCGCCGCTTCGAGGTTGGCGCTGCCGATGGTGCCCGAGACGCGTCGCATGCCGCCCGACACCTACATCGAGACCGACAACGATGACACGGCGACCGGGCGCAGCGTGCGCAAGCCGGGCGGGATCGCGTTCGATCGCGACGGCAACCTGTTCGTGAACTCGCAGCGCGGCGCGTTGGGCACGGAGATCTCGGCGGTGGTGAAGTTCAGCGCGGCGCAGATCGCCGGCCTTGGCAACGCGCAGTCGGTGGCCGCCAGTGTGGTGATCTCGCGGGCGTCGTCGAACCCCGGGTTTGGCGGTATCGCGCTCGAGATCGACTAGGGTGCCGCTTCACTCGCGCGACGATAGTTCGACCGCGCTGAACGGATTGGCCGCGACGGCGTGGGTTTGATAGCGCGCCTGCAAGTGTGCGAACAGCGTGGCGAACCCCGACTCGGGCGCGCGCTGCGCTGACCGGCCCAAGAGGTCGATGGCGCCCGCCGTGAGGAACACGCGGCCGCCGCGCCGACGGTGCGCGTCGATCGCGCTGTCGAGGCTGACCGCCGCCGCAACCACCGTCGTGGCGTCGGCGTAGCGCGGATCGGCGAGGTTCTCGAACGCCGTCTCCGGCCGCGCGATGAAGCAGTGCTCGTAGTCGGCCAAGCCTGCGATGATCAGCAGCGGCTCGGCCACGCCGGTTACCTTGGCGAGGCCGGTCGCGTAGGCGGTGACGCGCGCCGGATCGTCGCTGAGGTTGACTCGCCACCCCGCGATTCCGAGACCGATGACGACCGCGGCCAAGCGAACCGGCCAGCGCCAGGTCCGCACGGTGAGCCACGCGATCAACCAAACCACGGCGTGCTGGTACGCGCCGAACTCGCGGTACACCGCGAGCAGGGCGATCGACAGCGCCAGGTACGGCAGCAGCGCGATCAGCGCGAGGCACGCGCTCCGTCGTTCGACGAAGAACGCGCGAAGCCACAAGATCGAGATCGGCAGGTAGGCGAGCAACCACTCGTCCCACAGAACCAGCAACGCCGCGCCGGGGTGCTCGAGGACTTCGATCTTCCACCACCCGAGGAAGCGCGCAGCGGCCACCGGGCTGGCGACGTGACCGACGTGACTCAACGCGAGAGGAACCAACGTCGCCAGCGCTGTGTGGGCGAGCAGGCACGCGAGCGCCGGGCGCAACAGTTCTCGCCCATTGCCACGTACATGCGCGACCCACAGCAGCAGCGGCGCCGGCAAGATCAGACCGCTGGCGTGGCCAAAATACGCCGCGCCACAGGCGACCCCAAGCAACGCGCCGCGCCCGATGCTCGGTGCGCGCGACAAGTGCGCTGCGGCGAGCCACGCCAGGGCGACGAAACAGAAGTACGGCGCGTGCACCTCGACCACCGTGGCGAAGAAGATCACCGACGGTGCGCTGCCGATCAGCGCGGTGATCCACGCCGCGTCCGCGCGGGCGAGACCGACGCGGCGCGACACCAGATAGAAGATGCCGACGCCCAACGCCGCGCCGACATGGCTGAGCATGCGGGCGCTGAAGAACGGCGACCAGCCGATCGCTTCGCCAACGCAGGCGCTGGCGCGCAGCAGCGGCAGGTAGGCCAGGTGGTTCTTGTGGCCCGCAGAGCCCTGCTGCAGCAGCAGCATGAACTCGGCGCCGTCGCCGTACAAGATGCCCTGGCCCAACGCGGCGAACACCGCCAGACAAGCCGCGGCGAAGGCGAGGGCCAGCGCGCCGTCGACGGCGCTCAAGGCCGCATGAGTGGTCGCGCTGGCCGCCTTGTCGGTCACAGCGCGTTGCCCGTCCGCACGCACAGATCGCGATAGCAAGCCAGCAACTGCGTGAACACGCGCGCCAGTTCGTCGTGGCCAAAGCCTTCACCCGGAGCCTGCAGCAGCCCGTCCAACATCGAGCGTTCGCGCGCCGTGTCGATCATGGGCAGACCAAGCGCCCGCTTGTGGCGCGCGATCTTCTGCACCAAACGCGCCCGCCGTTGCAGCGCATCGCAGAGGTCGCGGTTGACCACGTCCATCTCGGCGCGCATGGCGCGCAGCTCCGCATCGTCGCTCATGCCGGCGGACGATAGCCGGGACGAATGTGTCAGGCACATTCGTCCTGGTCGACTTACTGCAGGCAAACGCTCAGCGTCTTGACCTCGCTGTCGCGCAGGGTGAACGCGTCGCTGGCGGCGACTCCGGCGGCGCCGTCGACGGCGACGAGGCGCAGCGTCATGCCGGCGGGGACGTGCTCGAGGTGGAACGCGCCCTGCCGATCACACGCCGTGTAGTGATGGTGTGGATAGCGGTCGCCGCCCGCCAGCGCTTGCGCGACGCTGGCCGCGCGCGTGATCGCATCGGGGCGCGCGGTGACGTAGACGATCGCGAGCCCAACCGGCCGCCCCGCCCGGTCCGTGACCGTGCCCGACACGGTGCCGCCCGGCGCGAGTTGAAGGTCGATGCCACTCTCGAGGTGAGCCGGCGCGATGTCGAACGGACCCGCGAGCCTCGGCGCGTAGTCGCGGTGCCGCACGATGAGGCCGTAGCGCCCCGCGGGCAGGTTGGTGACGTGGAAGTCAGGCGCCGGCGCCGGCAACGGTCCTTCCCTCGAAGTTTGGACTGGGCGCGGGTTGAGCAGCTCTTCCAACTGGTCGGCTTCCTCGGTGTCGCTCGTCGACCATGCAGTCGCTCGCACATCCCACGCGCTGAGCACGACCGGCTCACCGCTGGCTGCGTCGACGGCGCGACCGTGCAGTTCACCCATGAACAGGCCGCGCGGCTGCGTGTCGGCGCGTTCCTTCACCAGCAGGTCGACGTGCTCGTCGCCGGGCGCGAAGCCTCTCGCCAAGAAGCTCGACCACGTGGCGCCGTGACCCGTGAGGGTGACCGGCTCGGCCCCGAGCCCGTCGACGCGGAAACGGCCTTCGGCGTCAGTGAATGCCCAGCCGACCTCCTCCTCGCCTTGCAGTGCGCGGATGGAAAGCTGCGCCACCGGCTGGCCGGTGGCCACCGCGCGCACCACGCCGGCGATGGCCTGGCCATGCGCCAGCGTGACCGCCAACGCGTGCGGGCCAGTCTGCCGAATCTCCAAGGCCTGCATCGTGGCCGCCAAGCGGCGGTGTGGTGTGTCTGCCGCGTCGGCGGGTTTGCTGTGCGGCGCTGCCACGTGTACGAGCTTCTCGCCGTGGTGCGTGCCCCGCAGCGTCACGCGCCCCGCAGCGTCCGTCTTGCCCGTCACCTCCTCCGGCTGCTGGTCGCGCCCAACAGCCGTCGTCTGCCGGCGGTGCACGGCGACGCTGGCGCCGTCGACCGGCACGCCCAGATCGTCGAGCACTGACACTTCGATCGTCCAGTCGCCCGGTACGTCCTTGGCCCAGCGGCGCAGCGGCGCGCGCACTTCCACCGCGGTGCCCGCGACCAGCGTGTGCGTCTGCGTGACCTGCACGTAGTCATTCGCTTGGATCCACACCGTGTACCCCTCACGCTTGCCAGCGACGGGCAGCTCCAGCGCGAAGTTGCCGGTGGCGTCGGTGAGCGTCGAACGGATGAAGTCCTCGCCCTTGCGCCCGCGCGCGAGTGAGCGTGCGAACGCCTTGGCCTGCGCCAGCGGTCGACCGTCGTCGGTGTCGGAGACATGGCCAAACACACGCGCCGTCGGCTCGCTCGCGGGTTGGTCTTGCTGAGATCCCCCGTCGGTGCGCACCGGCATCGGCACGCCGGCTTGTTGGTTGCCGGCGTCTGGGGTCGCGACTGGTCGGCGGGAGGCGGGCGGATCCTGCGGGTTCGCGGTCGCGCTGGCCGCGTCGATGTGCACCGCCGCGCGGGCGGCGATGGCTTCGACTGCGGGTTCGCTCGCCGACCAAGCGAACGCCAACGTCACGCCGAGGCCGATCAGGGCGAGGCCAGCGATCGGCCACGCGCTGGCGCCGAGCGTGGTCGCGACCGCTACTTCGGGCACGGCCAAGAGTCGTGCCGCCAACGCTGGCGGCACTGCGCTCGCGGTCTCGAGGCGCGGCAGCAACTCGGGTAGGCGCGCCGCCAGCACCGCGTAGTGCCCCTTCGTCAGGGCGTGACGCAGTCGCTCGAGGCCACGTCGCACGCGGTCGTGCGCCGTCGACAGCGAGCACGACAGGGCGCGCGCCACTTCGTCGAACGTGAACTCGGTCTGATAGCGCAGCGCCACCGCGGTGCGCAGGTCGAACGGCAGGCGGTCGAGTGCGTCGTGCAACGCATCGCGGTCTTGCTGGGTGAAGTCGGTGGGTTGAGAAGGGTTCGGCTCGATGTACATGCTGCGTTCCTCGTGTCGTCGTCTGGTGCGCGCCCCGCGCAGCGCGTTGAGCGCGAGGCGCCCGGCCAAGGACCGCAGCGTCACTGCGGGCTCCTGGCCAAGGGTCGCCTTGCCTTCCCACACCCGCGTGAAGACCTGTTGGGTCACGTCTTCGGCGTCAGCCGGCGACAACAGGCGCGCCGCGGTGCGGTAGACGGCGGCGTGCTCGGTGTGCACCAAGGACTCGAAACGTTCGCGGGCGATGCTCATGAGTGCGTTCGCGGGGCGTGGTCGGTGAGACTCTGAACCACGAAGAACGCGCGCCGGCGCGACCTTCGGCAGAATCTTGCCGGATTGCCGCCGCCTTTGCGCGCCTGCCGAGCCTTGCCCCTGCGCGTGCCGCGTCGGTTAGCCGAGTTGGCGAGCGGCGACTGGCGACAAAGGTAGCCAGCGCGGCTCACGGCTGGGTAGTGGGTCAGTTTGGCGGATTCAAACTGACCCACTACCCACGGCTGCGAGGCGCGTCGCCTTAGCCGCCTTGCACCGTGCGCGTTGGCCTGACGACGGCGACGAAATCCTGACCGCGCGCGGCAAGGCGAAGCCGAAGGCCAATGCGCTAGACCAGTGTCACTTCAGCGTCTCGCGCACGAGTGCGCTGAGCTGCGATCTACTGGCTGCGTACACCGTCCATGCCTGCGCCACGACTGCAGACCCGCGCAGGGACAGCGCCGCGGGGATGCGCATGCGGAGCGAGAGGTTTCCGCCCACTGGGATCACTGCCGGTGGCAGCGAGATCGCCGTCGCGGGATCGACCCGCGGCACGCCGGCGCCGGCGATCGGCACGCGAACTTGGACGCTGCCGACGAGGAACACTGCCAGCGCCGGACCCGAGGCCGACAACGTCTCATCGCGCAGCCGCAGCTCGAACTCGCTCCCCAACAGGGCGGCAAAGGGCGCGGTGAAGCTGCGCTGGCTGCCGCGTAGCACGCGCCCCGGCGCGTGGCGCCAATCGACGACGAGGTCCAGGTCCGCATCCCCGTCACAGTCGGCCATGGCCACGGCGTCGGTGACAGTCGCGTTGCCGAGCAGCGTCCGGGTCGCGTCCCTGAGGCCGTAGGTGCCATCGAAGGTGAGCACGGTCGTCGTTGCCGCGGTCGCCGTGCCGTGCGCCAACACCAAGAGGGAAAGGGGAGAGTCCCCGAGCACACGGAACTCTCGAATCGCGGGCGGAGTGGGAAACGCAAGCTCAGGATGGCGCACGAACGCAGAGCCGAGTCGCTCGAGGAGTTGAGCAGCAGCTCGGTACCCGTCGTGAACAAGTCAAGGTCGCCGTCGCCATCGACGTCGACCAAGGCCAACGGCCGCGCTGACAAGGATGGCATGCTCTGCGCCGATGCATCGACAAAGCGAAAGCCGCCGAGGTTGAGCCACACACGCACGCGGTCGTCGCTGCTCACGACGTCAAGATCGCCGTCGCGGTCGAGATCGCCGACTTGCGGGTAGTTGAGATAGCTGTCTGGCAGGTAGAGCTTGCGCTCGAGGCGGAAGAGGGGCGCGCTCTGCGCTGGCGCAGCGCCACACGCCAGCAGCGCAATCGTCCACGACAGGTCGGGAATCGTCATTGGCAAGGGATCCTTCGGAACAACAGCCGCTAAAGGTGAGCAAACTGCTTGGGGAGACCGTTGCCCGTCATGGGGCACCGGGAAAGACCGCGGCAGCCGCGATCCAGGTAGACACAATCGTCGCCCGATGCTCGTCACACTTCTTGCCGTCGCGCTCGCCGCGCCGCAGTCCTTCGCGCGCAGCGACGACTGGACCACCACCGGTCACGACTGCACGCTGTTCGCTGCCGGCGACATCGATGGCGACGGCTTTGCCGACATCGTCACGCTGAACGGCGCGCACCACTTGTGCTTCGCGCCGAGCGTGCGCGGGTGGAAGGCCGCGGCGTGGGAAGTGCTGCGCGAGAACGTGGCCGAAGGCGCGGTCGGGCTCCAGGTAGGCGACTTCGACGCGGAGTGCGCAGGCGCGGAGGTCGTGGTGCGCTTTGCGGACCGGGCCGTGCTCTTCGCCAAGCGGTCATCGGGACAGTTCGCGGAGGAGCGACCGTTCGCGGCGGCAGCGAGTGAACATGAAGGCACGCCCGATGTCGTGGAGCCGCCGCCGTACGAAGCCGACGCCAAGCAACTTGCGCGATTCTCCGGCGACGTCGACGGCGACGGTCGCGCGGACGCGATCACTGTGTTCACTGCGAGCAAGCCGCATGCGCACCGCGTCGTGCGCGTCGCGGTGGCGCTCCATTCGGGCGGCGACGGCGATGGCGACGGCGATGGCCTGGCCGACCCGGCCGAAGCCAAGCTCGGCAGCGACCCGCGCGACCGCGACACCGACGACGACGGCCTGCTCGACGGCTGGGAAGTGCACGGCCTGCCGCGCGGCGTGGCGTCGGGCGACGGCGCGCTCAGTCCCGTGCGCCGCGACGTGGTGCTGGTGGTGTCGCGCTACGAGCAGCTCGACGAGACGGTGGCCAAGCGCGAGGTAGAGAAGAGCAAGCGCGTGTACGCGGCGATCCCGACGCCAAACCCCGACGGCACGCATGGCATCACCCTGCATGTGCGCTGGACCGACCCGGTGCCGACGGCCGCGCAAGGCGCGTGGTGGGACGTGGGCAACCGCATGCTGCACGCCAACGAGCGCGGGCTCGTGCACTGGATGCAGATCACGCCGGGCGGCGGTGGGCAGGCGCAGCAGACCGGCGACATGGGCGGCGCCGGCGCGCACTGGGCGGCGTTCGCGCACGAGCTGGGGCACCAGATGTCGCTGGCGCACGAGGGCGATTCGGCCGCGGCGTGGTGCCCGCTCTATCCGTCGTTGATGAACTACGCGTTCAACTACCAGCTTGGCGGCGACGGCGAGGCGACCCGCGCTGCACTGCGGTGAGCGTGCGCGCGTGTGAGGGCGAGGGGAAGTGGGCGGCGGCGCGCGCGATCCCGAACAGCCCGACGCGCGACGACCCGGTCGCGGTCGGCGCCGGCGACGAGGGCTTCGTGTTGTTCCGCACGCAGCGCAGTTGGAGCGTGGCGCGGATCACCAAGGACGCGATCGACCCGCCGGTCGAGCTGCCGGCGCTCGGCACGCGCGGCGTCGGCGCCACCGCGTGCGGCGGCCGCGTGCTGGTGGTGAGCCGTGCTGACGACGACGCGCTGGCCGCGCACTTCCTCGACTGGCGCGCCAAGGAGAAGCTGAGCGCGCCGCTGCCGCTGGCCGTGCGTTCGCGCGTGCCGCCCGGGCTCGCGGTGGAGCCGGGCACCGGCCGCGTGGCGATGGCGACCAGCGGCATGAAGGCGAACGCCCAGGACTGGTGTCTGCGCATCGACTGGCTCACGGTCGAGGGCGATGTCGTGCGCGAGGTCGACTCCGCCTGGACGCGCGGCGAGCACGTCAACCACTGCACAACGCGGCCGGTGGTCGCGTTCCGCGGCGCCGAGCTCAATGTCTTTCACACCGGCTGGCTCGACGGCAACGGCCTGACCACCGCGTGGCGCACGCGCCGCGTCGGCAACCGCGCCCTCGACGACGGCTGGCTCACGTGCCTGCTCTACGACCAATGGACGCTGACCCGCGTCGGCGTCGCCTTCGCCGACGGCCCGCAAGGCCCGACCTACTCCTATCGCTGGGATCCCGGCGACCACGGCGACATGAAGGTCAACATGGTGCAGACCGCGCACAACGGCTGGGGCATCGATGCGGCGCCGATGCGCGACTTCGACGACTGCGCCAAGATCACGCAGTGGGGAATCCGGCACTCGATCCTGTTGCTGCGCCGCGATGGGTAGGGGCGCGCCGGCGCCGATTCGTTGGCGCCCGATGCCTCTGTCAGTTACGCCCTGGTACAGCTCGGGGGCACCTTGACCCTCTTTGTTCCGATTGCGCAGAAAGTGGCGCTGGTCTGCCTGGTGGCGTGGCTCTTCTTGAAGCCAGCGACCCCGCCAGCGGCGAGATAAGGCGAGCAGAGTGCGAGTTCGGGGCTGGTCCCGAGTTGTGGCGCAAGCGCATGCCTGAGAACCACGGATCGAAGCCGCCGCGCTCGTCGCCGCGGAAGACGATCTGGCTGGCGAAGCCGGGGTAGCGGTCCACTTCCACGCAGGCCGCGAGCGTCAGGCTCCCCGTCAGCTGGAACAGTTCGTCGTCCGGCACGAACACGCGCTGGTGGCGTTCTCGTGCAAGGGACGCGGGTTCTGCCCGTCGTCCCGGTGCGGCAGTGGGTGCTGTCGATGCCGTATCGGGTGCGGGTGCTGTGCGCGTATGACCCCGATGCGTGTGCCGCGGTTCGGCGGGTCCTTCTGCGGGCGGTGTCTGGGTACTACGAACGGCGTGCGCGGCGGCAGGGAAGGTCACGGCCGCGCGCTGGTGCGGTGGCGTTCGTGCAGAGGTTCGATTCGGGAATGCTGTAGTCGGCGGTCGCGATCCGCGTGATTTTGGCGGTCTCGGTACGCTGATCGACCAATACGGCGTCGACCAGGACGCGCTCGACTCCGCAGTCGCCGCGTGTTCCACATCGACGTCTTCCTCTGTGAGTGCGGCGGGCTACGCCGCCGCCTTGCCTGCTTCACCGACAGCACGTCGATCCGCAGGATCCAGCACGCAGCTTGAACCACCTACTGCTCGACTCGGCCAAGGTGGACGTCAAGGCGATCTCCGATGCATGTGACAATGCCGACCACGCGGTCACCATCCTGAAGTGATCCAGAGTGCGCCCGCGGGGCGAAGCCTCCGCGGGGCGCGCGCGAACCGCCCGTCACTTCGCGAGTCTGCGTCGAGCCAGGTCCAACAGCTCTGTCTTGGACGTCATCCAGGCCTGAACAGCGCCGTCGTCGCCGCCGGTCAGCAGTCGGCCATCGTCGGTGAACGTCACCGCGCTCACCCAGCCGCGGTGCCCGCGCAGGACCGCCAACGGCTCGCCCGTGGTCGCGTTCCAGAGGCGCGCGGCGCCGTCGCTGCCGGCAGTCGCGAGGAGTGAGCCATCTGGCGACCACGCCACCGCCAAGACCCGACCATCTCGGCCGTCGAGCACCATCGGCTTGTCGGGGTGGATCGGCCGACCGTCGTTCAGATCGAAGACACGCGCGCGCCCGTCGCCGGAGCCGACGACGATGCGGGTCTCGTCGGGCGAGAACGCGACCGCGTACGACCAGATGATCACCTGATCCGGCGGCCACGTCACGTCGATGGCGAAGTGGGCGTGACGCTCGCCCTGCTCCTCCCAGATGGTCAGGTTCGGACCCCAGCCAACGCCGGCGACGAGCTTCAACCCCGGTGCGCTCGCGAGCGCGTAGGTGCGTCGTCGTCCGGGGCCGAAGGCCGCGCTCGAGCCATCTTCGCGGAAGGCCCGGCGTTCTGTTCCAAGACCCGAGGTCAGGACGCGGCCATCGGTGAGGAAGGCCGCGGCGAGACCAAGGCCTTGGGGCTCGGCGTACTCCGCAAGCACGACACCGTCGTCGAGGCGATGGCGACGCGCCCCGGAATCGAAGCTGCAGACCAGCGCCGTGCGCCCATCGGCATCGACAATCACGCTGGAGGGAAGGGCCGCCACCGCAAACGCGTGCGCCGGCTCGCGGTCGCGCCATACGTGCATCGTTGCATCATCGCCGACACTGACAATCCGCCCGTCCGGCGCGCGGGCCAGCGCGCGCACCCGCCCGGCATGGACCTCACGCCGCGGCACTCGCTCGTCGGCGAGATCCCAGATCCGGGCGGTGTGGTCGAAGCTCGCCGACAGGAGTTGGCGTCCATCAGGCGACAGCGCGGCCATCGTCGTGCGCTCCGTGTGGCCGCGCAGCACGACCAACTCGCGGAGGTCGGCGTCGAACACCCGCGCGGTGTTGTCCCGCGCTACGGTCAGGATGCGCGTGTCGCCGGCGGCGAACGTGGCGTCGAACACCGGGCCCTCCTGGGTGGCTTTGGCCAGCGGCGTGCCGTCGCGTGACCAAAGGCGCACCGTTCCGTCGAAGGCGCAGGTGAGCAGCCGGCCGCCGTCCGCCGAGAACCGGGCCCGCCAGACCGGGCCTCGATGCTCGAGCTTCATGGGCGAGGCCCGGGCTGGGGCTGGGGGCGCTCGCAGGTCGAACACGTACGCGTTGCCGTCGCGGCACGCCGCTGCCAGTGCGTCGCCCTCCGGGGAGAAGTCCACGAACATCACGCCCTCGGGCAGGCTGAAACGGGCGTCTTCGCGGTGCCCATCGACACCGGGCTGCCAGACTGCGATCTCGTACCGGTCGAAGGGCAAGCGAGCCTCACCCATGTGCTCGGACGTCGCGAGCCAACGGCTGTCCTTCGACCACGCGGCCTCCATGACGACCCCGGGGTGTGGGAACGCCGGCCCGATCTGGGCGCCGGTCTCGACGTCGAACACGCGCGCGCGCCGGTCCGAACAGGTCACGGCGAGTTGCCGGCCATCCGGCGAGAACGCGGCCAACCACGGCACGCTGCACGTGTCGGGCTCGAGGCATGCCTGCATCCACCCGACCCCCTTCAGCGGTTCACCCTGGTACACCGTGCGTCCGCGCTTCCCATCCCAGTCCCAGAGCACCACGCTGCCGTCGGCGGACGTGGTCGCGATCCACTTCCCGGTCGGGTCGACCGTCGCCCACCAAGCGGCAGCCGCGTGCTGCAACCGTGCCAGCTCGTGCCCGTCTCGGTCCCAAATCCGCGCCGTGTGGTCGTCGGACGTGGTGAGGATCTTGGTGCCATCCGGCGAGAAGGCCGCGATCCACACGGCGTGTCCGTGGCGCAGGATGGCGCGTTCCCGGAAGCGCACGAGGGCCGCGTGCAGCACGGAGACGGTGTCGTCGTTGTCCTCGGCGGCGACCGCGGCGAGCGCACCCTCGAGCGCCAGCCGCGGCGACATCGTGCCCAGGTCCCGCGACTGCAGTGCCTGCTCGTTCGCCCTCGCGGTGCGCAGCGCCGCCGCCGTCTCCGCCAGCGCGTCGCCGCGCTGGCGCAGCAGCACGGCGAAGCTGGCTAACGTCAGCAGCAGGAAGCCCACGAAGGTCGCTGCCACCGGATTGCGACGCACGAAGCGCTGCACGCGAAGCAACGCGGTGGCCCGGCGCGTCAGGATCGGCTCGTGCATGCGCACGCGGCGCAAATCCTCGGCGAGCGCAGCGGCCGTCTGATAGCGCCGCGGCGGCTCCTTCGCCAACGCGGTCTGCAGCACGGTCCAGAGGTCAATGCCGATGCTGCGATGGCGCGGCCGCGGATCGGGAGCCTCCTCGCGCAGGATCTGCGACTGGAGGTCGTGTTGGTTCGCAGCCTCGAACGGCAAGCGCAGGGTGAGGCATTCGTACAGCACGGCGCCGAGCGCGTGTACGTCGGTGCGTCGGTCGACCAGGCCGCCGCTGACCTGCTCCGGCGCCATGTAGGCCGGCGTGCCGAGCTGGTCGCCGGTCAGGGTCAACGCGTCACCGTCAGTCTCGCGCGTCTGGGCCAGCCCGAAGTCGAGCAGCACCGGCTCGCCGGTGGGCGTGACCATCAGGTTGCCTGGCTTGACGTCGCGGTGGACGAGGCCCGCTTCGTGCGCGACGTGCAGCGCCGCGGCGGCGCGTTCGCCGAAGTGCAGGATCGCCGCAATCTCACCCTCGCCGTCCGGTCGAGGCAGCGCAACGCACCGGCCACTCTGTCTGCGACTCTCGGCGATGGCGGCGGCGAGGGTGCGCCCGGGCACGTGCCGCATCGCGAGGAACGGCGCGCCGTCGGATACCCCGACTTCGTAGATCGGGCAGATTCCTGGGTGGTCGAGGCGCGACGCCGCCAGCGCTTCGCGGCGGAAGCGCTCGCGGGCCTTGGCACTGTGCACCGCGGTGGCGCCGATCACTTTCAGCGCGACGCGGCGGCCGAGCGCCTCGTGCTCGGCAAGGTAGACGATGCCCATGCCGCCATGGCCGAGGGTGCTGATCACGCGGTACGGGCCGATGCGCACGGGCGTCGTCGGTTCCGCGGCCGGCTCCGCGGCGAGCCCGAACCGGTCGAGCAGCGCGAACAGTTCGCGCAGCGAGGTGGCCCGGTCGGGGTGCTCACGGCAGAGCCGCGCCAGCACGGCCAGACGTTCGCCGTCGGCCGAGTCGAGACACTGCTGCAGGAGCAGTTCGTCCGGTGAGGGGATGGGTTCGAGGGTGTCGTTGCCCACGGGCGAGCCGAGATGACTGTGGGCGGTGTACTGCGGCGGCGGGGTTGGCGTCTCGCCAGATCCTGGCCGCTGCGGCATCATTCCGCCATGCGCGACCGGGACTCCGGACGGGACTCGGGGCACTTGCTGCACCAGTCGGCCTCCGGCGACCAGCACGCCCTCGATGAGCTGCTGGTGCGCCACATCCCCAACGTGCGCGCTTTCGTGCGCGTGCGCATGAGCCCGCTCCTGCGCGCGCACGAATCCGGGTCCGACCTCGTCCAGTCGGCGTGCCGCGAGCTGTTCGCCAAGGTCGAGGGCTTCGAGTACCGGGGCGAGGCGGCGTTTCGCGCCTGGCTGTGCACGGCCGCGCTGCACAAGCTGCGTGCGCGCGAGCGCGACCTGCGGGCGCAGAAGCGCGACGCGCGCCGCGAGGTGGCCGCCGCCAGCGACGCCGCGCTGTCGCTGTGCTACTCGCAGACGCTGTCACCGAGCGGGCAGATGATGGCCGCGGAGGACGTGCGCGCGCTCGAGCGCGCCTTCGACACCCTGCCGGAGCACTACCGCGAGGTGATCTCACTGTCGCGCGTCGCCCGCCTGGACCGGGCCCAGGTTGCCGCCGAGATGGGGCGCAGCGAGGACTCGGTGCGCAACCTCCTGTCGCGCGCGCTCGCGGCGCTGGCGGAGTCGCTACGGCGGGCGCTCGCCGGTGAAAAGTCGTAGGAATCCGCGAGACTGAGGCGGCGGTGTTGCGTTTGGTGGGGCAGGCACGCCCCGCGAAGTCCGGCGGGGGGTGCGGTCTCACCGAGAGCAAGCCATGACACGTGCGATTACCGTTTCCCTTCTCGTCGTCCTCACCCTCCCGCCGCTCGCGAGCAGTCCCGCCGCCCAGCCTCCTGCGACCCAGCCGCATTGGTCGACGTTCTTCGGGGGCACGGGGCACGACCTCGGCGCGCGCGTCCGCATCGGACCGGGCGGTCTGGTCACGGTCGCTGGCACCGCGCTATCGCAAGGCCTCGCCACGCCCGGCGCGTTCCAGGCGACGCCGGCTGGCAATGGCGATGCCTTCGTCGCCCGTTTCGACCCGCGCCTGCCGCCGGGCCAACAGTTGTTGTGGTGCACCTACCTCGGCGGCAGCGGCATGGAGATCACCTTCGACCTGCACGTCGATGCGCAGGGGGTGACCACGATCGCCGGCTTGACGGACTCGGCCGACTTCCCGATGAGCATGCCGAACCAACCGCCGCGGGGCTTCCAGCGCACGCGGAACGGCGGCAGCGACGGCTTCATCGTGCAGATCGACGCGACGGGCGGGAGGCTTCTCTATTCGACCTACCTGGGCGGCTCTGGCCACGATCGGGTTGGTGGTCTCGTGTTCGATCGCGGCGGCGTGCTCGCGGTCGTCGGCGTCACCGAGTCGGCGGACCTTCCCGGCACCGCGGGCACGATCTTTCCAACCTACCGGGGTGGCACGAGCGATGCGTTCGTGGCCCGCGTCGACCTGACCGCGCCGGCGACTCAACAACTGTTGTGGGCGACACACCTCGGCGGTCCCGGCGCCGATGGGCCCACCTACGCCACGATCGCCGCCAACGGCGGGCTCGGGGTCATTTGGGAGGGCATCCTGCAGCGCCACAGCATCGTCGCGCACGCGGACGACTCGATCTCGACAGCGACGCCGTCGGTCCTCGGCGATCCGCAGAACACGACGCCGGGTTGCTTCCAGCCCACCAACAACGGCTCGGACACCTACCTCGCGACTCTCGACCCGGGTGGGACGCGTCTCGTGTACGGCACGTACTTCGGTGGCGCGGGAGAGGACCTCCCGCATGCCATCGCGTTGCACTCCGACGGCGGCGTCGTGATCTGCGGGCACTCCCGTTCGACCAACACGCCGGTCACGCCGGGCGCTTACCAGACCACGAATCGTATGGGCGCCTTCGGCGCGATCGACGGGTTCGTCTGCTGGCTCGACGGGAGTCGCGGCACCGGTCCAAGCCAGTTGCGCTACGCGACCTACTTCGGCGGCGACGGCGGTCAGGACCTCTTCCACTCGCTGGCGATCGAGTCCTCCGGCATCGTCACGCTGGTCGGCTCCGGGTACGGCGGCGGCGCCCTCCCCTTCCCGACCACTCGGGGCAGTCTTCGCCCTGGCGCCAGCGCCAACGACCGCTGCGGTGCCATCGTGCGCCTCCGCCTGCAGGGCAACGGGACTGACGACCTGCTCTACAGCACGCTGATCGGCGGCTACTGGACGGTGTTGCACGGCGTCGCGCTCGACGAGGTCGGCGACGCCTTCGTCGTGGGCACCACCGAAGACGCTGCCTACCCCACGCAGAACCCGCATCAGGCCACGCTGCAGGGCCTCCGTGATCTGGTGCTCACGCACCTGCCATTGCTGCCCGGCGGCACCGACCGGCGGGACCTCGGCCTCGCCACCCCGGCCTGCACTGCGCGTCTCTACAGCAGCACGCTGCGCGCCCCGGCCGCTGGCAACCTCGCCTTCGCACTCGGTGTCACCAACGCGCCGCCGTCGAGCGTGGGTGTGGTCGTGCTCGGCTCGGGCCCACCGGCCGGGGGCCCGCAGATCCTGTTCAACGTGTGGCTGCTCGCGGACCCGATCCTCGTCGGGCCCATCGTCGCCATCGACCCACTCGGCTTCGGCGAGTTCGTCCTGCCGATCCCTCTGACCGTCCCCGCAGGTCAGGTGATCCACACCCAGTGGGTATGCGTGACCAACCCTTCCTGCCCCGGGTCGGGGTTGTTGGCAGCGAGTGAGCGTTTGGTGTTCGCGACCCTGTGAGCGGGTGGGGCCGCCGGCGTCGACTCCCGGTCCCGGCAGCGGCATGATCTGAGCAGACTCCCGCGGCGTCGCCGCTCGCGCGCGCCGCGCTGCCGTACGCCGTGGTGTTCCCGTACCGCAAGATGGGTCAGTCGATCACCACCTTCCGCATCGACTGCACCGAGGGCAGGTCCGGGCCGTTCGCGGGCCAGCTCTTCCTCGGCGACTACAGCCTCAGCCTCGTCATGCGCGCCACCACGGAGGTGGTCGACGGCGTGTGGTAGGGCGCCTGCTATCCGTTCCGCGAGGGGCTCGGGAGCGGCATCCTGGCGGTCGAGTTCTCGCCGAAGGGCTACCAAGGAACCAGGGGCCCTGGTTCCTCGGCAGACGTTGCTGGCGATCGCGTTCGCGATCCTTCCGGCTACCTCGTCACCGGCGGCACCAACCGCGGCTGGCCGGTGCGCGGCAACCGCCAGTACGTGCGGCCAGTCCGCACTTGCGAGCGAGTGTTGGGCAGGGCCGGAGGTGAACGGGTGGAGCCGGCATCAACGATCACTTCTCTTTCTTCGGCGCCGGCCAGATCCGGATCACCCGGTCCTCGCCGGCGGCGAACAGCCGCCTGCTATCCGGGGAGAAGCCACAGGTGTGGACGGGCGCGCCGTGCTCGAGGGTGACGATCGGCGTGCCGTCTGCGCTCCACAGGCGCACCGTGCCGTCCTGCGAACCGGTCAGGACCGTCGAACCGTCTGGCGAGAAGGTCGCACGAACCACGGAACCCGCGTGCGCGACGTCGCCTGCGCCGTAGCGCGTGCGCGGAACGCGCGCGAGGTCGTGCAGCCGCGCCGTGCCGTCGTCCAGGCCGATCAGCAGCGTCTGCTCGTCGGGGCCGAACTCGACCGAACGCGCGTTGGTCGCAAAACGGAGTGGTTGCGCCCACAGCCGCCGGTAGCTGCCAGCTTCGAGGTCGATGCGGTAGAGGCCGACCTCGCCGTTCACGCGGACCGTCGCGAGCGTCGAACTCGCGGAGTCGACCGCGGCCATCATGACGTCGTACTTCGTCTCCTCGAGTACCTCGACGACAGGGACTGAACTGCTGGCCGTCGACCAGATCTTCGTCGTACCGTCGGTGCTCGTCGTGATGATGAACCTGTCGTCTTTGGTGTAGCAGATCGAATGCACGATCGCCGTGTGCGCACGCGGTTCGCCGAGGAACCCGAGCGGTTCAGGAGATCCAGCGCCCGCGGCTGGCAACGACCAGAGCCGGACGCTGCCGTCGTGGCTGCCGCTCGCGCACTGACCGCCACCGTGGGCGATGCCGATCGACCACAACCGACCATGCCCGGCATCGACTGCCTCGCCGCGATCCTCGGCGACGTCGTACACCTGCAGTCTGCCGTCGTGGCCGACGCTGACGATCCGTTGGTCGACCCATTGCGCCGCTGCCACCCGGTTCCGGTGGCCGGGGATCGCGCGGTAGTCCCCGCCCGCCAAGCGCCACAGCCGCACGCTGCGGTCGTACGACGTACTCGCGAGCAGTCCGTCCGCGGCGAACTCGACGTCGGTGACCGTGCTGGCGTGGCCCCGGAGGGTGCGCACCTCGAGACCTTCGCGGTCGTGGATCGAGATGCGGCCGGTCGCGTCGGCGAGCGCGAGCCACCGGCCGTCGGGCGAGAACTCGAGGTCGAAGCTCACGGCGTCCAAGTGGCTCAACTGTGCGATCGCGGTGCCGTCGTCCGGCTGCCAGAGTAGGGCTCGCTGGTCGACGGCGCTCGCGGCCACGCGATCCCCGTCCGGCGCAACGGCGATGGCGATGACAACGTCGCGTAGCCCATCGAGCCGGGTACACGTGCCGCCGTCGAGGTCGATGACGAACATCCTTCCGTCGTTGGCTCCGAGCGCCAGGCGCTTGCCATCCGCGAAGAACCGTGCGGCAGTGAACCCCTTGGCGTCGATCTCGGTCGAGAAGTCCCGCAAGCGCTGGCCGTCGAGCGACCACAGCGACGCGTGTCGATCCCCGCCGGTGGTCAGCAGCTGATCGTGGTGCGGACGCCAGTGCAGGCTCGTCAACCGGGTCCGACCGAGCGGAAAGTCGGCCAGCGTCGTTCCCGCGGCGTCGACGAGCACGACGCGGCCTTCCTTCGTGTCCCAGTCCTGCAGTGCGACGGCGAGTTGCGCGGCGCGTCCCGGTGGCGACCACGCGATCCCCGGCGTCTTCCGGCACAGGAGCAAGTAGGCCATCGTCGTTGCCGGCAGTGGCCGTTGCCGGATGGCGGCCCCATCACGATCGCGGATCGTCAAGAGCCCCTCCCGCGACGCCACAGCAAACTGGTCGCCTTGCCATGCGCCGCTGATCGAAGGCTGCAAGAAGTCCGGTGGCGACTCCGGCACCAGCCGCACGCGAGGGATCACGCGGGAGCCTTCGCGATCGAGGAGCTCAAAGCTGCCGTCCACGGTCAGGCAGAGCAACCGCCGCCCATCGCTCGACCAGGCGCAGCCCGTGACGGAACCGTCGAGGTCCAAGCTTCGTACCAGGCAGTCCGCCGCGCGCGCGTTCCACAACTGGGACAACGTGATGTGGCACGGAAGCTGACCGAACGCGCGTTCGGCGACCTCGCGCGCCCGAGCCTGGTCCCGGCCCAGCAGCATCGCCGACTCCCTTGCCCCCGCGAGCGCTCGCGAGACTCGGACCTGGTAGCTTCGTTCCCACGCGAATGCGAAGCTCGAGAGCAGCAGGATGGCCAGCGCGATCAACGTGTGCGCGGTCCCCGGGCGTTCGCGGCGCCAGGCGGCGATGCGCCGCAGCGGACCCGCCGGCCGTGCGAGGACGGGTCGTCCAGCGAGGACGCGAGCCAGGTCATCGGCCAGCGCGGCCGCGCTGTCGTAGCGCCGGCGCGGATCCTTCTCGAGCGTCTTGGCGACGACGACCGCGAGATCGCGCGGCACGCCGCGGCAGAGAGCGCGCAGATCTGGCGGAGTCAGCGCCAGGATGTCGAGAAACAAGGCCTCACGGTCGGTGCGTTCGAATGGTGGGCGCAGCGCGAGGCACTCGAACAGGGTCGCGCCGAGGCCGTACACGTCGACCGTGGCGTCGGCGTCGTGCGCGCCGCGCACCTGCTCGGGCGCCATGTAGGCCGGCGTACCGATCGGTGCGCCGCTCAGCGTGAGCGTGCCCGAGTCGGCGAGCACGTCGCGCAACCCCTTGGACAAGCCGAGGTCCAGGATCACCGGGTCGCCGCGAAGATCGATGAAGATGTTGCCGGGCTTGAGGTCGCGGTGCGCGAAGCCCGCACCATGCAGGGCGGCGACGCCGCGTGCGATACGCTCGAAGAGCGCGACCACGTTGGCGATCGGCGCCGTCAACCCCGCCCGCGTCCGGCCGCTGTCGGCAACGCCGGTCGTCGACGTCGTGCCGGCGAGGATACCCGGCCGATCGGGCGCACGCCGCGCCTTGTCGACGAGCGCCGCCAGCGACTCGCCCTCGACATAGCGCATCGCGAGGTACGGGCGCCCGTCGATGACCCCGGCGTCGTAGATCGCGCAGGAGAGGGGATGATCGAACCGCGCGAGCGCTCGCACCTCGCGCGCGAAGCGCTCGCGCATCTTGTCGTCGAGGGCGCGGTCGGTGCGGATCAGCTTGAGGGCGACTTCGCGATCGACCGGCTCGAGCTGGCGCGCGAGGAATACCGTCCCCATGCCACCGGATGCCAGCCTGCGCACGATCTCGTATGGCCCGAAATGGGCGCCGGGTCCGAGTTCCCCAACGGGCGTGGCTGGATCGATCAACCCGAACCGGATGAGCGCATCGAAGCGTGCCCGCAGAGCCGGCGCCTGGTCGGGATGGCGACGGCACGAATCTTCGAGCGCCGTCGCTCGCTCGGCCGGAGGGCGGGCGAGAACTGCGTCGAGGCTGGATTCGACCGATCCGAGCCGTTCGTCGTGCTCTCCGCTGGCGGACATGGGTCGCTGCTCCACTCAACGTAACCGGAGCGATGACGTGACACACAGCACGGCGTCCACTTCTCCGGTGTCACGCCGTCGTGGATCGTCCGTTGATAGAGTTAGCCGGGCGGCTACGTCTGGCCTCGTTCAACCCCACAAAGAGGAACCGTCATGCTTCGTCTCGCAGTCGCCGCGTCGATCGCCGTTGCGCCGCTCGCCGCGCTCGCGGCCCAAGGATCCGAGGGCTACCTGGTCGTCGCCTGTTTCAATCCGGGAGTGTGGGCTCAGTCCCTTGGCGTCTGGGGCCAGGAGGGCGGGCTGTTTCTCGTGCATCCGCGCAACCCGGGCCTGCCCATCCGGGTCGCGGGACTGCCGTCAGCGTTGACCGGGCGCGGGCTCTTGCCGCCGTACGCGGACGGCGGGATCGGATCGGACTCGATCGCGGCCCTTCCCGACGGCACTTTCCTCGTCGGCCAGTCGGCTGCGCCGGGAAGCCAGGTTTCGATCTACCATGTCCAGATCTCGCGAGTGGGAAGCGGCTGGACCGGCACAGTCCTGAGGACGTTCCCGATCGGCCAGGTGCCCAGCGTGCCTCTCCCGATGGCCGTATCGGACATCGAGGTGATCGACGGCGGCCAGCGCGCCCTGTTCAGTCTGTTCAACGCACAGCCGAGCGTGCTCGGTGGCGCGGTGCTCGGCGAGCTTGATCTGGCCACGGGCGTCGTCTGTCCGATGCCGCTCTCCGGTTGGGGCCAGTTTCAACAGGCCATGGCAGTGAGCGTCGACGGCCAGACTCTGTACCTCGATGGCCCTGCCAGCAACCGGGGGATCTACCGGATGACGCGGATCGGTGGCAGCTGGTGCAGCGCTGGAGCACCGCAGCTCGTCGTTGTGCTGCCGCCGTCGGTCCGCTTCACGATGTCGATGGACCTCGATCTGCAGGGCCGCCTCATCGTCGGCACCGGCGGTGGGAACGCCGGCACGCCTCCGAATCTGTTCCAGATCGACCCGGTCTCCGGGTTCGTGACGGTGTTGCTCCCCGGCGTGCAGGGGGTGCGCAACGCCGTCCTCGTCGAGGAGAACACAGGCACCGTCTTCACCGGGGTCTTAGGGGGCGGCGCCGGCTACATCGACACGCAGGGCAGCGAGGTAGCGCTGACCGCTCGGGATGCGCAGAACGGGTGGGGGATCTACGCCGGCTTCGCCATGGTGCCGGCGATGCAGTCGTTCGACGCCCAGCGCGGCGGCGGAGCGCCGTATGGATGGTTGACCGCGCCGAATCCGGGTGGCCTGCCGCTGGTCGGGAATGCAGGCTTCTCGCTCACGCTTCAGACCCCTGCGAATCCGAACCTTAGCCTGATCGCCTACTCGACCGGCAAAGCCCTCTCGCCGATCCCGATCGTGGGGTTCACGTTGCTGCTCGATCCGCAGTCACTCGTGCTGCATGCACTCAGTGGACCACCGTTCACGGTGCAGCTGCCGATTCCCCCAGCCGCGTACCTGGCTGGCGCGTCGCTCTACGTCCAGACCTTTCACATCGACGGCTCGGGACCAGTCAGCTCGCCGGGGCTGTCCATCAGGATCCTCTGAGTTCCACAGCCGAAGCATCTTCGCGAAGCGCGAAGATGTTTCGGCTGTGGAAAGCCGTAAGTCGTTAGCCATAAGACGTAAGCTCCGAACTCGGACAGGCGGATGCGGCCAGACCGCGATCTGGACTTATGGCTTACGTCTTACGGCTCACGACTCGCGGCAGAGCCGTTCATGCAGCCGCCCTCGCGTCTCGTTGGTTGCGGCTCTGCCGCGCTGAGTGATTCTCCGGGTGCGCCGGCCCCGTCCTCGCGCGTCGATCGCGCGCCGGTCAACTCGCCGGACAGTTGGATCAATGCGCGGCGCAGGAGCGTGCGCGAGGCCTCCACAGTCCGGCCGAGCTGCGCCGCGATCTCTTCGTGGGAGAGCCCATCGAACCGGGCCAGCAGGATGACCTCGCGGTAGGCGTTCGGCAGCGATGCGAGCGCGCGCTCGAGCTGAGCTGCGCTCTCCCGCGCAGACGCCGCCGCCGACGGCGACGCGCCGGCGTCGTGCGCCTCGCGCACTGGCGAGCGGCCACCCGGCTCGGTCTGCGGCAGCTCACGGCTCCCGTCGCGCTTGTCGGCCGCCTGGAAGCGATGCTTGTCGATGACCTTGTTGAGCGCCACCTGGAACAGCCAATCCCGGAAGCTGTTGGGGCCGCGATACTCGAACAGGCCGATCCCAACGATGGCGTCGCCCCAGACCGACTGGACGACGTCGGTGTGCGACTCGCGCGCCAGGATGCGGGCGTCGGCGTGCTTGCGCAGGAACGCCTGGAGATCGGGCAGGTGCTGCGCGAGCAGCTGGTCGAGTGCCGCCGAATCGCCGCCTTGGGCACGCTTGACGAGGTCGGGGTCTGTCGCCACGCCGCCAGTCTAGCCCGGGCTGGCGACGACGAGCTACCGTGCCGCGCTCAGCTACTTCGTCGAGGTCATTCGGCTCCGGCCGCCCGTGACGCCGACTCCTACGCCCCGACCTTGTCCAGCGCGCCCTCGTAGCGCGCTTGCAGCACCAGCGTGCGGGAGGCGACGCCTTGCTGTGCGAACGCCTCGGCCATCGCCGCGCCGATCCCGTCGCACGCCTCCTCGTTGGTGGTCAGCGCGACCAACGCCGGTCCGGCGCCGGAGATCGTGGCCGCGGCGGCGCCGGCGGCGCGCGCCGCGTGCATGCAATGCGCCATGCCGGGCCCCACCTGTCGGCGGAAGGGCAAGTGCACTTCGTCTTCGATGCACTCC
>JANPER010000034.1:0-1616 GCA_031423015.1 Planctomycetota bacterium | reverse complement strand
TCGTCCGCGCGTAGCGGTGCGGTGCCCGACAACGGGCGCTGCTTGTTTGCGATCTTGGTCTGCTTGGTCATCTCGGTCTGCCTACGCCCTCTACACTAAACTTAACCTGGGGCGTGTCTCACTCACGTTGGCACAGAGGGTTGCGGGCAAGGTGTATCTGGAGCGCGCGCTCACAACGGAGAAGGATCTCTACCCAGCGTGGCCGTACAAGATCGCCGACATGAGGCGGTGGCTCGAGCCTTGCGGGAGCGTGCAACGTCCTCGACCAGCATGGGGCCAGGGTGTATCCGCAGTGGGGGACTCAGCGCGGCAGAGCCGCAACCAACGAGAGGCGAAGTGAGCGCTACGGCGGCTCTGCCGCGAGTCATGAGCCGTAAGACGTAAGCCCTAAGTCCAGATCGCGGTCTGACCGCATCCCCTGTCCGAGTTCCGAACCGCCACGCCGACGCTCCGCAATGGCCACCTCGGGGCGCGAGTCACCAGGATCATCCAGCTCGCCAACTGATCACCACTTCACACCATGCGGCCAAAGTGGCTCGACACTCAGCACGCGTGCAGCGGATGCGCTATCGCAGGCGGATTCCTCCGGATCGCCTGGCGCAGTGCAGATCAGAGGCCGGACGAAGGCCGGTCCCGCCGCGTTGATTTCTTGGCGAGCATTGCTACCTCATCCCTGTTGTGGAGCCAGTCCATCGCGCGGGGTGCCCCGAAGAACAGGATCAGGCCAATCAGCATCATGAGCCCGACCTTGGCTACTTGGCAGCCTGCGACGCCGTCCCTATCGATGCCACGATTCAGAATCGGCGCCAAATCCATCACCCCGAGGATCGCATTCACGAACAGGTAGAGGCCATACAAGCGCAAGCCCGCTACCACCAAGTCGTTTCTGTTCATGTATTCTCGTGCTGTGTGGTGAGATCCACGCCCGGACTACACACCGACAGCTCGGGAGGTTCGACTCAGCGTAGTCCATCACGCAGAGATCCCCTCTGTGCGCCCCGTCTCCAACTCGCGATGGCCCGTCACGTCGCCGGCGGAGCCAGGAGACGCAGATTGATCGTCCTTGGCACGCCGGGTCGGCGACTGATCCTCACTTCCTCGCGAGAGGGCACCACGCGCGGGGGGGGTTGCCTTCACCAGGCGGATAGAGTGAGCGCCGATGGAAGTGAGCGAACTTTGAGGTTGCCGTCGACCGACAGTTGCGAACACGAACATCTTCGTTCAGTTCGAAGAAGATCGCCGTGACTGGTGACGTTTGTCCCCGCGCCACCAAGATCTTCCTGGCGGCAGCTTCGCTGCCAGCGGCCGAGCGCCGTGCCTTCCTCGATCGCGAATGCCGCAGTGACTTGGCGCTGCGCGCCGAGGTCGAGAGCCTCCTTGCCAACGACAAGGACGACTCGTTCCTCGCTCGGCGGGCCGCGCCGACGCGTACGACCGAGCCCGGCGCGTCGGCCTCCACGACCATCGGCCCATATCGCGTGCTGTCTCGCCTCGGCGAAGGCGGCATGGGCGAGGTGTTCCTCGGCGAGCGCAAGGACATCGGCCAGCGCGTAGCGCTGAAGCTGATCAAGCTCGGCATGGACAGCCGCGCGATCCTCGCGCGCTTCGAGGCCGAG
>JANPER010000033.1:0-6988 GCA_031423015.1 Planctomycetota bacterium | reverse complement strand
CGAAACGCACGCCAAGCGCGTCAAAGCGCTCGCGCTGCGCGGCATCTTCATGCTGCGCCGCAGTGAACTCTTGTGGTTCTACCAGGAGGGGGCGAGCCACCTCTTTCCGGACGCCTGGGAGGGCTACCTCGCGCCGATCCCAGCGCGCGAGCGCGGCGACCTGATGCGGGCCTACTACAAGCGACTGACCAGCAAGAGCCGCAAAGTGCGCAGCGAGGCGGCGAAGGCGTGGTCGATTTGGGAAGCGAGCACGAGCAAGCTCTCCACCGATCCGGCGCTGGTGAAGAAGTTCGGCGGCGGCCGGTTCGCCGACGCGTTCGCGCGCATCGAAGCGCACTACTTCGTCAACCGCGGGTTCTTCGAGCCCGACGATCAGCTACTGCGCAACTGCCACCGGCTGCGCGACATTCCAGCCGTGATCGTGCAGGGCCGCTACGACGTCGTGTGCCCCGCGACGTCGGCGTGGGATCTGCACCGTGCGTGGCCCGAAGCCAAGTTGGTCATCGTGCACGACGCCGGCCACTCGATCACCGAACCCGGCATTCGCAGCGCGCTCATCGAAGAGACGGATCGCTTCGCGAAGTTGTAGCGCGGGCCGACGGGCTCTCGATGGCACCCGGTCTGCCGGACCCGTCTAGCCGATCACTTTGCGCAGCAGCGCGGCGTTGTCGTCGGTGGTGTCGATCAGTTCCAGCAGCACGGCGAGCTGTCGGTGCTCGGGCTCGGTCAGCAAGCGCGTGCGCAAGTGCTTGAGCTGTGCCGATTCCTCGGCGCCGACCACCTCGTCTTCGCGCCGCGTGCCGGTGCGCGCCACGTCGAAGCCCGGGTAGGTGTGCAGTTCGGCTTGGCGTCGATCGAGCACTAGGTCGCAGTTGCCCTTGCCGCGCAGCTCGGCGGCCACGAGGTCGTCGGCGTGCGTGCCTGTCTCGGTGAGTACCGACGCGACCACCGTGAGCGAGCCGCCTTCCTCGGTTTGACGCGCGGCGCCGAACAAGCGCTTGGGCCGCAGCAGCGAGGTCGCGTCGAAGCCGGCGCACAGGATCTTGCCCGAGTGCGGCAACTCGATGTTGCAGGCGCGCGCGAGCGCGGTGAGCGAATCGACCACGAGGGCGACGTCGTGGCCGGCCTCGACCAGGCGACGCGCGCGATCGAGCACCAGCTCAGCCAGCTCGAGGTGCCGCGCTGGCGGTTCGTCGAAGGTCGAAGCCACCACTTCGCTGTGCGGCTGCGCGCCGAGCGTGCGCTCGATGTCCGTTACTTCCTCCGGCCGCTCGTCGAGCAGCAAGACGATGACGTGCAGCCCGGCTTGGCGCGACAGCCCGTGCGCGATCTGCGTCAGCAGCTTGGTGCGCCCGCATTGCGGTGGCGCTTGCAGCAACACGCGCTGACCCCTGGCGAGCGGCGCCAGAAGATCGATCACGCGCAGCGCCGGCGCGCACCCCGGGTGCTCCAAGCGCAGACGCGCCGACGGCAAGATCGGCGTGCGACTCTCGAACGGCACGCGGCGCCGCAGATCGACGATCGACCCACCGTTCACGGTGTCGACGTGCATCAGGGCGAAGTAGCGCTCGCCGTCGCGTGGATGCCGTACCGGGCCGGCGACGGTGTGGCCGCGCTTGAGGTTGAGGCGGCGCACTTGGCTTGGGCTCACGTAAATGTCATCGGGGCCGGCGCGGTAGCCGTGCCGTCGATTGCGCAAGAAGCCGAAGCCGTCAGGCAAGACGTCGAGCACGCCCTCGCCGAAGGCCGCGCCGGCCTTGTGGGCGCGATGCTTCAGCAGCTCGAACATCAGATCCTGACGGTTGAGGCCGATCACGCCGTCGAGCTTCTCGCGCTCGGCGAGTGCGACCAGCGCTGGCATCGACTGCCCATGCAGTTCCTCGACCGACCACATCGGCAGCGGGGCCTCGCGCACCGTGTCTTCGCGCTCTTCACGCATTGGGGCCTCGCGCAAGGAGGCGGTGCCGTCCCCGGTGGGTTGCTCGACGTCAGGCTGTGGCAGCGGGGAGTTCACGCTTGCGTGCCAACAAAGGGGCAGACCACAGGCCGGCCGACCGCCGGCTGGCTCTCATCCGTCGAGCTGCAAGAGCAGCGCGTCGACCTGCGTGCGGACATCGTCGAGGGTCCCATCGGTCGCGATCGTATGCGTGCAGCGGGCGCGTTTCACGGCGAGTTCGGCCTGCGTGCGCTCGCGGCGCAGTAACTCTTCGTCATCCCAGCCGCGCGCGCGGGCGCGAGCGCGCCGGGTCGCTTCCGCCGCGTCGACGAAGACGCACGTATCGCAGCGCGCGATCAGGCCGCCTTCGAGCAGCAGGGGTACGTCGAGCACGACGTTGCGACCCGCGGCGAGGGCGGCCTCGAGCTTCGCGGTGAGCCGCGCCCGCACGGCCGGGTGGGTGATGGCCTCGAGGTCGCGCCGCGCCGCCGGGTCAGCAAACACCATCGCCGCCAGCGCCCGACGGTCGAGCGTCCCCGCGGGCACGAGGTCAGGGCCAAAGCGCGCGGCGATCGCCCGCAGCACGGTCGGGTCGTCGGTGACCTGCCGTGCCTCCTGGTCGGCGTCGAGCACCTCGAAGCCGCGCGCCGCGAACAGTCCGGCCACCGTGGACTTGCCGGCGGCAATCCCGCCGAGCAAGCCGATGACAACGGGGCGACGACGACGACGCGTTGCCGACATCACCGGCAGCCGGCCGCGCAGGGGCACGCGGAGCCAAGGAGAGGGGGAAGGGTGGCCAACACAACTCTGATCGTGGGGTAGACTCGACGGAGGCGGCAAGCGTCTTCGTGCACCGCCATCTTGACCCTGGTCGTCCTCTCTTTCTAGAATCCCGCGCCCGCTGCGTGACCTAGACCCCTAAGTCCCTGCTGGGCAAGGCCCCCTGATCCTGCCGTCCCACTGCCTGCTACCGGAGCTTCCTGCAATGCACAACCGCGAACGCGGCGCCGTCAACACGATGTTCTTCCTCGTCACCCTCGCACTGATGCTGGGAGCCGCATTCTTCGGCTACTCGCAGTACGACATCGGCAAGAGCACGCAGGCGGCGCTCACCGCCCGCAACGCCGAGATTGGCAAGCTGCGCCTCGAGCACGCCGTGCGCGACCACCTGCTGGAAGACATCCGCAAGGTCGTGGGCGAAGCCGGAACCTACAAGGGCCGTGAAGGCTGGGACTACACGGATGCTCTGGAGGAGGCCCGCAAGGCCGGCGTGGTCGACGTGGCCGTGCCGCAACTGGAGAACGTGACGATCCCGTCGCGCATCACCACCAAGGTCGCCGAGTTCGCCCGCGAACTCGAGATCCCGGCGAGCCTGACCAATGGTCTGCCCGACCTGTTGGGCAATGTGCTCACGGCGTTCACCGCCAAGAAGACGGCGATCACTGACGCCAAGACGCAGATCGCCAAGCTCTCCGCCGATCGCACCGAACTGGAGAAGGCGAACAACACCATCAACGCTGAGCGCGCCGGCGAAGCGCAGAAGGCGTCCACCGCGGTGGCCGAGCTGCGTCAGTACATCGACACCAACTACCTCGACAAGCAGCGCCTCATCGACACGATGCGCAACGAGAACACCCAGCGCCGCACCGAGATCTCGGAGCTGTCCGAGAAGCACAAGCTGGAGCAGGTCGAGTCGGCCAAGCAGATCGGGCTGCGCGACGCCAAGAACGCGGCGCTCGCCGCGGCGGTCAAGCTGCACAACCCGCCCGAAGCCAGCGACGGCGCGGTGTTGTCCTGCTCGGCGACCACCAACCTCGGCTACATCAACCTCGGCAGCAAGGACATGCTCCCGGCCGGCGCCGTGTTCACCATCAGCGATCCGCGCGATGGCAAGCACAAGGGTATGGCCAAGGTCACCAAGGTCGAGCAAGAGCGCGCGCAGGTGCAGATCTACGACATCAAGGACAAGTTCGACTTCCCGGTGTCGGGCGACGTGATCGCCTCGCCGATCTACAGCCCAGGCGTGCGTCGCCAGGTCGCCCTGATCGGTCGCTTCGGCTACCCCTACACCAAGGACATGATGAAGACGATCCTTGAGAGCCTCGGTAACCGGGTGCACGACAAGGTAGGCCCCGGGGTCGACCTCGTGATCCTGGGCGACGAGACGTTGAACGACGAAGGCAGTGCCTTCCTCAAGGTCGAAGAGACTGAGGACTACAAGCTGGCAAGCAAGCTCGGCTCGGAGTTCGCCCCGGTGAACAAGATCCGCGGCTTCCTGAAGCAGTGATTAACAGACCTGCTCGACGCGAGCAGTCGTGAGGGCCGCGCAGTGCGCGGCCCTCGTCGTTTGAGGGTTGTGGCGCGGATGTCGCGGGCTCGCTCGCGCAAGGTGCCGGTCTCCTTGTAGTGTGACGGCATGACGGCGACGCAGCCGACCACACCAGCGCGCAGCGAAGACCTGCCGAAGATGTCCTTCGGCGAGCACCTCGAAGAGCTGCGTCGGCGGTTGTTCGTGTCGCTGATGGCGATCGGGATCTGTGTCTTGGGTCTGTTGCCCTTCAAGAACCAGGTCACTGAAATCTACGTCGCGCCCTACCGGTGGATGTGGGCACGCCTGTTCGCCGACTACTGCGTCGAGATCGAGCAGCACGTGGTGGCGGCGGGCGGCCGCGACAAGCTGCATCCGTTGAAGCTCGCCCGCTACGACTTCATCAAGGAGTACGGGCCGCAGGTGCGCAACGGCACGATGCCCGACGAGTTACTGCCCGAGGTCAACCTGCAGGGTGGCTTCCAGGTGCGGCCGACGCTCGTCGCCTTGGGCGGCATCGATGACGTCTGGACGTTCATGGCGGCGTCGCTGCTGTTTGGGCTCGTGCTCGCCTCGCCGATCGTGCTCTATCAGGTCTGGGCGTTCCTGGCGGCAGGCTTGTACCAAACCGAACGGCGGGTGGTGCTGCGGTACGTGCCGTTTGCCACTGTGCTCCTGATCGGCGGCATCGTGTTCGGCTACACCACGGTGGTGCCGTGGTCGACCTACTTCCTGATGAAGCTGATGAACTTCATGCGCATCGAGCCGATGTTCGCGGTGTCGCAGTACTTCAGCCTGCTCCTGACGATGACCGCCGCGCTCGGTGCGGTGTTCCAGCTGCCGCTGCTGATGCTGGCACTGCAGAAGGTCGGTATCACCGGCTACCAGGCGATGCGCAAGAACTGGCGCTACGTGATCCTAGGCATCTTCGTGCTGTCGGCGATCATCACGCCGTCGCCGGATCCGTTCACGCAGATGATGATGGCGGGGCCGATGTGCCTGCTCTACTTGCTGGGTCTGTTCCTGTGCTGGCGGGCGCGATGAGCGGCAGGATGCTGCGGGCCGAGATCGTCGCCATCGGTGACGAGTTGGCGCACGGCCACTGCATCGACACCAACAGCGCATGGCTGGCGCAGGCGCTCGAGGCCGAGGGCTTTCTTGCTGCGCGCTATCACGTGGTCAGCGACCTCGAGGTCGACATCGCGGCGGTGTTGGCCGAGGCGTGCGCGCGCGCCGACGTGGTGGTGGCGACCGGCGGTCTCGGGCCGACGTTGGATGACCGCACGCGCGACGCGGCGGCGTCGGCGGCCGGGGTGTCGGTGGTGCACGACGAGGCGGCGTGGCAACAGATCCTGGCGTACTTCGCGAGGCTCGGCCGCGTGCAGGTGCCGGAGAGCAACCGCCGGCAAGCTGGCTTTCCGATCGGTGCTGAGGTGTTGGCGAACGCGTGCGGCACGGCGCCGGGCTTTGCGATGCGCCTGCGTCGTGCGCTCTTGTGTGCGCTGCCCGGCGTGCCCAAGGAGATGAAGGCAATGTTCGCGGCCGACGTGCTGCCGCGCGTGCGCACCCTGGTGGGCAGCACGCGGCCGGTGTTGGCGTTTGCGCAGTTGCAGGTGCTGGGGCCATCCGAGGCCGCGCTCGGCGAGCGCATCGCGACGTTCATGCAGGATGGTCGCAACCCCACCGTCGGCATCACCGCCAGCAACGGCCTGCTCACCATTCGTGTCGCGGCGCGCGGCGAGACCCCGGCGCATGCCGACGCGCGGTGTGCCAGCGACGTCGCGAGCCTGCGCCTGCTGCTCGGCACCGATCTGGTGAGCGAGGGCGAGGCGCCGCTGCAGAACGTGCTCACTGGCTTGCTGCTCGAGCGCCGCGCGACCCTCGCCGTGGCGGAGTCGTGCACCGCGGGCATGCTCGCCAGTGCGTTGGGCGACGTAGCCGGGGTGTCGTCGGTGTTCGTGGGCGGCGTGGTGGCCTACGCCAACGCCGTGAAGGAGCGCGAACTTTTCGTCCCCACAGCGCTACTCGCCGAGCACGGTGCCGTGTCCGAGCCGGTGGCCGCGGCGATGGCACAGGGTGCGGCCCGCCGCTTCGACGTGCAAGTGGCCGCCGCGATCACCGGCATCGCCGGCCCCGACGGCGGCAGCGCCGAGAAACCTGTGGGTACGGTCTGCATCGCGACCTGCATCGACGGGGCCGTGGCGACCTTCACGCGCCGCATCACGAACCTCGGCCGCGAGTTCATTCGGCGTCGCGCGACACTCGAAGCCTTGGCCGCGCTCATCCGACGGTTGCGCGCCTGATCGGGCGACGGCCTTTTTGCCAGCAGGGCATAGCGACGGCCCCTCTCGCTCGCTAAAAAACCAACCCCACTTCGGAGTGGTGTAACGGTAGCACAACGGACTCTGACTCCGTTAGTCAAGGTTCAAATCCTTGCTCCGAAACCACTTGCCGAGGCCGCGCTGCGCGTTCCTCGAAGCGGTACCCGATGGTGTAACGGTAGCACAGCAGGTTTTGGTCCTGCTAGCCCGGGTTCGAATCCCGGTCGGGTAACCACCCATCTGCGCGAAAGCGCAGATGGGTGGAACCCGAACGGGATTCTGGTCCGGCCGGGGGGGGGGGGGGGGCCCCGGCCGGGCCCCGGGGGGCGCCGCCCCGGGGGGGGGGGGGGGGGGGGGGGGGGGGGGGGGGGGGGGGGGGGGGGGCGGGGCGGCAAGAAAAGGTGTGTGGTGGGGGTGGGGGGG
>JANPER010000032.1:0-3628 GCA_031423015.1 Planctomycetota bacterium | reverse complement strand
TGCTCTGCGCGATGAGCGGGGACGCGCAGAGCGTCAGGGTCAGGAGGCCGAGGGAAGGAAGGGATGCGTAGTAGGTTTTCATGGTTCGAGTCTCATCCGGCGCGGCTTTGTGCTCGCCGCAGGTGCGCCGGGGATGCCCGCGGGTCGCATTCACCGCCATCTGCGGAAGGGGCCGGTGCAGGGCGCAGGTTTTCTCTCGGTGTATGCCTGATCCTCGACGCGACGCGCTTCCTAACCGATCTCACGATACGGGCCAGGGTCTTCACAGCTGGGGTTCCAGTGGAGGCGTCAGGGTTGGGTGATCTCGAGACTCACCGCGATCCCGCGCAGGCCGCGCAGGAGCCAACGCACCGCAACGTAGTTGGCCGTGCCGCCGATGGCGGCCGCCAGAGCCATGAGCGGCGGGCAGCAAATGAGCCAGGCAACTCCTGCGCTCGAGCCCGTGAGTTGCGTGTCATTGAGAGTGGCTTCGACGTTCGCGCCCAGAAACGACGCGACCAAGGCAGTGAGACCCAGCACGACACCGAGCGAGAGTCCCGCGAACGCATGCAGCTTGAGGGCGGACCCGAAGCTGATGTCGGTGAGGATCACGTAGCGCAGGCGTGGCCTAGGGTGATTGTCGCGGGAGGTCGTCGTGCGTGTCATGGTCAGGAGTTCCTGCGTGAGCCGTTGAGCGTGGTGCTATCCAACACTGCGGAATCCATCGCTGCGGAGCGCAGAGTTGGCGATCTCTTCGGCCATCGAGGCGTGGTCGCCGACGCCCGGCGGGCCGCGTCGTCAAGCAGCGGTGCCGGGCGCAGAGGGGACTCGATCCGTCGCCGCGACGCTCGGCGAGGTGTCTGATACGCTGCCCCTTCTCCGGCCATGTCGATCCGTATCACCGTCGCGGCTCTGTCGTTCGCAGTCGCTTGCTCGGCCGTCGCGCGCGCGCAGCAAGACGCCCGTCGCACCGCGCCCAACGTGATCCTCGTGCTGGTCGATGACCTCGGCTGGGCCGACCTGTCTTGTCAGGGGAGTCGCTTCTACGAGACGCCGAACATCGATCGGCTCGCGGCGCAGGGCATTCGCTTCACCGACGCGTATGCCGCGTGTGTGGTGTGCTCGCCGACGCGCGCGGCGTTGCTCACCGGACGCTCGCCGGCCCGCACCGGCGTCACCGACTGGATCCGCGCGCGCTTTCAGCGTCCAGGCGGCGCGACGCCGGCGCACAACCCAGTCGAGTATGTCGGCGGGCCGCGGCAACGTCTGCGGTGTCCGCCGAACCCGTTCTGGCTCGACCTCGAGGAAGTGACCCTTGCCGAGGTGCTGCGCGCGGCTGACTACGCGACGTGCCACATCGGCAAGTGGCACCTCGGCGACGAGGCTTGGTATCCCGAGCATCAAGGTTTCGACGAGAACTACGGTGGCTGCGACTACGGGCAACCGCCGAGCTACTTCGATCCCTACACCAACGCGTCGTTGCCCCACGGCATCCCGAGCTTGCCGCCGCGCCGCGCGGGCGAGTATCTGACCGACCGCGAGGGCGACGAGGCGGTGGCGTTCATCGGGCGCAACCAGGCGCGGCCGTTCTTTCTCTACCTGGCGCACTACGCCGTGCACACGCCGCTGCAGGGCCAGAAGGCGAGCCTCGAGCGCTACGCCAAGAAGCCGAAGACGGCGCAGAAGAACGCGATCTACGCGGCGATGGTCGAGAGCGTCGACCAGGCGATGGGCAAGATCCTCGCTGCGCTCGACGCGCATCGGCTTGCCGAGCAAACGCTGGTGGTCTTCACCTCCGACAACGGCGGCTTGCTCGGCTCGACCGACAACGCACCGCTGCGCTCTGGCAAGGGCAACCCGTACGAGGGCGGCATCCGCGTGCCGCTCATCGTGCGTTGGCCGGGGGTGATCGAGGCGGGGCGTGTGTCATCGGCGCCGGTGACCAGCGTCGACTGGTTGCCGACGATCGTCGCGGCCGCCGGGGCGAAGCTGCCCGAGTGTGATCTCGACGGGGTGTCGTTGCTGCCGCACCTGCGCGCGGCCGACGGTGATGTGCCGGCGCGGCATCTCTTTTGGCACTTCCCGCACTACCGGGGCGAAGTCGCGCCGTACGGGATCGTGCGCGCCGGCAACTGGAAGTTGATCGAGTACTACGAGGGCCCAACGCACGAGCTGTACGACCTGGCCGCTGACCTCGGCGAGAAGCGCGACCTCGCGCCGGCGCAACCGGAGCGCGTGCGCGAACTGGCGCAAGCGCTCGACGCGCACCTGACGGCGACGGGGGCGCGGCGGCCGCGGCCGAATGCCGAGTACCGCGCGCTGCCGCGGGTGCTGCTGCTCGGCGATTCGATCTCGATCGGCTACCACGCCGACGTGTGCGCGCTGCTGCGCGGCGCGGCCGACGTGTTCCGGCCGATGCAGAGCGCGACCGAGGCCGAGAACTGCGCGGGCACCGATCACGGCTTGCAGCGCATCGATGCTTGGCTCGCGGCGTACGGCGGCCACTGGGACGTCATCCACTTCAACTTCGGCCTGCACGACCTCAAGCGCGTGCACCCGACCAGCGGCGCCAACTCCGACGAAGCAACGCACGCGCAGCAGACGCCGCCCGACGAGTACGCCGATCAACTCGGCGCGATCGTGGCCAAGCTGCAAGCGACCGGCGCGCGCTTGATCTTCGCGACGACGACCCCGGTGCCGGCAGGCCTGGTGCGGCCGTTCCGCGATCCGGCCGACGTGCTCGCCTACAACGCGCGCGCACGCACGCTCATGGCGGCGCGGGGTGTGGTGGTGAACGACTTGTTCGCGAGCGCGCAGCCGCGCCTCGCCGAGCTGCAGCGACCGGTCGACGTGCACTTCACGCAGGCAGGTAGCCGGCAGCTCGCGGAAGACGTGGCGCGCTGCGTGCGGGCTGCCCTCGCGGCGAAGTAGACGGCGTCGCTGCGATGCGGGCGACGAAGCGCGTGGCACCGGAGCGAGAGAGGAGCGATAGGTAGCTCGAGCTGCGTGTTCGTGCGGTCGTTCACGGCGTCGTCGCGGGCGACACCCGCTCCGCCAACAGCCTGGTGAGCAGCACGCCCAGGAGACCCTGCCCGCCTTCGCCAGCCGTGTCGCCGCTGACGAACAGCTGGGCTGGCACGAGCGGTTGCTAGTGGCGATGCCGGTGTCAAACGAGGGCAAGTTCCAGGAGCGCGTCGACGCGTTCTGCCGGCAGCTCTTGCAGGAAGCCATGGAACAGAGCGGCGGCAACCGCGCCAGAGCTGCACGCGCGTTGGGCTTGTCCTACCACAAGCTCAGCGCGGCAGAGCCGCAACCAACGAGACGCGAGGGCGGCTGCATGAACGGCTCTGCCGCGAGTCGTGTGGCGTAAGACGTAAGCCCTAAGTCCCAGACCGCTGCCTACCTGTCTGACCGCCTGTCCGCGTTCTGGACTTACGGCTAACAACTTACGGCTCATGACTTTCCACAGCCGAACCATCTTCGCGCTTCGCGAAGATGCTTCGGCTGGGGAACTCAGGTACGTCTTGAGCAAGCACCTCGGCCAGGGCGGCGATTGACGAGGCTGGCGCATGGTGGCGATGTTCGCGGCGTCTTGGGCTGGCGACTCGCTCTCTCCGCGGCGAAGGAGCAGCTTCGGCAAAGGGCTGCG
>JANPER010000031.1:0-3881 GCA_031423015.1 Planctomycetota bacterium | reverse complement strand
ACGGTACTACGAACCCCTCGGACTCCCTCCCAGCACGGTCCCCTTTCGCCATCGGCTTATGGAAACCGCCTTCGCCTGACGTCGGCCGCTGGGTAGGGCCTCTCCTGTTCCGTGTCGAGCTGTCGTCGCATGCCCTCCTCTGTACCCCGGGGAAGTCCTGCGCCGCTCCGGACTCGGGCGCAGTCTGTTGCCTTCGCCGTGAAATGATCGGCTCGGCCTTCCCACCTTTCGGGTCTCTACTCTCACGAGGCTGCAAGGTTCACCCTTTCGGATTGGGCCTGCGACTTTGCTCCCCTCGTCCAAGGCATACACCTCGACGAAGGCTCTTGACGCTCCGCTTGGCCGACGCGATCTCTCGCGGCGACTGGAGCCTGCTACGCGGCGCTTCGGCGCTTACCGCGACGGGACTCGCACCCGCTAGTTCAACACAGCATCGCCTCACCTCGGAGGATCGGCGTTCAGGACACACCATCAGCGGCAGCATGGCGACCCACAACAAGCTGCCCGTCTCGTGCGTGAGCACCGCCAGCACCGCCAAGCCCGTGGCGACGACGAAGCGCGCGCGATGCAGCGGCGCGCGCAGCAGCAACACCATGGCGCACGCGCAGGCCGCGGGCAGGAATACGCGCAGACGTTCCACCAGAAGCCAGTTGGCGCCGAAGGCGGGCGAGAACGCGAGCAGCGCGAGCAACGGCCACGCCAAGATCGCACGCGGCGCGAGCCGCCAAACGGCGCCGACGCACAGTGCCGCCAGTGCCCAACCAACCCCCACCAGCGTCGCGATGTCTACACCGAGCGACAGCAGCGCGCGGTACAGCGTGGCGAAGCCGAGGTGGTTCGGGCGGCCCGCGAATTCGAACCACCCACCCACGAACGAGAGTTCGGGCTCGCGCAAGTACACGCGCCAATCGGCCGGCTCGGGCGCATCGCTGCGCAGCGACCACGCCAGCGCGACCAGCGGCAACCCCGCGAGCAGCACGCCCACGCGACGCTTCATGCCGCCTCTCCGCGCACGAGGACGACGCAGCGATAGCGCATGGCGCCTTTGCGGTACAAACGCTCGAGGGCGATGCCGCCGAGGAACGCGTCGACTGCGCCGACGGCGCGACGACTGAGTAACACGCGGCGCAGAAGACGCAAGCGACGCTCGGCGCGGCGCAGAACGGCCTCCTCGCGCAGCGGCACTTGTGCCGTGAGGTCGTCGGTCGACACCACGCGCAGACCCGCGATGTCCGCCGCGCGTTGCCAATCCTTCGTACGACGACACGAAGCAGCTCACGTGCGCGTTCCCTGCAACGTCGAGCGTGAGAGCGACGGCGGGTATGATGAATGAGTGTCGTCATTCAGCTCGAGGTTTGCGGAAGTGACAGCGGTGCTCAGTCGAGTCGATGAACACCGAATACTGATCGGGCGCATTCCTCCACCATGCTCGATCAGCAGGCGCGTTCGTCGAGCCGCGATTTGCAGCCCGCACGGCGCCCGGTGTCGCTCGGCGATTTCCTCGTCACGTGTCGAACACCAGGTCTTCGCTGACACGGGGAAGATCAGGTCGCGATCCGGCGCCATCGGCGCGAGAACTCCGTGACCGGTCGGGATGATGAGCCGGAGGTCACACGTCCACGAATACGGAAGGACCTCCTCGCCGCGCGACCCTACCCGTCGAAGAGTTCGGCGATGCGCAGCGGCCGCAGCATCGCGCGCTTCTTGCGCTGGTGTCCTTGCATGCGCCGCAGGATGTCATCTAGGACCTCGACCGCTGCATCGATCTGCGGACCTTTGTTGAGCATCACGCATTCGGCGCGCTCGCTCATCGCCGCGTCGGTGATCTCGGCTCGTGACGGCCGCCCGGTTTTCGCGAGGCTCTCGAGTACCTGCGTCGCCCAGATGACCGGGATGTGCGCGGCTTCGCAGATCCACAAGATCTCCTCCTGAACCTCGGCGAGCCGTTCCCAGCCGACCTCCACGGCGAGATCGCCGCGTGCGATCATCACGCCGTCGCGCGGGCTGCACATCGAGGCCAGCAAGAGGCTCGGCAGTTGCTCGAAAGCACGCCGCGTCTCGATCTTGAGCACGATGCCGAGATCGCTTTGGCCCAGCCGCGCGAGGTGCGCCTCGAGCAAGTGGACGTCGGCGGCATCGTGAGCGAACGACAGCGCCACCATGTCGGCGTGGCTCGCGACGAACTCGAGGTCCGCGAGGTCTTTGGCCGTCAAGGCTGGCAGGCTTAGGCGGCTGTCGGGGAGGTTGATGCCCTTGTCGGCGCGCAGTCGCTCGCCGCGCGGGCCTGCGTGAGTCACCTCGAGTTCAAGATGCTGCGCGCTCACGCTGCGGATCACGCAACCGATGCGTCCGTCGTCCAACCAGAGGCTCTCGCCGACGCACACGTCACTGAAGACTTCCGGTAGCGTGCAGCCGATGCGCGCGGGCTCGCGGACGTTGCCGTTCGTGTCGCGCTGAGCGGGACGGCCCGGCGTCAATTCGCGCGTCAGGAGCAGCGACTCTCCGCGGCGCAGCAAGAGTACACCCGGCAAGGCTTCGATTTCGCCCACGCACGCATCGTCGACATGCCGGCCATCGCGGATCAACCGCAGGCTGCTGCCCGTCACGCAATAGCTGGTCGCATCGGCCTCCAGCCATGCGCCGCCGCTGCCCATCGCGACGACCGACCAACAGCGGGCTGCACCGCGCGCGTCGATGAACTTGAGCTTGTCGTCCACCGTGAGTCTGGCCAGCCAGGCCGCGGGAACGGTGAGCGTCGCGTCCGCCGCTGTCGTGGGCGCGACGGGGATTTCGCAGGCGCTCATCCAAACGCGCGCCGGCTGCACGACCTTCCCGAACGCGTCGCGCCGCGGCTTGATCTTGAGCACGCGCGGTCCCGGCTCGATCGGACCGGTGCGCAGCTTCGGACCCGCGAGGTCCATGAGGACGCGTGCCTTCTTACCGGTGAGCTCCTCCGCGCGCCGCAGGTTGGCGAGCATGCGACCCCACGCTGCCTGATCGTCGTGCGCGCAGTTGATGCGCACGCACTCGACTCCGCGTTCGAGCAGGCGCATCACCAGTTTGAAGTCGTCTGCAGCATCGCTCGGCAGAGTCACCATGATCCGCGCGCGCCGGTCCTCGCGTTCGGGACCAAGCAGGTCGTCGGTGTGCCTCGCGAGTAGTGCCGGGCCCTGCTCGAAGCTCGGATGCCGCGCCGGTTGCGAGCGCGGATCGTCGGCGCGCCCGGCCATGCGGTGCAGTGCGAACAGCACCGCCTCGATCGTGGCGAGCACATGCGCTTCGCAGCGGCCTAGCGAAGACAGCCCCAGGGCCGTGAGTTGCGTCTGCAACTCACGCGCGTCATGACGGCGCAGCGCGGCGTAGTGCAAGAGGTTGCGGGCGCTCGCGAGGTACAACTCGTGGATCTTGGGCGTCCGTTCGAGCACGCTCGCCTCCAGCTCGAGCATGTTCGCGCGCAGTTCACTCAACTCACGGATCAGTTCGTGCAAGTTCGCACGCGGGTCGGCCTGCGGGATGTTCTTGGGCATGTGCGGCAGTGGACGGTCGAGTTCGACATAAAACACATCTCTGGAGCGGGAGCGTAGATCATTGCGCGGCACAACAAGCGCGTATCAAGGCATTGGCGCTCCCGGGTGTGCTCCTCCGCGCCGACGAAGATCGTTCGCGAGGCCGGCCGCAGTGCGTTCACACGAGCCCGTCGACAGCGCGGCGGGGAGCGACTTCATCAGCGGGTCGCCGACCCTGAGTTCCACAGCCGAAGCATCTTCGCGAAGCGCGAAGATGTTTCGGCTGTGGAAAGTCATGAGCCGTAAGTTGTTAGCCGTAAGTCCAGAACGCGGACAGGCGGTCAGACAGGTAGGCAGCGGTCTGGGACTTAGGGC
>JANPER010000030.1:0-20224 GCA_031423015.1 Planctomycetota bacterium | reverse complement strand
AGGTCAGCACGAGGGGCGACCGGGGCCGATGGTCGCCGGCTGGAAGCTCGATGCGGTGATGCCCGAGCTGACCCGCCGCGCGGTGGCGTGGCTCGCGGCGCGCGAGGGCAGCGAGCAACCGTTCTTCCTGTACTTCCCGTTTACCTCACCGCACGCGCCGATCGTCCCTAGTGCCGAGTTCAAGGGGAAGAGCACCGCCGGCGCCTACGGCGACTTCGTCGTTCAGACCGACGCGGCCGTAGGCGCCGTGCTGGCCGCACTCGACGACCACGGGCTCGCAGCGCAGACGCTGGTGATCTTCACGTCCGACAACGGCCCCGAGCACTACGCGTTCGAACGCGTGCGCCGCACCGGCCACCGCAGCATGGGTGACCTGCGCGGCGTGAAGCGCGACGTGTGGGAAGGCGGCCACCGCGTGCCATTCGTCGTGCGTTGGCCGCAAGGGATCGAAGCGGGTGCAGTGTGCGACGGGTTGCTCGGCCAAGTCGACCTGATGGCGACGCTCGCGGCTGTGGTCGGCGCGCCCCTGCCCGACGATGCCGCTGAGGACAGCTTCGATCTGTTGCCGATGTGGCGCGGCGAAGTCGCGAGCGTGCGGCCGTTCATGGTGCACAACACCTACGCGCGGCGCTGGGCGATCCGAGCGGGCGATGAGGTGTTGATCGATGACGCCACCGGCAGCGAGACCAAGGTGCCACCTTGGTTCGCGCAGCAGGAGGAATATGGCGCGAACGACGCGCCGGCGCTGCTCTTCGACCTTCGCGCCGATCCCGGCCAGCGGGTCAACCGCTACGCGGACGATCCGGAGAAGGTCGCCGAGCTGCGCAGCCTGCTGCGCCGGCTGCGCGAGCAGGGGCACAGCGCGCCGCGGCTGCAAGGACGCTAGCAGCCACGTTTCAACCGCGATGCGAAGATGGTCACAGCCTGATGGTGCGCGGTTGAAATGGCGTCGGCCCGTGCGCGCGGCGCGCGGCCGCGAGCCCGCGCGAGCCCGCGAAGTCTGGGGTCATCGCACGCGAAACCTCAGCTCGGCGTGGGCAGAACCCTCCGGCACCGTGACCTTCCCCATGCGGTGGTAACGAGCGCCGCCAGCGTCGATGCGCTCGATCGACGACAGCTCGAACTCGTCCGCGGGCAGCGGGTCGATGGTGATGCGGCCGTCGTAGTCCGCCGTCAGCGACAGGCTCGCATGCTGGTAGCGGACGTCGACCTCGAAGCGAGGACAAGGTCGACCCTGCGCGTCGACGAGCTGCACGACGGCCCGCCGCGCTTCGATCTGCACGTCGGCTTCGGTCTTGGCGCCGGCGTCGACCGTGAACTCTCGCGACAAGGTCAGCCACGGTGTTTCGGCAACTCCTCGCGCACGGATCTCGAGTTGCCACGTGCCGGGGAGCATGCGCGCGTGGAACCTGCCGTCCGCGTCGGTGCGCACGACGGGGCTGTGGACCAACCACATCTCGCGTGGCGCGTTGCGGCCCACGAACGTGACCGTGCGCCGCGCGTAGGGTTCGCCGCCGATGCGGATGCGTCCCACCAACTCGCCCGGCTCGAGCCACGGGACGCGCAAGTTGATCGTCCTCGTCTCTGCGGCTTGCAGCTCGAACGCGCAGAGCTTGTGGAACTTGCCAGACTCGGCAGACGGCCACCAGGTCAAGAACAGTTCCCACTTGCCCGGCTCGATGCCGGTCATGCGGCAGCTGCCGTCTGCGTCGATCGGGAAGCGAAGGAACGGTTCAGGCAGCCAGCGCGCGTGCCGCCACTCGGTCGTCGCCTCGCGCAGCGCAAGTCCCGCGTCACACGTCAGGTTGAGTGCCGCCGCGAGGCCAACATCGCGTTCCGTCTGGCGATGCGTCGCGAGCGCGGAAGCGAGCCGGGGCGGCAGGTACCCCACGAGAGTTGCCCCACGCTCGACGTGCACCACCTGGGGGCCCGTGGTGAGACGCACGTCCGCCACGACCTTGGGGATGTGGCCGGGGCCGAGCACGCGCAGGGTCACCGGAGGCGCTTGCACACCGCGCAACCTGACGACCCCGAGCGCATCCGTGCGCTGGGCGTCGAGGACGAGCGGCCCGAGGCTTTGTTGCGGCTCGTTCGAGCGAGCCGCCGGGGTATCGACGGTCACGGGACCACCGCACAGCGAGAGCACGACCTCGACCAGCGTGCCAGCGACGGGGCTACCGTCCGCGTGCGAGACGGAGATCTCGGTCACAACGGACGCAACGAGGCGCAGCGTCTGCAACGGCAGGCCGGGCCACGCTTCGATCGCGCGGAGCGGCGTAGGTTGCCATCGCGTCGAATCGGCCGGGAAAGCGATCAGGTCGTACCGCCCGCGACGCGGCAGCGTCAGGCGTACGACGTCGCTGCCAGGCTGCATCAAAGCACAAGCTGCGATCGCCACCGGCCGCGATGCGCCGGGATCGAAAGGAACAGGACTGGCCTCGACGGCGCACACGTACCCCGCGATCGGTTGGCTCGACGTGGCGTCGAGCATGGCCACGTCGATCCAGAAGCTCTCTATTCTGCGGCGCAGCCGGAGCGTGACGTCCCGACTTCCCCAGCGGTGATGCCTGTCATCGCTTTCTTCGGTCTCGAACCCCATCGCGCTGTATGCGAGCCGTGTGCCGTCGCGTGCCTCACGGCAGCTCGGATGACGGAAGAACCGAAAGCGACCGCGGTCGTCGGTCGTCTCGCGCCGGTCGAACTCCCAGCCCGCCACGCCTGCGTCCTGGATCGGCGTGCCATGCTCGTCGACCACCGTACCGGCGATGGACTCCAGCTCGTCTTCGGCGAAAACGACGATGTCGGTCGGTAGCCGATCCATGCGATCCGGGATGTCGACCGCGAGCGGACTGCGCACGACCGCGCGTGCAGAATCCAGGACGCTCCACGTGCCCGGCAGCAGGCCGCCGTTGGTCACGAACCGACCGTCGCCCTCGCTCGCGAGCACGTGTTCGAGGTTCGGCCACAACAAGCCCTCGACGTGCGGAATGGTCCCACAGTCCGCGTGCCGCAGCCGAAGCTCGACGCCCGCGCGCGGTTGGCCCCGGGTGTCGACGACCGTGCCGGTGAGCGTCGCTCCTGGCTGCAGGGCCAGGTCGCCGAGGTCGAGCGGCGTGCCGGGCTGCCCGTTCGCGCGCAGGGTCGACCGCGCGTGGTGATCGGTGTGCACGCTCAGCGTGCACTCGAACTGAGCCGGCGCCGGCACGACGAGCGCGAAGCGACCGTCATCGTCAGATGCCAACAGCGTCTGCATCCGCCACGGCTTGAACGTTGGTTCGAAGTACGCGGTGACACTGCGGTGCTGCCAGCAGTCGACCAGCACGGAGCATCCAGCAATCGCTACTCCGGTGTGCGCGTCGACGCAGCGCCCGAGGATGCGCGTGGCAGCAGTCTCGATCCGCGTCGCGGCCTGCACGGGACGCTCCGGCTCTGGCGCCACCCTGGTGACGTCGGTCGTCGCGGTTGTCACCGTGAGGTAGGCAGCACTGGCCGCCGCGATCAGTCCCAAGCAGAGAAGCATTCCGTCGCGGCGGTTCACGCGGGAATGCTACGCGAATCCAACTCGGTCTCGTCGGCGCGCCCGTCAGTCCCCAACCAGGTTGCGGACAGCGCCCGCGATGAGCAGCGACGCCATCGCGCTAGTCTTCCTCTCCTTGTCGCTCCCGTTCACCCTCGCCACCCGCACCTGGTTCGAGAACGCGTTCCCGGCGCCGACCCGCGTGCAGACCCTCGGCTGGCCGAGCATCGCGTCGGGTGCGCACACGCTGCTGCTCGCGCCGACCGGCAGCGGCAAGACGCTCGCCGCGTTTCTCGTGGGCATCGATCGCGTCGCGCAGCTGCCGAGGGACGCGGCGCCGGGCGTGCGCGTGCTGTACATCTCGCCGCTCAAGGCGCTGGTCTACGACATCGAGCGCAACCTGCGCGCGCCGCTCGTGGGGATCGCGCGCACCGCCGAACGACTGGAGATGGCGGCCCGCAGCATCGGCGTCGACGTGCGCACCGGCGATACGCCGCCGCGCGATCGCGTGCGGCAGCGACGCGACCCGGCCGAGATCTTGGTCACCACGCCGGAGTCGCTCTTCTTGCTGCTCGGCTCGGCGGCGCGCGCCACGCTGCGCTCGGTGCATACGGTGATCGTCGACGAGATCCACGCGATGGCGGCGAGCAAGCGCGGCACGCACCTCGCGGTGAGCTTGGAACGGCTGTGCGAGATCACCGAGCAGGAGCCGCAGCGCATCGGTCTGTCGGCCACGGTGCGGCCAGTCGAAGAGGTCGCGCGCTTTCTCGGCGGGGATCGACCGGTCGAAGTGATCGACGCAGCCGAGCGCCCGCGCATGCAGCTGTCGGTGGTGGCGACCGTGCCCGACATGGATGCGCCGCAGCTCGCCGAGCAGAGAGCCAGCGGCTCGATCCTCGGCGAACTCAGCAAGCGCGACGGCGGCGGCGCGATCAAGCACGGCCTGTGGCCGACGATCTACCCCGAGCTGCTGCGCCTCGTACGCGCGCACCGCTCGACGATCCTGTTCACCAACAGCCGCGGCTTGTGCGAACGCCTCGCCAACAAGCTCAACGAGCTGGCGGGCGAAGAACTCGTGCTGGCGCACCACGGCTCGGTGTCGCACGAGCGCCGGCGCGTGATCGAGGAGGCCCTGAAGTCGGGCGCGCTCAAGGGCATCGTCGCGACCAGTTCGCTCGAACTCGGCATCGACATGGGCGCCGTCGACCTGGTGGTGCTGGTGGAGTCGCCGGGCTCGGTCGCGCGCGGCCTGCAGCGCGTCGGACGCGCCGGCCACGGCGTGGGTCAAACGAGCGTCGGCGTGCTGTTCCCCAAGTTCCGCGGCGACCTGCTGGAGACCGCCGTGGTGTCGCAGCGCATGCTGGCTGGTGAACTCGAAGCGCTGCGCGTGCCGACCAACGCGCTCGACATCGCCGCGCAACAGATCGTCGCGATGGTGTGCGATCAGGAGCGCACCGTCGATCAAATCGAGCACTTGCTGCGCCGGGCGCATCCGTTCCGCAGACTCACGCGCAAGCTGCTCGTCGCAGTGCTCGACATGCTGTCGGGGCGCTATCCCTCCGACGATCTCGCCGACCTGCGGCCGAAGCTGGCGTGGGATCGCGCGCGCGACGTGCTCACGCCGCGGCGCGGCACCGCGATGCTGCTGCGTATGAACGCGGGCACCATCCCAGACCGCGGTCAGTTCGCGGTGCACCTCGGGGTCGGTGGCCCGCGCATCGGCGAACTCGACGAAGAGATGGTGTACGAGTCGCGCACCGGCGACGTGATCCTGCTCGGCGCGTCGTCGTGGCGCGTGATCGACATCCAGCGCGACCGCCTGATCGTCGAGCCAGCGCCAGGCGAGCACGCGCGCTTGCCGTTCTGGCGCGGCGACGGCATCGGCCGGCCGGTGGAGCTGGGGCGCGCGCTCGGCGCGTTCACCCGCGAGCTCGGCGCCAAGACGCGCGACGACGCCGAACAGTGGCTCGCCGCGCACACCGCGCTCGATGCCTACGCCAGCAAGAACCTCGCGACCTACTTGGCGGAGCAGAAGGAGGCGACCGGCACGCTGCCCACCGACCAGGCGATCACCGTCGAGCGCTTCCGCGACGAACTCGGCGACTGGCGCGTGTGCATCCTGTCGCCGTTCGGCGCGCGCGTGCACGCGCCGTGGTCGATGGCGTTGCAGACCACGCTGTCGGTGCGCGGCGGCGTCGAGGTGGTGAGCACCTACACCGACGATGGCATCGTGTTGACGTTCGCCGATGGCGATCACATCCCCGACGTCGACGCGCTCATCCCCGATCCCGACGACATCGAAGCGCTGGTGACCGATCAGCTCACGGGCTCGGCGCTGTTCGGCGCGGGGTTTCGCGAGAACGCGGCGCGCGCCCTGCTGCTGCCGCGCAAGAGTCCGCGCCAACGCTCGCCGCTTTGGGCGCAGCGCCTCAAGGCCAAGAACCTGATGGCTGCGGCGCTGCGCTATCCCGACTTCCCCATCGTGCAGGAGACCTTCCGGCAGTGCCTGCAAGACCACTTCGACCTTCCGGCGCTGGCCGAGTTGCTGCGCGGCGTCCGCAGCCGCAGCGTGCGCGTCGACTACGTCGAGACCAAGCGCGCCTCGCCGTTCGCACGCTCGCTGGTGTTCGCGCACGTCGCTTCGTACTTGTACGAGTTCGACGCCCCGCTCGCCGAACGACGCGCGCAGGCGCTCGGCCTCGACCGCGAGCTGCTGCGCGAACTGCTCGGCGACACCGACCTGCGCACGCTGATCGACGCGGCGATTTTGGCCGAGGTCGAGAGTGAGTTGCAGGGGATCGCCGAGGGCCGGCGCGCGCGCGACGCGAACGAACTGCACGATCTGCTGCGCCGGCTCGGGGCGCTGACGCGGGCCGAGGTAGCGGAGCGCGCCGACGGCGACGCGACGCCGTGGCTGGCGGAACTGCTCGCGACCCGCCGCGCCATCGACGTGCGACTCGTCGGGCGCGCGGTGTTCTTGGCGGCGCAGGACGCCGGCCTCTACCGCGACGCGCTCGGTGTGATGCCGCCAGCGGGCTTGCCCGACGTGTTCCTGAGCGTCGTACCCGACGCGCTCGGCGTGCTGGTGCGCCGCTTCGCGCGCGCGCGTGGACCGTTCCTCACCGATCAACTCGCGGATCACCTTGGCTTGCGCGCGACGCAGGTGGAACCCTGGCTCGAACGCCTGCTGGAGGACGGCACGCTCACGCGCGGCGCGCTGCGACCCGGCGGCGCGGGCAGCGAGTGGTGCGACGTCGAGGTTCTGCGCCAGTTGCGCCGACGCACGCTGAGCAAGCTGCGCGGCGAGGTGGCGGCGGTCGACGCGTTCGCCTACGCGCGCTTCCTGCTGGACTGGCACGGCGTGAGCAACGGCGCGCGGCCGCTCAACTTGACCGAGGCCATCGGCTTGCTCGAAGGTTGCGCGCTGCCGTGGTCGGTGCTCGCTGGCGAGATCCTGCCGGCGCGCGTGCCCGGCTTCACGCAGGACGCGCTCGACATTCTGGCCGCCAACGGCGAAGTCGTGTGGGTCGGCGGCGGCGCCCTCGGCGTGAGCGATGGACGCATCGCGCTGTATCGCCGCGCGACCGCGGCGGTCGTGTTGAACGCGCCGCCCCCGCTGGCCTCCCCCACGCCGTTGCACGCGCTGGTGATCGCTGAGCTGCGGCGCCGTGGCGCCTGCTTCACCACCGAGTTGATGCGCACGCTGCGCGCGCACGACGCGGCCCTGGGCGAACGCGAGCTGGCGCACACGCTGGCCGACCTGGCCTGGGGCGGCGTCATCACCAACGACACCTTCGCGCCGCTGCGCACGTTCGCGCGCGGCCCGCGCACGCGCGGTCCGCAGGCGCGCGCGCTGGCCGGCGGACGCTGGTCGTTGGTGCAAAGCCTGATCGATCCCCAAACCACCCCCACCGAGCGCACGCACGCGCGCGCCGAGCTGTTGCTGCAGCGCTACGGCGTGGTGGCCCGCGAGTGCGCGCTGGCCGAGGAAATCGCCGGTGGCTACACGCCGATCTACGAGGTGCTGAAGGCGATGGAAGAAGTCGGTCGCATCCGACGCGGGCACTTCGTCGACGGCCTGTCGGGCGCGCAGTTCGCGCTGGCCGGCGCCGTCGATCGCCTGCGCAGCCAGCGTGCGACGGACGCAGCGCCTGCAGTCTTGTTGCTCGCCGCGACCGACCCGAGCAACCCATGGGGCGCCGTCTTGCCGTGGCCACAGTCAGGCGGTGACAGTCAGCTCGCGCGCCGCGTGCCGGGGGCGACCGTGGTGCTGGTCGATGGCCGCCCGGTGCTCTACGTGGCCAGCAACCACCGCGCGTTGGTGACCTTCGCCGGCCATGACCACGCGCTCATCGCCTTGGCGCTGCCGGCACTGCTGCGCCTGCGCGGCCGGCTACTGGTGATCGAACGCATCGACGGCATTGCGGCGAACGAGTCGCCGCTCAAGCCGTTGCTCGAAGCGCACGGCTTCGTGCGCGACTACCGCGGCTTCGTGTTGCGCGCCGCGCCAGCCTGAGGCCTCGAGACAGCGCGGATCGAGGTTGGCTTGCCGACGGTCCCGAGCGCGCCAGGCGTCAGCTCCGCTACTTCGGCCGTGGGCGCCCGCTGATGCTCGGCAGCAGCACCAAGTGAAACGGCACGAGACGGCGTAGCGCCGCGAAGTGCGCGTCGAGTGCGACTAGGAGGGCACCCGTGTGGCGCGCTGTGAGCGCAATCAAAACGTCGTTCTGCAACCCGGCGAGACCGATCTCCTCGTGATCTGGAAAGAGCCTGGGCAACAGGCGACCGGCCTCCAGGAATCCGGCGCGCCACGACGGCGGTTCGATTGGCACCATCCCCGCCACCAGCCGTTCCACGGCCCGACGCGCACGCTGGCGCGTGCCGCGTAGAAGTTCGCTCGCGACCACAGGGGACAGCCGCACCGGCCCGACGGCGGCGCGCTCGCGCACGTCATCGAGCGTGGCTTGGCCGCGCAGCAGTGCCACGTGCACGCTGGTATCAAAGAAGCCGATCATCGAAGTCCTGAGAGCCAGCTACGCCCGTCGTCCCGCGCAGCACCGCCTCGGCCTCGATGCGCTCCTCCTCTTCCGTCAGGAGATCGTTGATCAACTCGGACTGGGTCGCCGCCTTGCGCGCCCGCATCACCTTACGCAACCGCGTCGCTGGGACTCGGACCGTGACGGCCTTGTCCCGAGAAGGTCGCCCACTGTATGACGTTGCCATGTGGAATGTCATACTTGATCAGCGTGCAAACGGCAAGCGGACCGCAGCACTGGCCAAACATCAGTGGCATCAATCCCGTTGTCGATACTACGCTTCGCGCGCAAGCGTGCGATGACCCAACCCCAATGAGCGCGCAGAGCCCAGCGAGACGTTCAACCCTGCCGCTACGCAAACGACTGCTCTTCGCCCTCATCCCGCTCGTCGGCACGCTGCTCGTCGCCGAGCTGATCGCGCGTGTGTTGCGCGCGCCGTTGCACTTCGGCAGCTACCGCGAGCTGCGCGTCGATCAGGTGCGACGGGGCTATCCAGCGGTGCACGACGACCGCCTGGGCTACGTGCCGCGCGCCGGGTTCTCCAGCGATGACAACCACTGGGGAACGCGCGTGACGATCGACGCCGACGGCTTTCGCGGCAACGGCGGCACGCCGCCCACGGGTCGCGCGGTCGTGGCGGTCGGCGATTCGTTCACCTTCGGCGATCAGGTGAACGACCACGAGACCTGGCCGGCGCACCTGGAACGCACCATCGGTCGGCCGGTGCGCAACGGCGGCGTGTTCGGCTACAGCTTGGTGCAGGCGGTTCTGCGCGGCGAAGAAGCGGTCGCAAGGGTCGATGCGGACTGGCTCGTGGTGAGTCTCATTCCCGACGACATCAACCGCTCCGAGTTGGGCAAGCGCTACGCGCCGCTGCCGTACTTCGAGGTCGTCGACGGCGCTCTGGCGCTGCGCAACGTGCCGGTGCAGGACACGTCGGATCCGACCGAATTGCAGCAACGGCGCTTCAAGGACTTCCTCGGCCACTCGGCGCTGCTCGACGCGGTGCTCAGCCACGTGTGCCAGCAGTGGTGGATCGTCGATCAAAAGGAAGTTCGCGCGCTGCCGCGCGGCGGCGGCGAGGCCGTCGCCCTGCTGCTCGTCGATCGCCTCGCCGCCTTTGGCCGCGCGCGCGGCTGCAAGGTGATGTTCGTCTTGCAGGGCGAAGAGAGCACGCCCAGCGCCGACGCAGTGATGGCGCGGGCGCGGGCACTCGGGCTACCGGCGCTCGATCTGGTCGCCGCGTTCGTCGCCGAAGTCGTGCGCGACCCGGACAGCAAGCGCCGGCTGTTCGCCGGCCACATGACGTCTGCCGGCAACGCGTGGGTCGCCGAGCACGTCGCCGCAGTGATGGCTGCCGCGAAGTGAGCGCTGCTCTACTTCCCGCTCGCTGGCCACCACTGGGCCATCTTGCTCGACACCCAGGCCGCGTCCTTGTCCTTGTGACAGTCGTTGCACGCGTTCGGTGACCCCTCGTTGCCGTGCATCGCGGTGGCGGCCGGATCAGGAATGCTGCTCATGTCGTGCGTGCGCACGGGCCGCAGGTAGCCGCCGACGTGGTTGGCGATGTGCTTGGGCATGTGGCAGTCGTAGCAGAAGCTGCCCGGCGTGCCCGCGGCGTGGTGCGTGTGGATTGGCCCGCGCGTGCCAGCGTGACACTTCAAGCAGTAGGCGTCGCTCACGACCCCGGCTTCCAGAATGCCTGGCGTGGTCGGCCGCTTGTTCTGATGCGGATCGTGGCAGTCGTAGCAGCGCGCCTCACCGTGCTGATAGCACTTCGACTCGATGAACGAGCGGAACAGCATGCCGATGCCTTTGGGGCGACCGTCGGCCCAACACTCGACGGTGAACACCGGCCGCCCCGGTTGCAGCGGGAACTCCTGGAAGTGCGCCGACAGATCGTTGAGTCGCCCTTCCTTGCTGTAGCCCGGCTCGAACGTGCGGTAGGCATCTTGGCTGGCCAACATGATGTCCGCGCCGTGGCAGCGGCCGCAGATGCTGAGGTCTTGACCCTTGGTGAGCTTCGAGCCTTTCGCCATGAACGCCACCGGCTCGCCGCGCAGCTCGCTCTTCAAGAACGCCGCGAAGCGGTTGACGTAGTTCTTCTCGAAATAGCGCACGTGATGGCTGCCGGGACCATGGCACGCCTCGCAGCCGATCCCGGGTTCGGTCCACTCGGTGTGCGCCCGCGTGTGCTTGTCGTCTTTGTCGAGCACTTGCAGGTGCGTGGTGTGACAGCGCCCGCAGAACAGGTTCCACGCCGAGTTGGGCACGCTCATCTGCGACCAGAGGTCGAGCTGATCGGGCACCGTGCCTTCTTGGTGGTTCCAGTACGGATAGAACTCGGCTCGCGCCGGGAACCATTGCAGCGGCAGCCGCCGCAGCACACCGTCGCGCTCGCGGGTGATGTACTCCTGCCGGTACTGGTAGCCGACAACGTAGTCGATCTTGAAGTCGACGTAGCGCTGCGCATCGCCGTGCCACAGCGCCATGAAGAACTCGTCGCCCTTGCGGAAGCACTTGACCGGCTTGTCATCGGCCGGCAAACGGCGGCCTTCTGGCGGCAGCGGCCACGCGTGGTCCTTGAAGTTGCCGATCACAGTCTCCGGCGTCGCCGGCCGCACCATCAGCGCATGCGGCGAGTACTCCCAATCCGCGTAGACCTGCGTGTGACACTTGCCGCAGGTAGCGCTACCGACGTAGTCGGCGTCGAACAGCGACGGGTAGGGCTCCGCGGTCGTGAGCACGCCGAGGGCCAAGACGGGCAGGGCCACCAGGCATGCAACAAGGGTCCGGCCGCGCGGGCGCATGGGGAACCTGGTTACGGTTCCGCTCGCAAGAAGCAAGGCCCGGGGCCGCCTTCGCCGGCGCGCCCCGCCCCCCACTCCATCCAAGGTCTTGCAGGTCGTCACGATCAGGCTATTATGGCCTTGTGAAGAGTACCAACATTTCCCAGTTGAAGAACAACCTGAGCCGGTTGTTGGCCTACGTCCGCCGGGGCGGCACGGTGCGAGTGTTCGACCGCGATGCGCCGGTCGCCGACTTGGTGCCGTGTCGGCCGCCCGAGACCACAGACGCCACTGACGCGCTGCTCGCTGGCCTCGTGCGGGATGGCGTGCTGGTGCGTGCCACCAGCTCGTTGCCCGCCGACTTCCTGAGTCGTCGCCTACCTCGACCCAAGGTCAGTGTCCTGCGTGCACTGCTCGACGAGCGCTCGGAGACGCGGTGAGATTCTGGGACAGCTCGGCGATCGTGCCGTTGATCTTCCAGGAGTCAGACACCGCGGCCGTTCGCGTGCTGCTCGAACAGGATGGGGACGTGGTCGTTTGGGCGATGACCGGCGTCGAGGTGAGCAGTGCCCTCTGGCGACGCGTGCGGTCTGGCGAGCTCGACGAGTCGATGCGGGCGACGGCGGCGGAGTCGCTCACCGAGTTGGAACGGGCTTGGAACATCACCACCGATGTCGTGCAGGTGGCGGCGCGGGCGCGGCGCCTACTCGCGTTGCACCCGCTGCGCGCCGCCGATGCAGCGCAGCTCGCCGCCGCTCTGCTGGTATGCCGCGAGCGCCCGAGCTCGATGACCTTCGTCACGCTCGACGGGCGCTTGGCAGATGCCGCGCGACGCGAGGGGTTCCCAGTGCTGCCGGCGCCGGCGTAGCAGAGCGATCAGAAGTTGGCGCGCAGCTCGGCGCCGGCTGTCGACCCAAAGCCGAGGCCGACCGACCAGCTCAAGCCCTGCGCGTTGGCGCCAAAGCTCGACACCAGCGGCATCGGCACGTCGAGACGCGCGGCGCCTTGCGCGTTGCGGGTGAGGAAGAGGTTCACGAGCGGCGTCGTGCGCAGCAGGCAGACCCCGGGCAACGGCAGCGTCTGTCGATCGGTGCCCAGGAGCAGCAGCGCTAGCGCCGACAGGTCGGCATGCGCGTAGTCGAAGCGAATCACCGGGCTACCGCCCGCGAGCACACTCACCGCGAGCGTCGGCCCGTTGCAGTCGGTGCCGTAGCGCGCCACCGTGGCACCGAGCTGCAAGCCGAAGTAGTCGGCGAGCGCGCGTCCCATCTCTGCGCCGTTCGTTCGATAGTCGGCAGCGGTGTTCCAGGTCACGCCGTCGGGGCCGCGGCCATAGGTTCCCTCGTAGGTGATCGCCATGACCGGCGCCTGGCCGTTGCTCGTCCACAGCGGGTCGATGGTCCAGCGATCGTGCATCATCGACTCGACGAACGGCCGGGTCGGCGCGCCGACCGTGCTCGACTGCGTCGAGCCGCGGCTGGTGAACGCACTGCGCGCGCGGAACGCCGCGATCCACTGGCCTTCGACCTGATTGACGATCGGGATCACGCCGGTGCGGTTGCTCACCAGGTTGAAGCTGGCGTTGGCGGCGTGCTGGAAGTGGAACGGATAGCTGACGCCGTGGCTCGAGTGCAGGTTGAGCAGCACCTGGATCGGGTTGCTGGCCGGCTGCGTCGGCGTGCCCATCAACTGCTCGATCTTGCTGCGCAGCGCGACGATCTCGGGGACGGTGCTGGTGTACGGCTGCGTCCACTGCTCTTCCAGATTGACGCTGTCGGCGTTGGTGCGGTAGTTGCCGCGAAAACAGCCGTCGGGATTCGCCATCGGCACGACGTTGACGATCGCTCGGTCGAGCAGCAGCTCGGCGGTGGGTTCACCCGACACCAAGAAGTCGAGCAGACCCTCTGCCATGAAGTAGCCGCAGGTCTCGCAGGGGTGCACGCAGGTGTGCACCCACACGCGCTTCTTGCCTGTGTCGGGCACCGACGTGTCGGTCAGCTCGACCATACTCAGCGGCCGGCCCAGCCTGGAGTTGCCGAGCGAGCTGATCGAGCGCACGTGGCGATGGCCAGCGATGCGCGCGAGCAGCGCGTCTTTCTCGCCGACGCTGTACGGGAAGTACTTGGCGAGGCGAATGGCGCGCACGCCGGCCGGCGTCAGCAAGGTGAAGCGATGCTGCGTGCCGGAGACCGTCGGCAGCGCCGACAACGGCACGCGCGTGTACGCGCCGAAGCCGACACCGTCGGTGCTGAGCGCCCATACCGGCAAGATCACGTCGCTGTAGCCGGCGCGATCGACGGTGACGTTCAGCGTGTTACCGGCCGCGCTCAGGTTGCCGATCTCGCAGTGCCACCAGCGGCGGAAGCTCGTGGGCAACACGCCGTCCGCCACGCCGTTGTCGTTCTCCATCGCCAGCAGCAGGTTGAACGCGGCCCCCTGCGGGGTGACGGTCGCGCTGCGCAGACGCATGTTCTCGCGGTCGAAGCGCACCGTGGGTTGCGCGGTGGCGGCAAGGCAGAGGGAGAGAAGGGTGAGAACGCGCGCGAGCATCGGCCAGAGGTTAGCCGCGCGCGCCTGGGGGGACGCTGCGCAGATCGACGAGGCGAAGCGGTTCGACGGTGGCACCGCGACAAGAAGCGTCACGGGGCGTGTGCTTCAGGCCTACACCCCGCCTATGCGAGTGTCCGCGAAGCGGTCGCTCGCGGCGCGAACGGTCCCTGGCATGGCCGTTGCCATGGCCCTTCCGAAGACCTGCAAGCGCAGGTCGCGAATCAACAAGAAGCAGCAACAACAACTCTCCCAACGAGCCATGAAGACCTCTTTCCTTGTCCTTCCCCTCCTCGCCGTCAGCACCTTGGCCCAGACCTACGCCATCACCGGCGACATCGACGCCATTCAGGGCACCAACCTGTTCGAACTCGACTGCACGCGCATCCGGCTGGTGAGCAACACGGTGAACTTGCAGCAACTGCACGACGCCAGCCGGCAGCAAGACATCGAGTACGCCATGCAGGTCGTCGACGTCAGCGCGGGCGGGCTGACCATTCTCAACGTGCTGTCGGCCACCGCGGTGCCCGAGCAGTTCAACATGGGCAACCTGCGCTTTGGTCGCAGCGAGACGTGGGACCTCTTCGGCACAGCCGGCTCGCTGTACCAGGTGTTCCTCAACACTCGCAACGCCACCACGTTCTTGCCGCTCACCGGCTTCGGCAACTCCTGGTTCATGGGTCCCGGCGCGGTGCCCGCGTTCCGCGGCACGATGAACGCCGGCTTCATCCAGTTCCCGTTCCAGATGCCGACGATCCCGTCGCTCGTCGGGGTCGAGTTCAGCGCGCAGACGATCCTCGTCAGCCCGAGCAACGTGGTGTCGCTCACCAACCCCGACTGCCGCGTCGTCCGCAACGACTGAGACGTGACCAGGACGAATGTGTCTGACACATTCGTCCTGCTAGGTCGCCTCCGCTTCAGCGGTTGTCGGCGGCGAACGTGGTTCGCACGACGTGGTCGACCGCGTCGTTGGTGACGGGCGTGACCGACAAGTCGGTGGGCTTCCACACGAACAGCGCGCGCGTCGTGCTACCGACCAGCTCGCGCGTGAACAGGATGCGACCGTCCGCCAGGCCCTGGGCCAGTTCCTCGTCGGTGGCCGAAGTCGCCACCGGCACGCTGGTGGTCGCGGAGTCGTCCCACAACGTCAAGTCGAACTGGCCACTGTTGGTCACCTTGAACACGAAGTCGCCAGCCGTGGGCATCGCGGCCACGAACACCGAGGTGGCCGCGAATGCGGTCGAGCCGACGCCCGGCGTGAACAGCGACACGCCACCGCTCGTCGTGTTGCGAACCACGACCTTGTCGTTCGCGAGCACCTTGTCGACGGCAAAGCTCTGTCCCGACGTGGTCGCGATCGCCGTCTCGCTCACCGTGCCGCTGGCGTAGGTCGCGAGGTAGAGGTGCGTGCCGGTGGCCTCGGCCTTCGACACCACGATACGGCTGTCGCTGAGGGTGCCGACGACCAGGTCGTTCACCGTGCTTGCCGGAAACGCGCGCGAGGTAGAGGTCGCGACGTCGAACAGGCGCACGTTCAGGTCGGTGCCGCCCACCAGCGCGTAGTAGGCGATGTTGCCGTTCTGCAGCGCGGCGGCAAACGACTCGTTGTCGGTCGTGGTGGCCACCGGCAGCGTCAGCCCCAGCGCGGGGTTCCACACGTAGAAGTCGAGCTGACCGGCGTTGTTGGCAGCGAACGCCACCAGGTTCACGGTCGCACCGCCGAACGTCTTGCTGAGGCTGGCGATGCCAGACAGGTCAGCGCCGATCTCGATCACGCCGACGCCACGCCGGTAGTAGAAAAGATCCGTCTCGCCGCCATCGCCGCGGCGTGTGAACACGAGGCCGCCATCGGCCAGCACGGCTACCGTCTCTTCGGCGCGCACGTCGATCGACACCGCGGTCGAGATGTTGCGCGTCGGGTCGTAGACGTAGATGTCGTTCTGCGCGTTGCTGCTCAGCTCGTAGTACACGAGGTTGCTGGAGTTCACCAACGGGTCGCCCGCCGTCTCGTTGTCGGTAGCCGCGATCACCACCGTCTCACCCGAAGTGACGTCGTGCAGCTTCAGGCTCTTGCTGGTCGCGGATTGCGCCGTGAACAGAACCTTGTCGGCGCCGACCTTGCCGGCGTGACGCTCCGCCACCGCGCGGTCATCGCCGAGCGTCACGGTCGCAGTCGTGCCCGCGTTGTAGACGTAGAGGTCGAAGTCTGAGCCGGCCTGCCGCTCATAGACGACGAAGCCGCGCGCCAGGGTGTCCTTCAGCGTCAGCGTGAAGCCGCCGCTGCTGGCCAACGTGCGCGTATGCAGCGTGTCGGTGTCGAGCAGCGCCAGATCGTTACCCGACGTGATCACGCCGAGGTTGGCGGTCTGCACGTTGACGTCGAAGCTGGTCTCGACCGACTTGCCCTGCGGATCGGTCACCCGCACCGTGACGGTGTAAGGCCCGAGCGTGTCAAAAGTGTTCGTGTAGACGGTGCCGGCGAACGCGCCCCCGCCCGACACGACCGTGTAGGTCAGGTCCGCTTTGGCGGTCTCGCGATCGGAGACGAAGTCTCCAAGATCGAGGCTGAACGCGCTGCCACCATTGGCACTCTGGTCAGGCACGCTGCTGCTCAGGCGCGGCGCGGCGTTCTGTACCCCAGCTTGATTGCAGGCGCTGAGCAGCGCCAGGGCAGCGCTGGCGAGCAGCGTAGAGGCCCGATACGTGATCCCGTTGCTGAACATGTCGTCGTCTCTCTTGAAGTCCTACTCGTTGATGCGTCGACGGCGCGACCGTCTCTACTTCTTCGAGAGAGCAGGCAACGAGTGTTGAGCAAGTCGACAAGAGCGCGGTGCCAACGCTCATCGGGGAGTAGCGCGCCGTGCCGCGACGACGACACCGGGGTCGGTTTCGGCGCCGGTCCCCCGGCTCGTCTCACTTGCCGAACACGACCTTCACGACCTCGTCGAAGCGCTCGACGTAATAGAACTTCAAGCCGGCGACCATGTCCTTCTTCAGCTCGACGACGTCGCGCTTGTTCTCGGCCGGCAAGATCACGCGCTTGATGCCGTAGCGCTGCGCGGCCAGCACCTTCTCGCGCACGCCGCCGATCGCCAGCACCTCGCCGACCAGCGTCACTTCGCCAGTCATCGTCAGGTCGCTGGGAAAGCGCTTGCCGGTCGCCAGCGACACGATGGCGCAGGCCACGGCGATGCCGGCCGACGGACCGTCCTTGGGGATCGCGCCCGCCGGGAAGTGCACGTGCACGTCGCGCGCGTCGAACCAGTCCTTGGCGATGCCGAACGCCTCGGCTTTGCCGCGCACACAGTTGAGCGCGATGCGCACCGACTCGGTCATCACGTCGCCGATGCTGCCGGTCAGGGTCAGTGCGCCCTTACCCGCCGTCGCCGCCGCTTCGATGTAGAGCACGTCGCCGCCGTGCGGCGTCCACGCCAAGCCCTGCACGACGCCCGGCACGCGCACCTTGCGGGCGCCGGAATCCAAGTAGCGCGGCTGGCCCAGCGCCTTCTCCAGCTCCAACAAGGTCAACCTGCCTGGCGGCGGCTTGCGACTCGCCACCGCCAGCGCGGCCTTGCGGCACACGCGCTGGATGCTCTTCTCCAAGCCGCGCACGCCGGCCTCGCGCGTGTAGAGCTGCACCATCTGCCGCAGCACCGGACGGCTGATCGACAGGTGCTTGCGCGTCAAGCCGTGCCGCTCGATCTGCTTGGGCACCAGGTGCCGCATCGCGATCTCGACCTTCTCGGCCTGGATGTAGCCGGGGATCTCGATCACCTCCATGCGGTCGCGCAACGGCTCGGGGATCTGCGGCAGCGCGTTCGCCGTGGCCAAGAACATCACCCGCGACAGATCGAACGGCACGTCGAGGTAGTGATCAAGGAACGCGTGGTTCTGCTCGGGGTCGAGCACTTCGAGCAGCGCCGACGACGGGTCGCCGCGGAAGTCGTGGCCAAGCTTGTCGACCTCGTCGAGCACGATCACGGGGTTGTTCGAGGCGCACGCCTTGAGGCCTTGCAAGATGCGACCGGGCATCGAGCCGACGTAGGTACGCCGGTGTCCCTTGATCTCCGCCTCGTCGCGCATGCCGCCCAGGCTGAAGCGCCAGAACTGCCGCCGCATCGCGCGCGCGATGCTGCGGCCGAGGCTGGTCTTGCCGACGCCGGGCGGGCCCGCAAAGCACAGGATCGAGCCCTGGTGCGCCGGCTTGAGCTTGCGCACGGCAAGGAACTCGAGGATGCGCTCTTTCACCTCTTCGAGGCCGTAGTGATCTTCGTCGAGCACGCGCGACGCCATCTGCAGGTCGCGGCGATCCTCGGTCGACACGCTCCACGGCAGCGAGGTCAGCCAGTCGAGGTAGTTGCGGATCACGCCGTACTCGGCGGACTCGGCCGGCGTCGTCTTGAGGCGGTTCAGCTCCTCGTCGCCGCGCTTGCGCGCCGCTTCGGGGAGCGCCGCCGACTTCATCGCCTCTTCCAACCGCTGCAGCTCGGCCTGGCGCGCGTCCTGCTCGTCGCCAAGTTCGCGCCGGATGATCTTGATCTGCTCGCGCAGGAAGTACTCCTTCTGCGCCTTCTCGGTCTTGGCACGGATCTCGGTCTGGATCTTCTGCCCCAGCTCCGCCAGCTCCAGATCCTCGGTGGTGCGCGCGACCGCGATCTCCAAGCGCTGGCCGACGTCGACCGCCTCCAGCAGCTTCTGCCGCACTTCGACATCCTTGATGAAGTAGCTGCCGCAGAAGTCGGCGAGCTGCTCCGGCTGATCCAAGTTGATGACGGCCGTGCCGAGTTCGTCGGGGTAGTTGTCGCCGAGTTCGACCAAGCGCTTCATGTTGCTCTGCAACAACCGAAACAGCGCCTTGGCGCGCTTGCTCTTGGCGGGGATGTCGAGCACGACCTCGATCTTGGCCAGCAAGAACGTCTTGCTGCGCACGAAGCGCTCGACGCGCGCGCGCCGCATCGCCTGCACCCACACCGTGCCATTGCCGTCGGGGAGCTTGAGGACGCGCACGATCTTGGCGAGCACGCCCATGCCATAGAAGTGCTTGGCGTCGGTCGCCTCGACCTCGGGGTCGCGCTGCGTCAGCAGCAGGATGTGGCCGTTCTGGGCCTCGGCCTTGGCGGCCACCTCGCGCGCCAGCGGCGTGTCCAGCAGCACCGGCATCGCCAGGTTAGGGAAGGCCACCGCGCGGCGCAGCGGCAGCACGAACAGCGTGGTGGGCAACTTCTCCTGCACCACGATCTTGGCCCCGGTGTCTTCGAGCCCCTCGACGGTCACCGCCTGCGCTGGCGCGTCCTTGTCGGTCTTGTCGGTGGCCGTGGTCGCCGCGCCCTCGGGCGAGGTGCCGTCGTCTTTGGGGTCACCCCCATCAGGGGGATCGGGGGGAGTGCCCGCCTTGTTGGCCGGATCGTTCTGCATGGGGGCGAGACCCGCGGCGCGGGTCGGGGATGCCACGATCGGCCACTCGCGCGCAAGTTTCCAGCAGTTGAACGCGCGTCACGCCGTGACGACGAACGGAAATGGGTTGCTCGCCGTCAAGCCCGACGCGCCGAAGACCACGAACTGACCAAAACAGACGAATCCGAATTGCAGCCCCTGGGGCACGGTCCACGGCACGGCAAGACTGTTCGTGGTCATGGTGAATGGCCCCACAAAGGCGACGGGTGTGGCCAGGATCGAGCCGGCACCCAACGGCGCGAAAGGAACCAGATCGCCCCGGTAAGAGAACCTCATCATCGCGGCGAGTGGAGGTGCCTGGGTTGAGGTCAGGGAAAACGAGACTTGCGAGCCGCGCGCTTGTGCGCCGGCCCTGTGCGACGGATCACGACGCTGCCGGACACGATCCAGTGTCACGACGCCTTCACCGATCACGCGCAGGCCCTTGGCTGCCAAGGTGAAGCGCGAGTAGCTCCCCGCCCCAACAAGCAGCTTCGCGCCGTCCGGTAGTGCGGCGACTCGCCCCCAACGAATGGCGCATCGCCGCAGCACACGCCGACACACGGGATGTTCGCACCCGCGACCGTCGCGATGGCGGCGGCGGCGGCGTAATGTTGGCTCCGCGACCATGCCCGCGCCCGGCTCCCAACTTGCCGACTTGCTGGCTGACAGCCAGAACGGACAAGAGCGTGCGACCAACGACCTCCAGGCCATGCTCGACTCAGCGCGGCAGAGCCGCAACCAACGAGACGCGAGGGCGTCTGCATGAACGGCTCTGCCGCGAGTCGTGAGCCGTAAGACGTAAGCCCTAAGTCCCAGACCGCTGCCTACCTGTCTGACCGCCTGTCCGCGTTCTGGACTTACGGCTAACAACTTACGGCTCATGACTTTCCACAGCCGAA
>JANPER010000029.1:0-14286 GCA_031423015.1 Planctomycetota bacterium | reverse complement strand
GACGGTCGGCGGATCCTGCCACACGACCTTCTTGCCGTACTCCCGCATGCGCTGCGATCCGCCGGTGGAGCCGTGGAGATCGAGTCTGCACCCGGCGAGCGGTTGCTTGGTGCTGGCGTCGACGCAGCGACCGAAGAAGCGTGCCAGCGGAGTGGGCGGTGGAACGACTTCACTGCGCTGCGGCGTTGCGACTTGGTCGTCGGCTTGTTGTGGCGCGGTCGGTGCCATGAGCGAGGCCGCCGCGGGTGCTGAGGCGAGACTCGCGTCGGGTTGACCCAAGAGCCAAGCTGCGACGGCGGCCATGACCACGACGAGCAACGCTCCGAAGGTCCGCATGCGAGTTTCCCGTGCAACGGGGTCGACAGTGTAGCGCCGGCTCTCGCTCGGGTGAGGTAGCGCGTAATCGACGGAGTCGAAGCCGCCCCTCTTTCTTTGAGACTAGACTGCGGCGCGTATGCACCCGCGACCGCGTCCCGCCGTTTCGACTCGCTCGCTGGCGGCCGGCGTCTGCCTCGCGGTCGGACTCGCGTCGACCCTCGGCGTCCTCCCGGCCCAGGCTCCCGTCGACTTCGACCGCGACGTGCGGCCGCTGCTGGCCGACCGTTGCTTCGCCTGCCACGGACCCGACGAGCAGAAGCGCAAGAAGGGGTTGCGGCTCGACGACGAAGCGAACGCCAAGGCGGTGCGCAAGGGGCGCGCGGCGCTGGTGCCGGGCGATCGTGGGCGCAGCGAGCTGTGGCGGCGGGTGAACGCGCACGACGAGGATCGCATGCCGCCGGCCGACAGCGGGCGCACGCTGAACGCGGCCGAGATCGCGACGCTGGGCGCGTGGATCGATCAGGGCGCGCGCTACGCCGAGCACTGGGCGTTTGTGCCGTTGCCGGACGCGGTGCCGGTGCCGGCGACGGCGGCGAACCCGATCGACGCCTTCGTGCACGCGCGCCTGCTGCGCGAGGGTCTGGCGCCGACGCCGCGCGCCGAGCCGACACGGCTGCTGCGGCGCGCGACGTTCACGCTCACCGGGGTGCCGCCGACGCTCGAAGAACTCGATGCCTTCCTGGCTGACTCGGCGCCCGATGCGCTCGCGCGCGCCGTCGATCGCCTGCTGCAGTCGCCGCGTTACGGCGAGCGCATGGCGGTCGACTGGCTCGACGCAGCGCGCTACGCCGACACGTACGGCTATCAAAGCGACGTGTATCGCGCGGTGTGGCCGTGGCGCGACTTCGTGGTCGACGCCTTCCAGCGCAACCTGCCGTTCGATCAGTTCCTCACCTGGCAGCTCGCCGGCGACTTGTTGCCTAACGCGACGCGCGAGCAGATTCTGGCGACGTGCTTCAATCGGCTGCACCGGCAGACCAACGAGGGGGGCAGCGTCGAAGAGGAGTTCCGCGTCGAGTACGTGTGCGACCGCGTCGAGACGCTGGGCAGCGCGGTGCTGGGGCTGACGCTCGGCTGCGCGCGTTGCCACGACCACAAGTTCGATCCGCTCAAGCAGCGTGAGTTCTACGCGCTGACAGCGCTGTTCGACGACATCGACGAGAGCGGGTTGTATTCGCACTTCACCGACGCGGTGCCGACGCCGGCGTTGATGCTGCCGACGGCGGAACAGGAGAAGGCGCTCGCTGCGGCGGAGGAAGCGGTGAGCGCGGCGCGGGTGAAGGTCGAGCAGGCGGCGGCGAGCCCGCGGCCGGCGGCGTTCGCGGCGTGGTTATCGCAGGCGGACAAGACGCCGGCGGACGTGGTCGGCTGCGTCGGGCACTTCCCGCTCGAAGCCGTCGAGGTCGACAAGGTCGTCAACGCGGCGCAACCCGACAAGCCCGGCACGGTCGATCGCTCGCCGGCCGTCGTGGCCGGCAAGGTGGGCAGCGCGCTGCGCTTCGACGGCGACAACAGCTTGAAGTTGCCCGGCGTGGCCGACTTCGCGGCGCACGACCCGTTCACCATCGCGCTGTGGCTAAAGGTCGACGCGATCAAAGACCGCACCGTCGTGCTGCACCGATCGCGCGCGTGGACCGACGCGGCCAGCCGCGGCTACGAGCTGATCTTGGAGGACGGCAAGCCGAGCTTCGCGCTGATTCACTTCTGGCCGGGCAACGCGGTGCGCGTCCGGGCGCGGCAAGCCTTGGCGCCGGGTCGTTGGGTGCACCTGGCGATCGTGTCGAATGGCTTCGGCGACGCGAAGAGCATGGCGATCGCAATCGACGGGGTGGTGGTGGAGGTCGAGGTGGTGCGCGATTGCCTGACCAAGACCATCACCGGCGGCGGCGCAGAGGCTTTGGTGGTCGGCGCGCGCTTCCGCGACCGCGGACTCGCCGGCGGTGAGGTCGACGAGCTGCGGGTGTACGCGCGCGCGCTGACGTCGCTCGAACTCGATCACATCGCGGGCGGGTTGCGCCTGGCGCGTGCCCTGGAGGCTGGCGGGGCGGGCGACGCGGTGGGCGATGACCTCTTCGCGTACTGGCAGGCCGCGCACCAAGTCGATGCAACGAACGACGCGGCGACGCTGCGCGCGGCCCTCGGCAAGCGCACCACGCTTCGCGATCAGCTCGCCGAGATCATGGTGATGCGCGACAACCACCCGCGCACCGCCCATGTGCTAGCGCGCGGCGCCTACGACACGCGTCGCGAGCCGGTCGAACCGGCCGTTCCCGCCGCGTTGCCGTCGTGGCCGCAGGACGCACCACGCAACCGCCTCGGCCTCGCGCGCTGGCTCACCGATCCGCGCCATCCGCTCACCGCGCGCGTCGCCGTCAACCGGATCTGGCAGATGCATTTTGGCCTTGGCCTGGTGCACACCCAAGAGGACTTCGGCGTGCAGGGCGCGCGCCCCTCGCACCAAGAGCTGCTCGATTGGTTGGCGCGCTGGTTCGTGGCGTCGGGTTGGGACGTCCAGGCGCTGCATCGCTTGATCCTTGGCTCGGCGACGTGGCAGCAGGATTCCAAGGCGTCTTTGGCCTTGCGCGAGCGTGATCCCGACAACGAGCTGTTGGCCCGCGGGCCGAGCTTTCGTCTGTCGGCGGAGATGGTGCGCGACGCCGCGCTGTTCGCCGGCGACTTGCTGGTGGAGAAGCGCGGCGGGCCACCGGTCAAGCCCTACCAGCCGGCGGGTCTGTGGGAGGAGAAGTCGGGCGCCACCTACAAACGCGACGAAGGCGAAGGCTCGCATCGCCGCAGCCTCTACACGTTCTGGAAGCGCACCTCGCCGCCGCCGGGGATGACGCTGTTCGACGCGCCCGACCGCGAGGTGTGCACGCAGCGCCGGCAGCGCACCAGCACGCCGCTGCAAGCGCTGGTGCTGATGAACGACCCGCAGTTCGTCGAAGCCGCGCGTGGCCTCGCTGCGCGCGCGCTGCGCGCGCACGGTGGCGATGTGGACGCGTGTGTGTCGGCGATGTCGCGCCTCGTGCTGAGTGAGCCACCTGGCGCCGCGAGCACCGAGGCACTCGCCGCACTCTGGCGCGCCCAGGCGCAAGCCTTCACCGTCGACCCGGCGCGCGCGACGGCCTTGCTTGGCGTCGGCGACCTGCCGCTTGATCCGGCTCTCGACCTGGTCGCATGGGCAGCGGGCACGATGGTCGGGAGCGCGATCCTGGCGCTCGATGAGGCCGTGACGCTGCGCTGAGTGACCGGCTTCCGCTTGCCCGCAGAGGCATTTCTGGCAGAGGGATGTCCAGGCCTGCGACCACCGAGTCACTCACCCAGCAACGAACCTATCAGAGGAACTCGACCAACATGAAAACGAACACCCGACTGACTGTCCCCGTCCTTGCTTCCACCTTGGCGATCTTCTGCGCGACCGCAACCGCGCAGATCGCGACGCTGACGCTACCTGCTGGCACCGGCGACGATCCGCGCAGCGTCGTCGCCATCAATGGCGGCACACACCTTGCCATCTCCAATCAGATCGACGGGTGGCAGCACGTCGTCAACGTCACCAATCCGTTCAGCCCGACGCTCGCCACCAGCTACAACCCGCCGTTCGGCGATCAGTGGTTCGAGGCGGAATACACGCCGCAGTTTGGTGGCCGGTTGTTCACCGCGCACCGCGGCGGCGGCATCAACATGATCGACGTGAGCAACCCGCTGGCGCCGAACGCCATCGCGAGCGTCGGCTCGATCTACCACTACCGCGGGATGCGCTACCGCCCGCTCACCGTGGGCGGCGCGCTCTTCTACAACGAGACCAACAGTGGCTTGAACGTGTTTCAGGTCAACAGCACCGGCACGAACTTGGCGTCGGTGTGGAACGACTACGCCGCCAACCAAGACGGCAACGGCATGGAGATCGTCGGTGACGTTCTCTACCAGATGGGCACGCCACCCAACGCCAGCAGCACGCGGTTGCATCGCGGGTTCGACATCGGCAACCCGTTCCTGCCGGTGATGACGATGAACAACACGCTGGTGAACCAGGCGTCGACGGGTGCCCATAACCTGCTGCGCAAACAACCTGGCTCGCCTTACATCCTGGCCTCGCGCTGGAACGACGGCCTCGAACTGCAGGACTGCTCGATCCCCAATGCGCCGGTGATCTATCCGATCCTGCCGGCAAGCCCGGCGATCCGGTGCTGGGGTGCGGCGTTCATCAGTCCCACGATCGCGATCGCCTACGGCAGCATCACCATCGGCAGCACGACCGTCTACTGGTGGTACGCCTTGCAGGTTCTGCCCGGCCCGCTCATCCTGCCGATCATTGCCCTCCAGGTGCCGATGGACACGCACGACATCACCCGCAGTCCGAGTTCCAACAACTTCTACGCCGTCGGTCGCTTGGGCGGCAACGGGCAGGGGCTGCTGTGGGTGTTCTGAACGGCGGGCTCGACGTCCGGCTAGCATGGCCGCGAACGTGAACTCCACCTCCATGCGTGCCGTTGTGCGATGAGTCTGCTGCCCGACCACGCAGTGCCCCTCGGTCGCCGCGCGTTCCTCGCGTCGCTGACGCAAGGCACCGGCCTCGGGCTGTCGGCTGCGGCGTGGCGAGCGCTCGTCGCGCGCGACGACGGTGTCGCGCGCGTCGGCCCACACTTTGCGCCAAAGGCCAAGCGCGCGGTCTGGTTGTTCATGAGTGGCGGCCCGTCGCAACTGGAGTCGTTCGACTACAATCCCGAACTCGTGCGTCGGCGGGGCGAAGAACTGCCGGACTCGGTGCGCGCCGGCCAACGGCTCACCGGCATGTCCGGCAACCAATCGACGCTGCCGATGGTCGGCTCGCCGTTCCCGTTCGCGCAGCACGGCCGCGCCGGTGCGTGGGTGTGCTCGCTGTTCCCGGAGACCGCGCGTATCGTCGACGACCTGTGCATCGTGCGCTCGATGCATACCGAGGCGATCAACCACGACCCGGCGATCACGTTCTTTCAAACCGGCGCGCAGATCTCGGGGCGGCCGTCGATCGGGGCGTGGCTGAGCTATGGTCTGGGCAACGAGAGCGACGAGCTGCCGACGTATTGCGTGCTGGTGACGCAGGGCAAGGGTGATCAGCCGATCTACGCGCGCTTGTGGGGCGCTGGGTTCTTGCCGGCCGAGCATCAAGGCACGCAGTTGCGCGCCGGCAAGGACGCGGTGCTGTATCTCGCCGATCCGCCGGGCGTCGATCGCCCGCAGCGCGCGCGTTGGATGCAGACGGTGCAGGAACTGCAGCGGCAGGCGCTGGCGCGCGAGGGCGACCCCGCGATCGCCGCGCGGCTCGCGCAGTACGAGCTGGCGTTCCGCATGCAGACGTCGGTGCCCGAGGTGACCGACCTGTCGCAAGAGCCGGCGTCGACCTTCGCGCTGTATGGCGAGGAAGCCAGGAAGCCTGGCAGCTTCGCCGCCAACTGTCTGCTGGCGCGCCGGCTACTCGAGCGCGGCGTGCGCTTCGTGCAGCTCTTTCACCGTGGCTGGGACCACCACGACAGCCTGCCGTCCAACATGCAGGCGCAGGCCAAGGAGACCGATCGCGCCTGCGCGGGCTTGGTGACCGACCTCGAGCAGCGCGGTCTGCTAGACGACACGGTGGTGATCTGGGGCGGCGAGTTCGGGCGCACCCCCTATTCGCAGGGGCACCTCTCGGCGACCGACTTCGGCCGCGATCACCACCCGCGCTGCTTCTCGATGTGGCTTGCCGGCGGCGGCGTGCGCGCGGGCTCGGTGTACGGCGAGACCGACGAGCTTGGCTACAACATCGCGCGCGACCCGGTGCACGTGCACGACCTGCACGCGACGTTGCTGCACTTGCTGGGCGTCGACCACGAGCGCTTGACCTTCAAGCACCAGGGCCGGCGCTTCCGGCTGACCGACGTGGCGGGGAACGTGGTGCCGGCGTTGTTGGCGTGAGGCGCGCCCGCGCTGTTTCGGCGGCCTGGTTTGTGCCAAGATCACGACCTCGGTTCGGTGGCGCGATGTGCGCCTCGCGTGCTCGTTCGTTCGATCGGTGATCCGCAGTGGAGTTCCAGGACTACTACGCAGTGCTCGATGTGGCGCGGGACGCCGACGCCGATGCCATCAAGAAGGCGTATCGCAAGCTGGCGATGCGTTGGCATCCGGATCGGCATCCAGACAAAGAGAAGGCCGCGGCGGAGGCGAAGTTCAAGCAGGTCAGCGAGGCGTACGAAGTGCTCACCGACCCGCAGAAGCGCAAGCGTTACGACCAGCTCGGTGCGCGGTGGCGTGAGTTCGGCGAGCCCGGGGCACGGCCCGGCGGCCGACCGGGATCGCACGGCGTCGACCCCGAGGAGTTCGCGCAGGCGTTCGGCGGCGACGGTGACTCCGCGGGGGCGTTCTCCAGTTTCTTCAGCCGGTTCTTCGGTGATCAAATGGGGCGCGACGTGGGTGGCCGGCCGCAGCGGCATCCGCGCTACCGCGAGAAGGGTCCCGACGTGCGCGCGTCGCTGGAGCTGAGCGCGGATCAGGTGGTGGCCGGCGGCAAGCGCGAGTTCGACCTGGCCACGTCGGCGTCGTGCGCGCGCTGCGGCGGCGTCGGCTTCTTGGATGAGCACGTGTGTCCGGCGTGTGCCGGCGTGGGCACCGTGCGCCAACAGCGCACGGTGGCGCTGACCATTCCCGACGACGTGCGCGACGGCACGACCCTGCGGCTGAAGGGGCTGGGCGAAGCTGGCGACGCGGGCGCCGAGGCCGGCGACCTCTTGCTGCAGATCGCGCTGCGCTCGGGCGAGACCTACCGCTTGCATGGCGCCGACGTGGAGGCGGACGTGTCGGTGGCGCCGTGGGAGGCGGTGCACGGCGTGCAGGTGGACGTGCGCACGCCGCGCGGTCGGGCCGCGGCGCGCATCCCGCCGAACAGCAAGGCCGGCAGCAAGCTGCGGCTGCGTGCCCAGGGCCTGGCCGACGGTCAGGGTGGTCAGGGCGACTTCTACCTCGTCGTGCGCTACGCGCTGCCGGCCGATCTGTCGCCGCGCCAGCTGGAACTGCTGCGCGAGATGGAAGGGGCAGGACCGAGCACGGTGAGCGGCGGTGCCAGGCTGCCTCGGTCATGATGGCTCCCGCGATGCACTCGTTCTGGAGGAAGCGATGACGAGTGAGCCCCGCTGGATCGCCATTGAAGTCGTGGCGCGTTGCTACGACGTGGAGATCGACTGGCTGCTGCTGGTGGTGGATTCCGGCGTGTTGCTCGGGGTGCAGCAGCGCGACAATCAGCTGCGGATCGCGGAGAGCGAGCTCGACCGCATCGCCGCGGCGGTGCGCTGGCACCGTCATCTGGCCTTGGAGATGGAGACCGTCACGGCGATGCTGCTGCAGGATCGCGTGTCGCCCTTGCGAGCCTGAGCGCTCGTACGCGCTCGGCATGGTGCGATCCGTCCGAGGCGTGAGAAGCTGCGTCAACCTTGCTGGTCACACCGACGGGACCGGCTAGCATCCGGCGCGTGATCGTCCCTCGCACCTCTTGTCTCGAGATCCTCAAGAAGCTGCGCGCCAAGGTCGCGCGCAAGCAGCCCGTGTTCATCGCCAGCGCCGGCAGCGGCTTGGTGGCGCAGATGCTGGAGAAGGCCGGCGTCGACTGCATCAACACGTTCTCCGGCGCTCGCCTGCGCGGGAACGGCATGGGCACGATGTCGATGCTGTGGCCCATTCTCGACTCCAACAAGCAAACGCTCGACTACACCGAGCAAGACATCATGCCGGCGCTCAAGGGGACGTCGTTCGTGTGCGCGTGCGTGAACGCCAACGACCCGTTGAAGGACATGGTGACGGTGATCGAGCGCTGCAAGGCGATGGGGGTGTTCTCGATCTCCAACATCGGACCATCGATCAGCTACGTCGACAAGGACAGCGAGATCTACCGCGTGCTGACGAAGTCGGGGGTCACGTTCCAGCACGAGATCGACCTGCTGAAGGAGGCCAAGAAGCGCGACATGGTGACCATTGGCCTGGCGTTCGACGAAGAGGACAGCGTGCAGATGGTGCAGGAGGCGCAGCCCGACATCTTCTGCTTCCACGCGGGCACCACGAAGGGTGGGCTCAAGGGCTACGACTCGGGCGAGACCATCGAGACGACGGCGGCGCGCACCGAGTCGGCCAATCAGAAGCTGCGCAAGCTGAAGAAGGACATCATCTTGGTGGCGCATGGCGCGGCGATGGAGACGCCGGAGGAGGCGCAGTTCATGCTCGATCACACGTCGTGCGATGGGTTCTGGACGGGTTCGTCGACCGAGCGCATTCCGATCGAGAAGGCGGTGTTCGAGATGGCCAGCCGGTTTGGCGCGCTGCGCTTCAACCGCGGCGTGACGGTGGGCGGCGGTAAGAGCCTCGCCAAGAGCCCCACCAAGAACATCGCCAAGAACGTCGCCAAGAACGCCGGTGCGAAGAAGCGCTGAGGTGCAGTCATGACCAAGACCGTCGCCGTGTTGGCCACGCTCGACACCAAGGGTGCCGAGGCTGAGTTCTTGCGGCAGAAGATCGAGGCGTTTGGCGGCAAGGCGCTCCTCGTGGACCTCGGCGTGCTCGGCACGCCCGCGGCGCGCGCCGACATCGCCCGCGCCGAGGTCGCGCGCGCTGGTGGCACGGCGCTGGATGTGCTGCTGAAACAGCCGACGCGCGAGGCGGCGCAGCCGGTGATGGTGGCGGGCGCCACCAAGCTGATGCTCGCGGGCGTGGAGCGCGGTGAGATCCACGCGCTGCTCGGGCTCGGTGGCTTGCAGGGCACGGCCGCGTGCACGCAGATCATGCGTGCGCTGCCGTATGGCGTGCCCAAGGTGATGGTGTCGACGGTCGCGAGCGGCAACACCGCGGCCTACGTCGACATCAAGGACATCACGATGATGTTCTCCGTGGGTGACATCCTCGGGCTCAATGACTTCACGCGGAAGATCCTGGCCAACGCGGCGGGCGCGGCGTGGGGCATGGCGCAGGTCGGTAGCGTGGTGAAGGCGGAAAAGCGCGACAAGCCGCTGATCGGCATGACCAACCTGGGCGTGCTGACCGAGGGCGCGATGTGTGCGCTCGAGCTGTTCGCGAAGAAGGGCTACGAGGTCATCGTGTTTCACGCGGTAGGCAGCGGCGGCCGCGCGATGGAACAGATGATGAAAGAAGGCATCATCGGCGCGGTGTTCGACTACGCGCTGGGTGAGATCAGCGACGAGCTGTTCCACGGGCTGCGCGCGGGCACGCCCGAGCGCCTCACGGTGGCGGGAGATCTCGGCCTGCCGCAAGTGTTGTGTCCGGGCGGCACCGAGCACCTCGGGATCTTGGTGGAGCCGAACACGGTGCCAGCCGCGTGGCGCGACCACGCGTACGTGTTCCACAGCCCAGTGGTTCTGGCGCCGCGCCTCTCCGCCGACGAGTTCGTGCGCGTCGCCAAGGAGATCGGCAAGCGCTTGCACCACACCTTGGGCAAGGCCGTGATGATGCTGCCGCTCGCGGGCACCAGTCGCTACGGCAAGGAAGGTGGCCCGCTCCGCGACCCGGCCGGCGACCAGGCGTTCTTCGCCGCGCTCGAGGCGAGTTTGCCAAAGACTATGGAGGTCGTGAAGATGAACACGCACGCCGAGGATCCCGCCTTCGTGCGCGCCGCGGTGGAGCGGCTGATCGCCCTGCTGTAGGGGCCTGACCAGGACGAATGTGTCTGACACATTCGTCCTGCCTACATCCCTAGCGCGCCGCGGCACGTCGTCGCGTGCCGCCAGCCTGGGCCGGCGCGCTTGTCTTTCACCACTTCCAGGCGACTCTCGAACATGCCGCCGCCGAGCGAGTGCAGGCTCGCCTCGGCGCGCAGTGAGCTGAGCGCGTGCGGCGTGGAGTCGTCGCTGCGGGTGAGGCACAGCAGGAGCGTGCCGTAGTTGTGCGCCAAACCCACGAGCCGTGTTTGTGCCGCGAGCGGCACGTCGTGCGGCGCGCCCGCACTCTCGAGATCGACGACGACGACACCGAACGCGCCGGCACGCAGCAACGTTTCGGCTGCGCGCAGGAGCGCGGGAACCGACGGTACGCGCGCGACCACCAGCGCGCTCAGGTCGACGCCGTTGCTGGCGAGGTCGGGCGGATGGAAGCAAGAGGTCGTCGACGTGACCCACGCCGCCGGCTCGCGCGCGAGCTGCGCGTCGAGCACCAGCTGCGCGGCGAAGGTCAGCCGTGCGGCTGGCCCGCGCGCGGCGAGTTCCACGTAGCGGCCGGCGAGGTGGCCGAGGCTCCAGGTCGTGGTCGTCGTGGCGCTCGCGCCACTACGCCAAACCTGGCCGCTGTGCAGGAGGTCGCGCAAAGAGGCGGCGGGCATGCCGCCATCAAAGCAGTCAAACGTCCCCCAGGAAAGGGGCGGGGCGAAGGGGCACGGCGAAGGGACGCCGCAGGACAGCTACGCGCCGTGCAGAATCTGCGCAAAGTCGCTCGGCCCGACCTCGTACAGCTCGCGACAGTAGTCGCAGTGGATGCGCAGGGTCTCGGCCTTGGCGATCAGTTGGCGCAGGTCGTCGGCACCCAGCGCGGCGGCTGCGCCGATCGCCCGCTCGCGGCTGCAATGGCAGGCGAACATGAGCGGCGACGCAGCGAGCGGCGTGTATGCGCACCCCGCGAGCAGCGCATCGAGAATCTGCTGCGGATCGTCGCCCTGCGCCCGCAACCAGGTGCTCAGGTCGCCGAACTGCGCCAACCGCGCGCGCATGGTCTGCAACGGCGGCTCGGTGAGTTCGGGCAGCAGCTGAATCACGTAACCAAACGCGGCGCGCACGCTGTCGCTACCCGAGAGATCGGTCACACACGCGACCGCGAGGAAGGTTTCGACCTGCTCGGACCGCGCGAAGTACGTCGCCAGCGCACCGTCCAAGCCGCCGTTGCGCGGCGCCTCGACCACGCCACTGTGTGAGCCGCCGCGCGGCAGCGCGCGCTCGACGCGCAAGTTGCCGCCTACGTCGAGATCGATGCCCAGCGCTCGGTCCTTCACCTGCGCCAGGCCGCGCGTGCGTCCCTCGGGCCACGCATCGCCGACCACCAAGCTGCCCGCGCCGTCGCCCAGGATCACCTGCACGCGCTGGCCGGGCGCCATCGTCTCGCGCACCAACACCGCGGCGGTCACAGCCTCGCCGAGCTGGTGCGCCGCGAAGCCATCTACTTGCTGCGCCTCGACCACCGCGCGCGCCGTTTCGGTGGTGCGCGCGACCATGACGCGGAAGGCGCCGTCGTCGGTCATCGCGCGCAGTACGCCGTCGTTGCCGGAGTTCGTCATGCCGCGCCGGCTATCGATCGCTCATTGGCAGCCGACGTTGCGGATGCCGATCTTGACCTTGAGGCCGTTCGAGAAGTCGAACTGCCCGTTGAATGCGCCGCCGACTTGCAGCTCGGCTGCCTGCGCGGCGAACGAGCCGCCGTCGAGGAACGGGGTGTTGGGCACCGGCATCGGCAGCGTCGCCACGCCGGAGCCATTAGCGGTGATCGAGGTGGTCAGCAGGACCTGCGCTGGATCGACGTAGACGGTGCACGCACCAAGACTGATGTTGGCGGGCAGCAGGCTGAGCAGGATCACACTCGTGGAGCCCGCCGCGACGTCGCTCACATTGAGGGCGAACGTCGCGTTGCCGATGCGCGCCTGGTCGTTGGCCGCGAGGCGCGGTGGGGTCGGCGTGCCGCAGCCAGGGCCGAGGAAGAGGTTGCGCGCGTCCAGCGGGCAATTCGATGCGACGGCAACCGATGCGCTGCCGGCTCCGGGCAGGGCTTGGTCGACGCTGACGTTGCCGGCCGCGGGCGAGGCATCGCAGTCGAAGCCAAAGTTGAACAGGTTGCCCCAAGTCAGATTGTTGGCGTTGGCGGTGGGCGCGGTGAACACCAGCTCGGTGGCGGTGCGACTCACGGTCCAGTTGTTTCCAGCCGTCTGGTCGGGATCGCGGAACAAGATGTTGTTGATCGTCGCGCCAGCGCACACCGGAATGCGCACCACGCCGCCCTGTCGGTTGTTGTCGCGATTGAACGCTGCATACTCGTAGCGATAGACCCCGTTCGTGGGGCCCGTCACCTTGACCGCGACATAGAAGCGGCCGTCATCGGTGCCGTTGGTCGCCGAGTTGATCGTGGCCCCGGCCCAGCGGTAGATCGCGGGCGTCCCAAAGTGCGCGCCGGTGCTCGACCACGTCCACTGCGTGCCGTTCCAGCTCGTGGTGAAGCGTTGGGTGTCGAAGTTGTTCTCGCGCACCGCCTCGGGTTCGCCGAGCACGACGTAGTAGCCGCTGACCCAGAACGTCGCGCCGGTGACGTTGAGTTCGGAGTCCCACACCAGGTTGCGATACCCGGCCGTGGTGCCGAAGTTGATCGGGCTGCGCACGTTGTCGCTGTTCTGTGGCGGAGCAACGACTGGGAAGCCGCGGTCGAAGTGCGAGCCGCGCGACGTCCACAACCCGGTCCACGGGTTGATCTCGCTCGGCGGTGCCATGTAGAAGTGGTCGTAGTTGAGGCCGGCGCCATACGTGTCGGTGCAGCCGATGACGAGCGACGTGCCCGCACCGCCGGGGCAGCTGCCGCAGCTGGGATCGGGCGAGTTGGTGCTGACGAAGCCGTGCTTCAAGCCTTGGAACAGGGAGATCTGCTCGAAGCGGCCGTTGTAGTCGCGATACAGCCACATCCCCATCTGCGGGTGGTCGACGTTCATGTCGACCAGCCACGGCACGTTCACCGTGCCCACGTTGCATGACGTGGTGGTGACACCGAAGGCTTGCTGGCCCGCGGGGAACGCGCCGAACCGACCGCCGCTGACGGGACTCGGCGAGCCGATGCCGCCGATCGTGTTCTTGACATTAGTGCCGGGGCGAACGTTGGGCTGGGCGGCGAGAGACGCCACGAGAGACGCGACGAGTGCGAAGAGAAGTGGAATGCGCATGAGGATGAGTAGAGGACTGGACGCGCGCCGAATCCTACCGCCGGATTGCCGTTGCGGCGGTGTCAGCGGAGCTATCGCAAGCGGCGGCGCACCTCGACCACGCGGCCGAGGATCTGCACGGCGCTGGCGTCGACCACAATCGGCTTGTAGTCAGCGTTCGCTGGCATCAGGGTTACGCGGCGCCCGCGGCGCTGGAAGGTCTTCACCGTGGCCTCGTCGCCCACCAGGGCGACCACGATGTCTCCCGGTTCGGCTTTTTCTTGCCGCCGCACGATGACCACGTCGTTCTCCAGGATGCCGAGGTCGACCATGCTGTCGCCGCGCACCTTCAGCGCGAAGAACTCGCCGCGACCATCGTTCTCGATCGTGACGTAGCCGTCGGGCGACTCGATGGCGGTGTGCAGGGCGCCGGCCTGCACGCGGCCGATCAGCGGCACCGTGCGAGTGCGCACGGGTCGCGCGCGGTCCTCGGCCAGGCGATAGCTGCGCGACAGGCCGGGCGTCTTTCTGAGCTTGCCCTCGGCCACCAAGCTGTCGAGGTGGCGCCGCGCCGATTCCACGGCCTCGAAGCCCATCGCATCCTGCACTTCGCGCACCGTCGGCGGCGCGCCGGCGAGCAAGCGATCACGCATGAAGCGGAACACCTTCTCGCGCGTGCGACCTGGTGGCGTGTATGCCATGGTCGCTACCGTCGAGCGTTGCGGTGAGCGTGTCAAGAGCACGCTGAACCAGTTCGCGGCGGCGAGGCGACCAACTGAGGCCAAGAAGTGCCAACCAGCAGCGGCCTCGATCGACTCACGCCCGGCGTGAGAGACGCGGCGCCAAGATCATCGAAACCGCGCGGCCCGGCCGCGGCTAGCCCGGACTATTCACGAGGGAGCGAGCGAAAGCCCGCTATGCCGCACGGTGCCAAGGCGCGCGGCAGGTTCTCCCGGAGGCGTGGTGTTTGCCACGTTGAGGACAGGTTCTGCCGCGCAACGCCGGCAGCGAGCGGC
>JANPER010000028.1:0-93698 GCA_031423015.1 Planctomycetota bacterium | reverse complement strand
GGGCAACCACGACGCCGTGTACGCACGCTCGTCGCTGGCGACGGGGCCCTACTACGACATCTTCAACTTGCCGACGCAAGGCCAAGCGGGCGGCCTGCTCTCGGGCACCGAGGCGTACTACTCCTTCGACTACGGCCACGTCCACTTCGTGTGCCTCGACTCGCAGGACAGCGACCGCTCACCCACCGGCGCGATGCTGGCGTGGCTCAACGCCGACCTGCAGAACAGCACCGCCGAGTGGGTGATCGCGTTCTTTCATCACCCGCCGTACTCCAAGGGCTCGCACGACTCCGACAATCCAATCGACAGTGACGGGCGCATGCGCGACATGCGCGAGAACGCGCTGCCGGTGTTGGAAGCGCACGGCGTCGACCTGGTGCTCACCGGCCATAGCCACAGCTACGAGCGCTCGTTCTTGCTCGACGGCCACTACGGCCTGTCGTCGACGCTGACGGCCCAGATGAAGCTCGATCGCGGCGACGGCAACGAGGCTGGCGATGGCTCGTACATCAAGCGCAAGCCGGGCCTGGCGCCGAACCACGGCGCGGTGTACGTCGTCGCCGGCAGCTCGGGCAGTACGAGCGGCGGCCTGCTCAATCACCCGGCGCACGTGGTGTCGTTGAACAGTCTGGGCTCATTGGTGATCGACATCGACGGCCGGCGGCTCGACGCCAGCTTCGTCGACGCGACCAGCACGGTGCGTGATCACTTCACCATCAGGAAGGGTGTGCAGCAGTGGCTGGTGCGCGATGAGCCCGCGATCTCGGTGGCGACCGGCGGCGTGCAGTTCCTCGCCCTGGATGCGGGGACGACGTCCGCCAACCGTGACTACGTCGTCGCCGGCTCGCTTGGGACGACGCCGGGCTTTGTGCGCAGCGGCCAGCAGGTACCGCTCAACCCCGATGGTTGGTTCTCCACCACCCTGTCGCTGGCGAACGGACCGATCTTTCAGAACACCGTCGGCCGCCTCGACGCCACCGGGGGTGCGCAAGCCAGCATCGTGTTGCCACGGCTCCCCGGTGCGTTGGTGGGCTTCGAGCTGTACCACGCATTCGTGGTGCTCCAAGGCGGTCGCGTGGTTGGGGCGAGCAACGCGGTGAAGCTGCGGCTCGTGCCGTAGATCATCGTTCACTCGACACTCACTCCACGCCGCGTTGCCGATAGATCGCCGGCGGGTCTTCGCCCTTGTCGCGCCACCACGCGCGATGGTCGGGGCGGCCGTCGTCGACGATCGTCTCCACCCAACCTGCGCGCGCATCGCTGATCGCGTCGTAGCGCGCGACATACGGTTTGATGTCGAGGATGGGTGTGCCGTCGAGCAGGTCGTGTGTGCCGACCCACAGCACGCGCTTCTCGATCCGCAGCAGACGCACCGCCGACATGCCGATCGGGTTGGGTCGGTCAGGCGCGCGCGTGGCGAACAGCCCGCGCTTGCGCGTGTCGCGCGGCGGCGTCACCAAGTCGTTGTAGCCGCGGCTCAAGTGGCAGAAGAACACGAGCCACACGTGGCTGAAGCCGTCGAGGTCTTGCAACAGATTCTGCAGGCCGTGGCGTACCACGACGGCGCCGCGCGGGGTGGTGTCGTTTGTTTCGGTCGCGCCGTCGAGCCGCGCCTGCCGCGGCGCCTCGTGATGCAGCCGCTGCTCGCAGCGCATGACGGCGATCGGCGTGGCACTGAGCGCGCAAGTGTCGGGGAGGTCGAAATCGCGTGGCGGGGGAGACATGCTGGAGCCGCGGCAAGCCTACCGCTTACAACTGCGCGCATGCTCACCCCCGGTACCGTCGCCCCTGATTTCAAAGTCCCCGACGAAACCAACGCCACGCGCAGCCTCGCCGATTACCGCGGCAAGACCTTGGTGCTCTGGTTCTACCCCAAGGCCGACACGCCGGGTTGAACTGCGGAGGGATGTGGATTCCGTGATCGAATCCAAGCGTTCGAGGCCAAGGGCGTGCAGGTTGTCGGGGTGTCGTTCGACACGCCGGCGGAGAACAAGAAGTTCAAGGACAAGTTCGCGTTCCCCTTCCCGCTGCTGTGTGACACCGAGCGCAAGCTCGGCATGGCATACGGGGCGTGCGACGACGCCAAGGCGACGCATCCCAAGCGGGTCAGCGTGGTCGTTGGCAAGGACGGTAAGGTGGTGAAGGTCTACGACAAGGTCGATGCGCGCGCGCATCCCGAGCAGGTGCTGGCCGACCTTGGCGACAAGTGAAGCGGGGCGACAAGTGAGCGGGGCTGACCGCGCGCTGCGAAAGTTTTTTTGTGCGGCGCGAGTGCCTCGAAGCGAGACGGTCCCGTCTTAGACCCAGACCGCAACTCGCAATGCGGACGCACGCATCGGCGGCGATCCACAACGCCTCGGCGCGAGTGCTGACCCTCACCGCTATACTGCCTCACCCCGTATGCCCGTTATCCGCGAAAAGCGCTTCCTGCGCGTGAAGCTCGACATGGTCGGCACTTGCCAGCTCAAGTGCATCATGTGCCACTTCGCGCACCCGCACTTTGTGGCCAACAAGACGCAGATGGGCCCGGAGCTGCTGGACAAGGTCGGCAACGACCTCTTCCCGCGCGCGCACGATGTGGTGCTGTCGTCGTCGGCCGAGCCGCTGCTCGCCAAGGAACTGCCGCGCGCGCTCGACCTGTGCCGCAAGCACGAGGTGCCCAACTTCCACTTCTCGACCAACGCGATGGCGCTGACGACGAAGATCTTGGAGAAGATCATCGACGTGCAGATGCCGCTGCTCACCATCTCATGCGATGGAGGCACGAAGGAGACCTTCGAGCGCGTACGCACGCCGGCCAAGTGGGACCGGTTGATGGCGGCGTTCGACTTGATCGCCGAGACCAAGAAGCGCACCGGGTCGCCGTTCCCGCGCTTGTCGATGACCGCGGTCTTGATGCGCTGCAACATCAAGGAGATGCCGGGGCTCATTCGCTTGGCGCGCGACAAGGGCGTCGAGGACATGAACTTCGTGCACATGGCGGTGATGGGTGGGCTCGGCATCGAAGACGAGACGCTGCTCAACGACCCCAAGCTGTGCAACGAGATGCTGGCCGAGATGGACGCGACCGCCAAGGCCGTGGGCATGAACACCTGCATGCCGATGGCGATCCCGGAGAACATCCACGACACGCCCGAGGCCGACCTCGACGCGCACCGCAGCAACGAGGGTGGCGGCAGCGCGTTGGCCGCGCCTGCGGCGCTGGCCGCGAGTTCGCTCGACGTCGCCGACTACCTCAACAAGAAGAACCGCGAGTTCCTCCTCAAGGCCAAGGAGAAGGACCACCACAACCGGCCGTGCTACTTCCCGTTCTATTACATCCACGTCAATCCCGACGGCACCGTGTTCCCGTGCGGGTCGTGGTTCGAGTTCACCTCGTTCGGTGACTTCAAGACGCACAACTTCGAGCAGATCTGGACCGGCAAGCCGTACGAAGAGCTGCGCCGCCAGCTCTACAACATGGAACTGCGCGACGTGTGCGCCAACTGTTCCGTAGCGAACATGGGGCGACCCGACGTGAAGGCGTCGTTCAGCCACCGCGCCAAGGTCCGCCGCACGCAGGCCACCGGCTAGCCCGTCGCGCAACGCAAGGGCCATAGGGCGGTCGCCCCTGTCAAGTCATCTGTGCGCCGCGTATGTATCGGCGCGTGGCCACGTCGATTTGGCGGGCCAGCCCTTCTCGCTGGACTTCGCATGCGTCATCTCGTCGCTCGCCTCGGCGGCCTCGCGTTCACCTCGATCCTGTCGCTCGCCCCGCTCGCGGCGCAACCGCCGGAAGGGCGTGAGCCGGCGCGCGAGCCAGGTGCGCCCGCCGCACCGGGTGGACCTGGTGGCGCGGCGGGGCGCGAGCAGGCGATCAAGGGCAAGTTCGACGTCAACCACGACGGCGTGCTCGACGCGGCGGAGCGCGCGCCGGCGCGCGCCTTCGCCAAAGAGAACCGGCGCCAGCAGGGGCCGGGGCGCGGCGGGCGTGGCGGGCGTGGTCCGGGTGGGCCGCCTGACGAACAACCCACGGTCGACGCGCCGCGCGCGCCGTCGCAGATCAGTCCGCGCGACGTCGAGTCCTTCCCCGAGGCCAGCCTCTACGACCCTGGCGTCATCCGCACGCTGTTCTTGACCTTCCCGCAGCCGGATTGGTTCGAGGAGTGCGTCGATTTCTATCGCACCGACGTCGAGGTGCCGGCGACGATGTTCGTGGATGGCAAGGAGTACGCCGACATCGGCGTCGGCTTCCGCGGCAACTCGTCGTACTTCACGGTGGGTGGCAAGAAGAAGTCGTTCGCGTTGTCGCTCGACCTCGTGCGCAAAGACCAGCGGCTGTACGGCTACAAGTCGCTCAACCTGCTGAATGCGCACGCCGACGCGTCCTTCCTGCGTGAGGCGATTCATGCCTGCGTGGCGCGCCGCTTCACCGCGGCGTTCAAGGCGAACCTCGTTCGGCTCGTGGTGAACGGCGAGAACTGGGGCGTCTACGCCAACGTGCAGCAGTTCAACAACGAGTTCATCGACGATGAGTTCGGCACCAGGAAGGGCGTGCGCTGGAAGGCGCCTGCCAACTTCCGCGGCAGCGGCCTCGCGTACCTGGGCGACAAGCGCGCCGACTACGAGGCCTGCTATCAGCTGAAGAGCTCGGTCGACGACGAAGACGCGGCCTGGCAGCACTTGATCGCGATGTCCAAGGTGTTGAACGAGACGCCCCTCGAGCAACTGGAAAGCGAGCTGCCCAAGGTGCTCGACGTCGACGCGACGCTGCGCTTCCTCGCGCTCGACGCGGTCGTGCTCGACGGTGACGGTTATGGCAGCCGCGGCAGTGACTTCGTGTTGTGGGAAGGCCCCGACGGGCGCTTCCGCCCGCTGCCCTATGACAGCAATGAGATCATGGGAAGCGGCGGTGGCGGGCGCGGCGGGGCGCGGCGTGGACCGCCAAACCAAGCGCCGCCCGACGGGGCGCCGCCTCTTGTCCGACCAACTACGAATGAGCCAGCGTCCGGCGACGCGCCGACCCCGCCCCCGCGTCCCGCCCGCCCGATGGGCGGTGCCAGTCCGACCTCGAGCCCGCTCGCGCTCGAAGACGGCGACCGTCCATTAGCGCGCCTTCTGAAGGTCTCTGCGTGGAAGGCGCGCTACCTCGCCTACGTGCGCGCGATGGTGCGCGAGGGCCTCGACTGGAGCGTCTTGTCGCCCTTCGTCGAGAACATGCGCGGCAAGCTCGACCCCTTGGTGCGTGACGACGACAAGGCGCTGTATGGCCACGCCGCTTTCGTGCGCAGCCTCGACGCGCTCAAAGCCGTGGTCGAGAGCCGCACCAAGGCCGTTCTGGAACATGCCTCCATGCAGGGTGCGTGGCCGTCGGTCGAGTCGGTCGATTGCCAACTGGTCGAGCGCGACGGTCGGGTGAGCGTGCAAGTGCACGCCAAGGTCACCGGCGCGGCGCGCGCGACGCTGTGGGCGAGCGACAGCCGCAGCCAGGCCTTCACGCCGGTGCCGATGCTGGACGACGGCGCGAATGGTGACGGCCAGAAGGGCGACGGCGTGTTCGGCGCCAGCACGGCCGCGTGGGAGAAGAAGGGGCGCGGTTATGTGTTCGTCGAGGCGATCGGCGCGGGCGACGACGCCAGGGTCGCGCTGTCGCCGTCTGGCGGCAGCGGACGGCCTTGGGTGATCGAGCTGAAGGCCAAGTAAACGCCGGCGCCGGCGTCGTCCCACTCTCTCGGCGGCTTGTCTCGGTCGGCCGGAGTCGGTTGGGCGACCATGTCATCGCGACCATGCTCTCGCCGCGTGGCTGGCGCGACACCCAGGTCTTGGCAGAGTGCGATCCGCGTGTCATCCTGCGCTTGATGTCCTCCCGGTTCTCGCTCGCCGCTTCCGTGATTGTGCTTGCCAGCGCGATCTCGGCACAGACCGGCCGCACCATGGGCCTGACGATGCCGCCCAAGCTGGGCAGCACCATGGTCATCACCGTGCAGCATCCGCCCACGGCGGTCGGTCACTACTACGAGGCGCTCTTCTCCTTGCCGACGGCGAGCGCGATCGACCTTGGTCTGCCGCTGGTGGTCGGCCTCTTTCGGCTCGACCTCAACACGTTCCAGACGTTCGTCACCGGCGCGTTTGGTGCCAACGGCACGACCACGATCTCGATTCCGGTGCCGAACCTGATCAACCTGGTCGGCGGCGGCTTCGACCTGCAAACCATCGACGTCGACCTCACCGGGCCGAGACTCTACCTGGCCGACAACGACCTCGAGATCCGTCCGTTCCAGGGCATCTGCAAGGTGCAGTTGGTGCAAGCCACCAACCGATCGCCCGTGTCGGGCGACAACGACGTGCAGGTCGTCGATGACGCGTCGATCGGCGCGCCGGTGAGCCAGGGCCTCCCAGGGTTTGCCTTCCAGAGCATTCAGCCGCGCGGGCAAGAAGGTTTCGTCGAGGGCTACGGTGGGCCATTCACCGGCATCTCGCACAACTCGGACATCGAGATGTTCACCGAGCGTCGCGTCGCCAAGCGCTGCGCCAATCCGGCGTATCAGGTGGTGTCGCTGCCCAATGGCTACGACGTCGGCCTCGTGCGCCAGGCGAGCAACAAGCGGCACTTCAACGTGTGGTCGTTTCGGCGCAGCACCGGCGTGGCGGCGATCGTGCCCAATTCGCTGGTGGTCGACACCGGTCCGCTCAACACGCCGGCGTCGAACCTGATGCCGCGCGCCGCGTTTTCGAATGACGGGGTCTGGGGCGTCGTGATCGCGCGCGATACCAATGCCGCGGTGGCTGATCGTGTGTTGGCGTTCCGCACCGACGCCTCGGCGCCGGCGATCGACGTCACGGCGACCACGCCCCTGAGCTCGACCTACTTCGACGGCTCGGCGTTCCTGACCGCCAACTTCATCTTCGTCGGCGGCACGGGCGGCTGGTACTGGACCTCGTTGACCGCGCCTGCGACTCTTGTGGCGTTGACGGTGCCCAACACGACGGCGAGCAACGGCGTCAACCGCTGGATCTACCCGCTGAGCTGGCGCGTGAGCCGCGACGCGAGCGTCGCCTACTTTCCGATCGGCAGCCACGCTACATCGAGTCGCGCCGAGATGGACATCGTGCGGCTGAGCAACAACGCTGGCGTGCCGGCGGTGGTGAACGTCACCCAGTTCGCCCTTGCGACGAGCCTTGCGGAGTTCGGCTACTCAGCAGTGACGCCGAGCGGCCTGCTCGATTCGTCGTTCGGGATGAAGGCGGCGATGTCGCCCGGCGGCAGCAAGCTCGCGTTCCTCGGCATGAATGCCGACACCGGGGTGTTCGTGGCCAACGGCACGGCCAACCCCGCCAAGGTGTCCGTCGTCGGCGCGATGTTCTACTCCGAGGTCACGTTCCTGAACGCGACCACGGTGCTGTTCTGTGCTGGGGTCGACCCGGCGACCCAGAACCTCTACCAGCTCAACACCGTGACCAGCGCGGTGACGCCCGTCACCACCACCGCCGACCTGACGACGCGCGGGCAGTTCTGGTCGAGCAGTCGCCAGTGGTGGTACTTCGTGCGCTCGAACGCGCTGTCGACGGCGAACAACTTCGTGGGCGTCGACGCGACGGCGGCGACCGTGGCGCTGAAGGACATCACCGGCGCCGAGTTCTCGGCGGGCACCGCGCCGGCGCTGCGCACCGGCGCCCTGAATGCCACCACCGACCCGTGGCCGGCGCTGGAGTTCCAACTGCGCCGCGTGCCCCTGTCAGGTCTCGCCGTGTTCACCGCGCGCCGCGTCGTGACCCCGTCGACCTTGTTCGAGGACGCCAACGTCTTCCAGTTCGACATCGAGAATGGCGGAGTCGCGACCATGCTGACCAACAACGTCGGCACCGGCGTCGCCAACGCGGTGCGCAACATCGAGAGCGTGGCGGTCGTGGGCGACCCGCTGTTCGTCGCGTGGTCGGAGCGCGCCGGCATCAGCACGGCCGCGAGCGAAGACGTGTACGCCACGTCGCTGCTCGGCGGCGTGATTCGGCGGGTGTCGGTGCCGAACCCCGCCGGCCAGAGCGTCGTCGACGGCTCGATCCGCTTCACGTGCTTGCCCTCGGCCGGTCTGGTGTGGGCGCTCGGCAGCGGCCGCACCGACGTGCCCGAGGACAACGTGCGCGTCGAGTGGTCGGCGCTCGGCACGGCTAGCCTGCCTACCTTGTTGACGCCGACGCCGATCCCCGCGCGCATGCTGCAGGTGATCGGCACCAGCATGTGAGGCTGGCGGCCAGGCGCACTCGACGCGACTTGCTATGCTCCGACGCGCCTTGCTTACGCCGCCTCTGGATGCAGCGAGCGCGAGCCGCGACAGTTGGGCGTTGGCGCGTTGGTTCGCGCTGCGCCTGTTCGGTGTCGTCATGCTCGGCGTCTTCTTGTCGCTGTGGCACCAAGCCCTGGCGCTGATCGGCTTCCGCGGGTTGTCGCCGGTGGCGGAGACCCTGGCGCACAACTTTCCGTCGTGAGTTGCACGGATCCGAGATGGTAAGGCGCCAAGGCCAAGCACCGTGGCCTTCGCGACGCTGGGCGTGTTCGCGCTCGTCGAGTTCGGCTGGCCCTACTTACTCGACGCCCTGGGCTTCGACCGCGCCGGCCCGCGTGGTCTCGTCGACTTGACGCTCCGCCACTACACCGGCTACTGGTTCCCCCCTCTGCTGCTGGCCGCGTTGTTTTTCGGCCCACGCCGCGCACTCGGTGCACTCGGGCTCACGGGGAACCCCGCGCGCGCCGTCGCGGTCGGCTTGCTGGGCACGGTGCCGATGTTCCTCGGCTACGCGCTGCACGGGCAGCTCTCGGCTTCGCCGCGATGTGGTTTGCCTGGCTCTACGTCGAATGGGGCATGAACCTCTGGGTGCCGACCTCCTTCCACGTCCTGATGAACTTGGCGTGGGACTTGTTCGGAATGGGTGACTCCGCACTGGGCGATAGCGCGGCCAATGCCCTGCGCTTCGCCACGGTCGGATTGTCCATCGGCCTCACGATCCTGAACGCGCGGCGGCGGGGCGGCCTGTCGATCCGCGGCAGTCGCTGGTGGCGGAGTCGCCGCGGGTGAGAGACCCGACACCTAAGCGAGCAAGCGTGTCGCCCACGCTGCACCTCGGGGGAAGGCGGAGCCTCACTCAGGCACCCCGCAGTTCGCGAAGGATCTCTGCCCTGGCGACCGCAACTTCCTCGTAGATGCCCGTGACCATGGTGGTCACGGTCGTCGCACCCGGTTTCTTGACGCCTCGCATCGTCATGCAGTGATGCTCGGCTTCGATCACAACGGCCACTCCTCGAGGCTGCAACGTGGCTTGCAGTGTATTGGCGATCTGCGCGGTGAGCCGTTCCTGGATCTGCAAGCGCCGCGCGAAGACCTCGACCAGCCGAGCCAACTTGCTCAGGCCGACGACCCGCTCCTTCGGCAGATACGCGATGTGCACACGACCGGTGAACGGGACCATGTGGTGTTCGCAATGCGACTGCATGCCGATGTCGCGCACTATGACGGCACCGCTGTAGCCTTCGACTTCGCCGAAGCTCTTGGCCAGGATCGCAACCGGATCCTGATCGTAGCCGGCGAACAATTCTTGGTGCGCCCGCAGCACGCGGTCGGGAGTCTCACGCAGGCCCTCGCGATCTGGGTCGTCGCCGAGCCACTCGATCAACGTGCGAACGGCAGTCACGGCGGCGGCTCGTGTTGGACGCCGGCTTACCGCTTCCGGCTGCTTCGTGCCGGCCGTGAGTGGCCGCGCGTTGCGAGTCGAGAAGCAAATTGTAGGCGGAGGGGTAGGGTAGATCGCGGTCATGGTTGAAAGCCACTGTTTGAAATGCGGGTAAGTCGTTGACCGGGATACCGACAGCCGGGATCGCCGGAAGACAGGGCCCCCGGTCGCCTACGCGACCGCGAGCCTCTCCGAGCTCGAGAAGTCGAGGCGCACAGCGCCTCGCTGACCTGCGGTCTCTTCGACGCTGACCTCGATGGTCGACGGGTGCAAGTCCGGGAGCAACGAGCGCAGAGCCTGGACCAAAGCGTCCGCAATCCACGCCGCGAGGTTTTCCGAGCTAGTGTTCGTGATCGGCAAGACGACGACATCGGCCGCCGGCATCACGTAGCGCCGGTCGCGGTAGCGGATCTCGACGCTGCCATCGGCAGAGGGCTTGCACGACAACTCGGGATGGTCGCCGGGAACGAGCATGCGCTCGTCGAGACGTTCGAGGATCGCGCTGACGGCCGGCTTGATTCGCTTGAAATCGGCAACCAGGCCGTTGCGCGCGTCGCTGGCGGCAATCTGCACAGCCACCTGGTAGTTGTGCCCATGGAGGCGCTCAGCGGTGCCGTCGTCGAAGATCAAGAAATGCGCCGCACTGAACTTGTGATGCTGCTTCGCGATGTCGATCGAGAAGGTGACCCTCGGCACGGCGTGAAGGCTTGGGAGGGTCTCGGGGTCGGCGAAGGTCCGCATACTCAAGGGTCCTTCGCGCGGGCCGCCGCCGCGGATGCGGCATCGGCCACGGCGCAGCAGAGAGAACTGCTCACCTGTCGGTGGCATCACCGGCTCAACGCAAGCTGCACCGCAAGACCCCTGATCTGTTCCTTGGCCTGCTCGAGGGATTGCTGGCGGCGGACCAAGACAGTCGGCGTGCGTTCGCTCTTTGTCTTCCGGGCGCTCTCGCGCCAAGCTAGCGTCCATGTCTCGCCCCATCGCGCATGCGTTCCTCGCTCTCGTTGTCCTCGGCGCGTGCCATGGTGCGCCGACCGGTGCCGAGGCCAGCGTCAAGCCTGGCATCAACAAGGACTTCGTCGACCCGGCGCTCGACATCGCGAAGTACGAGCAGCGCTTCGAGGGTGAGAGCCGCGAGGTGTTTGCGCATCGTGCCAAGATCGCCGCGCTGAGCGACGTGCGCGCCGGCATGGCGGTGGCCGACGTGGGCGCGGGCACCGGGTTGTTCACGTTCTTGTTTGGGCCCAAGGTCGGCGTTGATGGCGCGGTGTACGCGGTCGACATCGCGCCCAAGTTCGTGGAGCACATCCGTGACGTGGCGCAAAAGCGCGGGCTGGCCCAGGTGAAGCCGGTGTTGTGCAGCGAGCGCAGCGTCGAACTGCCGGACGCGAGCGTCGACCTCGTTTTCGTGTGCGACACCTACCACCACTTCGAGTACCCCAAGGCCACCATGGCGTCGATCCATCGCGCGCTGCGGCCGAGCGGGCAGTTGGTGATCGTCGACTTCATTCGCATCCCGGGCGTGAGTCGGCCGTGGATCCTCGATCACGTGCGTGCCGGGCAAGACGAAGTGACGCGCGAGATCGAGGCTGGTGGCTTCAAGAAGGTGCGCGACGAGGACACCGCGTTCTTGAAGGAAAACTACGCCATGCGCTTCGTCAAGGCATGAACGAACGCAGGACGAATGTGTCAGACACATTCGTCCTGCTCGTGACCCTACGGTCTGATCAGCAGCCGATCAGGACTTGGATCGTGTCGGTCAGCGTGAACGAGAAGCTACCGAGACTGCAGCCCGGGCCCGAAGGCACGTAGATGGTCGCGCCTTGGAAGCACAAGCAAGCACCGCACAGGGCGGTGTTGTTGGGCACCGGCAGGTTCGCGACCCCACCGCCCGGCAGGGCGACGGCCATGGTGCAGCTCAGGGCGCAGCCTGGGCACAGGGTGACCGGCGCTTGTGGCAAGCCGAGCCAGATCGTTTGCGCGATGCCGGCGGCCGGGGTGACGGTGAGGGTCAAGGTGCTGCCGATCTCAGGCAGACCCGAGCTCGCCGACGAGGTGCCGACCAGAGTGCTACCACCGCAGCCGGGGCTGATTGACGTGAAGGAGCCGGCGATCTTGATCGTCAGGCCGAAGTTGCCCGTGGCGCCGCTGAAGCCGCCGACGCGGATGTAGTAGGTCGTGCCCTGGGTCGCGCTGAAGATCACTTGCGACTGCGCGCCGCAGGTGTCGTCGTCGCAGCCGAGCGACGTCAGGCTGGTGCAGGCGCCGCTGAAGACCTCGAGCGTGCTGTCATAGGCCGTGCCGGTGCAGGTGTTGGCATCGATCGTCGCGTTCCAACCGTTGTGGGTGTAGGTGAACCAGAGGTCGGCTCCACCGAGGCCGCAGGGCCAAGCTGGCACGGAGGTGGTAGCGCAGGCGTTATTGTAAGGGCCGTTGAGACCCACTCCGACCGGGATCGCGGTCACGCATTCGTCAGCAGGGGGGCAGGCCGCTGGGGCAGCGATCCGCAAGTTGAACGTCCCCGTCGCGGTGCCGAAGCCGCCGACGCGGATGATGTAGGTGGTGGCCGGCGTCGCGGAAATCGTCACGGACGATAGCAAGCCGCAGGAATCGTCGTTGCAGGCGATCGAGACCAAGGTGGTGCAAGCACCGGTGAAGACCTCAATCATGCTGTCGTAGGTGGAACCCGTGCACGTGTCCATCGCGACCGGGCCCGCACCGCCGGTGTGGTTGTAGACGAACCAGAGATCGTTGCCGCCCGGAGCACAGGGAAACGCCGGCACCGAGGTTGTGGCGCAGGTAGTGGAGTACGGGCCGTTCAGTCCGCCGACGACAACGATGGCGTTGATGCACTCGTCGTTGGGACACTGGGCGGTGAGAGTCGTGGCGGCAGCCGCGAGAGCGGCGGCGAGGAATCCGAAACGGAGCATGGGAGAGCTTTCTTGTTGCTGAAAAGGGAGAGAGGCAAACGCCATTGGGAAAACCCAGTCGTTGGCGTTGGGCAGGCCCCGGAGTATTTACTCGGCCGGGGGCTCAGGCACAACTCCGTGATCCGCGCGCCTCGGGTCACCCCGCACCAACCTTGGGCACGGGCTCCCACGCGAGCCGCGGCGTTCATGCGGCGTTGCCATGGCCCCGGGAGCCGCGCGCTCGCTACAACCGCGGGCTTCCCGTGCGCGCCACCCGATCCATCGCCGCCACCAGCTGCTTGGCGATCCCCGGCTCGTGCGAGCTGTGCCCGGCGTCGTCGACGATCACGTAGCTCGCCTGGGGCCACGCGCGGTGCAGGTCGTCGGCGCCAATGAGCGGGCACACCAAGTCGTAGCGGCCATGCACCAGGAACGCGGGCAGGTGCCGAATGCGCGCCACGTCGCGCAGCAGGCGGTCGTCGGGCGTGAAGCGTTGGTTGCGCAGGTAGTGCGCTTCGAGCCGCGCAAGCGCCCAACTGGTGGTGTCGTTGGTGAGCAACTGCATGAACTCGGGATTTGGCAGCAGCGTGCAGGCGGAGCCTTCATAGGTCGCCCAGGCCTTGGCGGCCGCGCGCGCCGCGCGCTCGTCGTTGCTGGTGAACAGCTGCCAGTAGCCATTCAGCAGGTCGCCGCGCTGGTCGGGTGACAGGTGCTCGGCAAAGGTGCGCCACAGCTCGGGCGCCAATGTGCGCAGGCCATACAGCCACCAGTCGACCTCCAGTTGGCGCAGCAACCAAATGCCGCGCAGGCACAGCGACAGCACCCGCTCGGGATGGCGCTCAGCGTAGTAGAGGCCGAGCGTGCTGCCCCACGAGCCGCCGAACACGTGCCACTGGTCGATGCCGAGCTGCCGGCGGATGCGTTCGAAGTCGGCCACCAGGTCGTCGATGGTGTTGTCGTCGACCTCGCCGAGCGGCGCACTGCGGCCGGCGCCGCGTTGATCGACGAGCACGACCCGGAACGCACCCGGATCGAAGAACCGGCGATCGGTGGTCGAGCACCCCGCCCCCGGTCCCCCGTGCACGAACAACACCGGCACGCCGCGTGGATTGCCGCACTGCTCGAAGTAGATCGTGTGCCGCTTCGACACGGCGACACGCTCACTGTGAAACGGTTCGAGCGCGGGGTAGATGCCGGGCGGAGTCATCCTCCTACGCGACCAGAGACCGCGCTTCGATGCAAGCCACTAGGCAGTCCCGGTGGCTCGCCCGATCTACCCCGCGCCGGCGCGCCGCAGCATTCAACGTCGAGCCAGCTTGCTGGCTCGCTTGAACTGCGTCGCGCTTGCCGCGCCGCGGTTCAAAAGCCTGGCCAGCGCTTGAACGGGCCGATGTTGAGGCCCGTGGCGCTCACGCAGGCGCTGGCGAACACCAGCGCTCCCGCTGGGAAGCCGGGCGGCAGCGTGACGTTGAACTTCACCGACAGACGGCCGTTCGGGCCGACCGGCGCGATGATGATGGGGACCGACACGGGCGAGATCAGGTGGATGACCGCCAGGTCGCCGGGGTTGCAGCACGTGCTCAGATCGAGGCAGATCAGCGAGCCGCGCGCGGGGCAGTCCGGGATGGCGCCGGTCTCGGCGTTCACGCAGTCGCTGACGTCGATGCACGACGGCAAACCCACGCTGCCGCCCCCCAAGGTGCAGACCAGCGTGTTGACGCCGGCCACGGTCATCGTCTCGACGAGGTCGGGATCGACGCCGGCGCCGCATTGCCAGAAGTCGTTGTTGTTGACGTCGTAGTCGTTGTAGTTGAGCGATCCGACGGTCGCGGAGGCCACGACCGCGACTCCGCCGCCGCCGCACGGCGTTGCCGGCATCTTGAAGATGGCATTGCCCACCACGCCGAACGTGGTGATGAAGAGCTGGCCGCCGCCGCTGTCAGGGCACCATTCGATTCCGCTCACGCTGGTGACCGGGACCGTGCCGTGCAGAACCGGCGCGGCGTAGGTGCAGTCTGGGTTCTTGGTCATGCACCACACTTGACCCACGCCGAACATCCCAACGTAGAGGTTGCCGCGCAGGTCGCGACAGATCGCGTTGTGCGTGCCGGATGGGACCTGGCCGATCAGCACCGCCGCCGCGCCGGGCGCGCAGCGGTTGATGCGGAACACGCCGCCGGCGCGTGAACTGCCGCTGACGACGATCGGATCGCCGTTGTCGTCGAACGTGATACCGGCGACCGAGCTACCCGAGGGAACGATGGCGTGTTGCACGAAGGAGCTGGGGGCGACGACGCCACCAGCTGCGGCCGTGCCGTTGATGCGGATCGAGTTGACCTGGCCCGTGGTGTTGCCGTTGCTGTTGATGCCGCCGAGCCAGATGCGATCGTCGCACGGATCGAGCTGGACCGAGCTGACACCAAAGCCGGCGCTGCCCGCCGCGGCCAAGCCGCTGATTGCCGCGCACGCACGGCTGCGACTTGCGAGCCACAGGCCCTCAGACCCGTTGATGTTGGCGACGATGCTGACGACGGCTTCGTAGCGCGGCACACCCTGCGCCGCTCCGGACGCGACGAAGGCTAGAACACCCGAGAGAGAGAGAGCACGCATGGATCGGTTGAGGCGAGCTGAGAGCTGCCCCAGACACAGATTAGAGCAGTGAGACGAGGCGTTGAAGACTACGTCGTTCGCGGCGGGTGCCTAGATGCGTCGGTGCGAGAGCTTCTCGGTCCGATCCGACGTGACGTATATGCGGACCGAGCGTCGGGCTATCCGAATCGCGGTGCTGCGTATGGCCAGCCACCGCAAACGACGTTATCCCCGCAAGCACGTCTCAAAGTGCGCGAGCGTCTTCGCCCACGCGTCCTTCGCCGCGGCGGCGTGATAGACATCCTTGCGCGTGTCGTTGAAGAACGCGTGCCCCGCGCCGGGGTAGACGGTGACCGCCGACGCCTTGCCCTGTGCTGCCTGCGCCTTCGCCCACGCCTGCGCGTTCGGCACGTTGAAGAAGTCCTCGTTGGCGCCGAAGAAGATCTGCGTCGGCGGGCACGGCTTGTCGATGGCGGCCGTGTCGGGCGGGAAGCCGTAGAACGCCACCGCCGCGTCGACGCCCGCGTTGGCCGCCGCGAGCACCGACAAGGCGCCGCCCATGCAGAAGCCCACGACGCCGACCTTCTTGCAGCCTTGCTCGCGCAAGAACGCGACCGCGGCGGTGATCTCCCGCACCGCGAGACTCCAGTCGAGCCCCTGCATCAAGTGCTGCGCCTCCTCGGCTTCGACCGTGCTCTTGCCGTGGTAGAGATCCGGCGCCAGCGCCAGGTAGCCGGCCTTCGCCACGCGCGCCGCGACATCCTTGATGTGCGGCACCAACCCCCACCATTCCTGGATGACGACGACGCCGGCGGTGCTCGGTTTGGCCGGCCGCTCGAGATGACCCGACGCCTTGCCGTTGGAGAAGCGGACTGTTTCGTGCATGGGTGAAGCTTGGTGGTGAATCGAGCGCGCATGCTAGTCGTTGACGCGCGCATGTGGAGCCCGCGTATGGGTGACCGCGCCTTGTCATCGAAGTCGATCAGCACGATGCTGCACCCCCTTGTCTTGCGATCCGCATCTGCCCCTCGACGGCGAGTTCGCGCTCCCGTCTTCGGCGCCGCACGACTTGGCCCGCGATGGCCACGTTACCTTGCGCGGCGTCTTGTCCGCGCGCGAAGTGCTCGCCGTGCGCGCCGCCGTGCAACGCGCGATCGCGCGCGTTCCAGCCCTCGTGCCCACCGAGCAGGAAGGCACCGCCTACGCGCGCGCCTTCGCGCAGCACATGAACCTGTGGCGCGTCGACGCCGAGGTCGCGCGCTTCACGCGGTCGCCCCGCCTCGGCCGCTTGGCCGCGTTGCTACTGGGCGTGCCCGCGGTGCGGCTGTATCACGACCAAGCGCTCATCAAGCCGGCGGGCGGTGGCCCGACGCCGTGGCACCAAGACAAGCACTACTGGCCGATCGACCAAGAGATGGTCACGCTGTGGATGCCGTTGGTCGACATTACGCCGCAGATGGGGGAGCTGCGGTTTGCGATCGGCACGCACCGCGCCGGGCCTCTGTCGTCGGCGCCGATCTCGGCGCGTTCGCATGCCGAACTCGAAGCGCTGGTGGCGCAACGCGGTGATGCGCTTGCCGGGACTGGACCCATGCGCGCTGGCGACGCGTCGTTCCATCTCGCCTGGACGCTGCACGGTGCCGGCGCCAACCGCAGCGAGAACCCACGCGAAGTGATGACGGTGATCTTCATGCCCGAGGGCGCGCGCGTGGTCGAGCCAAGCAACGCTGGTCAACGGGCCGACTTGGCGACCTGGCTGCCCGGGCTGCGTCCCGGCGACGCCGCCGCCTCGCCGCTCAACCCGGTTTGCGCTGGCTAGGAGGCCGCGCACCCCACGACCGCTGTCAGGCGGTCAGACAGCGGTCTGGGACTTAGGGCTTACGTCTTACGGCTCATGACTCGCGGCCGAGCCGCCCGTTGGCCGCCTTCGCGTCTCGTCGGTTGCGGCTCGGCCGCGCGAGTATGCTTGCCGCGTGCATTCCGCGGATGTCACCTCGTGGAGCCTGGTCTTGGGCGCCGCGGCCGGCCGGCCACTCGATCGCGATGTGTTTGCCCGTTCCTACGGGCCGGTGATTCGCGCCTACCTGGCTGCCCGCTGGCGCTTGGCCTTCGATCACACCGCCGTGGTGGATGCGACCAGCGACGTCTTCGTCGAGTGCTTCAAGGGCGGCGGCGCCCTCGAACGCGTCGATCCCAAGAGCCCCGGTGGCTTCCGCGCCTTCCTGTTTGGCATCACGCGCAATGTGGCGCTGATGAGCGAGCGCAAGCTGGCGCGCCGTCGTGACGCACCGGCGGCCGTCGAGATCAACATGGACCACATTGCCGACTCCGAGGCCACGCTGTCGCATGTGTTCGATCGCGCGTGGGCCGAGGCCGTGGTGCAAGAAGCCCGCGCGCGCATGGGCGAACGGGCCGAGCGCTCGCCAGCAGCGAAGCGTCGGTTTGTGGCGCTCGCCATGCGGTTCGAGCAGAGCATGCCACCCAGGGAAATCGCGGTCGCGACCGACACTTCCGTGGAGCGCGTGTACGAAGTCTTGCGCGAGGCGCGCGAGGAGTTCCGCGCCGTGTTGTTGGAGGTGATGGCCGGCTACCACCCCATGTCCAGCGAAGCCGAGGTCGAGCGACTGTGCGTCGAGTTGCTGGCTAGCCTGCGGTGAGACCGGCGTTTCCATTGCACATGTCCCCGCATGAACGGCTCCCCGTTTGGCGGCGGCCCGAGAACTCAGGACCAATCTCGGGACCAGGGGGATTTGCACCTCGCAACCGAAGATCTGAAGCCCAAATTCGCGTCCCCCGGCAGACCAGGCGTGGTCACGATGACATCCTCGGATAACCAGCCCTTCGACGACTTGCTCGACCTGGGCATCGCCACGGCTTTTGGCATGAGCGCCGGGCGCACCGCCACCGGGTCGCCGGCGGCCCCCGCGCTGGAGCTGGCCGGGCCGCGCGCCGAGACTCTCGCCGATCTGCCCAGCAAGGTGGGCAAGTACCAAATCGTCGAGCTGGTGGCGCAGGGTGGCATGGGTGTGGTGGCGCGGGCCCGCGACGGTGAACTCGAGCGCGACGTGGCGATCAAGTTTCTGCGTCACTCGTTGAGCGCGAACCCAGCGTTGCAGCAGCTGTTCCGGCACGAGGCGCGCGTGATGGGGGCGCTGGAGCACCCGGGCATCGTGGCGATTCACGACCTCGGCACGACTGACGACGGTCGCCTCTTCTACGTGATGAAGCTGGTCGAGGGCGAGTCGTTGCAAGCGCTCCTGCAGCGTGCCGCACGGCCCAACGAACCGAGCGCGCGCGCCGATCGCCGACACGCCATCACCGCGTTCGTGCGGGTGTGCGAGACGATGGCGTTCGCGCACAGCCGCGGCATCGTGCACGGCGATCTCAAGCCCGCCAACGTGATGCTCGGCGCGTTCGGCGAGGTGCAGATCCTGGACTGGGGCTTCGCTCGCGCCGTGCAGTCGCTGCGCGCCGAGCGCGACGACGCCGACGACCGCGCTTCGCCGCGGGTTGCGGGGACGCCCGCATTCATGGCACCCGAGCAGGCGCGGGGCGCCGTCGAGCAGGTCGACGCGCGCACCGACGTGTTCACGCTCGGCGGCATCCTGTGCCAGATCCTCACCGGGGCGCCGCCGTATCGGGGCCAGACGCGCGAAGAAGTGTTCTTGCGCGCGTCGCGCGCCTGGCTCGACGATGCGCATCGCCGGCTCGACATCTGTGGTGGTGATGGCGAGTTGGTGCTGCTGGCGCATCGCTGCCTCGCGGTCGATCCGGCGTCGCGGCCGGCAGATGCCGGCGCGGTAGCGGCGGCCGCGAGCGACTACTTGGCCGCGGTCGAGCAGCGCGCGCGCGAGTTGGCGATCGAGGCGGCGCAGGCGCACGCGCGCGCGACGCAAGAAGCCCGGGCGCGGCGCGCGACGCTGCTCACCAGCATCGTCATCGTCGCGTCGCTGTTGGCGGGCGCGTGGGCACTTGTGTGGTACGAGCGGCGCGAGAACGCCTTGCGTGCCGACGCCGAACAACGCGCCCACGCCGGGCTCGCGCGCCTGATCGACCTGCGCGACCGCGCGCAGTCCTCGACGCAGGACAAGGTGCGCCTGTGGGGTGAAGCGACCGTGGTGGCGCGCGAGGCCGAGCAACTGGCGGGCGCGCCGCACGTGTCCGACGAGCTGCGCCAGCGGCTCAGGGTCGTGCGCGCCGAGGTCGAACGCGACGCGCAGGTGGAGCTGCGCGATGCGAGCGCCCGGGCGCTCATCGACGAGTTGCGACCGCATCGTGGTGAGGATCGCTCGCCGGCCGAGATCGACGCGGATCATCGCGCGCTGTTCGCGCTGTTTGGCGTCGATCCCGACACCGACGACTCGGCGCGCGTTGTCGCGGCTCTGACGGGTAGCCGATTGCACCACGAGCTAGCGACCGCGCTGCATCATTGGGTGCACCTGCTACGTGCCCGCCGTGGCCAAGAGCCGCAAACTTGGCAACGCCTCCTCGCCTTGGCCGACGGCATCGATCCGCGGCCATGGAATGTCGCATTGCGGCGTCACTGCAGCCTGCGTGAGCTGCCGGCCATGCGCGCGTTGGCTGCCGACCCTGAGGTGGCCGATGTGGCTGGCAACAGCCTCGGCATGCTGGCGGAGTGTGTGGCGGCCGCGGGCGACAAGGAGACCGCTGTGCGCACCTATCGCCTCGCACACTGGCTGCAGCCGCACGACTACAGCATTGCGCACGACTTGGGCGTGCTGCTCATGGGACTGCCAGAACCGCCGCGCGCGGAGATCACGCGGGTGTTCACCGCGGCGGCTGCGGTGCGCCCAGACAACGCGCACGCCCTGGTCGATCTGGCGTCGGCGTTCCTCGAAGAAGGCCAGACCGCGCCGGCGCGCGTGCTGGCGAAGCGCGCCATCGCAACCGATCCCGAATACCAACGCGCCTGGCTCTCGCTGGCGGGCATTTCGTCGATCAGCGGCGACCTCGAAGGCGCGGTGGCGGCCGCGCGGGAGGGCGTGCGTTTGCGGGTGTCGCCGCGTTCTCTGCTGCTGCTCGCGCACGCGCTGGCCAAGGCGGGAGATGCCAAGGGAGCGTTGGCGGCGAGCGAACAGGCCGTGCAACTGGCGCCGCGTTCGCCCGCCACACACGCCGCGGTGTCGAGCATGCAGGTCGCGCTTGGTTACTTGGACGCCGCGATCACGACGCAGCGACAGGTGCTGACGTTCGCCGAGAGCGATGCGGAGACCTGGTATCAGCTGGGCGTGGCGCTCGAACGCGCCGGCATCGCCAACGAGGCCGAAGCGGCGTATCGGCGCACCATCGAGCTGCAACCGGATTACGCCGAGGCTCACTGCAACCTGGGCAACATGCTCGCCTGCCGCGGCGCCTTTGATGCGGCGCTGGCTTGCGTGCGCCGTGGTGCCGAACTCGGTGCGCGCCAACTGCGCTGGCCGCACCCGACTGCGGAGTGGATCGCCAGGATCGAGCGCCAGAAAGCGAGCGTCGCGCGGCTGGACGAGGTCGCCGCCGGTGCGCCCCTGCCGGATAACCGCGACGAGGCGATCGAGTTGGCGAGCGTGGCCCTCGCGCGCGGCGATGCGCTCTTGGCGTTCACCTGGTTCGACACGATCTACCGGCGCGAGCGTGGCACGATCGGCCGCGAGTACATCGACGTGGTGCGTGCCGCTGTAGGTCTCATCGCGGGCGACGCGCCGGTCGGTGCTGCGGCCAGTCCGCAAAAGCGCATCGAAGCGTCTCGAGCAGCGTTGTCGTTGATGCGTAGCGTCCTGCGCGGCCTGCAAGAGCAGGATGAGGAGAAGGCCCGAGCCGTCGTCGAGCTGCGGCACAACCTCAGCCAATGGCTGCTGATGCCTGACCTCGAGCCGTTGCGCCAGCTGAAACCGAGCGGCGTGCTGCCGGCAGACGAAGTCGCGGCGTGGGGCGAGTTGTGGGCCGAGGTGCGCCAGGTCTTCGACGAGCTTCAGGGCCGCTGACCGTCGCGCTGCTTCCTACTGGCCGCCCTTCCAACACCGGGCGGGTCACTTGGCGCCGTCTGATAGCGTGGCGCGTGGCGTCTCGGGAGCGCCCGAACCAGGAGCCAGCCCAAGTTCGATCGCGTGCGGGCGCAAGGCTTCGATGATGAAGCGGGCCTGGTCTTCGAGCGTCACGCCGAGCACTTCGCAGCCGCGGAGCACTTCGTCGCGTTCCACGGTGGCGGCAAACTTGGGCTCCTTGAAGCGCTTGAGCACGCTCTTCACTTCGAGGCCGAGGATGCGGTCGGGGCGCACGAGGGAACACGCCATGACGAAGCCCGTGAGTTCGTCGCTGGCGACCAGGGCCTTGGCCATGGGCGTCGTGTACGGTTGTTGCCACTTGGTGTAATGCGCGGCGATGGCGTCGGCGAGGTCGGCCTCGTGGCGCTCGCGCAGGGCGGCGACGATGCGGCTTGGGTGCTCGGCTGGCCACTTTTCGTAGTCGGCGTCGTGCAGCATGCCGGCGATGCCCCACTGCTCTTCGTCACCGCCGCGCGCGCGGGCCTGCGCTCGCATCACGATCTCGACGGCGCGCGCGTGCCGGAGCAGGCTTTGGCCTTGTGTCATCTGCCGCAAGAGGGCCTCGGCGTCGGCTCGCCTCATGCGTGGACTCCATAGCGGTCGCGCAGGATGCGAAGGTGGTGCATCTCGTGCCCGGCCACGATCCACACCAGGCTGCGCACGGTGAAGCGATTGCCGCTGGCGATGCCGGTGCGCGTGAGTGCGTCCTGGCTGAGGTTCATGCAGAACGGGATCGTCGCGGCGCGCACGCAGCGGAACTCTTCGACCAGGCTGGCAAAGCTGCGCTCGTCGAAGTCAGCAGCGGCCATCCACTCGTCTTGTTCCATCGACGGCAGGGCGCCTTGGTCGCGGCGCGCGAACGCCAGCGCGCGATACGCGAACAGGCGCTCGCCGTCGATCAAGTGGCCAACGACTTGCTTGATGCTCCACTTGCCCGGCGCGTAGCGGTGCGCCGAGCGTTCCTCGCCGACGCCGACCAGGAGGTCGTGGGTTGCCGCCGCCTGCGCGACGAGGTGACTCATCGCGTCATCGCCGGGGACCTGCCCGACGTAGTTGTAGTAGTACTCGGCGTGCTCGGTGGGGGCGGGACGTGCGATGTGGATCATGGCGCTTCTGAGCTACGGATCGGACGGTGGCCCGGCGCGCAACGCAAGCGCGACCGCGAACTCGTTGAGCGCGGCGATCCCCCCGGGTAGATCGCGCCAGAAGACCTCGAAGTCCATCGACAAGTAGCCCTGCACGATTCGGTTGCGCACCTGAACCATCCGGCCGAGTTGTTGGCCGACCTCTTGTGCGATCACGCCGTTGCGTGCCAGCAACAGGAACGACTCGCCGTACGAGCCGGCCAAGCCCAACCTGTCGTCCGCCGCGACGTGCATGGCGATGTCGATGGCCTCCTGCATCGTGACGATGAAAGCGAGCGCAGCGAGATCCTGCTTGTCGCGGCTGCGGAACTCATCGATCGACGGCGTCCGACGCTGTTCGAGCAACCTCAGGTTCTCCCGCAGCCGCGCAATCTTCTTCAGCAGGAGTCGGCGATCGGTCATCGGGCGGGATTGGCGTGCCGGATCAGACTCTGCCGGAAGCGCTCGGCCGCCGAGTCATAAGAGGGTAGGAAGTCGAGATACTCGATCGTCGCGGTCACCTGAAACCGGACGAACTCACCTCGGCTCGCTTCGAGTAGGAGGTGAGCGTCGCGCGCGACCTGTCCGCGCAGCAGAGTCGAAGCGTTGTCCAAGCGCACCAGGTCGACGGTTCGGCCGCACGCTTGCTCGAGCGCCGTCTGCAGGTCCGCTTCGGCGTTGAACGTGAGATCGGCGTCCTTAGGCACGATGCCAATGTCGAGGTCGCTGTCGGGTCGAAGCGTGCCGCGAGCCCCGGATCCAAACAGCACGGCAAGGCGAAGCGGCGGGCCGTTGCCTAGCACTCGCTTGATCGCGTCGAGGTTTGGCGTGTGCTGCACGACTGGATGCTAGCACCGGCAGGGCACGCTTCGCGAGGGCTGAGGTTTCGTCGTCACGCAGTCGCTGCGGCGTTGTCGCGGATGACCTCGGCACGATCAGACGGACCGGACGTGCCGGATCAGATCTGGCTCACGGCCTTGCCCCCGGCCATCCGATACGGCCAGGCAACACGACGCGCACGTTCGCGGCGCCGGCCTCGAACACGTGTGGCGGCACGTTCTGTCCCAACGCGATCAGCCGCAGGCGACAGTCCGGCGGGGCGTTGCCCAGCGCGCAGAAGCGGCCGTCGGCTTGGCAGATCACGGGCGCGAAGGGAAGGTCGACCCACGCGTCGGTGCGCCGTCCGCTCTTGTCCGTCGCCATCGATTGCTCAGCCTGCAGGCGCAGCACGACATCGCTGCGGGGAAGGCCATCGCGGTCGACGCAGACACCGGCGACGATCGTGGGCGGCTCATGCAGGAACACGTCGCCGAGCATGGGACTGGCGTCGGGCTGCAGGTCGACGAAGGCGCGTCCCTGCCAGGGTCTGTCAGTCGCGTCATGTGCCAGGAACATGAGGCCGAGGTTGCGCCCGCGACCGGGAGAGGCAGGCGCGCGGAACGCGACGACGCCCTGCTGGTCGGCGATCACATCGCCCGCCAGGCGAGCGCCGCTGCCTTCGACGTGCACGGCGACCTTGGCCTGCGCCAACACTTGACCGCGTCCATCCAGCAGGCGCGCGCGCAGGATGCGCGGCGCGGGCAGCTTGATGCAACATTGACTGTCACCGCCGACGACCGCCGGGCCCCGCACGCGGACCGGCTGGGACACACGACCATCGGCGGTGGTGATGCGCACCTCGAGATCGAGGGCCGCCGCTTCGACCACGAGGCAGCCCTGGCCATCGGCGAGCAGCTGGATGTGCGTGCGCGTGGCCGGCGGAATCGCGTCCAGCACCCGCACTTCGGCGGTAGCGGGCTGCGTGAGGGGAGAGTCTTCGCCCTCCACAACGCGCAAGCGCAGCATGCCAAGCTCGGGCAAGACGAGCGTGGTGGCGCGCGTCGTGGCGTCGATGGGTTGTGCGTACGCGCCACAGGTTGGAAAGCCGAAGTCGACCGCGGCGGTCGTGTCACTGGTCTTGCACGGCGCGAAGCGAGTCTCCCCGCCTTCGTCGGTGCGCTGTGACTCGATCACCGTTGGCGTCGCGCGCGACGTCTCGGTCATCACCAGGCACACCCGGCGCGCACGTTCAGGCTCGGCGTCGACTCGGACCAAGAGCTGCGCGGTCGGCTTCGCGAGTTGTGGTTCTCGCGCGGGCTCGGAGTCGTTCGTCAGCCGTGACCGCGGCTGCTCCAGTTTGGCGGTCGCTTCGGTCCGCAGCACGAGCGGCGGTGCCGCATCGTTGCTGCCTACGGCCGCGGTGCCGGCGTCACTCTCGACCAAGGTCACCGTCGCCGCCTCGCGCAGCGCGAGTGCGGCGAGCGCCAACCCGCTGCCAGCAACCAGCAAGAGCAAGCAGCGCTGTCCGACGCTTGCAGATGAAAAAGATCGTCGCATGGCAGTGGTCTACTCAAAGCGCGCGAAGCGCACGCCGCGGTTCAAAAGCTGAAGCGCGCGATCTCTTGACCGCCACCAGCGCCAGCGCCTGACCCAGCACCCGTCATAGTGCCGTTGAACACCATCGGTGGCCGGCCCTCGATGTTGATGCGCACGACGAAGTTCGAGGCCTCTGCGTTGCAGGCGTCGAAGTTGTCGACACGCACGATGTACTCACCCGAGGGGGGCATGACGCTGCCGTAGGTGACGTTCTCGTTGCTGATGCCGGCGCTGCAGCCTGCGTTCGAGTCCAGGTCCAACGCGCCGCCGCTCGGCGAGGTGGTGGCGCCATACCAGATCTCGGTACCGCTCGGCTCGATCAGGTGCAGGTCGAGATCGGCGCGCGAGTCCCACGACAGGTTGAGCTGCACGCGGCCGGTGCCGACACCGCGGCGGACGACGGTCGCCGGCGAGGGTGGCCCGACCTGGCCGTTGCGTTCGCCGGCGTACACACACTGGAAGTTCTCGCTCGGGATGTCGGCGCCGAACGACACCACCAGGTTGATCAGGTTCTGCACCGAGCCCAGCGGGATGCGGTAGTGACCGTCGGTCCCTGCGACCGACACCAAGAGCGCGTCGATGCCGCTCGCGCAGTTGATCGCCACCTGGCTGGTGCCGCCGTTGATCACGGTGCCCGGGCTGGTGGGGACCACGGCGGGTCCGTTGCCGGCGGCCGGGGGCGCGCCGGTCATCCGTGTCGCGGCGATGCCGCCGTTGAGCTGCACGTTCGACAAGAAGGTGTCGACGGCCGCAGCCGCGGCGCGCGCGCCGGTGAAGCGTTCGACCACAGTGCTCACGACCGCGCCGTTGTTCCTTTCGGTCGTGGTGAAGGTGCCGTCGAGCTGGCGGTTGACGACGCCGAAGTCGGTCACGGTGGTGGCGATCAGCGGTGGGTTCTGCACATCCATCGAGGCTCGCACGCGGCTGCCGTCGAGGCGCGCGTTGTCGACCGAGCCATCGGCGCTGCGGATGACGACCGTGCTGCCGCTCAGGGTGATGGTCACGAGGAAGGTGCTGGTCTGCCCCACGGTCTCATTCCTCGAAGGAGTGCCGGTGACGGTGGCGACGCGCGTGGTGATGTTCCAGCGGCCGTCGAGGTCAGCCGCAGTCAGCGGTTGGTTGTTGTTGCCGCTGCCGGCGGCGGCGCCGCCGCCACCGCTGCTGCACGCGAGTGGCAGCAGGGAGAGCGATACGAGGCTGAGGTGGGCGAAGAAGTGGGATCGAGGTTGGAGTTGCATTGTCGTAGTTCTTGAAAAGGAGTTCTGTGTCCAGAAGGACGAGACCCCCCGCGCAGCGAACCGTCCCCTCGCCAAAAACTGTGGGACGAGGGAAGCGACGCCGCACGGGTCGACCGCTCAGCGCAACAGCGGCGCACGGCGTTACAGGAACGGCGCGGCGAACTCGCGAAAGCGTTGCGGCGCGGTCGATCAGTCGCCTGGTTGCGTCGCCGGGCGTGAGCCGCGCGCGCGCCACAGCGGAAACACCAATTGCCGCGGTAGATCGACAGGCATCTCAGCGTCACCGGGATAGCCGAGCGCGGCGGGCGCGCGGTCGCGCGGCCAGTAGGCGGTGCCGAACACGAAGTCCCAGAGGCTCAGCACGATCCCGAAGTTCTTGGCGACACCGCCTTCGTCGGAGCTGTCGTGGTGCCAAAGGTGCATGCGCGGGCTGTTGAACAGGTAGCCCAAGCGGCCGATGTCGACGCCCAGGTTGGCGTGGTTGAAGTGGCCCCAGGCGGTGCTGAACACCGCGACGGCGAAAAGCGGCGCTGACGAGCCGCCGAGCCAGGTGAGCGGCAGGAACAGCAGCGATCGGTAGACCACGACTTCGACCCAGTGAAAGCGGAAGTTGCCGGCCCAGTCCATCGCGTGGATCGAGTGATGCACCTTGTGGAACTGCCAGAGCCACGGCACGCGGTGCAGCAGGTTGTGCACGCACCACTGCAAGAAGTCGCCGACCATCAGGTACACGCCGAACTGCAGCACGAACGGCTGCGTGTCGAGCCAGCCGCGCTCAGGCACCAGCGACGCGGCGGCAAGGATGCGGCTGCTGTGCTCGACCACGAGGCCCACCAGCGCGCCGGCGAGCACCGCGTAGAAGTGGCCGTTGAACAGCAGATAGAACAGGTCGTTGACGAGCTGTCGGCGCAGCAACGGCTGCGCGGGTCGGGCCGGCCTCAGTCGCTCGGCGACGGCGAAGCACAGCGAGATACCGAGGAGCCAGTACAGGTAGTTCACGCCATCACTGCCGCGATCGCGGCGACGTTCACGATGTCGTCAGCCGAGCACCCGCGCGATAGGTCCAAACACGGCTTCGCTAGCCCCTGCACGATGGGGCCGAACGCCATGAAGCCGCCAAGCCGCTGCGTGATTTTGTAAGCGAGGTTGCCGGCGTCGAGGTCGGGGAACACGAACACGTTGGCGCGGCCGGCGACCTTGCTTTGCGGTGCCTTGCGCGCGGCGATCTCGGGCACGTACGCGGCGTCGAATTGGAGTTCGCCGTCGGCGGCGATGTCGGGCCATCGCTCGGCAAAGGCGCGGGTCGCGGCGCGTACCTTGTCGACGCGCGCGTGCTCAGCGCTGCCTTTGGTCGAGAACGACAAGAACGCGACGCGCGGCTCTTGCTCGGTGAGCAAGCGATGACTCTGCGCCGTCGACGCGGCGATCGCCGCGAGCTGTTGCGCGTCCGGGTCCGGCACGACGCCGCAGTCGGCGTAGGACAACACCTCGTCGCCGCGCACCATCAGGAACGTCGACGACACCACGGGAATGCCTGGCGCGGTGCCGATGCAATACAACCCGGCGCGGAGCACGTGCGCGGTGGCGTGCATCGCGCCGCTGACGCATGCGTCGGCGTGGCCGAGCGCTACCAGCCCCGCGGCAAAGAAGATCGGATCGCGCGCCAGCGTCTCGGCCTCGCCTTGCGTCATTCCCTTGGCCTTGCGGCGCGCCCAGATGTGCGCCGCGACATCCGCGCCGCGCGGATCGCGCGCGGGGTCTTCGACCCACACCACGTCCACAAGGCCCAACTCCCGCAGGCGATCGCGCGCCCGCCGCGTGCGTTCATCGCCAACCTCCGGCAGCACGACCCGCTTGCGCGCCTCGCGCGCCCGCGCGTGCAGCTGCAGTACGAATGTGTCAGACACTTATGTCCCGATCTCCATCTCGAGCATCGCCAACCCATGGGTCTTGCCCTGGGCGTCGGTCTTGAGGCTCTCGCTGCCGCCGCCGCCGAGACTGTCGCGCAGGATGAAGTTGAGCGCCAGCAGGTTGGGCGCCTCGTAGCGGATCACCTCGCCCTTGCAGATGGCCTTGAAGTGCTCCTTCACGCGTGCGGGGGTGAGCAGCTTCTTCAGCACCTCATAGTCGGCCGGCGTCTTGGCGTAGACGCCCACGTTGCTGCCGTCACCCTTGTCGCCAGAACGCGCGTACGCGATGTCGGAGAGCTTGCGCTTGCTCATGGTCACACCGTCTCCACGTGCACAGTGGTCTTCACCTTGTTGCGATCCAACAACGCTGGCCAGTAGCTGATGATCTCGCTGGCCTTGGGTCGGCCGCCAGCAAAGCCGGTTACGCCGGGCGGGCCGCTGGTCACCAGCGGCACGATCTCCATGCCGAAGCGGTCACACTTGGCTTCGTCGTGGCACTTCACGCCCAGGCGCAGCACCACCTCCGGCGGCTCGGCTGCCGGCACGATGCCTTCGTGGCATACGCCGCTGCCGAGGATCTCGACGCACTTTTCGTGCGGCGCGAAGGTCACGCCGTCGAGTGCCAGGCGACCGAACACGATGTCGGCGCACAGCTTGGCCTTGGCCACCGCGTCGGGGCCACTCACCGTCAACTGCCCGCTCGCCTTGTAGCCGTTCTGATAGCTGATCGACACCTTGAGCGTCTTGGTCGCCGGCTCCCCCTTGATGCCGAACACGCGCACGCGGTCGGGGCCGTCCTGCTGCATCTGGATGGTGTCGAAGCGCGCGATGCAGTCAGGCCCCAGGTAGCGCGCCGGGTCGCCCATCTCGTACAGCAACTGCGCGGTCACCGTGCGCGTGTCGATCAGGCCGCCGGTGCCGGCATGCTTGGTGACATAGAACACGCCGTCTGGCTGCGCCTCGATGATCGGATAGCCGATGCGCACGTAGTCTTTCACTTCGCGCCAGCTGCTGAAGTTGCCGCCGGTGCATTGCGCGCCGCACTCGACGATGTGACCGGCGATCGTCGCCGCCGCGAGCTTGTCCCAATCGTTGTCTTTCCAGCCGAACTCGAACGCCAACGGCCCCGCCACCAGCGCCGGATCGGTGATGCGCCCGCCGATCACGATGTCGGCGCCCGCCGCCAGACAATCCGCCACCGCGCGCGCGCCGATGTAGACGTTGGCGCTCGAGATCTTGTCTTGCACCTGCGTCAGCGGTTCGCCGGTATCCATGTTGGCGAGCTTCTCACCCTGCGCCAGCAGCTCAGGAATGCGCGTCAGCACGTCGTCGCCCTCGATCATGCCGACCCGCAAGCCCTTGATGCCCTTCTTGCGCGCCAAGGCAACCACCGCGTTGAGGCAAGCGCGCGGGTTCACGCCGCCCGCGTTGGCCACGACCTTGATCTTCTTTGCCACCAACTCCGGCAGCATGCGGTCGAGCATCGCCAAGAAGTCAGTCGCGTAGCCGGAGTCAGGCTTCCGGCTCTTCTGCTTCTGCATGATGCTCATCGTCACCTCGGCCAGATAGTCGAGGGTGAGATAGTGCAGCGGCCCTTCGCGTACGAGCCGGATCGGCCCCAGAATCGAGTCGCCCCAGAAACCCTGTCCGTTCGCTACCAGAACCTTGTCGCGCATGCCGCTCAAAATGAAGAGAGGCACGCACGATACGGGGCCGCGTCGCAGATTCTCGCGCGCATCGAACAAGGCCGCGCACCGCGGCGCGTCGGGTCGATCTTCTGCTCACGCTCTCAGCGCGGCAGAGCCGCAACCAACGAGAGGCGAAGCGAGCCGCTCGGCGGCTCTGCCGCGAGTCATGAGCCGTAAGACGTAAGCCCTAAGGCCCAGACCGCTGTCTGATCGCCTCACCGCCGCCGCCTGTCCGCGTTCTGGACTTACGGCTAACGACTTGCGGCTCATGACTTTCCACAGCCGAAACATCTTCGCGCTTCGCGAAGATGTTTCGGCTGTGGAACTCAGGGTCGGCGCTTGCCCTTCGACGATGCGCCCGAGAGCAGGCGGGCAGCGCCGGTCACCACGTTGAAGCCGGGCAGCTGCGTGAAGTCCGGCGGGGCCTTGTCGGTGACCGCGACCGTTTGCCGCTCCGCCGCCTGCGCTGAAGACTCGGCAGAGGCCGGCCTTGCCGAAGGAGAAGGGGCCGAAGGCGCAGAAGGCGAACGAGAAGCACCTGTCGTCGCTGCGACCGCCTTGTGCGTACCACCCAATGCGCGTGACCGCGCCACCACCGGCTCTGGTGCGGGCGCTTGCTCCACCCCCGCGCCGCGCACGGCGATCGTGTTCAGTGGATGCGGCTCGCGCACCGGGGCGGCCGGCGCCGACGCCTGGCGCGGGCCAGGCTTGTCAGCCAGTGGGCGCCGGAGCCCCGCCGGCGCGGGCTTCGGCTTCGCCGCGGCGGCGGGCTGTGGTCGTGCCTGCACCCGCTGCTTGGTCTCGGGGTGCGCGGGCGCGGCAGGCCGCGGAGCACTGTTGGGCAACGGGCCCACCGCGGGGGCAGGACGCCGTTCGACGGCCGCCACCCTGGGGGGCGTGGCCGCGGTGGTCCGCAGCACGGGTCGCGCGAAGTCACTTGATGCCTGTTGCGTCGGCGTTGCGCTGAGGCTCGTCAGCCTTCGCCCTTCGGTTGCCGGCGCGGGCTGCGTCGTCGGACCGAGGATGTCGCCCAGGTCGTGCCGATTGGCGTGCACCATCAGGCCGAGCAAGCGGGACGCAAAGAACAGCGGCGCGACGGCGAGCGGTCCGACCACCGAGGCCTGCAGGTAGATCTGCGAACCCGTGGTGAGCATGGTCGCCAATACGGCCGGCAACGCCACCAAGCCGCAGACGCTCGCGGTTGCCAGATAGTCGCCACGCAGGCGCGTGACGGCCGCGAACAGGTAGTTCGGTGACAGGGCCCGCCAGTCGTTGGTGAGTTGACGAATCGCCAGTGCGCCCGGCAGCAGGAACGCGCCGAGCGCCGCGGCGACGAAGGTCGACGCCATCGGGCCGTTCAACAACCCGAGCAGGATCGCCGGGCCGAGCAGTGCCAGCGTGAGCACCACGGCGTCGAGCACGAAACGTCCGGACTGATGGCTCAGCTCGCGGAGTTCCGGGATGCGCGGCGGATCCTGAATGCCGTGCGCGGCATCGATGAAGATGCGCCGGCTCAGCCCACCGACGATCGCCGCCACGCAGAGCGCCGGCAGCGCCGCGATGGCGGGAAACAAGAACGAGTTGGTGGTGGAGGTCAGGAACCCGCCCAGGCCGACCACGACGGGGAACGTCATCGTCGTCACCACGGTGGTGAGCGGCATGTGGTCCTCGAACAGGATGCGCACGCTGTCGAGCACCTCGTCCTTCAGGTTGCGCGGCGTTGTCGCATCTTCGGCGTCGCCATTGCCGTTGGCGTCGCGGCGGAGCAGCCCGTGTCGCTGCAGCAGATGGTGGATCTCGCGACGCTGCCGCATGTCGGTGATCTTGGCGAACGCGGCGAGCGCCTCGTCATGATGGCTCAGTTGCACGCAGACCTCGGCCAGTTCGCGCCATATGGCGTCGGAGGTCATGCCGTTCTCCATCGCTCGGTGGAGCGCGGCATAGCGACGATGCGGAGAGTCTGTGGAAACTGGTGTGGCGAGCTTCTCGAGCTGCAATATCCCTCGATCTGGTTGAACCGTTCTCTGTCGAGTTGTCGGTTGCGTGCGCAGCCTTCTTGAGACAGCTGATGCAGCGTGCGACGGTGGTTGACTCAGGTCGAGACGCGCGCCGCCGGGTTTGGCCTCGCGGTCGGCAACCCGTGCCGATCGGTCGCGCGGTCAAGATCGCGTTGGCATCGTGTCGATGCAAACAGCATGGAGAGCCGTCGCCCCGCGCGCGTTGGTCGCGCCTATTCAGCAACCATCATTCGTCGCCTGGCAATCGGCGCCGCGGTCTTCTGTGGCTCACTGACCGCTCAGGTGATCGTCCCCCGCACCATGGCGACGCGTGAGGGCGGCAGCTCGACAGCGATCCCGTTCGGTCTGAGTCAGCCGGCGCGCGTGCTGTGCCTCTACGACGCCGAGGAGCTGCCGTGGACGGGGCCCACCCTCATCTCTGGCATCGATCTACGCGCCGACAATGACGTGCCATCTACGACCAGCTTCGCGCAGAAGCAGTACATCGCCATGCACGTCAGGCTGTCGACGGCAGCGCGCCGCTCGGACGTGGCGAGTGCGACGTTCGACGACAACCATGGCATCGACGCGACCTTCGTGTTGACGAACTCGCGCTTGTCGCTGCCCGCACAGCCCCCATCGGCCACTGCGCCGCGTCCGTGCAACGTGAGTATTCCGATTACGCCGTTCTTCTTCGACCTGTCGCCGATCCGCGGCCCCCGGCCGCCGCCCCCTGGTCTGGCGATCGAGTTCAGGGTCGTCCTGCAGCCGGTAGGCGACTATCGCCTCGACTCGCCGTTGCAGTGTGCGAGCACCATCAGCAGCTTCGGCAGCCTGGGACCTTTGTGCCGGACCGGCCGCGGCCTACCGTTGACGATCACGCCCAACAGCTCGGTGAAGGCCGGTGATCGCGTCACCTACACCGTCGACAACATGCTGCGCGACACCATCTTTGTGGTGAGCATCGGGTCGCTGGCGGGAGTCGGTCAGTTCGGCGGCTTTCCCCTGCCGATCTCCATGGCGCCGCTGCAAGCGCCCGACTGCTACGTCAACACCGATTGGCTCTTGCTGACGCCAGGCCTCGGCGATCAGAACGGGCGCGGTCAGGTGTCGTACACGATTCCACCGGGGCGGCAGTTGGTGGGGCGCTCGATCCACGCGCAGGCCCTGTGTCGCGATCTGATCGCGAACCCCTTCCTGCACGTCACCTCGCTCGGAGTCTCGGCGTCGATCTGTGGTCCGCTCGGGATGGCGCGGATCTCCGCGCTCGGCGACGAGCAAGCGGTGACCGGCGCGGTGAGCTACGGGGCCGGGTACGTGATTCAGTTGCAGTAGCCGCATCGCCGGCGTCGCCGAGCAATGGGCTGATCAAGGGGCGTCCAGGGTGGAGTGGGCTCCTTGACATGCACTTTGCATGCAGGCATGTTGCGTGCATGGTCAAGACGATCCAGATCCGGAATGTCCCGGAAGCCGTGCACAAGAAGTTGAGGGTGCGGGCGGCGCAGGTTGGTAAATCACTATCCGAGCTGCTGCTCACCGAGATCACGCAGTTCGCGGCGTTGCCAACTCCGGATGAGATGCGTGAGCGTCTGCGCTCGCGCAAGTCGGTGAAGCTGGCTGAGTCGGCTGCTGCCGCCGTTCGCCAGGAGCGGGATTCGGCATGATCGTGGTCGATGCTTCGGCCATGGTCGAATTGTTGCTCGATACCGAGATCGGGCGTCGTGTGGACGAACAAGTCCTCGGTGTCGCCGCGCGGCATGCTCCTCATTTGCTGGACATCGAGGTGACTCAGGTGCTGAGGCGGTTCGTGCTGGCGGGTCAGGTGTCAGCGGCGCGAGCCCATGCAGCGATCGAAGACCTCACCACGTTCCCTATCGCCAGGCATGGCCATGCGAGTTTGCTCGAACGCGTGTTCGAGCTACGCACCAATCTCACGGCCTACGATGCCGTCTATCTGGCCCTGGCCGAGGTCTTGGATGCCACGCTAGTCACTTGCGACAAGGCGTTCGCCAGGGCACCGGGTGGACGCGCTCGTGTCAAAGTGGTCTGACAGATTCGCCACGCCCTTGCGGCACGGGAAGCCCTAGACGGGACTTCTCCGCCGCCACGCGCTTGTTCGCAGGCACTCCGCGGCCGAAGATGCGCGGCCCCGATGCTGTCCTCGCCCACACCGCCCGCCAAGTTGCGCGTTCTCCTCTGCCGCCCGCGCGGGTTCTGCGCTGGCGTCGAACGCGCGATCGAAGTCGTCGAGCGTGCCATCGCGAAGTTTGGCCCGCCGGTCTACGTGCGGCACGAGATCGTGCACAACCGCGTCGTGGTCGACGACCTCACCAAGAAGGGCGCGGTGTTCGTCGACGAGCTTGCCGACGTGCCGGCTGGCAGCCACGTGGTGTTTTCGGCGCATGGCGTCGCACCCCTCGTGGTGCAAGAAGCCAAGGGGCTCAACCTGATCGCCATCGACGCCACCTGCCCGCTGGTCACCAAGGTGCACGTCGAGGCGCGCCGCTTCGCGCGCGACGGCTACACCATCCTGCTGATCGGGCACGCCGATCACGTCGAGGTCGAAGGCGTGGTCGGCGAGGCACCGGACCGCACGCTGGTGGTGCCGAGCGCCGAGGCGGCGGCGGCGATCCGGGTCGACGACCCCACGCGCGTCGCCGTGCTGACGCAGACCACGCTGTCGGTCGACGAGGCTTCGCGCGTGATGGCGGTGCTGCGCGAGCGCTTCCCGCGCTTGGTGACGCCGCGCAAAGAGGACATCTGCTACGCCACCACCAATCGACAGGTGGCCGTGAAGAAGCTGCACGGCCAAGTGGACATGTGGCTGGTGATCGGCGACCGCACCAGCTCCAACAGCAACCGTCTGCGCGAGATTGCCGCCGCGTCCGACGTGCCGGCGTACCTCGTGCTCGACGCCGCCGGGATCGACCCACGCTGGTTCGAAGGTGTCCGCACCGTGGGCGTCACGTCGGGGGCGTCGACTCCCGAGGTGTCGGTGCAGTCGGTGGTGGCACACCTGCGCGAACTCGGCGCCGACGAAGTGGAGGAAGTCGAGGGCGTGCGCGAGGACATCGAGTTCTCGCTCCCCATGTTGGTGCGTTGAGGGTCTTGGTGCCGTGAAGATCGCACTGGCGCAGATCAACCCCACGGTCGGCGACTTCGCCGGCAATCGCCGGCTCATCGAGCGCGCGGTCAACTCGGCACACGCGGCCGGCGCCCAGCTCGTGGTATGCCCGGAGCTGTCGGTGTGCGGCTATCCGGCCGAAGACCTCCTGCAGCGCGAGGCGTTCTTGGCGGCGCACGACCGGGCGCTCGAGGCGCTGGCCAGCAGCCTGCCGCCCGACATCTGTGTGTTGGTGGGTTGTCTGGCCAAGAACCACGAACGCCAGCGCGGCGGCCGTGCGCTGTTCAACGCCGTGGCCGCGATCGAGGATGGCCTCGTGCGCATCGTGGCGCGCAAGTCGTTGTTGCCGACCTACGACGTGTTCGACGAGCTGCGCTACTTCGAGCCGTGGACCAAGCCGGAGGAGAACCTCATCGAGGTCCAGGGGCAGCGCGTCGGCATCGTCATCTGCGAGGACAGTTGGAACGATGTCGAGTTCTGGCAGAAGCGGCTCTACCAGATCGACCCGGTGGAGCGCGTGGTCTTGGCGGGCGCGAGGGTGGTGGTGAACCTGTCAGCGAGCCCGTGGTGCGCGGGCCTCGATGAGTTCCGCCATCGCATGTTCCAGCAGCAGAGTCGACGCCACAACGTGCCGGTGATCTGCGTCAACATGGTGGGTGGCAACGTCGAGATGCAGTTCGACGGCAGCTCGATGGCCCTCAAGCCCGAGGGGCTCGCGTTCTCGCCCGTGCGCTTCGAGAGCGCGGTGCGCGTGGTCGACACCGACGAGCCGTGGACGCAGCCGTTCACGCCGCTCGACAAGGAGGAGATGTGGTATCGCGCGTTGACCCAGGGCATCCGCGACTTCGGCCACAAGTTCGGCCTGACCAAGGCGGTGATCGGCTTGTCGGGCGGCATCGACAGCGCGCTGGTCGCGACGCTCGCCGCCGACGCGCTCGGGCCGGCGAACGTGGTGGGCGTGGCGATGCCGTCGCGCTACAGCAGCGACCACAGCGTGCGCGATGCAGAGGCATTGGCCAAGAACCTCGGCATTCGTTGTGAGAAGCTGCCGATCGTCGACTTGCAGGGCGCGTTCGACAAAGCGCTGGCGCCGCTGTTTGCCGGCACCAAGCCTGGCCTCGCCGAAGAGAACCTGCAGGCGCGCATGCGCGGCAACCTGCTGATGGCGTTTTCCAACAAGTTCGGTCCCATGCTGCTCGCTACCGGCAACAAGAGCGAGTGTGCGGTGGGCTACTGCACGCTGTATGGCGACACCTGCGGCGCCTTGGCGCCGATCGCCGATCTGTGGAAGACCGAGGTGTATGCGCTGTCGCGGTGGATCAACCGCGAGCGCGAGCGCATTCCCCAGAGTTCGATCGACAAGCCGCCGTCGGCCGAGCTGCGCGACAACCAACTCGACAGTGACAGCCTGCCGCCCTACGACGAGCTGGACCCGGTGCTGCGCTGTTTGGTGGAGCAGGAGTTATCGACCCAGGCGGCAGCGCGCGTCACCGGCATGGACATCGAGCGCGTGCAGCATCTGTACGGGCTGGTGCAGCGGAGCGAGTTCAAACGCTACCAGTACGCGCCGACGCTGCGGTTGACTGAGCGCTGTTGGAGCGGCCGACGCATGCCGGTGAGTCATCGCTTCCTGCGCGAGACCACGGATGAATAGGGGTTTGGCCGCCGTCGGCGGCGCGCTCGCGTTGGGGCTCGGCGGTTGCACCGGGCTGGCGTTCGCCCCCGAGGCGCGCCTGGCGCAGACCAGCGATGTTTCGACCCTGCCGTTGCAACTCGATGACGGCGTGCCGCTCATCGACGTGCACATCGGCGGCAAGGGGCCGTTCTTGTTCAAGGTCGACACGGGTTCGGGGCCGTCGGTGGTGTCGGCTCGCCTCGCGGCGCGATTGCAGCTGCCGACCCGCCGCGTGAGTGGATCACTCACCGGGGCCAACGGTGAGACCCGGGCCTTCGATCACGTGGCGGAGATCGCCTCGCTGGAACTCGGCGACGCCGTGGCGTTGCTTGGCGCGCGTGCGGTGGTGCTGCCCGCCGAGGAACTCGACGTGCACGACGTCCGCCAGCCGGTGGAGGGCATCCTCGGTTACGCGTTGTTCGCCGATGCCACGCTCACCATCGATCACCCTGAGCGCACCATGTCGCTGTCGCGCACGCCGTTGCCGCCGGTCGACGATATCGAAGTGTTGCCGATGAAGATCGTGAGCAAGACGCCGCGCGTGGTGGGCTTGGTGTGCGGGCGGCCGTTCGAAGTGTTGATCGACACCGGCAACGACCAGAGCTTGATCTTTGCCGACGAGGACACCACGCGGCTGGCGTTCGTGGCGCCGCCCGTGCAGGGGCCGATGCTGTCGACGGTGTCGGGGATGACGCGCGTGCGCATCGGCCGGCTCGACGGCGACCTGCAGCTCGGTCGGCACAGCGTGCGGCAGCCGATGGTGTCCGTGATGCCTTGCAAACAACCGATGCTCGGGGCTGACCTGCTACGTCATTTCAAGGTCAGCTTCGATGCGCGTGCGGGGAGCGTGCGCTTCGAGCGCGCGAGCGAGCGGCCGGTTGTTGTGGAGTCGCGCTCCACCGACGGTCTGGGGTTGCGGCGCGTGGGCCCAGCTTGGCAAGTGATCGACGTCATTCCGGGCTCGCCCGCCGATGTGGCGGGCATCCGCGTCGGCGATGACGTGCGCTCGATCGACTACGTCGGCGAAGGTCTGTATCGCGTCGAGGTGGGGCAACACGGCGTGTTCCGCGCCGTGGCGCTGCAGCCGAGCGTGTTGGTGAAGTAGGTACCGGCCAACCGTCAACGCACCCAACCACCCACCGGCGCCGAGACAGTTCTATTGGGGCTCCGCCCCAGCCCGACGTTGCATCGATCGCCGCTCCCGCTCCCGACTTGTTCTCTGACCCTTCGCCGGGCTGCGCCGGACGGTGACGCGCATCGGACACGATGTAGGTCGGGAGCGGGAGCGGGAGGGGGAGCGGGCCGAAACTTGACTCATCCGTCACGTCTTCGATCAACCAAGGCCTCTAGCGAGGCTTCGCCCCAGCCCGAGAAAGAACCTTCGGTTCTGTCATTGTGGTTGCCTCGTCTATCTGCGGAGCGCCGGCGCACGTTCAGCCGCGCCCCGCACTTCTCGTGCGCGAACGAGCACGTCGATCGGCTCGCGGATGCCAGTGCTCGCCGCGAAGTTGCGCAGCCGGCACAGGAGCGTCTCACCGACGCGCATGCCCTTGGAAGCGAGCAGGATGCCGCTCGCCGAGAGCAGATCGGCGCGCAGGCACCATGCCGTCGCGCAGCTCGGACGGTGAGGAACTCTGGCGCTCGGATGGCACGGCGGCTGGCACGCAGATGATGCGCGACCTGCAACCCGCCGGCGCTGGCCGGCCGTGGCCGTACGGAGTGGTCGGTCGCGTTGTGTTCACCGCCGACGACGGCACGGGCCTGGCGCTGTGGGCCTCCGACGGCACTGCCGCCGGCAGACTCAGCGCGCCGACGCTGGGCGCGCAGTACCGCATCACGCTCGATCTGGCGTGGGTCAACGCGGGCGCGGCCGTCGGCCTCGGCGCCTCGAACACGCTATGGGGCAACGTGCCGCTGCCGGCCGCGATCCCCGGCACGAGCTGCTTCGTCAACGTCGCGCTCGACGTGCTGCTGCCGGTGCAAACGAATGCCCGCGGCCAGGCAATGGTCGCGATCTCGATCCCCGCGACGCCTAACCTGCTCGGTCAGACGTTCTACGCGCAGTGGTTGATCGCCGACCCGTTCCCGGCCACTGGCATCGTCACCACGCGCGGTGGCGCGGCGTAGATCGGCGGCGCCCAGTAGGTCGTCTCCGGTGGTGCCGCCGGCCGTCGAGATCGTACGGGCGGCCCTCTCTCCCACCTATCCTCGTGGCTCAACAGGGGGTCGACAGTTCAACTCTGGGCCTGCCCACCAGTCTTGTTGGACGCCAGGGGCACGCGCAGTACGAACGTCGCTCCGCCCCCTGATCGGTCCTCGCACCACACGTCGCCACCGTGCGCGCGGGCGACCATCCGCGCGAATGTGAGCCCGATCCCGAGCCCTGAAGGCTTGCCGGTCAGCACGTCGCCGGTCTGGTGGAAACAGTCGAAGATGCGCTCCTTCTCGGGCTCTCCCGACACGCCCGGGCCGCGATCGAGAACGCGCACGTCGCAGTGCCCGCAACCTCGGTCCAAGACGACGTTGACCGTGCAGCCCGACGGCGAGAAGCGGATCGCATTGTCGATCAGGTGGCCGAGCGCCTTCTGCATGCGCTCGGCGTCGAGCAAACACGGCACCGGCTCCGAACCAAGGTCCAGCTCCAGGACCTCCGGCGACGACGACGAGCGCGCGGTGCCGCTGACCACCGCGCGGAGGTCGTGTTCGGCGATGCGGTAGATCGTGGCGTCGGTCTCGATGGAGGCCAGCTCGAGCGTCTGCTCTACGAGTCGGCAGAGCCGCCTCGATTCGGTGTCGATGACCCGTAGGCACTCGTTCTGGAACTCGAGCGGTTCCCCGTCCCCGACCGCGAGCAGGATCTCGATCGCGGCGACGATCTTGGTCAGCGGCGTGCGTAGCTCGTGGCTCACGGTCGAGAGCACCGCGTCCTTCGCCCGATTCACCGTTTCCAGCTCGGTCGCCCGGCGCGCCAGGCGTTCGAGGTTCGATTGCTGCAACGCGGCGTCGATCGCCTTGCGCAGGTCGGCCAGGGCACATGGCTTGGTAAGGAAGCGGAACACCGCGCCCTCGTTCACGGCCCGCACGGCGGTATCGATCCCGCTCTCGCCGGTGAGCATGATGCGCACGGTGTCACCGGCGAGCGTGCGAGCCTTGGCGAGGAACTCGCTCCCCGGCATGCCGGGCATCCTCATGTCGGCGATCAACGCGTCGTAGGCGCCGTTCTCGCGGAGCGCGCGCAATCCTGCCTCCCCGTCCGGCGCGGTGTCGATCGCGAACACCTTTCGGAGCCCGACCTGCACCGAGCGCAACAGGCTCGGGTCATCGTCGACCAGCAGCACTCGGGGCCTGGGCCCGGCGTCCTGGCCGTTTCGCGTGGTCTCGGTCATCGCTGACTGTGGGCTAGCCCCGCCGAGCGATCTCCCGTTCCATCTCGGCGAGCAGCGTCGCTACGTCTTCCACGGGAGGGCGCAACTCGATGGCGCCGGTGGGAGTCGTATCGAGCCTCGCGATGCCCGGGCTCTGACTCTCGATCTCGTCGAGGACGCACCGGCGCTCGCGCGCGACCCGCAGCAGCCGCGCGCTCTGCTCGGTCAACTGGCGCAGCACGAGCGCGTCGCGGATCCCGGGAGCGAGGAGTCGCGCGTCGCAGGGCTTGGTGAAGAAGCGATACACCTCCCCCTTGTTGATCGCCTGCAGCGCGACCTCGAGACGGGCGTCGCCGGTCAGCATGATGCGCACGGTTGCCGGGTACTCGCGAGCGACGGTCGCGAGCAGCTCCGTGCCCGACATGCCCGGCATGTCGTGGTCGGCGACGATCACGCCCACATCGTGGGTCGCGAGCAGGTCCAGGGCTTGCCGAGCGTTCTGGGCGGTGAGCACCTCGAACGGCTCCCGTCGCAGCGCGCCCTTGAGGCCGGCAACGACCTGCGGCTCGTCGTCGACCAGGAGCACCTTTGGTTCTGTCATTGTGGTTGCCTCGTCTATCTGCGGAGTGCCGGTGCACGCTCAGCCGCGCCCCGCACTTCTCGTGCGCCAACGAGCACGTCGATCGGCTCGCGGATGCCAGTGCTCGCCGCGAAGTTGCGCAGCCGGCACAGGAGCGTCTCACCGACGCGCATGCCCTTGGAAGCGAGCAGGATGCCGCTCGCCGAGAGCAGATCGGCGTGCAGCACCATGCCGTCGCGCAGCTCGGCGAGGGTCACGCTCAGAACCGAGCTGCCGTCCCAGGACAGGCGGATCTCGGCGAGAGCCTGCAGCAGCGTCGGATGCATCGAGCCTTCGTCCCGCAGCTGCGACACGGCCGCAGACTGGCTGCAACGCGCGACGAGAGCGTCGAACTTCAGGGCCGCCTTCAGGATCTCGGTGCCCAGGACCTTGACCGGCCACTGCGTGGGATCCCCGTTTGGCGCCGCCCGATCGAGAGGGTCCATCTGTCGCCGAACGATCTCCGCGACGGTCTCGAGGCGAGGGATCGAGGCGATCAGGCCGTGGGCGACTTGGGGGTGAGCCGCGAAGCTCTCTTGCTGGGCACCGTCGAGCGGTTCGCCGGCGTAGGCCTTGCGCACCGTTTCTGGGGCGAGTGTCACGCAGCCGAGCTGCGACAGCATGGCTGCGACCTGGATCTGCCACGTGTCTTTCAGGCCGAGGTGCTCGCCGACGAGCTGTACGATCTCGTGCACGCGGGACGCCCGACTGAATGCTTCGGGGTTCACCAGCGCGAGCACGTCGGTGAGGACCTTGAGGCTGCTGCGCAGCGTGTTCTCGAGCAGGTCGCGTTCCGCCGTGAGGAGCTGGTGTTGACGGACGGCTTCGGCCAGGGCCGCCTGCAGTCGGTCTGGCGGCGCGGGCTTGGTGAGGAAGCGGAAGACCTGGCCGTCGTTGATCGCGGCGATCGCCGATTCCAGATCGGCCTGACCGGTCAGCAGGACGCGGACCGTGTCGGGAGAACGCCGGCGCACCTCGGCCAGGAACTGGGCGCCGCTGAGGCCGGGCATCCGCATGTCGGAGAGCACGACCGCGAAGGGCCCGGCGGTGTCGACCATCGTCAGGCCCGCGGTGCCGCTGGTTGCCTGCGAGACCTCGAACTGCTTGCGGAGGTGGACGGCGATGCCGCGCAGCACCTGCTCCTCGTCGTCGACCAGCAGGATGCGTGGCTTGTCCGCGACGTTCATGACAGCGCCCCCACCTCGGTACGGCCGATCGCGATCCAGTTCTCGAAACGTGCCCCGAGTCCATGCGGCAACAGCCGCGTCCGTAGCAGGGACTCGGCTTGCGGAACGCACACCAGAGTCTCCGCGACGTGGAGCGCCGCGGCGACGTCCGGCCGGACGTGTTCCCAGGACTTCGGGTCGTGGTGGTGCGTCAGCGCCAGGACCACGGAGGTCGGCAGGCCCCACGCCGATAGCGTCGCTCCCGCGACTTGCGCATGGTCGACGCCGAACACGGCCCGCTCCGCCTCGGAGCGCTCGAGGTTCTCCCGCGCCGCGAGTCGTAGCGCTTCCGACAGGCGGGCAGCGTCTTCGTGCAGGAGCACGAGGGTCCCGATGTCATGCAGGATGCCGGCGGTCGCCGCGCACTGCGCCGCTTCGGGGTCATCGGCGAGGAGCTTGCTCGCCAACCGGGAGATCCGCACGGCGCGCGCCTCGAGTTCGGCAAACGACAGCTCCGCGATCTCCTCGCTTGCCCGGAACGCCGCGAAGATGTCGGCGGCCAGGACGAGGTGCGTGACCGTGCGCAGCCCGAGCAAGGACAGCGCCTGGCGCAGGTCGACGACCTCGGCGCGCCTGCCGAACAAGGCCGAGTTCGCGAGCTGCAGCACCTTCGCGATCATCGCGGGGTCGCGCTCGACGACGGCGGCGACCTGGGACATCGAGAAGTCTGGCAGGCCCAGGACGCGCATCAGATCCTGGTAGCGCTTGGGGAACGACCGGACCGTGCACGCGCGCCCGACGATGCCCCGCAGGTCCGGACGGTCGAGCAACGCGCGCGCCGTGAGCGCCTTGCGGATGCTGGACACCAGCGCGTCGCGGTCGCACGGCTTGCCGAGCCACTGGTGCGACACCGGAATGGCGCGGATCGTGAGCGTCTCGTCCGCTTGCCCCGACAGGACGATCCGGATCGTGTCCGGTTGCAGCTCGCGCACGCGGGTCAGCAGCGTCGCGCCGTCCATGCCGGGCATCCGCATGTCGGTCACCACGACGTCGAACTCGCCGGCACCCAACGCTTCCAGCGCCGGCCCTGGTCCCGCCGCGAACGCCATGTCCCACTCGCGGCTCTGCTTGCGCAGCGCCAACCGGAGTCCCTGCAGCACGTCGGCCTCGTCGTCGACAAAGAGGATGCGTGGCGTGCGGGTCACGTCCGTCCCGCTCCGGCCGCGCCGTCGATCGGCAGACGCACGAAGAACGCGGTCCCCTTGCCTGCCTCGGTCGTGAAACGCAGGTCGCCGCCGTGCTTGTCGACGACGATGTTCCTGGAGATCGCAAGCCCCTGGCCCGTGCCCTTGCCGACTTCTTTGGTAGTGAAGAACGGCTCGAACATGCGATGGTGGATCGCCGCCGGAATGCCGGTTCCGGTGTCTGCAACCTCGATCACCACGTCGCCGTTCTCGCGCCTGGTGCTGATCGCGATGCGGCCACGATCAGCCGAGTTGCCGACCTTCGCCGAGATCGCGTGGGCCGCGTTCACGATCAGGTTCAGCAGGACCTGGTTGATGTCCCCCAGGTTGCAGGTCACCAGCGGGATCTCGCCAAGGTCCGTCTCGACGTCGGCGACGTACTTGTACTCGTTGCGGCTGATCACGAGCGTGGTCCGGATCACCTCGTTGAGGTCGCCCGGAGCCTTCTCGACCGCGCCTGGGTGGGCGAACGCCTTCATCGCGCCGACGATCGTGGCGACGCGCTGCACGCCGTCGATCGCGCGGTCGATGGCGGCGGGGATCTCGACGGCGAGGAACTCGAGATCGGCCTCGAGCTCCGCGGCGTCGATCCGCTGCACGTGCTCGGCGAACGCGGAGTGCGCAACTGCGGCCGTGCGCAACCCGCGATACGCCAAGACCACGGCGCCCAGGTCAGCAAGGGCCTCCTGCAAGAAACGCACGCTGTCCCCGGCGAACTGGACCGGAGTGTTGATCTCGTGCGCGACCCCCGCCGCGAGCTGGCCCACGGACTCCAGCTTCTGCGCGTGGCGCAGCTCCAACTCGAGCTGCTTCTTTTCGCGCAGGTCGTGTGCTACGCACACGATGCCTTCCGTGCTGCCGCTTTCGCCGAGCAGCGGAGCCGCGGCGAACATCACCGGGATATCGGCGCCCGCCCGGGTCCGCAGAACCGTCTCGTGCCCGAGTTCGTAGAGCGCTGCGAGGCGTGCCGGGTCAGGTCCGGCGCCGGGCAGGATCACCGGGAAGGGTTGCCCCACCAGCGCGCCCTCGTCGTGGCCGGTCAGCGCGAGCGCCGCCCGGTTGGCGCTACGGATCTTGCCGTCGTTGCCGACCACCACGACGGCGCTGTCGATGGTGGCCAGAACGTTCGCGACGAAGCGCGACCGCTCGCGCAGGTTCTCCTGCGTCTGGAATAGCGATCTCGTCTTGTCCTCGATCAGTTTCTCGAGGACGGAGACCTCGCGCCTAGCTCGTTCGAGCTGCTTCTTGAGGACGGCTTCGCTCATGGGGCGGGGCTCCGCGCATACCGAACTGGATCGCGAACTCGCAGAAGGGATCGCCGCGCAAGGCGCATCGCGACTGCGAGAACTGCAACGGCGTGCCGAAGTGGTCGCCCACGCCTTCGAGCAGACCGCACAGGAGCGCACAAAGCTTGCGAGGCGACTCGTAGCGCAGGATCGCCTGGTCGGGGCCGGTGTCCTGGATGAGGACCCTCGGCGTAACCGCCTCGGGGTAGAGCTTGCGCACCTCCACGTGGATCACCGAGTCGACGGACTGCAGGAAGGACTTCGGATGGACGTGGCCTTGCACGAACACCGGGAAGCTCGCGGCCAAGCGTGGAAACGCGAAGCGGCCGAACCCGGTGAGCGCTTCGGCCGGGGACACGCCCAACCGGGTGACGGCGTTGTCCAGCAGTGCCAGCAGGTCTTCGTCGGGATAGGTACCGGGTCCGACGAACGGCTCCTGCGTCACGAGCTTCGTCGAGGCCAGCACGTCCTCGAAGAACTCGTCGCCCCAGTTCGAGGTCACGAATTCTTCGAACAGCCGGAAGATCACACCCTTCATGCACGCTCCCCATCCCCCCAGGCCGCATCCATCGGCGCGGTACCGAGCGAACTTGAGGGGGCGCGCGTTGTCTCCTGACCTCCTCGGGCTCGGAGTCGCGTCGTTCTCGCACCTCGGCGGCGTGCACGCGCAGAACCAGCACGACTTCGAGCCGTACATGCAGGGCGTGGCGCGCGGCGAACTGCCGGTGCTGCGCGCGCTGCAGCTCAAACTCGGCGTTGTCGAGCCAGCGCGCTTCGCCGCAGAGTTCGGCGTCGACGTGCGTGCCCTGTTCCGCGCCCCGCTCGACCGCCTGGCCAGCGCCGGTTTCGTGACCCAGTCGCCGACCACGATTGCACTCACCCGCGCCGGCCTGCTGCGCGTCGATCGCCTGCTGGCCGAGTTCTTCTTGCCCGAACATCGCGGCGTGCGGTACGCGTAGCGACCTGCCATTGCGCGCATGTTCGCGAGATAGCGACCAAACTCACCGCCTATCACGGCGACGCGAACATCTCGTCGCGAAGAAGGACCTTGTCGAACGTGACCACGGTGTCGCAGCCAGCTGCCTTCGCCTGCTCGCGAATGACGTAGTCGGCGAAGTCGCCCTTCCCGCGGTCGTAGGCGGCGAGCGCGCGCAGGATTCGGTCTGTTTGATCGAATGTCAGCTGTCTAGCAGCAAGGAGCTGGCGCAGCGCCGCGGCAATCTGCTGGCGGCCATGGCCATAGCCGGCGCTCAGGACCCAGACCAACTCGCACAGGACGATCTCGGACACGTGCGCTGTTTGCCCCGCGCGCGTTACTCGATCGACCAGTCTGGTGGCCTTTTTGGTCTGCGCCGGGTCGTCGCCGACCAGGATTCGCACCAACACGTTGGTGTCGAGCGAGATCATCGTCTTGCCGCCGACCGCTGGATGACTTCGTTCATCTGCTCGACGGTCAGACGTTTGCCCTTTACCTTGAGGATGCCGACGAGGTCTTTGATGTCGACGGTCTCGGCGCGCATCTCTACCACGGCGTTGTCGCGCACGATGAACGACACCCGATCTCCGGCCTCGAGGTGCAAGGCGTCGCGGACGTCTTTGGGAATGGTCACTTGACCCTTCGAGGTGATCGTCGATGTGGGCATTCGAGCTTACTTTTCGACCAAGTCCTTACCCTATGGTAAGGATCCGGGTCAGAGCGTCAAGGTCGCGCGAGCCCGCATCCAGGATACATCCAGGATAATGGTGCCGCGGGCGATTCGCTCGCGCGCCGGACGCCGAGCTGTCGAGCTTCCGGGTTGCTTGGGAGTAGCTCGACGCTGCGATTTGGCGCTAGGCAGCCATTGGGTCCTGTGGGAGAGGCACGCGATCACAACACGCGCAGGTCTTCGTAGTCCCAGCGATCATGTTTCGTGGCACTGATGTCAAGCCGGTGGCGGCGGCGGCCGACTCGGCGACCGCGCGGCGCTTTCACAAGCTCACGCGCACGGTGCCCGCGTCGCTGAACGCCAGGCCACCTGGTGAGTTGCTCAGCGACACGTGCTGCACGTGGAAGATCAGGCCGTTGGTGAACGGCGGGATCGGCACCGGCACGCTCATGACGCCAAACGCGTTCGCGGTCGTTCCGACGGTGAAGTCGTTGCTCGTGTAGAGGAAGCAGTCGATCGTGCCGAGCAAGCCATCGAGGCGTACGGGCAGGGGCAGGCCGACGTAATTGCGATCCGAGAAGCCGAGCAGCATGAACCCTGCGGTCGCGCGGCGGTTGCCGGTCGATGCGGTCGTGATCGTGAAGCCAGGGCGCGGCGTGCCGGTCAGCGAGAGGCTGACGTTGCCGCATCCCTGGCCGAAGGTGTAGGCGACGCCGAAGCGCTCTTCGGCGCCGCGTAGATCGTTGTAGGCGCCGCTGCCGTGCAGGGTCGGGATGCCGGTCGTCACGTCGATCTCGTACACCGCGCTGTTGCCGCCGAGCACGCGACCATCCGACATCGTGGTCAAGAATTGGATGGCCGCGCCGTTGGTGCCGACGTTGGGGTTGACGTCCGTGGCGGCGCCGGTTTGGAAGTTGATGCGGATCAATCCGGCATTGAGGTCCCAGCCGTAGAACGTGCCGTTGTGCAAAGTGAGTCCTTGCACGGAGGCGAAGCCGGTCGACCCGATGACGGTGATCGGGCCGTTGAGCACACTCACGCGTACGAGCTCATCGTTCGTCCCGTTGTCGGCGATCGCCATCAACTCAGTTCCTCCTGCTGCGAGGCCGCGCAGGTCGCGGGTGATCGGCACCGAGCGGAACGCCTGGCCGGTCTCGTCGTCGATGGTGTTCAAGAAGCGCTGCGCCGTCGCGCCGGTGCCCACCTGTTCGACGGTGTAGATCTGGCGTCCCAGGCGCGCCATGCAGTTGTGGCCGGGGCGACCGGTGGGGCCGAGGGCTTGGCCGACGCCGGTGCGGGAGTCGACGGTGAATGCATCGCCAGCAAAGTTGATCGCGATCAGGTCCTGCGGGAACTGCGCGGCAAGGGAGATGGCCAAGAGGGCGGTGGCAAGGGCGGTGCGGGCGATGGAGTTCATCGAGGTCAGGATGTGAATGGCGTTGATCGAAAGGGGTGTCGGGTGACGACCCGGCTCAGCCAGCAGGACGCAGATCCAGCCGGGCGACCGCCAGGATTGCTGCAAGTGCCGCCAGAGCGCCGCCAGAGCGCCGGTAGTGACCCCGGCTACGGCGTGATCAAGTTCTCGCTTCCCGCGACCAGGCTCAGCTCCAGGCGGCGCACTTGCTGGCCGGCCTTCAGCAGCACCAGCGTGCGCGCCTCTTGCAGGACATTGAGCACGGGGCAGCGGCCGTTGTGCAACTCCATTTGCTCACTTGAATACGTGCTCGTGCCCTCGATCCGGCACAGGTCGAGCTTCTTGGCGTGCGCGTCGTGTATCTCGAAAGCGTCGGCCATGTTTGGGTCGCGCAACTCGCGCTTCTCCCATCAGCTGCAGCGTGAGGTAGTCGGTAGCTGCCGGCACGGCGGCACGCGCCGGCAGCATTCCCGCCGCCACCGCGATCAGCTCCGTGGCATTGCCGATTTGCTCGCGACTGAGCGCGAACTCGCCGCGCTGGTCCGTGATCGTGCAGGCGTGGCCAGCAGCGACGTGTGCGCCGGCCACCATGGTGCCGTGCGGTGACATGACGCAGCCGATCACCGAATCGACGCCCCCGCTTGGGCGCCGGAGCACGACAACGATGTCGGTCATGCCATCCGCCAAAGCGTGCCGTTCCGGCCGATAGCCGTCGCGGGTCAGACTGACGTCGACGTCGGTTAGCTGCGCGCACTCGGCCAATGCAAACCGGCCGTCGGTATCGGTGGTGGTCAACCAGGAGCGCGGGCTCGAGTAGTCCAGCACCAGCGGTAGGCGCGCGCGCAGGCTCGGCGGCAACCAGATGCGGGCGGCAGCGCCGGCAATCGGGCGGTTGTTCTCGTCGACGACGCGGCCGTTGAGCGGGCACCGCCGCGCCGCGACGATGATGCGCTCGGCGGCCTCGCCGTGGCTCGCGTCGCCATAGAACAGCGTCGTCCAGGCAGGGTCCACCACCTCGAACTCACCGCCGGTGGCGTCCGATGGCAGCGCGAAGCTGCCGTCGACACCGGTAGCGACGCGCTCCTTGCCGCCGCGGCGGCCGACCGTGACGTGTACCAGCGGCGCGGCGTCGAGCCGAATCGCGCGACCGCGTACGATGCGCGCCGGTGACGCGGCCGCGGGCGCGCCCGCCGTGAGCGCGCTCGGCGGCAATTCCCCGGCCGCCTGCGCGGCGGTGGGCAGCTCGAGGGGGCGTGACCAGGCGAAGAAGCCGACCGCGCCGAGCACCAGCGCGGCGACCAGGGTTGTTTTCAGGTGTGTGTGCATCAGCAAGCAACTTCCGAAGAACCATGACGTGGCCGAACGGCGGCGGGCGAACGGCGCCAGCACCGCGACCCAGCCGTGGTTGCAACCGTGGCGCTCGTCGAGCGCGCGGCGCAACCGCTCCAGGCCGCGTTTGAGGCGGGTCTGCACCGTGGCCACGGGGATCCCCAAGCGCGCCGCGATCTGCCGCGGCGGCAACCCTTCCAGGTAGCGCAGCATGATCGCTGAGCGCGTGGGCTCGGCCAGCTGCTCCACCGCGGCGAGGACACTGCGCTGCTCCTGCAGGCGCGCGACCAGGGTGTCGGGCGTGTCCACCATGTCCGGCTTGGCGGCGGTGGCCTGCCGCGCCTGCTCGCGCCGCTCGCGCCGCGAGATCAACCGCGCGCTGTTGCGCAGCGTGGTGGCCAACCAAGCGCGCACGTTGACGATGCCGCCGAGCCCATTGCGTAGTGCGGCGACCCAGGTGTCCTGCGCGAGGTCGTCGGCGCGATGCTGGTCGCGCACGAGCTGGCGCGCAAGTTCACGCAGCCAGGCAACGTCGGTGAGCGCGGACTCGGGATCGAGAGCTCTCGGCATGGGTGGGGGCGTGTTCGCTGCGGGCGGCCTTGCCGCTCGCCGGTTGCGGCCTTGATACCACGCCGCCGGAATCGAGGTCACGAAGGGCGAACTACCCGGCGGGTGCCGGCCGCTTCGCGGCGCCCTGCGGCGGCGACTCAGCAGAGCAGGGCCGGTTGCGGGCTGGACGCGCGCGGGTCGCTGCCTTCTCACCCCGGCTCGTCGCCCGTAGTCTGGGCCGCCATGCAACCGATCTTCTGCGATGGGCGCTTCGTGGCGTCCGCCGCCACCGAGGGTTTCACCGCCATCAATCCGGCGACGGGCGAGCCGCTGCCGGAGACCTACCCGGTCTCGCCGCGCGCCGAACTGGGCACGTTGGCGGCGGCAGGCAAGCGTGCGGCGGTGGCGCTGCGTGGCATCGAGCCGGCGCGTCTCGGCGAGTTCTTGGAGCGGTGCGCGACGGAGATCGAAGGCAGCGCCGATGCGATCGCAGCGTGCGCCGCGCGGGAGACCGGGTTGGCGCTGCGCCCGCGCCTGCGCGAGGTGGAGATGGCGCGCACGCTGCACCAGCTGCGTCAGGCGGCGGCGAGTGCGCGCGATCGTTCGTGGGCGACGCCGGTGGTCGACGCGGCCAACAACCTGCGCGCCGACTCCTGCGCGCTCGGCGGCGCGGTGTTGGTGATCGGGCCGTCGAACTTTCCGCTCGCCTTCAACGGCGTCTGCGGCGGCGACTTCGCCAGCGCGATCGCGGCGGGCAACCCGGTGATCGCCAAGGCGCACCCCGGGCACCCCGGCACCACGCGGCTGCTCATGGAGTGCGTCGAGCGCGCGTTGCAGAAGTGTCCGGCCCTGCCGCGGGCGATGGTGCAGATGTTCTATCAATGCACGCCGCAAGACGGGTTGTGGCTGGTGGGGCAGCGCGAGGTCGCGGCGGTGGGGTTCACCGGTTCGCGTGCGAGCGGGCTGAAGATCAAGGAAGCGGCCGATCGCGCCGGCAAGCCGGCCTACGTGGAGATGTCGAGCGTGAACCCGGTGTTCGTGCTGCCGGCGGGACTCGAGACCAAGTCGGCGAAGGTGGCCGAGGACTTCGCTGCGTCCGTTCTGTTGGCGGCGGGGCAGATGTGCACGAGCCCGGGCTTGGTGATCGTGCAAGCGTCGCCTGCGGCCGAGACGCTCGTGGCCGACGTCGCGGCGCGCTTGCGCGCGGCGACACCCGGCGTGTTGCTCGGCGCGGGTGGACCGACGCAACTGGAAGGCGCCGTCGCCACGTTGTGCGGCGCGGGTGCGCGCGTGGTGGTGGGGGGCAAGCGCGTGGCCGGCGCGGGTTGTCGGTTCGAGAACACCCTGCTGCGCGCCACCGGCGAGCAGTTCCTCGCGGCGCCCGACGCGTTGCAGACCGAGGCATTCGGCAGCGCGGCCTTGTTCGTCGTCGCGCGCGACGGCGACGAGATGCTGGCGATCGCTGAGGCGCTGCATGGCAGTCTCACGGGCAGCGTGTACAGCGACGACCGCGGCGACGATGAGGAACTCTACCGACGCCTGGCGCCCATCCTGTGCGAGCGCGTCGGCCGTCTGCTCAACGACAAGATGCCGACCGGCGTCACCGTCAGTCCGGCGATGAACCACGGCGGTCCGTTCCCGGCGACGGGTCACCCGGGCTTCACCGGCGTCGGCTTTCCCGCCGCAATCCGTCGCTTCAGCAAGCTGATCTGCTTCGATCACGTGCGACCAGGACGAATGTGTCAGACACATTCGTCCTGGTCGGACCCACGATCCCTTTCTTGATGCAACCCTTCGCTCACCTCGCCCAACGCCGGGCGCATCTCGAGAGCGGCAATCTGCTGCGCTCGCTCACCGACGTCATCAACAAGGTCGAGGGCGGCATCAACCTGGGGCAGGGCGTGTGTGATCTCGATCAGACCGAGCCCTTGGTGCTGGGCGCGGTCGAGTCGATCACCGGCAAGACCGATCGGCAGCTCTACACGCCGTATGCCGGCCTGATCGAAGCGCGCGCCGGGATCGCCGAGCGCCTGCGCCGCTACAACGGTCTCGACGTGCAAGCCGAGAACGTGGCCATCGCGGCCGGTTCGTCGGGGGCGTTCTTTGCCACCGGCATGACCCTGCTCGACCCGGGCGATGAGGTGATCCTGTTCGAGCCGTTCTATCCGTATCACCACGCGTCGCTGCGCTTGATGGGCGCGACCCCGGTGTGCGTGCGGCTCGGGCCTGGCTATCGGCCGGACTTCGCCGCGCTGCGGCGCGCGCTGTCATCCAAGACCCGCGCGGTGATGGTCAACACGCCGGCCAATCCGAGCGGCGTGGTGTGGCAGCGCGGCGAACTCGAACAACTCGGCGTGCTGCTCGATGGCACCGACATCGTCGTGATCACCGATGAGGTGTACGAGTACATGGTGTTCGACGGTCGCGCGCACGTCTCGCCCGCCAGCCTCGAGAGCCTGAGGGAACGCACGCTGACGATCGGCGGCTACAGCAAGACCTACTCGATCACCGGCTGGCGCATCGGCTACGTGGCGGGGCCCGCCGCCACCGTGAACGCGATCGGCGTCGTGTTCGACCAGATGAACGTATGCGCGGCGCGCCCCATGCAGCGCGGCATCGAGCGCGCCCTGCGCGAGCTGCCCGACACGTTCTACCAAGACCTCGGCAGCACCTACCAGCGCAAGCGCGATCAGTTCTGCGCCGCGCTCGCCGAAGCAGGCTTCACCTTTGTCGTGCCCGAAGGCGCCTACTACGTGATGGCGGACTACACGCGCGTGTTCGGCGACAAGGAGCCGCACCCCGCCGTGCTGGAGATGGTCGAGCGCGTGCGCATCAACGGTGTGCCGGGCCACGTCTTCCACGAAGATCCGCGCGGCGTGCGCACCATCCGCTTCAACTTCGCGGTGCGCCCGCCGGTGCTCGATGACGCCTGCCAGCGGCTGCGATTGTTGAAGCGCTGACTGCGTTCACTTGGGCTTGCTGCCTTCGAGTCGCTTGATCGCCTCTTCCAGCGCGATCACGCGCTTCTCCAACAAGGTCAGGCGGTCGTCTTCGATCTTCCCAAGCGGTTCAGGCTGGTCAACCTCCGCGATCATGTCGATAGCCTGTGCTACGTTGTCGCTCATTCCCTGCAACAGGATGGCGCGCTCGTTGCCGGCGGTGCCGAGGTTGAGGCTGCCGCCGGCGCCATTCCCCGCGAAGAAGGGGCGCAAGGTCTGGGTGGCCACGGTCGCTCGCACATGCTGCACCGTGATTTGGGTCGCGACACAGACCCGCACGTCACGCATGCGGCGGACTTCAGCCGGTGTCGCGACGATTGCACGCGAGGAGATCTCGGCGCGCTTGGCGCCATTCATGTTGAGGAACTCCCACAGCCCGCGGCCACGGTCGAGCGGAGTTGCGATCAGGTTGTGCGTGTAAGCGAGCTGACTCACCACTGCCTCGCCGCCGGCGGCGTCGATCTCAGTCGCCAGTTCTTCTCAACTTAGTCGGCTAAGCCTGCCGATCCCGGGGACATGCAAGGCAAAGCGATCCCCGAGCCCACCGAACGCGAGTTGCGCATCCTGCGCATTTTGTGGGAACGCGGCGAGGCCACCGTGCGCGAGGTCTACGAGGAGCTGCGCACCGAGCTGGGCATCGTGCAGAACACGGTGCAGGCGTTTCTGCGCACGATGACTGACAAAGGCTTGGTCGCCTTCCGCAAGGCGGGGCGCACGTTCGTCTACCGGCCGGCGACGGGGTCGAACGAGACGCGTAGCCGGCTGGTCGGCACGGTGCTCACGCGCGCGTTCGGCGGCGCCGTCGATGAACTCGTGGCGAGCGCCGTCGCGTTGCGCAAGCCGACCACCGAGGAGATCGCGCGCTTGCGCCAGTTGCTCGACGCGATTGAGACCAAGCCGGGGGAGGCGCCGTGATCGCGCTGCTTGTCGATTGGTGGAATGCCAACGCGGTCGCGTTCCTGGTGGGTGCGACGGTGCTGATGGTCACGGGTGCGCTGAGCCTTGCCGTGTCGCGCGCGCCGATTCATCGGCGGCGGCTTGCGGAGTCGGTGGTGGCGGTGTTCTGGATCTGGTTACTGCTGGCGATCGTGCCGTCGCCCAGTCTGCGCCGCACGGTGGTGGCGGGTCCGTCGCCTGTCCTGCTCGATGTCGCGCCCGAGCTGACTGCGGTCGATGCGCCGGTTGTCCTGGTAGTCGCCAACCCTACATCGACTGTCGACGCGCTGGCGATCGTCGGCGCGGGTCTCGTCGCCGGAGCGGCGTTGATGCTGCTCCGGTTGGTATTCGCGCTCGTCGGCCTGCGTCGCCTGTTGCGACGCAGCGCGCCCGCGCCGGCGAACATCACCGCGCTAGCCCACGCGTTGCCTTTGGCGTCGTGTCGACTGCGGGTGCTGGTGAGTCGCGAGGTAGCGCGCCCGTTCTGTTGCGGCGTGCTGCGGCCGTGCGTCGTGCTGCCGGCATCGCTGCTGCAAGCGCGTGCGGGCGATGGCAGTGTGCGCGACCTGCGCCCGGTGCTGTTGCACGAGCTGGCGCATCTGGCCCAGGGCGATCTGCTCGGACACTTGCTGTTCGCGCTCGCGGCGCCCCTGCTGTTTTGGAATCCCTTGTTCTGGTGGATTCGTCGCGAGGCTGGACTGGCCGCCGAGTTGGTGGCCGACGACCTCGCCGCGCGCCACCTCGACAAGGGAGTCTACGTGCGTGAGTTGATCGATCTGGCCGAGGGTCTGCCCGCGGCATCACTGCCGCGAGGCGCCGCTCTGGCTGTCCTCGGCCGTCCAACCGAGTTCTTCAGGAGGATGAACATGCTGCTGCAACGTCGTGACCGTCTCGCAACCCGCTGCTCCAATCTGCACGCCTTCGTGCGTCGGAGCAGTGCTCTCTTGGTCGCCATCACCGGCTCGTTGGGATGGGCGTCGCCAGCGTTGATTGCACAGGATACGCCCGCAAAGGCCAGTACCGCTCCGACGCCGGCGCCTGCCGCGGAGACCAAGAGGACTGTTACGGTGACCTTCGCTGTCACGGGCGACGCAAAACCGTTGTTCGATGCTCTCACGAGTCTGATGTCGCCGAGCATCGCGATCGTAAGGGCTGAGTTCCTGCGCGGCGATGGCAACGCGACGCCAAGCGCCACGGCAAAGGTTGTCGCGGCCGACAAGGAAACCGCGACCAATGTGGGGAGGGACGCTGTGCAAGAAGCGGCGCCGCCGACTTCTCTCACCGCCACGCAGGCGACGACCCTAGCCTTGCCCGCCGCCACCACACCCGCCACCCCCGCCGCCGAAGCGAGAACTCCGGAGCCGCGAGTTTTCTTCAACTTCGAGGACGCTGACGTCACCAGAGTGATCGCCTCGATCTCCATGGTCTCAGAGAAGACGATTCTGGTGCCATCGACGCTCACCGGCAAGGTGACCGTGCTGTTGCGGAACGTGCCGTGCAAAGAGGCGCTCCTGCGCACGGTTGAGCAGGTGGGATGCACGGTGACCGAGGATGCCAAGGGCACCCTGGTGGTGAGCAAGAAGGACGCGGCGGCGAAGTGATGGCCGCGGCGACCTGCACGCTGCGCGCTACTTCGCCGCGAGCTGCGCTTCGATGCGCTTGCTGAACATCTGAAAACGCTGCCGCCCGACCGCGGTCTCGCGCGCTGCCCACTCGGCGTGCTGGAACGCCGTCGGCGCGCGGTCCTTGCGGAAGCGTTCGAGGTGCGGCGCCACCTTGGCGAACAGCAGCAGGCCCTCGGCGTTGTTCTCGATTAGGTACTCCGCGTGCGCGATCCCGTGCCGCGCCATGCCGTACACCATCTCCCAGTACGTCGACACCTGCCGGAACGCAGCGTTCATCGGGTGCTCGGGCGCGGTGATCGCCAGCAGCTCGTCGTAGGTGCGCGGCAGGAACTTGCCGTTGATCGCATCGCGCGACGCACGCATCACGGCTTCGCGGCGCAGCTCGTACAGGCGGATGACCAGGTCGGCGTCGTGATAGTCAGGGGTTTCTCGGCTCATGCGAGCAGCGTGCAGCGAGCGGTGGCGCGAGTCCAGTGTGGACTCCGCGCTCTGCGTTCGAGCCGCGGCGCATCACACCGCCAGCGATGAGTCACGGGTTTCAGGTCGACGTCTCGGGCAACGACGAGACCGACGACGCAAAGCGATCAAGCACATCGAGATCCCTCGCCAGGTCGCGATGCACGCGTGTGAGGTCGACCTTGCCGTAGCGATGCATGAGGAGGTTGCGCAACCCGGCTAGCTCGGCCAAATGCGTCGCCAGGTCTTTCGTCACGACTCCGCGTTCCTGCAGCACAGCGAACGTGTGGCCCAGGCTCACGGGCGTTTCCCAACCGCGCAGCGCGATCAGCACGGCGCCCACGTCGACCGCAGACTGTGTCGCCTGTACCAAGTTGAACAGGGCTGCGTCTTGTACGACTTGGTCGTCCAAGAAACGGGATGCGTCCAGTGCACCGCTGCGGCGCACGCGGTCGATGTGACTGCGGATCGCGTCCAGCTTGCCCGCCAAGACGTCGCGGTCAGCCACTCTTCGTTCTCGCCGCCGCCTGCTTGGCGGCCAACACGCGATCGCGATACGGCGCTAGGTCGAGGTACTCGGCCCAGGAGCGGACGCGGAACTCGATCGCACGCGCCGGATCACGCACCAGGAGCGGCCGACCATGCTCGAACACCTGACGTCGCAAGACTGGATCGGCGCGGTCGAGCAGGGTGAGGTCGACCTCACCGATGCCCAACGCGGCAAGGCGCGAGTACATCTGGCGGTGCCAGCTGACGACGTCCTGCGGTGCACGCTCGTCTGCGTACAGCACACCCAAGTCGATGTCGCTATCCGGTCGAGCCCGTCCCTGCGCTTGGGACCCGAACAGCCAGACAGCCGCAACGTCGTTCTCGACGGCGAAGAACTGCATCAAGCGCTGCTCCGTGCTTGGCTTCACAGGCGGGATGCTAGCAGTCGGTCCGCCTCCGGCGGGGTGGCTGGTCGGTGGAACTGTGCTGGCGAGCCGCCGCGCCAAGAACAGCAAGGAGGGCAAGAAATCTGGGCGCACCTTGCGCCGTGCGCGCGCGTGTGAGTTGCCGTTGCGTTGGCGTTCCCGCTCCTACCCACTTCGTCATGCATCCACGCGCTCTTGTCGCCCTTGGCCGTTTCGTGCCCCTGTCCGCTCCGGATTTCCACGTGCCGCATCTGCTGCCGAAACCGAAACCGCAGACCTTGGCGGCGCAGGCCGGCGAAGCGCGCACAAGCGCTCCTTGCTCTTCCCATGGCTCGATGCCGTCGACGGTGCGCGGAAGCGAAGCGCCGCTGCGGCAAGGGCGACGTCCTCGTTTGGTCGCGCAACGTGGGAGTTGCTTTCTCGCCCAGTTGATGACCACACTGTTGATGACCACCCTGTTGATGACCACAGGGTGCAGTCCGCTGCGCCTTGCCGACCTCGAGTCGCACGCGCTGCCACCCAGTCCCTCGGCTGCCGGGCAACCGGCGCTGCTGGCGACGCTGCCGAGCCCGCTGACGTGCCGCGCCCACCTCGGACTCGATCCGATCACCAGCGGTGTGCTGCCGGTGCTGCTGAGGGCAACGAATCATGCTCACGACGCGAGCTTTGTGCTGCGACCCGAGCAGATTCGAGCCTCGTTGTCCGCCGGGTCGGGGGTGAGCGCGCCGTCGGCGCGTACGAACATCGTCGCCCCCTCGAGTGGGCTCAACCCGGTCCTCGGCGGCGTGCTGATCTTCCTAGCGCTGGTGCCCGCGATCATCGCCAACGTGGTCGCGAACAACGCTCTCTCGAACGGCGACTTCAGGAACTGGGCCTTCGTCACCAACCGATTGGAGTCGGCGACGCTGTCCCCGGGCGAGTCTGTCTCTGGCCTCGTCTACTTCGACCACAAGGGTGGTGAGCGACCCAAGCAGTTGGGGTTGGACGTCGAGGTGCTCGATCTCGCGACGCGTACGACGCGCCACATCCATGTCGAGGTTACGCCGGAGGTCCAATGAGAGCGTTCCCTCGAATCGTACTTCTTGCCGTGGCGCTCGCGACCGCGTGCACACACACCTTCCCGGCTCCGTCGCAGCCGGTGTCCGGCTATCCCAGCGCCGCGCCGATTCCACTGGACGTCGAGCTGTGGATTCCAAAGGCCTTGCGCGACGCCAAGTGGGAGCGCGGGGTCAGTGGCGACACGTGGCTCATCCCGCTCGGAGGCTACCTTGCGACGTCGTGCGAGGATGTGGTCGGGCGCGTGTTCCGGAACGTCGCGCTCGCGTCTGGGGAGGAGAACCGAACTCGGCCCGGTCCGGGCAAGTCGGCGCTGGTGGTCCCGCGCTTGGTCGTGTTGACCGCGGGTCTGTCCCCCGGCCTGCAACCGCTGGCCGTCACGGCCAAGGTCGAGTGGACGGTCACCGACCACGATGGCAAGCTGCGTTGGGTCGAGACGGTCACCGGCGCCAACCACACCGCGGGCTCGAGCGACAAGGTGATCGCGGCGGCGATGAACGATCTGTTCCGCCGGTCTTTCGAGGCGTTGCGTGGGTCGCCTGAGGTCGCGGCGATCGGACGTTGAGCCGTCGGTCGTGGCGGGTCGTCGTCAGATGGAACTGCGCGCGAGCGAGCCGCCGCGCCAAGAAGAGAGCGAAGACGGCAAGAAAGCGAGGCGCACCTTGTGCCGCGCGCGCGCGTGTGAGTTGCCGCCGCCTTGGCGGTCTCGCTCCTACCCACCGTCATGCATCCACGCGCTCTTCTCGTTCTTGGCCTTCTCGTGCCGCTGTCCGCTCAGGACCTCTTCGTGCCGCATCTGCTGCCGAAGCCCAAGCCGCAGACCTCGGCAGCGACATCTCCCAACTCAGGGACAACGCCCAATCCGGCGCTGCGCTTCATTCCCAACCACGGCCAGTGGCCCGCACCCGTGCGCTACCTTGGCCGCTTCGCCGGCACCTTGCTGCGCGCCGAGGCGGACGGGCGGATCGTGTTGCAGCGCGAAAGCGTCGAGGCAGGGCAGGCGCGCGGCGTGGCACTGGCGCTGCAGGTCGAAGGTGCGCACCAAGGAGTGCCGGAAGGCGAAGAGCCGCTGGCAGGTCGCTTCAACTTCATGCGAGGCGCGGGTGAGCCCGCGCTTGCGGTGCCTGGCTTCGGTGCGCTCGTCTACCGCAGCGTGGTCGATGGCGTCGATCTGCGTCTGCGTCAGGGCGAGCATGGCTTCGAGTACGACCTGATTCTGTCGCCCGAGGCAGAGTTGGCGTCGCTGGCGATGCGCTGCCTCGGCGCGGATCGGCTTGCGCTCGACGCGCAGGGCGCCTTGGTGGCGACGACTGCGCTCGGCGACTTCATCCAACCGCCGCCGCGCACCTTCGTGCTCGCGCGCGATGGCTCGATGCAGCCGCTCGCGAGTCGTTTCCGTCTGCTGGGCGACGACCGCTACGGGTTTGCGGTTGACGGTTGGGATGGCACCAGCAAGCTGGTGATCGACCCCGGCCTCTTGTGGGGTAGCTACCTTGGGGGCGCCGATGACGACGTTGCGGTCGACGTCGTGCGCGCGGCGAGCGGCGAGGTGTACGTGCTCGGGCACACGTCGTCGGCGTCGAGCTTCCCGACCACGTTCGGATCCTTCCAACCGTTCTACGCCGGGGGTTTGAATGACGTGTACCTGGCGAGGTTCGACCCGACGGGCGGCAGCTTGGTGCAGGTGTGGTGCACGTTCTTCGGCGGCAACCGTGACGACCAAGCTCTCGACTTGTGCTTGCGCCGCGACGGGACGTTGGACTTCTCGGGCACCACGACGTCGACCGACTTGCCGGTGACGGCGGGCGCGTTCCAGACCACGTTTCAGGGTGGCGCGCCCGACGGCTTCGTGGCGCGGCTCAGTGGGAATGGGACGTCGTGTCTCTACTGCACCTACTTGGGATCGAGTGAGACGGCGGGCGGGGAGCCACCCGACGGCCTGGCCGAAGCGCCCGGCGGACGCACGGTCGTGGTCGGGTTGACCTATTCCGCTTCGTTCCCGCCGGCAACGGCCAACGCGTACCAACCCGCGTACGGCGGCGGGGTACGTGACGGCTACGTGGTGATCCTCGATCCGGCGCAGCAGGGTGCTAACCAACTTCACTACGCGACCTTCTTTGGTGGCAACGGCTATGACTGGGCGACGGCCGTCGCCACGGATGCGGCGGGCACGATCACCTTCGGCGGTGCGATCTTTGGCAGCATCCTCATGCATACGGCGAGCAGCGGGGCCCGAGGGAGCGACGACTGTTTCGTGGCGCGCCTCGACCCGACCCAGCCTCCTGGGCGACAACTCGATTTCTGTCACGTGTTCGGCAGCAACCACGTGGACAGCGTGCAGGACCTGGTCCTCGATCGGTTCGGCCGTCCGATCGTGGTAGGCGACGCCTACGGCGACGGGATGCCAGTCACCGCGGGCGCAATGCAGGCTGGCAAGAACAGCCCATGGGGTGAACCGGACGCGTTCGCCATGTGCCTCGACACAAACGGCAACTCCATCGTGTACTGCACGTACATCGGCGGCGGTGGCCATGACTACGCGCGGGGCGTCGCCGTGGACTCAGCGGGCATGACGACGATCGCGGGGATCACCAGCGGCGGTTTCTATGGGACCACGGGCAACGCGTATCCCTCCTTCGGCGGCGGGACGCACGACGCGTTCCTCGTCCGCATCGATCACGTCGGGCGTCGCCTGCACTACGCCACTTACTACGGCGGCAATGGTGACGACCAGGCCAGCGGCGTGGCCCTCGACGGCTACGGCCGCGCGGTGATCGTCGGCACCACCAGCTCGACCAACCTGCCGGTCTCAGGATCCTTCCAGCGCACCTACCAAGGCGGCCCGCGCGACGCGTTCGTTGCCGCCATCGACATGTTGCCAACGGGCGTGACGCGCTACTGCGTCGACTCGCCCGCGTGCGGCCGGCCGGTGGCGCAGCACGTGACCGCCAAGCCCGCTGCGGGGCAGACCTTCGGGTTGATCTCGGTCGGCGGCCCCGAGCGCAGCTTCGGCACGCTCATGATCGGGGTGCAACCGGTCAACATGCAGTTCCTCTGCATCACCCTGTGCACGTTGCCGGTCGTCACGATCGGCGGCCTGCGCAGCGACCCGTTCGGTTACTCGGATTTGCTGATCCCGGTGCCGCTGGGCATTGCGGGGACCGTGTACTCGCAGTGGGTGTGGCTCAACACGCCGACGTGCGGAGGCGCCTGCACGCTGAGTGCAAGTGATGGGCTCGCGATCACGTTCTGCTGACGCCCGTGTGCTGCGCCAGCTCGCCAAGTCGCAGGCCCTCAGCTCTCGCCGGTCATTGCACGGCGCAGCCAAGCCCGGCCAAAGCGCCAGTAGCGGTCGGCCTGTCGCCGCGACACGGCGAGCGCGGCGGCCACCTCTGGTTGGTTCATGCCAGCGAACACCCGCATCTCAACCGTCGCTGCGACCTCGGGGTGAACGCGCTCCAAGCCCGCCAGGATCTCGTCGAGGGCGACCATGGGTCCCACCTCGCCGTCGAAGCCGGGGTCATCCAACTCGACGCGTTGCCAGCCGCCGCCGCGCTTGGCCGCGCGCCCGACGCGCGCCTCGTCAGTGATCGCGCGACGCATCACACGCACCACGGTGCGCACGAAGTGTTGGCGATCGCCCCACGCGTGGCTGCTCTCGGCGATCGCCTTGAGGAAGGCCCGATGCGTGAGGTCGGTTGGTTCCAGCAGGCGCGACCGGTCGCCAGCCAGAAGTCCGCGCGCCACTTGGCGCAGCGTGCCGTAGAGCTTGTCGAGGACGCGATCCGCGGCACTCGCGTCGCCCTGCGCGAAGTCGCGCAGCGCCTTGGTCACGGTGTGTGTCCTGTCTGCGTCGTTCCCGAGCACGCGGCTAGCATAGCGCGCGCCGCGGCGCCAAACCCATGAGCGACGATCGAAGCAAACTGATCGACGTGTTCAACGACGCGCTCGCGCTCGACCCGAGCACGCGCGCGGCGTTCGTGCGCGAACGCTGTGCTGACGAAGCCACGGCGGAGGAAGTGTTCGCGCTGCTCCGCTGGCACCAGGAAACTACTGATAGCCCCGACACGGCGCTGTCTGCGTCGGCGTTCGGATCGCTCGGCGCGGCGTTGCGCGCGGTCGCGGCGGCCCGGCCGCTCGATCCCGCGGTCGCTGACTCCGGGTTCGCAGTGGGCACGCGCCTCGGTGCCTTCGAGATTCTGGAACGTATCGGCGCCGGGGCCACGAGCGTGGTCTACCGGGCGCGGCAGTTGGCGTTGGCTGGCCGCGAGGTCGCGCTCAAGGTGTGCTCGACGCTCGGCCTCGAAGCCGACGACGTCGATCGGTTTCGACAAGAAGCTGCGATCGCGGCGCGGCTCGATCATCCCAACCTGGTGCAGGTCTTCGACTCCGGCGAAGACCAAGAGCGTGGCTTGCTGTTCTATGCGATGCGTTTGGTGCGTGGTCCGACTCTGGCCGCGTTTGCGTTGCAACGCGGAGTCGCGCACGAAGGCGATCCCCGCTTTCTCGTGGCGCGCGCTCACGAAATCGCCAAGGGCCTCGGTGCACTGCACGCGGCGGGACTCGTGCATCGCGACGTCAAGCCCGGCAACATCGTGCTCGATGACGACGCTGGCGGCATGCGCGCCGTGCTCGTGGACTTCGGCCAAGTGCAATCGGTCACGATGGCGCCGCACGCGACGCGACGATTTACGCCGAGCTATGCCGCGCCCGAGATCGTCGCGGCGAAACTCGTGGACGGCCGCGCCGATGTGTTCGGTCTCGGCGTGACGCTCTACGACTTGCTCTCTGGCCAACCTCCGGCGGCGCAGCCGGCGCAGGTGCGCACTCGAGTCTCGCTCGGTCGGATCGCGCCGCATCTCGACACCGCGCTGGTCGACCTGGTGATGGCTGCGGTGGCCGAAGACCCGGCGGCGCGACCTGCGGATGGCGCGGCGTTCGCCGCCAGGCTCGGCGCGTGGCTCGATGCGCCGCGGTCCGCCACGTCGTTCCGCGCCCGACGACGGCGCCGCCGGCTCTTGACCAGCATCGGTGCGATCGGCTTCGTGGCGACGCTCGGGTTCGTGGGTATCGTCGCGAGCCGCCGCGCGGTCCGCGCGGGCGACCTTGCGACCCTGGTGCAGGTTGCCGGCTGGTTGCCAGACTCGTGCCTTGGCTGGGTTGGTCTCGACGCGGACGCCTCCGCCGTGGTGCGTGGCATGGTGGCGGCGCATCGCGAGCGCGGCGAGGCAGCGGCGGTCCGACTTCTCGGCGCACACATCGCTCGCGACGGACCCGAGCGTCACCCGATGCTGCTGCGCACGCTCGAGAATGGCTGTGCGGCTGCCATCGATCTGTCCACGTACTGGGACGTCGCCGCCCGTGTGCTTCTCGAGCGCCCGGCGCAGTCGGTCGCGGAGCAGGCATCGCTGGCGCGGCTCGCAGGCTTGGCCCGCGGCCTCCTCGAGTTGCCGCACGCGATGGAGCTGTGGGGGTGTGCGCTCACCGTGCTCGCCGGTTGCGGTGACCATGTAGACCTTGTTGCCCTCGTGCGCGTCGCGGAGCAAAGGGCTAGCGACGGCGACGAGAAGGCTGCGGACGACGCGCGTCTCGCGTGCCGGGCAGTGCAAGCCATCGCCGCCAACCAACAACGCCGCGGTGCAGCATGGCCGGGTAGCGCGGCCATGGTTGCGCTGGTGCAACAGCTCGAGCGGTTGCCGTCCGCATCGCTTGGCGCGCTCGCGTTCCAGGTCGAAGCCGCGCGCTCTGGTGCCGCCGAGGCACTCGCCTTCGCGGCACGCGCCGCCGGCGATGCGACTGGCGCGCGCGACATCCTCGCCGCGCGCGCCGCCCCGACGCCGTTTGAACGCGCCGCGGCCGCCGATCTCGTGCTGCGCGCGGAACTCGCTGCGTGGCTGGGCGATGGCCCGCCAGTCCCCACGGCGACAACGCTCCTTGCCGAGAGCGCGCCCGCGCTCACTTGCTACCGGTTCGGTCTCTTGGTCGGCGCCTACGGCGACGACGCGTTCACGCAGGCGCGGCAGACGCAGCTGGTCGCGCTCTGCAACACGCTGGCGATCGCACCAGCGCTGGCCCGGGAGCGCTTCGCGGCGGGATGCGCGTGGGCCGCCGCAGCGCGAAACGGCATCCGCGACGACCTGACGCCCGACCCGGGCACCGGTTTGGTCGCGGTCGAACTCGCTCTTCCGGCTGCGCTCGTCGCGGTCCCCATGGCCACCGCGCAGCTGTCATCCGCCGACGACATCGCGCAATGGACCCTCACGTGCAGCCCGGCGCTAGTCTCCGGCGAGGGCATGTCGATCGCGACTCGCGCCGCCCGTGTCATGGAAGACGAAGTCGAGATCGGCCAGCGATACCTCGGGCTCGGCCTGCCCGGTCGGTCGGCGGTTGAGCTCGGGTTCACCGCCACTGCGCGGCCCGAAGTCACGATGGCCGTCGAGATCTGGGCGCAACTCGGTGCCCGCCAACTCGTGCGCGGCGGCGGCGACGCTGCCCTCGACGTGATGCTCGATGACCAGATCGTGCAGAGCGGTCTGCGCTTCCACGGCACCACGGAGTCGCGCTTGCGTGTCGTCATCGGCCGCAACGTGGTGTCGGCGCCGCATCGCCTGCGCATTGTTCTGAGTGACGACTCGACGACCACGGTGCGCCTCTACGGCGTGCGGGTGTTCTGCCGAGACTGAGGTTCTGCGCCTCGCGCCTTACCCCAGCACCACCAACAAGTCCCCGGCCTGCACCGACGCCTTGAGCTTGCACACCACCTCCACCACCTTGCCCGCGCGCGGTGCGCGCACGACCGTCTCCATCTTCATCGCCTCCAGCGTCAGCAGCGGCTGGCCCTCCTTCACCGCTTCGCCGGGCGCGCAGCTCACGGCGATCACCTTGCCGGGCATGCTGGCGCCGACGTGGTTTTGGTCGCTGCGGTCGGCCTTGCGCGCGCTCGATGCGGGCTTGGCCAACGAGCGGTCGACGATGCTGACGTGGCGGCCTTGGCCGTTCAGCTCGAAGTAGACCGTGCGCGTGCCATCCTCGAACGCATCGCTCACCGCCTGCAAGCGGATCACCAGCGTCTTGCCGGGCTCCAGCTCCACCCAGATCTCTTCCTCGGGCTCCATGCCGTAGAAGTAGTGCGGCGTGTCGAGCACCGACACGTCGGCGTGGCGGTGGAAGAAGTCGAGGTAGTCGTTCATCACGCGCGGATACAGCGCGGCGCTGAGCGCGTCGCGGCGCGTGAGCTTGCGGTTCCACGTGGCCGACAGATCGCGCTGCAGCTTGTCGAGATCCATGGCCGCCATGCTCTTGCCGGGCCGGCCCTGCACGACGGGGAGCCCGCGCAGTACGACCTCTTGCAGGTCGCGCGGGAAGCCACCGGGCGGCTGGCCGAGGTGACCCTGGAAGTAGGTGACGACGCTCTGCGGGAAGTCCAAGCGCGCCGCCTCTGCCAGCACCTTGGCGCGCGTCTTGGTCGTCGAGGCTTCGAGCGAATCGTCGACCTCCAGCAAGCCGTTGCGCACCAGGAACGTCGCGAAGTCGCCGACCATCTTGCTGCTCGGCGTCACCTTGGGGATGTCGCCGACCAGTTGATTGACGACGGCGAACGCGAGCTTCACGTCGTTCCAACGGCTCAGCAGGCCCAGCTCGGCCACCTGCGGCCGCAGGTTGCTGTATTGGCCACCGGGGATCTCGTGGAAGTAGATCTCCGACGTGCTGCTCTTGAGGCCGCACTCGAACGGCGCGTAGTACTCGCGCACCGCTTCCCAATAGTCGCATAGCCTCTGCAAGGGCTTGTTGCGCATGCCGGTGTCGTGCGAAGTGCCGTGCAGCGCCGCGATCAGCGCGTTCATGCTGGGCTGGCTGGTGAGGCCGGCCATCGGCGCCAACGCCACATCGACGATGTGCGCGCCGGCGCGGATCGCCTCGATCAGCGTCGCCACGCCGTTGCCGCTGGTGTCGTGCGTGTGCAGGTGAATCGGCAGGCGCACGGTTTCGCGCAGCTTCTCGATCAGCAGGCGCGCTGCCTTGGGTCGCAACAGCCCGGCCATGTCCTTGATGCACAAGAAGTGCGCGCCCATGTCCTCGATGCGCTTGGCGAGATCGAGGTAGTAGGCGAGGTCGTACTTCTTGCGATCGGGGTTGGCGACGTCGCCGGTGTAGCACATCGCGACCTCAGCGACCTTCTTGGTGGCGCGCACGCGCTCGACCGAGAAGCGCATGTTGTCGAGGTCGTTCAGGCTGTCGAACACGCGGAACACGTCGATGCCGGCCTGCGCCGCCTCGTCGATGAAGGCCGCGACGACGTTGTCGGGGTAGCTCGTGTAGCCCACCGCGTTGGCGCCGCGCAGCAGCATCTGCTGCAGCAGGTTGGGCACGGCTTGCTTCAGCAGTCGCAGGCGCTCCCACGGATCTTCGTGCAGAAAGCGATAGGCGACGTCGAACGTTGCGCCACCCCAGGTCTCCAAGGAGAACAAGTTGGGCGCCAGCCGCGCGGTGGCGTTCGCGATCTTGAGGATGTCGAACGTGCGGACCCGAGTCGCCAGCAAGCTCTGGTGCGCGTCGCGCATCGTCGTGTCGGTGAGCAGCGGGTGCTTCTGCGCCAGCACCCACTTGGCCAGGCCCTCGGGACCCTGTTCGGCAAGGATCTGCGTCGTACCCGCAGGCATCGGCTCGTCGACCACCGGCGGCATCGGCGGCGCGATCAGGGTGCTCGGTGACAGGCGCTGCGTCTTCTTGATCGTGGGATGCCCGTTCACGATCACGTCGGCCACGAACATCAGCAGCTTGGTGGCGCGGTCGCGGCGTGGCGCCAGCTGGAACAGCTCCGGCGTCTCGTCGATGAAGCTGGTGTACGTGCTGCCGTTCAAGAACGTGTCGTGGTGTAGCACGTTCTCCAAGAACTGCAGGTTGGTCTTGACGCCGCGGATGCGAAATTCGGCCAGCGCGCGCTGGCTCTTGCTCACTGCCTCGTGGAAGCTGCGCGCGCGCGACGTGACCTTCACCAGCAATGAGTCGTAGTGCGGCGACACCACCGCGCCGGCGTAGCCGTTGCTCGAGTCGATGCGAATGCCGAAGCCGGCGGCGGCGCGGTACGCCAGGATCGTGCCGGTGTCCGGCAAGAAGCTATTGCCCGGATCCTCGGTGGTGACGCGGCACTGGATGGCGAAGCCCTGCGGCCGGATGTCGCTCTGGCTGTAGATGCGGACCGCGTCGGATGCGAGCAGATGGCCTTCGGCGATCCGGATCTGCGATTGCACCAGATCGATGCTGGTGACCTCCTCGGTCACTGTGTGCTCCACTTGCAGCCGCGGGTTCACCTCGATGAAGTAGTGCGTGTCGCCGCTCACCAAGAACTCGACCGTGCCGGCGTTGACGTAGCGACCCGCCTGCGCCAGCTTGAGCGCGTCCTCGTGGATGCGGCGGCGCACGTGTTCGGCCAAGTTGGGCGCGGGCGCGATCTCGATCACCTTCTGGTGCCGTCGCTGCACCGAGCAGTCGCGCTCGTGCAGGTGCACGAAGTTGCCCGCGACGTCGCCGAGGATCTGAACCTCGATGTGGCGCACGCGCTCCAGCAGCTTCTCCAAGAACACGAAGCCGCTGCCGAAGGCAGCCTTGGCCTCGCGGCTCGCCGCCTCGATGGCTGCTTCGAGGTCACTCTCTTGCCGCACCACGCGCATGCCGCGGCCGCCGCCGCCGTGCGCTGCCTTGATGATCACCGGGGCGTGCTTGCCGAAGAACGCGTGTGCGGCGTCGCGCCCCGCCGGGTGGCTGATGTCGACATCGAGCCCCGGCACGGTGCGCACGCCGACCTTGTGCGCCAGTTCGCGCGCCAACACCTTGTCGCCGAGGTCGCGCATCGCTTCGGGGCGCGGGCCGATGAACACCACGCCGCGCTGCTGGCAGGCGGCGGCGAACTCAGGGTTCTCGGACAGGAAGCCGTAGCCGGGATGAATCGCGTCGACCCGCGCCTTCACCGCCACATCGAGGATCTCATCGCCGCCGAGATACGCCGCAATCGGGCTCAGGCTCTTTCCCACGAGGTAAGCCTCGTCAGCCTTGTAACGGTGCTGCTGGTGGCGATCCTCTTCGCTGAAGATCGCGACTGTCTTGATGCCGAGTTCCGAGCAGGCGCGGAACACGCGGATGGCGATCTCGCCGCGGTTGGCGCACAGGATCTTGCGGAAGTGCTGAGTTTCCATGCGGTGGGTTCGGAGGTTGTAGCGGCAGAGTCCAGGCTGGCCCAACGACCAAGGCGCGCGAACTAGCGAGCGTTCACGGCGTCCGGCGCGCGCGGCGTCGTCGCAACAGGTCGCCGACTTCGCGACCGCCGCTGGCCACGTGCAAGGCGACGTAGACCAGCATGCCGACAATCATCGGCAGCAGCAGATACAGGCAGGCAGCGGAAAAGCGCGTTTCGGCGTGTACTAGCGCGCGCACGCCCCACACGGCCAAGACCATGCCGATCGTGGCGAGGCCGATGCGGATCAAGAGGGCCCGCGCCGTGGGGCCACGCGGCAACATCATCTTCAGCCGCGCGCGCAGCCACGCGGCGTTCAGCAGCGCGGCCACGCTCGCCGCCAGCGTGAGCCCCTCGGTGCCCATGCCGAGCCCCAGCACGAACGACAGATTGAGGGCCACAGACACGAACAACAGCACGATCGAAGCGAGCGCTGGTGTGCGGTAGTCGCCCAGGGCGTAGAGAGCGCGCGCGTAGAGTTGGGCCGCCGCCAGGAACGGCAGGCCAGCGAGCAGACACGACGTGGTAAGCGCCGTGATCCCGGCGTCGGCCTCGGTGTACTTACCATGCACGAAGGCGACCGAAACCAGGTCGTGGCTCACGGCCCACATGCCGGCGGCGGCTGGCACCGACAACAGCAGCGTGCCGTGCATGATGACGTCGAGCTTGCGGCGCACGCCGGCGAGGTCGCCCTTGGCGGCCAGCAGGGACAGCGCGGGGAACACCGCGGTGGCGGCGGCGAGCGCGGTGAGCGCGTGCGGGAAGAGCAGCAGACGATTGGCGAGGTATACGTGCGTGTTGCTGCCGGCGCCCGTCAGGTACTCAGCCAGCGCTTGGCTGATCAAGATGCTGATCTGCGACACCGAAAGGCCAAGCATCGTGGGTGCCATCGCCGCGAACACCGCGGCGCTGGGGTCGCCGCGGCGTGGGAGCCGCAGCCGCGGCAAGAAGCCGCGCCGCCACAGGGGATAAGCACACAACACCAGCTGGGCAAAGCCGCCGACCAGCAGCGTGCCCGCCACAAAGACCGTGACGGTGCGCGGGCTGCCGTCGGTGAACAGGCCAGCAGCCACGACGCCGCCGATCCAGATGACGTTCATCAGCGCCGGGGCAGCTGCCGGCAGGGCAAACTGGCCGAGCGCGTTCTGCGCGCCGGCGTAGGTGGCGACCAGGCAAATCGGCACCACGTAGGGGAACATGATCAGCGTCAGGTCGAGCAACAGCCGGCCGCGCTCGGCGGCGCTGATGTTGCCATCGCCACTCAGGCCGAACGAGGCGGGCGGCACGACGAAGCAAGCGAGCGCAACCATGACGGTGAGTGCGCCGAGGCCGAGGGTCAACGCGCCCGTGACCCCGCCGAGCAGAGTCTTCGCTTCCTCGTCGCTGCGCTGGAGGGCGCGGGTGAACGCCGGCACCAGGGCCGCCGACAACGCGCCCTCGCCGAACAGGCGCCGCAACAGGTTGGGCACCGACCAAGCCAGGGTGAACGTGCCCATGGCCCAGCTCGTGCCCAGCAAGTGGGTCATCAGCGTGTCCCGGACGAGGCCGAGGATCCGGGAGATCAGCGTGACGATCGAAATCGTCGTCGCCGCGCGCAGCGTGCTCACCGGCGCCGATTGTGCGGTCGCAGCGGCGATTGCCAACGAAAGACTTGGCGCTGGATTGTTTGTGAGCCGGGACTTCCGCGGAGGGCCCGACTGCTTGAACATGAGCTAGTCTTCTCTCCTGCCTCGCCCCGTCGCTTCGCCTCGCTGTTGCCATGCGTCTGATCCTCGCTCTCGGCTCTATTCTCCCCGTCGCTCTCCCAGCCGTTCTTTCGGCCGTTCTCCCCGCTGTCGGTCTGTTGGCGCAGGCTGTGCCGCGGCCGCCGGCTGATCCGGGAACCTCGTACTACTTTCGCGTCCCCGCGCCCGTTCCGGCTGGGATCCGCGCCGCGATCGAACGCCGCTTCGACTGCTTGTGTGGGCCGCAGGATCCGCTGGGCGACATGGACGTGATCGTGCTGCCCGAGAACGTCGAGGCCTTTCGTCGGCTCGCGCCGCGCGACACGTTCTTGGTTTCGCGAGGTCAACCGTATCGCGACCTGATGTCGCCCACGGGGGGGCCCGATCCCGGCTACTTCACCACCGCGGAGATCGTGGCCGAGCTGAACTCGCTCGCCGCAGCGAATCCGACGCTGGCGCAAGTCGTCGACATCTCGGCGTTGCCGGGCGCGTCGCGCACGCACAACAACCAGCAGATGTGGGCGCTGAAGGTGAGCGACAACGCTCCCACCGACGAGCCCGAGCCGGCGATCGTGATCGCCGCCCAGCACCACGCGCGCGAGCTGAACTCGCCATTCATGGTGATCGGCGCGATGCGGCGCGTGCTGCAGCTCTATGCCACCGACCCGGTGATTCGCCAGTCGGTCGACGACCACGAGATCTACTTCGTGCCCTGCGTCAACCCCGATGGCGTCGATCACGTCTGGAACGTCGACAACAACTGGCGCAAGAACCGGCGCAACAACGGCGCCAACTTCGGTGTCGACAACAACCGCAACTACGACGTGCTGTGGTCGTCGGCGTGCGGCGGCTCGACGACGACCAGCTCGGAGACGTATCGCGGTCCGTCGGCGCTCAGTGAGCCGGAGACCCGCACGATGATGGCACTCAATCGTGCCTTACGGCCGCACATCTACATCGACTTCCACAGCTCGGGCCGCGAGGTGCTGTTTCCCTACAGCACGTGTGCCACCGTGCCCGCCACGCTGCGCACGTTCCTCGACCGCTACGTCACCGACCTGCGCACGCCGATGGCGTACAACACGCGCGCGCCGTCGGCTTCGGCGGAGGCACCCGAAGGGCAGTGGGTGGAGTCGGGCACGCTGGGGTTCTTGATCGAGGTCATGACCTCGTTCCAGCCGGTGTTCACCGAGACGCAGACCGAGGAGCAGACGCGGGTGTGGCCGGGGCTGCGCCGCGTGCTGACGACGTGGAAGCCCGCGCTGCGCGGCCGCGTGCGGTCGATCACCGGCGCCGGCGTGGAGTCGAACATCACCTTCACGCCGAACCTGTTCAGTCTCGGCGAGAAGACGGTGAGTCGCGCGCGCGACGGCATGTATGGCCTTTGGCTGCCGCTCGGCACGCACCAGGTGACCTTCACCGCCGCGGGCTACCAGCCGTTCGCGACCAGTGTCACGGTGAGCGCGTACGACCAACCGCAGGCGACGGACGTGTGTCTGATCCCGGTGTTCACCGCGCCGACGCTCAGCAAGAGCGGCACCGATCGGCTGGGCACCAGCACCGCACTCACCTACACAAGCCCCGGCGACAGCGGCAACGTCTACTTGATCGCGATCGCGCTCGGCACCAGCCCGGGCATCCCGGTGGGATGTGGCCGCACGTTGCCGCTGAATGGTGACCCGCTGTTCTTGACGTCGTTGCAGCCCGGTTCGCCGATCGTCAATGGCATCGGCGTGCTGCCGGGGAGCGGACAGGTGATCGCGCAGTTGCTCATCCCACCGATCCCAGCGCTCGCCGGGATCACGGTGTTTGCCGGTGGCGTGACGGTGGCCGACGATCACCCGTTCAGCGTCGAGAAGTTCAGCGCCGCGGTGCCGATCACGTTCTTGCCGTGAGCGGGAGTGCGCCCGCGCGGCGTATCTTCGTGGGCGACATCCAAGGGTGTCGGGCGTCGCTCGAACAGCTGCTGGCCGCGGTGCGCTTCGATGTCGCGTGCGACACGTTGTATCCGGTGGGCGACCTGGTGAGCAAAGGGCCCGACTCGGAAGGCGTGCTGCGGGTGCTGCGGTCGGTGAACGCGCAGCCGGTGCTCGGCAACCATGACTTGTGGTGGCTGCAGGCCAACAAGATCAAAGACGCGGCGTCGCACGCGTGGCTGCTGGCGCAACCGATCGTGCGCGACCTCGGCGACGTGTTCGTCGTGCACGCGGGCCTGCATCCGCACTGGGACGTGCGCGACCTGGCGACGCGCACGCTGACCGCGAGCGAGATCGAGTTCGCGACCTCGGTGCGCCACTGCACCGCCGCCGGTGAGACGCCGCACGAGGACTGGCCGCCGCCTGGTCCGCCGTTCCAGCCCTGGGACGAGTTCTATCGCGGCGACAAGATCGTGGTCTTTGGCCATTGGGCACGCCGCGGTCTGGTGCGCACGCCAAGGGTGATCGGTCTCGACACTGGTTGCGTGTATGGCAACGTGCTGACGGCGTGGATCGCGGAGGAAGATCGCATCGTGCAAGTGTAGGTGAGACGCCCACGCGCTCTGCGTAGCTCATGGCCGCTTGTTGAGCGCCTCGATGTCTTTCGCCGATACGGCGGGTGACACGATGTCGCCCACGATGCGGCAAGTCCCACGCAGGGTGTCCTGTGGGTAGCCTTGATCGCGCGGCAGAGCCGGCAGGATCTGCGCAACGGGTTGGCCACGCTTGAGGACACCCCCTCGCCGCTGGCCGCGACTTCATCCAGGACCGCCAAGAGCCTGGCCTTCAGGTCGGACGCCGTGATGGTTCGCATGTGACCAGTGTCCGTGACCAGTCAAGTGACATCAACCCTGGCGACCAGCGTGTGCTGCGCCTGATCCGTTGGCCCCCGGCACCGGGATGAGGCCGGCATCGTCCAAGGCCTCGCGCGAAGGGTCAGGCGCGTTCTTGCGCCCGCAGCACCGACTGCACGATCGGTTGCAGCGCGCGTGCGAGGTCGAGGTTGGCGTAGCCGATCCAGCCGACGTCGCCCAGGGTGACCATTGGCGCGTCGAGCGGGCCGCCGTCGAGGCCGGTGATGACGCAGCCGGCCTCCTGCGCGATCAGCGCGGTGCACAAGTCATAGGGGTGCGAGCACAGCGCGCGGGTCTGTCCGAGCAACTGGTGCGCGAACGGGCGCACGTCGAGCGCGAAGCGATCGCGGCCCAGCGCCAGCTCGGCGACCTGTGCGCCCGAACTCAGGTACAGATCGACGTAGAGTTCGGCGCGCCACGGCTCGGCCACTCCGAGGTGCTGGGTGAAGATCGCCTCCTCGATGCGCGCGATGAGTTCCTTGGCGCCGAGGAAGAAGTTGCACGACGCCACGAACCCGAAGCGCAGCGAGGTGGCGGCGGAAGGCTGAACGGGAATGGGCCGCGCCGTGCGCTGGTGATCGACGCGTTCGCCGCGCGCGCCTTCACCCCGGCTGGCCCACAGCCGCGTGTGCCCCGCTTGCCAGGTGGGCGGCAGCTGCGTCATCGCCGCCGCGACGATGTGCGACAGCCGCGTGTCGGCGCCGCGCTCCGGCGCCACCGCGGCGAGGCTCCAGGCCGCGCGCTTGTCGTGCATCAGCGGCCGCGTGCCGTCGATCGGATCCACCAGGACGCGCCAGCGCGGTTCGCCGCGGCCGAACACGACGCCTTCGGGCGGCAGCCCTTCGGCGAACAAGCGCACGCATTCGTGCTTACCCCATTCCTCACAGCAGCGCAGCAGCATCTCTTCGGCGTGCACATCGATCGCAAAGATCGTGTCGTCGCCGCCAACGCGCGCCACTTCACTCAACGCCGCGCTCGGCTGACTTGCCTGCGCCGCGCGCACCGCGTCGAGGATCTGCGTCTGCAGCGCGAGGAGCCGATCGGTGAGCGCTTGCACGCCGCCGACCGTAGCGCCGCGTCGCCCGCAAGGAACCACGCCGCCGCCTTTCGCTGCCGCCCCGCGTGCCGTAGCCTGCGGTCTTGGGCCCATAGCTCAATTGGTTAGAGCATCCGGCTCATACCCGGTGGGTTGCAGGTTCGAGTCCTGCTGGGCCTACCACTGCTGCGCTGCGCGCAGCAGTGGTAGCCCAGCAGGCCTCTGGCGCTAGCTGCGGGCGCTGGAAGCGCCCGCAGCTGCGATGCGAGTCCTGGGGCTGTGCCGCGTGCGGGTGAGGTGGGTGACGAGTAGCACGCCTTTGCGTGGGTGGTTCGGTCTCTTTGATCTTCAGGCCCTTTTGGATTCCGTCGAGCGTACCTCTGTCAAAGGACAACTTCGCAGGGGCTGCATGTCGAGGGTTGTTGAGGATTGCCTAGGAAGCAATGGTGCGGCAAGGTTTGAGGTTCTGCATTGGCTCATCGCCGCGCTACGCGCTCGCCACATGGCGTCGATGCGGTATCCTCGAAAAAATCAACTCCATGCGCTACATCTCGGTGTGCTTCCTCTTGTCTTCGTTTGTCTTGGCACAAGGGAGCTGGAACGTGGTCAGCACAGGGAGCGCACCGCCTGCCTCATCGCCAGCGATGGCGTTCGATGCCGCGCGCAACGTCTCGGTCGCTGTCGCGTATGGGGTCGGCTCGCTGCAAGTCTGGGAGCGAGCAGCCGGTAGCTGGTCGTTGCGCGGGACCAGCCCGAGCACCGGGCTTGCGACGAACCACTCAGTCGCTTTCGACACCGGACGCAGCGTCAGTGTGATCGCGATTGGCGGCAACGGTGATGGTGGCGGCGGCGATCTCGCCGAATGGGGTGGCGCAGTATGGAACTCAACGGCGCCGCCGGTGCTACCACCGACCCGCACGCGGCAGGCAATCGCATGCGATGCGGCGCGGGGCGTCACGGTGCTGTTTGGCGGTGCGGCAGCTCAGAGCGGTACTCTGATCGTCCGGCAGGACACGTGGACGTGGGATGGAACGCTGTGGACCCAGCGCTTCCCGTTCAGCTTCCCGACGATTCGGGCCGGTCACGCGATGGCGTACGACAGTGTGCGCCAGCGCGTCGTGCTATTCGGTGGCACGACAGCAGGTCTGCTAGACACGGCCAATCGCCCGCCAGAGTTCTTCTATGGCGACACTTGGGAGTGGGATGGGACCGCATGGGTCGAGCGCACACCTCAGGGGACCACGCCGGTCGCCAGACACGAGCACGCGTTGGCTTACGATCCTGTCGCGCGCGTCACCTACTTGTTCGGAGGCTTGGATGCGTCGGGCATACCGTTGAACGATCTATGGACATGGGACGGGTCACGCTGGACACAGCTGGCGACTCAGAACCCGCCGGGCCGTCGCTTCGATTGCGCAATGGCCTTCGACGCCACGCGTGGCAAGCTAGTCGTGTTCGGGGGACAGAACGCGCTGTGGAGCCAATACCGTCAGAACTGGTCAAGCTGGCCCTGCCTCCGCGACACGTGGGAATACACGCCGGGCGTCGCTGGCAGCTTTGACACGTTCGGCACGGGCTGTTCGGGCATCCGGGGCACGCCAGCGTTGCGCCTTCAAGGGACACTGCCCACAGCCGGCCAGACCTTGCGTGTGCAACTCGACAACCTGCCACTGGTTGGTCCCGCGTTTGTGTTTCTCGGCGCATCGAACACCACCTACGGCGCGCTGCCCCTACCGTTCCCCCTTGCAAGCATCGGCATGACTGGCTGCACCCTTTACGTCAGCGGCGATGCGCTGCTGCAGGTGCAGAACGTACTCGGCACGGCGCTGTTCACGGCCGACTTGCCGTTCAGTACCGTGGGCGGCACTCTCTACATGCAAGCGTTGCCGTTCGATCTCAGCGCCAACACGCTGGGGTTGACTGCCTCGCACGGTGCTCAGATCCGCGTAGGCGGCTGATCACTGCTGGAGAGGATAAGACCCGGTTGCATGCGTCCCATGATCGACGCGCGGCGCATACAGCCACTGTCCAACGGCTAGGAGCTGAAGAACGACTTCCAGCAAGGCGCTCGTGATCACATTCACGATCGCCATGTGGCGGAGTTGTCACATCAGGACGAGCGCGGTCTTTCTATCGTGCCCGCGCGGATGACTCAGATGACAAGGCCAGCCGAAACGACACAAGCTGCTACTCGGGCGCGGCGCACCATGTTCGCAGCGCGGTGAAGTCGACGCGCCCGCGCAGGCTGTCCAGGTCTGGATCGTCGAGGGGCACGCCGCGGAAGCAGTCGTCGAGCACGCAGGCACGGCTGAGTGAGTGCATGGCCAAGTCGGCGTCGCCGAGTTTGGCGAGGTAGCAGCCGAGGTTGAAGTGGCCGACGGCGCTGCCGGGTTGACGGCGCAGCAGACGTTCCATGCAGCGCACCGCGTCGGCGAGTTGTCCGACGCGTTTGCAGCACCAGGCCTCGGTGAGGTCGAACCACTCGGGGTCGTGGTGCTGCGGGCGCAGTTCTTCGAGGTCGCGCAGGCCCTCGGCGAAGTGGCTGAGTTCGACGTTGGCGCGCACGCGCAAGTAGAGCCCGACCGCGCGCGCGCCCGGGGTCTTCAGCAGGGGCTCGACCTTTTCGAGGGCCAGCTGCGGACACCCGAGTTCCAGCCAGCCTTCGACTTCGTCGGCGCGGCGCTGCAAGGACGGGGGGACGGCGAGGTCAGACATGGGGACGAACGACCAGGAACGATTGTCGGCCGGTTCGCCCGGAGTGCAACCGGGTGCGTGTGCCGATCTGCCCATCCGCAGGCTGCGTCGTCTAGCCGCCTCGGACCTCGTGGCCGCGCGCCCGCACCGGCACGACACCGACCACGCGCGGCCCGTCGAGCAGCACGGCCTCATCGGCGAGATTCACCGTGGGGCAGACGTGACGCGGGATCAAGCGCAGCTGCGTGCCCGGGCTCGGGAGCGCGCCTGCGGCCACGCGTTCCAACGGCAGGTGCTCCTCGCTCGGTCGGCGGGCCTGCAGGTGCGGGAAGCCGACCACGATCGCACAGGGGTCGCCGGCGGCCGCGTCGAGCGCCTTGCTGCCGGCGTCGCAGGTCACTCGGTCGGTGCGCGCGCTGATCACCGTGGCCAACACGTGCACGGCGGGCGCAAAGCCGGCCGGGCCGAACCCTTCGCTGGTGTCGTCCCAGTACACGACGGTGCCAGGGCTGACGCGATGGTGTCGCCGCTGGAGGCGTTCGTCTTCGAGGGCGAACGGAAACGCCGGGGTGCCGCTGGTCACGAGCTCGAGGTCTGCCGTCGCCTTCGGCAATCCAGCCAATGTCGCCAACAAGCGGTCGTACACCGCGCGACAGCCCGCGCGCCGTGCCGCTTCGTCGCCGCGCAGTTGGCCTTCGTAGCAGTGGAAGCCGCGCAGCGCGGAGCCGGCGGCTGCGCTCGTGGCTGCGATGCGGGCGTGGTCGTGCAATGGAATGCCGCTGCGACCCCACTCGGGATCCAAGTCGACGAACAACCCGAGCGACGGTGCCAGGCTGCGAACCTCTGCGGCATGACGTTCGTCTTCGGTCAACAGCGACACGCGATGCCGAGCGTGCGCTGCCGCAACGTCGGCCACGCGTCGGAGGTTGCGCCCTTGGTGCGCCATGGCGACCAACAGATCGATCGGCGCGCTGGCGCGGTCGAGGAGCACGTCGGCTTCGCGCGTGGTCGCGCACTTGAAGTGGCGCACGCCAGCCTGCAACAGCAGGTCGAGGACCTCCGGGATCTTGCACGTCTTCACGTGCGGTCGCCAACGGGATACGTCGCCTCCCAAGAGGCGAGTCATCGTCGCGAGGTTGTGCCGCACCACCGCGAGGTCCACCAGCAGGCAAGGTGTCTGGAAGTCACGGAAGCCGATGTCGGCAGCGTTCATCGCCGCATCATGCCACACGGCTACTGCCGTGGCGCAGCGTCGGCCACGAGGCGCGTCATCATCGGCCACACCAGTTGCAACGGTCAGCGTTGCTCGCCGAGGCTCAGCTCCTTGGCCAACCAGGTGCGTGCGAAACGATAGTCGCGTTCGACCGTGGCGTGGCTGATCCCCATGGCCGCTGCGGTCTCCTCGATCGTCAGCGGGAACATGGCGCGGCGCTCGAATACTTCTGCTACGCGGGCATCGCGCGCCTTGAGACGGGCGACGACGTCCTGCAACGTCGATGGCTCGTGCGGGCCGAGCCCACATTTGGCCTCGAGCGGCGACTCCGAATCCAGTGCGACAAGGACAGCGCCATCGTGGGGCCGGCGCGCAGACCGCGCGCGTTGGTAGTCGATCAGCAAGCGCCACATCTGGCGGGCGGCGAGCGCGAAGAAGTGCTGGCGATCGGCCGGCTGCCGGCGCTGGCGCAGCATCTTCATCAGCGTGTCGGATGCCAGGATCGTCGGCTGGATCGTGATCGCTGCGAGATCCTCACCGTAGCGCTCCGCCAGCCGGCGTTCGGCCATGCGCCGCAGGTCGGCGTAGACCGCCTCCGCGAGGCGTTCCTCGGCACCGGGCGTGCCTTCTTCGTAGTCGCGCAGGAGCTTCGTTAGGTCGGAAAGGGCCTCGGGCATGGCGGCGCAGCGATTGTCCGGATTCGAAGATAGCAAGAACTTGCTTTCGGCCGTCGGTCGCCATCCCCAACCCGCAAGATGCTTTAGGATCGTTGCAACCGGCCGGTGAGGCCGGGGGATACGCGAATGCAATTGTGAGGGACCGACCCGGTTTCCTGCGCGCCTTGTGGTGTTCGCGAATGTTCTCGACGCTACCAGAGGGTCGAGACCACCCAATCACCTCTTGACGGATCATCACATGAAGCACCAGTTCCTTCTCTCCTTTCTTGCGGCAGCGACCGGCCTCGCATCCCAACCACCCTGCGGCTACGCCCTTGACTTCGACGGTGTCAACGACCAGGTGATCTCCACCTCGAACTTCGACATGTCGGTTTTCACGATCGAGGGATGGTGCAAGCTGCCAGCGAGCTTCTCATCGGGCCGGTGGGGAGGTTTGTACGCTTGGGGGTCTGAGAACGCGGCATCCTGGGAGATCGCAGTGGGAAGTACGTCCGGTACGACCTCACCGGGGATCCAGTGCCAGATCAATTGGGGACGCAGCGGGCTTCGCTACTCCGGGTTCCAAACACGCTTGCTCCACGACTCATGGCGGCATTTCGCTGTCTCCTACGATGGGGCCGTTGTCAGGATGTTCGTCGACGGACTCTTGGAGTACCAGGCAAGCTGGAACCTACCCGTGCTCCCTGGCGGGAGCCACATGGCCCTTGGCAACAACTTCCCTGGCGCCGACGAGCACATGGCCGGCCTGCTCGACGAGATTCGCATTTGGAGCGTGGTCCGGACCGAAGCGGACATCCGAGCGAACATGAGCGCGACGTTGTCTCCACAACCGGGTCTCTTCGCCTACTACCGCTTCGATGAAGGCTCAGGCCAGACGGTGCTGGACTCGTCCGGAAACGGGCGGCATGCGTACCTGGGAAGCTCGCCGAGTCCAGACGCCGGCGACCCGACGTACGTGCCAACGTCAGCGCCGCTGGGCTGTCCATGGAGCATCCTTGGCTGCGGGTTGCCAGGAACGTCTGGGCAGCCAGTTCTACGCGGAAGCGGGCTGCTGCAGTCGGGAGCCACTCTCGTGTTTGATCTGATCAGCGCTCGGCCTGCTAGCCTTGCTGTGCTGGTGTTGTCGCATCCTGGCGTGCCCTTGACGCCAGTATCGCTGTTCGGCGGTGTGTTGAAGCCCGTTCCGATCCTGGCCACCATCGTCGTCAGCACCAGCCCGTCTGGCACTGTCCAGGTTTCGCTGCCGCTCAATGTGCCTTCGATCCCTCCGGGGATCGAATTCGCTGCGCAGAGTGTGGTGGTCGACCCGTTGGCGACACAGGGCTTTGCCTTCTCCGGCGCGATCTCCGCGCGCTCGTAGTCGAACTGACGATCGATCGTCAGCGCATTGGCCGTGGCCGCGCAGCGGACCGGCTGATCGGGTGCCATGGCCTTGCGGCAGGTCGAGGCCAACCATGGCGGCTGGCGCGGACCACTGACTCGACTGTACCGAGCGTCGCTGTCCGGGCGACACCTCCGGAGGGTGCCGAGTCAGCCGCCGGTGGTCGTCGCCCTGTCCCACTTCGCGGCGTGCATCGGCGCGCGCACATTCCTGAGGGACAGATCCGAGTCCCTGCGCGTCTTGTGGTGTTCACTCGGACGTTCCTGAGTGCAAAAAGTTAGACCAAGACAGGAGTCAAAATGAGTTTCGCGTCTTCGATCGTTGCCCGTCTCGCAGTCCCTCTTCTCGTTGCTTGCATTGGTATCTCAGCTGGGTTCGACACGGTGCCAATTCCGGCGAACTTCAGGGTTGAAGCCGTCGATGGTCGTGACAAGGCCAGATTGAGCTGGTCTTCCAGCGCGAGCCACGTCCGGATTCACATCCAGAAGAAGCTGCCGAACGGCACGTGGGAGACAGTCTCGGGCTTTCCAAGAAACCAAGAGAACACCGGCCGGTTTACCTACGACACGCCGCAGACCACGACCGGGACGTTCAAGTTTTGGATCCGGGCATACGACAGGGCTACCTCTCGCTACTCGTTGCCTACGGAGGAGATCATCCGTCGCGACATGCACTGACGTCGAGGCAGGCAACCCTACTTCCCCGTCGGTATCGCCGAAGGTGCGCGCTCGACAAACTCCTTCCAGCGTGCCAACGAGAATTCGCGGCTCTCTTTGGCACCCTGGTGGTTGGGGTTTCGACTCAGGATTTCAGCCGCGATCGTGTAGCCGCGCTCGGGTGCTCCGGCGAGCGTCCAGCGGCGGGCAAGCTCGGCCCGCGCATCGTCGTCATCCGGGTGCGCACGTAACCACTTGATCGCGAGATCCAGCGCAACATCTTGGCCACCGATCTTGTCGAGCGCCTTGCCGAACAGCACGACCTCCTGCCACTGCAAGTCGGCTGCTTGCAGAGATGCTGCATGCGTCAGTAACCTAGCCCGAGCGTCTTCGTCCATTGCATGCACGGCCAGATCGTGCGCGCAGCGCAAGAACAGATGGCGCGACAAGCGCCGTACGCCAAAGAGAAGGGTCGATTCTGCGGTGCCCTTCTCGAAGAACGGCATGCAGCGGCGGATCTTGTCCGACTGCACTTCACCTGGCGCGAGAGTTTGGTTCACGAGTGCGATGCAGAAGAACAAGCGCAGCCCAGACTCGCCATGCTTGCTGGAGGCATCGGCCAGCATCGTCATCGACTGCTTGGGGTCGATCGCCAGCTTCGAGATACCGAGCGCCTTCGCGACCACGCCCGAAGATTGCGCCACTGATATGGCCGTCTCATACGCCTCCTTCGCGGAGTAACACGCCGGCGACAGGATCGGCAGGCCATCCCCCAAGGGATCCGTCCAGAAGGCAATGATCTCGGGTGCCCAATCCTCGAAGCTGTCTGAAGCCCGTTCCGCAGGAATCGCAGCGACGTAGCCGGCGCGGTCGACAAGCGCCGTGAGCGGAGAACGAACCTCTTCGCCGACCAGGTCGACGACCTCGGCAATAGCATCGCGGGCCGCCGCGAACCGCCCCTCGCCAACGCGAACCAACAGGAGTGCGGCGCTCGACATGGGGTCCCTGGGTGAGGACAGACGGGCAAGTCGGACCTGCTCCTCGACTTCGCCGAAGCGGCCCAAAGAGAGCAGCAACGACAGGCGCCGTTGGAAGGCTCCGACGTGGAAGGGCCGCAACCGGAGTGCGGACTCGAAGTGTTGCAGAGATTCCTCGCTACTGCCTGCCAAGACCCCGCGAGAGAAAGCCTCGTCCGCAGGCTCCAGCTCCAGCTCCAGGGCCCTACGAAAAAGCTCGCGTGCCCGATTCGGTTGTCCGACTCGCTCGGGTGTGGCGTGGCCCTTCAACAACAGCAAGCGCCCCAGTCGCGCGCTCACGTCGAAGCGTGCCTCTAGCGTCTCGAGTTCTCTGCACGCTGCTTTCACCTCGAGCAGTCCGAGATGCGCTTCCGCTGCGTCGAGGCGGAGATCGACTTCGTCAGCTTGACCTGCCGCACGGGCACGGTCCAGTGCTGCCAGGGTTGCGCGCCATGCGCCGCTTCGCATGGCCAGGTGGGCGGCTTCAACGTGCGAGCGGGATAGCCCGCGTTGCTGTGCCTGGTCCCGCTGAGCGATCAGAACGAAGGCGCTGCCGATCGACAGCAGAACCAGCGCTGCAATGCTGACCGCCAGTGCCTTGTTGCGCGCAACCCACTTCTTGAGCTCTGCCATTGCGCCACGCTCGTAGGCACGTACGACGCGTTGCTCGAGGAACGCGCGGAGATCTGCGGCCAAGCCCGACATCGTCGGGTAGCGGTCCGCCGGCTGCCGCGCCATCGCTTTGCGGCAGATCGACACCAGTTCGCCCGGCGCGCCAGGGGCCAGGTGCTCGACCATTGTCGGTGGACCTGCGTTCACCGCGATCACGATCGCAGCGGCTGTGCGCGGCGCTGGCGTATCGCAGTACGGCGCGACACCCGCCAGGAGCTCGTACAGCATCCCGCCGACGGCGTAGACATCGCATCGGGCGTCCAAGTCCCCGATCCGACCTGCAGCCTGCTCAGGCGACATGAACTGCGGCGTGCCCAGGACTCCACCCTGGCCGGTCAGTGGGTCGTCGCCAATCGATGTGGTGACCGCCAGGTCTTTCGATGTCTCGGCATCGTTCCTGTTCAGCACCTTCGCGACACCCCAGTCCATCACGTAGACCTCGCCGAACTCGCCGACCATCACGTTGTCGGTCTTGAGGTCTCGATGCACGATGCCCTGCTGGTGCACGTAGGCCATCGTGTCGCACACCTTCTGCAGCACATCGATGGCCTTGGTAAGGGTCCAACCGTCCTTGGCGCCGCGCACCTTGGCGAATACCTGCCGTGCGGTCGCTCCGGCCACGCAGCGCATCGTGAAGAAGGGTTGGCCATCCTGGTCATGGCCGAGGTCGTGCACTGGCACGACGCCAGGGTGGTTCAGGCTCGCCATGATTCTGGCTTCGGCGAGGAAGCGGGCCAGCGTCTTCGCGCCGTCGAGGCCGTCGGCGGTCGTTACCTTCAGCGCGAGGGGCCGAGGCAGCTCCCGATCGTGAACCAAGTAGACGCGTCCCATCCCACCGCGACCAAGTTCGCGTTCGACGACATAGCGGTCAGGACGCGCCGGGGGTCGCGGGAGAATGACTGTTGGGGCGGTGGCTCTCTGGTTCGGCGCCGCACACGGCAACAGGTCCTCACTTGGCAACGCTGAGACGGCGAGCATTGCCGCCACTTCCTTCAGCAGTTCGTCGTCGTCGCCGCACGCCTGCCGCACGAACGCTCCGCGTTCCGGCTCCGGCATCGCCATGGCATCGGCGAAGATCTCCTGGAGGCGTGCGAATCGCGGGCTCGTCATGTGGGCATTCTCTGCTGGCCGTGGCTGCTAACAAAGCGCCGCGGGGCGTGAGGGATCGGTGGCTTCGCGCGCGCGTATTGGCGCGCCGGCCGGCAGCACGGCGGCGATTGAACCCCCACTGGCAAGGAACATGATGAGAACTTATTCGATGTCGATGGTGGCCATTGTTGCGACGGCCTGCGGGTCCATGACCGGCAGGAACGCGTCCGAGCCACCGCAGCCCCGGGCGGCGACAGGATCTGTCGGAGACCCCGAGTCGCAGGTCAGGCGTCGCGCTGCTGCCGTCGACGCCGGCCGCGAGTCCCGTCAGGATCCGCCGGCCAAGAGCATTCCAGGCGACCCCTTGGCGTTCGAGGCCGAGATGCGCAAGCTCTTGAGCGACACCAAGGGAGACGAGGTCCTGCGACAGTTGGCGGCGATCGGGCCTGCAATGTCTGCGAAGGTGAGCCTACTGCTTCTCGAGGCTGACGCGTGCGCACAGACGCTCCAGGAGCAGCGCATGTTCGATTGCCTTACTCGAGCGCTCGAGCTTGCCGACGAAGCGCTTCTATCGAACCCAGGCAGCCCGGATGCTTTGTCGGCGCGGGCGCACGCGCTCGCCGGCCTGGCGCGCCAGGACGAGTTCGCCGCGGCGATCGAGCGCGCTTTGCAGGCTTCTCCCGACGACCAGGAGCTGCAACTCCACCACACGCTGCGCTTGGCGCTGCAGAGCGACGCAACCGGATTCTGGCGTGAACTCGACCGGGTTGCCAAGCGCGACCGCGCGCCGCTCCCCCGGTTGATGCTGCGGGCGAGCATGGAGAAACGCGCTGGGTTTCCGGTGCAGGCGCTCGAGACTTACACCGCGGTGCTGCGGCTGAACCCTGGCCATTGCGGAGCTCTGGCCTCGGCAGCCGCTTGTCACGGTGACCTGGGTAATCACGATCGCCAACTGGCGCTGGCGTCGCGAGCACTCAACCAATGTCCGAACCTCATCCTCGCCCGCATCAGTCAGGCGGAGGCGCTGATCCACATGGGCCGGTTCGCTCAAGCGGTTGCTGTCCTCGACGGGGCCATCAAACTGCAGCCCACTCTCGCGCAGGGCCACTTCCTCCGCGCGATTGCCTTCTCATCGAGCGGCCAGAGCCGCGAGGCGCTAGCGGCCTTTGAGACATCGATCCAGCAATGGCCGCAAGACGCCGACGTGTACGCCAACCTGGCCAAGCTCCATTACCAGATGGGCGACGCCCAAAGAGCACTCGCCGCTTGCGACCAGGCGCTGACTCTGAACGTGCGTTGGGGCACGCTCTCTGGCCCGACCCTTGCCAACGTTCACGCGGATCGCGCTTGCGTGTTGTGCAAGCTCGACCGCCCCGAGGCGGCGCTCGCAGCCGCCGACCTGGCCCTCGCGATCAATCCCGGCAACTCGAACGCAACCACGAATCGGCAAGTAGCGCTGCAGATGCTCAGAGGCAGGTGACCCGCGATGATGTGCGGCGGGTTGGTTGGCGGCCAGGCCACGGGGTCTGGAAGAGGCCGACGTCGGCAGCGTTCATCGCCGCATCATGCCACACGCGCTAATGCCGCGGCGCAGCGTCGACCACGAGGCGGGTCATCATGGGCCACACCAGTTCGATGTGTGCCGCCAGGCGATGGTCGCCGTCGGGCACGACCCAGAGTTCTTTATGGGCGTGCGGGATGCTGGCGAATACGTGCTCGCTGTCCGCGACCGGCACCACGTCGTCGCACGCGCCGTGCACCAAGAGGACGGGCACGGTGAGGCGTTTGCCCAGTTCGCGCTCCGGCCACGCTTGCGCGTCATCGAGCACGCGCTCCTTCAGCTCGACGCGCACCCACGGGCTCTCGATCAAGACGCGGCCGTTGACGCGTGGCCGCGCTGCCATCCGACGCAAGAACCCGAACGCCGGTGCGATCAGCACCAGACCGAGAACGCGTTGGGGCTCGGTTGCCGCGAGCCACGCGCCCACCAGCCCGCCCAGCGAGGAGCCCACTACGATCGCGCGCCCGAGGTGGTCGAGGCCAGTGCGCGCATCGGCGATCAAATCGCTCAGGGCCAAGTCTTCGAGCTTGCCGGCTGACTGGCCATGGCCGCGGAAGTCGAGCCGGAGCAGTCGTTGGTTCTGGCGGCGCGCAAACTCCAAGAGTGACGTGCTCTTCTCGCCGATGCGCTTCGAAGCCAGCCCGTGCAAGAAGAGCAGGGCCGGCGCGCGACCCCCCAGCTCGTCGGCGGCGAGTTCGGTGCCGTCCGCCGATCGCAAGTGCAGCACACGGGGCGCGTCAGATGTCCTGGGCGCCGGTCGCGTGCTGTCGTTCACACGATCTTCGCGATCGTGTCGATGCGAACTTGCCGCGGTCCTTGTGGTCCCTGGGCGGTCGCGTGGTCGCCGACGCGCTTGCCCAGCAGGTCCTGCGCCAGCGGAGCGCGGTAGCTGACGATGTCGTCGTCGATGGCGTCCCATGGACCGAGCACGCGCCAGGATTGTTGTTCGCGGCCGTCCATGGTCGAGAACGTGACGCAGGTGCCCGGGGCGACCACGTCGTCGGGCACGTCTTGATCCTCGATCAGGCGCGCCTTGCGCAGATCGCCGTCCATCTCTGTGGCGCGGGTCGTGAGGTTGCGTTGCTCCTCCATCGCCGACTCCCACTCGCTGTTCTCGCTCAGATCGCCGAGCGAAGCCGCGGCGCCGATCGATTGCGAGTTGGCGGGGATCTTCTCGTCCACGAGCTTGCGATACTCCTCGCGCTGCCGCGCCAGCCCAGCTGCCGTGACGTAGACGAACTCCTCTTCCCAGAATGGCCGCTTCGGGGCTTCGCCGAGATCCGGGAAACGCTTGAGCACGGCGCGCCCGACCAGCGCGCTGATTTCGAGCGGGAAGTCCTCGCCGCCGCGCTCGGTGATTCCCACATATTCGCGCATGTGGTCGCGGTCGACGTGTTCGAGGACACGCGCGAGGAAAGACTTCTTGCCGGCGAGCAGGCTGGTGGCGCGCCCCAGCAAACGGCCCAACTCGACGTTGCCGCGTTTGTCGGCCGAGAGCACGCGCCCGAGGTGCAAGAGCACGCGCGCGACCGCGATCTCGCTCGGCCGGCTCGGTTCCTTGTCAAACACGCCGGACGCATAGAGCCGGCCCAACAAGTAGATCACCGCGGGGTAGCGGCGAGGATAGGGCGCGACCTGATCCCACAGCGGCAGTAGGCGCACGGCATGGCCGCCCTGCTCGAGCAGGTCGACCACGGTCTCGATCACGCTGTTCGGGAAGCGCGTGAAGTGGTCGATCGCGATCTGCGCCCACATCGGTCCCAGTGCCTGATCGATCAGGCCGATCGCTTGCGGCCCGGCGACGAGCTGATCGAGGCGCTCGGGGTGCACGGCGCCCGACTCGTCGTGCATCAGATTGCGCAGTTCGCCGGCTGCAGTATTGCCGGGCAGCTCGCGGCCGTTGGCTTCGAGCAGCAGCAGGCCGTCGAGGATATGAGACGGCGAGATGCCCTTGGGATTGCGTAGGGCGTTGGCGACGCGTTCTTGCGCCAGCTCCAGCAGCGATTGCCGGGCGCCGCCGTCTTCGCAGCGCGCCAGGTGCTCGCGACAGATGCTGAGCGCGTTGCCGAGGTCGTCGGCAAAGCTCATCGCGCGCTTCGCCTCGTCCATGAGGCTCAAGGGTTGCTTGCGCAGCACGAAGGTCGGCCGCGAGGCGCTGCCTTCGATCTGCAGCCACGGGTCGACGGTCGCCTCAGCGCGCGCGCGCTTCCAGAACGCGCTCCACTTGCTGGTCGGCACGATGCTGGGCGACAGCGCCTCTTTCAGTTGGAGGCTCGTGATCTTGCCGCGCAGCACTCTGGCGGCTTTGCGAATCAGCAGCGACGGCTTGTCCTCCACCAATCGTTGCAGCTTGTCGAGCGCCACCAGCTTCATGGTGCGCAGGTCGTCCGGGTCGAGTGGTTTGAAGCTGTCGAGTACGGTGTCGAGCGGCAGGTCCATCGTGCGTCCGCTGGCGAAGCGAACGGCGACCTCCGCGCGCTCGGGGTCGACCTTCTCGACCACAGCCTCGCCCCAACCCCCACGGTGGAAGATCACGTTCCCCTTGGTGAAGCGCACCAGGGTCTCGAACGCCTCGAAGGTGCCCGCGGACATGTTGCTGCCCAAGCGCGACCGCTCCTTGAACAGGGGGAACCAGGCTTCCTGCGCAAAGACCTGCTCGTTGAGTTCGAGCAGGCGCTTGGCCAGCGACTCGTTGTGCGCTCCGCGGCGCACCGTGGTTGCGGCCAGCTCGCGCGCTTCGCCCGGGCGGTCGCTCTTGACGAGCGCCTCGATCATGCTGGCGGCCAGGCCTAGCGCGCGCGACGTCATGTCGGCGTCGCACAAGGCGTCGATCGCGCCGCAGTAGGCCGTTACCGGCTCGGGCGTGGCAGTCGATTTTTCCCAAGCTCTCTCGAGCTCTTCGAACTGTTGCGAACGGGCGAGATCGATAAGGGCGTGCGCGGGCAAATCGGACACGGCGGCGGAAACGGGCGACAGAAGGTAGCCCAAGGGACGGTCGGTGTCCAAGGCGAGGCGCGCTTTCGCGCGCGGCGGCGAGATACCGCTCGATCAGTCTGCGAGCCGGCTGACCAGCGCGGACACGTTTTGGACCACCGTCGACTCGTCGTAGGCGTCGATCGGCACCTCGTCGAGCAGCTCCTCCGAGCCCACGAAGCTGACGTAAAACTCCAGGCCGTACAGCTTCCGGAAGGCGCGAACCTTCTCGAGCAGGCCTGGCTCGATCTCGTCGAGGGCCTCGATCACGATCGTCTTGCCCTCGCGGCCGCGGCCGCGTACGACGATCATGGGCGCGTAGGCTGCCATTCGCTCGTCGTCCAGCTGGATCTCGAAGTGCCGGGGACTGTGGCTGTGCGCGACCCCTTCGCGCGACAGCAGGTCGCACAGGAGACGCTCAACCTGGCTGCTGAGCATGCGGCCACCGCACCGGCCATAACCCGCGCTGCCGCTGCCGCCGCTGGGGAGGACGTCGTCGTCGTCGAACGCCATGAGGGCGCGCGAGATCGGCCGTTCCGACGTGGCCACTGACGTGGCCGCGTTTGGGCGCCGGGCCGCGCGGGTTCGGGGGACCGGCGAGCTTGGTACCGTCCTGGCCGTGCTCTTGACGTTCGTGCTCCGTCCGGCCGGTTTGTCGACCGCCTTGGTCGTCGCGGGGCGCACGGGCGAGGTCTTGGCCCCCGCGCTCTTGGCGGCAACTGGCTTCTTGACCGGCTTCGCCGCGTCGTGGAGCGCCGGCGGAGGGCCGGACTTCTTCTTACTGGTGGAAGGCGCCATAGAGCTGTCACGCCGGGAACGAGGCTCCCGGGCGTGCTTTGATCGTTTGGGATAGGACCGGAATTGCACGCACACCGGGTGCGACCGGGGGTGCCTCGGGCCAACCTGAGTTGCGCCCGAAGCCCGCAGCTTAGCGCATCCGCGCAGTCTGGGAAGGGCCACGCTCGAGTGGGGCGCCGATCGTCGAGCCAAAACGACGACCGCGCGCCTTAGTGCAGCGGTCCACAACTACGACGACGTATCCGGGGCCCTCGACCCCGCTGGCGGCGTTGCCCGTCCTCGACGTAGTCCCTGGAATACGACTGCGGCGGGCGCCTTGCCAGCGACGCCGATGCCTCCCGGAATACGTCATCGTACTTGTGGACCGATGCACTTGGCATCGGTGCCTTCACTGTGGAGTTGGCGAAGGGCCCGGTTCACACTGGCAGGCATGCGTCGCCTTGTCGCCGTTGGCCTCGTGCTTGGTGTTGCGGTTTGGCACGGCCTCGGCCTGTGGCAAAAGTGGCGGCCGCTTAACGGCGCGGCTGCGAGCGAACGGTTGCAGGTGGGGGCCCTCGACCGGGTCGAGCGTCAGCGCTGTTTGGCGGCGCTGCGCGACGCCAAGGTCAACGACCCGCGTGGTCGCGTCCTGGCGCTGGCGGCCGCCCTGGCCCTCGACGATCGCGCCGCATTTGCACGCGCGCTGGCTACGGCCGGCCCGGAGCGCGTCCTTTTCACCGGCATCGGCGCACCTTGGCCGGGAGACGAGCCGAGTGCGCGCGCGCTGGTGGCGGAGGCGGCGCTCGGCGACCACTGGCTCCGTCACCTCTTGTTCGGCCATTGGCTGCGCGCCGGTGCCGACCCGCGAGCGGCGGCGGAGTGCAGCGCCGCGCTGGTTGCCGCCCGCTGGAATGACGCGACGTTGGGCGGTGAACTGGCGGCGGCTGCCGTGGCCGCTCTACCAGCGGCGCAACGCTGAATCGTCACGTCCGCGCCGAGGCCGACTCAGAGCCTGAGCAACAATTGCTCAGGCTCTGAGTTCCTTGCTGGCGGGGGAGGCGGACCCTCCCCCACGCTCCCCCACGCCGGCCGCGACACGCGGCCTCCCCCTCCTCGGCGCCTGATGGGCGCCGGGCGTCTATGGCGGGTCGATTTCTGCTGACGCTCGCAGGGCGGGACTCAAGGCCACGCCCGCCGCGAGCCGATTCCAGGCTTGGTGAAAGCTGGCGATCTCATGGACAACACGCGTCTGGGTTCAATCCTGCTGGAGAACCCGCTCATGCACCAGGAGGACATCGAGCGGTGCCTCGAGATCCAGGCGCTCACCGGAGGCGCGCGCCCGTTGGGTGAGATCCTCATTCAAGAGGGCGTCATCTCTCGCGACGCGTTGGAGGAACTGCTAGCGATTCAGCAGTCTCGTCGCGAGCAGTCGCGCGGCACCGCCGTGGTCCAGGGCAGCGGGCCCGACAGCTACCTGCGAACGGCGATCGCACACAAGGCCTCCGACCTGATCATGAGCGAAGGCCGTCGCGTGCTGATTCGCACCGGCGGGCAACTGCGCGAGTTGACGGACGAGCCGATCGCCTCCAAGGACTTGTTCGAGTTCCTGCGGCAACGCATCGGGCCCGATGTGCTGACGGTGCTGGCTGAGAAGAAGGCTGTCGCGCGCGAGTTCCATGTGCCCGGGTTGGCGCGCGGGCGCATCTGCGCCTTCCGTCACTTCGACGGTTTGTGTGTCACCATTCGACTGCACCCAGAACAAGTGCGCGACGCGTCGACGTCCGGCATTCCCAACGAGCTGGTGCGGGCGATGTCGCATGGCAAAGGCATGGTGTTGATCACCGGCGACGTGCGCTCAGGCATCACTGAGACGCTGGCTACGCTCCTGCAGACGGCTGTCGCCGAGCCCAACCGGGTCGTGTTGGTGTTGGACCGTGACTTCGAGGTTCCGTCGGTCGTTGGGCAGGCCGTGCTGACCCGGCGCAAGGTTGGTATCGACACCGCAACCTATGCGACGGGCCTTCGCGCCGCGACCATCGAGGCGCCCGAGGTGATCTTCGTCGGCGATGCCTCCGACGTCGAAGCATTTGACTTGGCACTGCGTGCCGCCGAAGCGGGCAGCTTGGTGGTTACCGCCGTCCGCGCGCGCAGTGTGGTGGCCGCGCTGGAACGTGTGCTGAATGGTTATCCGGCCTACGACGTGCCGCGCGTGCGGACGTCACTCGCCGCGGTGATCAACTGCATTGCCGCGCTGCACCTGCTACCAACCAACGCGCGCGAGGGCATGGTGCTCGCGAGCGAGGTCCTGATGCTCAACGACGCAGCGCGTGAGATTCTGCGTGGCGGGGCGCTCACGCAGCTCAACTTGCTGATGCGTCTCGAGAGTGCAGAGTGCGGTCATAGCCTCGACGACAGCCTCATCGGCTTGGTCGAGGGCGAACGCGTGCGCTTCGAAGATGCTTTCGTGTGTGCCGAGGACAAGACACGGTTGCTGCAAGTGGCGCAGAGGAAACGGTGAGATGATCTCAGGGTCACAGAACGAACCAGTAGGCACCGCGCCGAGCGCGGTCAACGAGCACAACGGTGAGCGCCCAGTCCTCGAGCAGTTGCTCGCCGGCATGGTGCGCAGTGGGGCGTCTACCGTTGTCCTGATGCCGGGGCACCCGCCCCTCGTCCGTGTGCAAGGCGCCCTCGTCGCGACCGACGGCATAGTGCTCGGCGAGCACGGCGTCGCCGAGCTCCTGCGCGGGTCGCTGTTCGAAGATCAGTGGCAACGCGTGCACGCGGGCCACGAGGTGCACTTCCTGTACACGACCTCCACCGGGGAGCGCTTGCGCACCGTGGTGATGCGTCAAGACGGCGGCGTCAAGGCGGTGATGCGGCGCGTGCCGCAGCAGATCCCCAGCTTCGAGTCCTTGGGCCTCCCCGAGCTGCTCAGCAGCTTCATCGAGTTCCAGAGCGGTCTCGTGCTGCTCACCGGGTTCCTGGGGTCGGGCAAGAGTTCGACTCTGGCGGCGATGGTTGACCGCCTCAACCGCACGACCAACGAACTGGTCGTCACCGTCGAGCAGCCGATCGAGTACCTGTTCGAGACCGCGTCTGCCCTTGTGCACCAGCGCGAGTTGGGTACGCATGTCGCCGACTTCGCACAAGGCATCAACGAGGCCGTCTACCACGGTGCCGATGTCGTCGTCGTCGGTGACCTGCGCGACTACGCGACGCTGGACGCGGCGTTGGACGCTGCCGAGAAGGGGCTTCTCGTTCTAACGACGCTACACGCCAGCAGCGTGGTAGGTGGCCTGTACGACCTGGTGAGCATGTGCCCGGTCGACGAACGTCCGCGCATGCGGGTGCGCCTGTCCCAGGTGCTGCGCGCGATGATGTCGCAGACGCTCATCCGGCGCAGTCAGACCAAGGGTCGCGTGCCGTTGCTCGAAATCCTGATCAACAACCAGGCGGTACGGACACAGCTGCGCGCCGGGGCCTTCCCGGAGTTGCCTGGGATCATGGAGAAGAGTCGCGGCCTCGGCATGCAGAGCGTCGACCAAGGGTTGCGCGCGCTGCTGTCGCGCAACCTGATCTCGGTCGAAGAGGCGCTGTATCACGCCACCAACCGCGACGCGGTGTCGGGCGGGGCAGCGCGGCGGCCGATGGCCGCGATGCGCTAAGGCCCCAGCGACGCTACGGGCAGATCGTCACGCGGAAGCCCTGCGACGCTGCGAGCCCCTGTGGGCCACCGGCGTCCAAGGTCACCACTTGAGCATAGATGGTGGCTCCCGCGGCGCCCTGCATCGGGATCGGGACGTTCACGTTGAACCGTCCCTGCGCGTTGGCGCTGGCGAGCACCTGCAGGTAGGGCAGCGTCAGGTCGACGTTGAGGTTAACGCCGAACACTGGGACCGAAGCCGAGGCGGTGCCGATGAACAGCACCAACGGTGCGCTCGGCGCCATGTCCGTGCACTCGAGCTGGAATGTCGCTCGGCCAACCTGCGCGAAGCCGCCCGCGTAGTCGACAGCAGGCGTCTTGGCGCCGGTGCCGGCGGTGCCGGTGCCGTACTGGACCGGGACGCCGCACGTCGGCTCGACGACGAAGAGACCGTTCTCCATGTCGGCCAGGTACACCGCGCCCGACGGTTGGAACGGGTAACAACCCCAACAACCGGTGTAGCCGTTGCCGGTGCGCACGTTGGTGTCGTAGCTCGCGATCAAGCGCGGGTTGGCGGGCTCGCTCATGTCGACGGCGTAGAAGCCGGCGGTGTAGGACGAGAACAGCACCACCTTGCCCTTGATGAACGCGTCATGCACCGTCGCGCCGGCCGGGCTGCACCACGTAGAGAGCTGGATGGGCGCCGTCTTCAGCGTGATGTCATAGAAGGTCAAACATCCGCCGAGGTTCTCGTCCGTGGTCACCAGCAACGTGGCGTCCTTGTTCGTCCAGCAGTTGTGCGTGTCCCCGCCCGGGGTCGCCACCGTGCTCAGGATCGTGAGCGTCGGGAAGGCGCTGGTGTCGAGGATGCGGAAGTTGCCCGCGCTGATCTGCCCCAGATAGCAGTAGCCGTTGTCGGGGAAGCACTCGTGCACGTAGGCGCCGGTGTACGAAGTGAGCAGCGGCGGGTTGGTCACGCTCGCGGCCACGTCGTAGATGCGGGCACCGTTGAGGGCGCCGCCATTGACCCACAAGCGCCGCGTGCCGGCATCCATCGCGATCGAGTGGCCGCGGCCACCGAAGGTGTTTGCCAGCACTGGAGGCGTCACCGACACGTCGATCGCTTGCACGTTCTGGTGCTCGGACGACGTGTAAACGTAGGTGCCGAGGCTGGTGGCCTCGCGCCAGTAGTAGCCGGTTGCGGGCGCGCTGCCCGGCACGGAACCGAGCAACACCGGGTTGGCTGGGTCGGTGCAGTCGTAGACAAAGGTGCCGCTGCGGGCGGGCAGGATCGCCAACTCACGACCGTTCACCACCACGCCCCACATGCCGGCGTAGTTGTTCCGGGAGGCCGTTGCGCCGGTCAGCGGATTGACCGTGGAGAGAAGACGACAGTTGACGCCTTGAGCGGAAACCGCCGCGGCGATCGTCGCGGCGATCGCCGCGTTGCGAACGAGTGACAGGGACATTGGGCCTAACAGGTCAGAGGGAGGGCAGGAGGGAAAGAGAAACCGCGGTTACGCGGCGGGCGCAGGCATCAGGGGCAAATCGTGAAACGAAATCCGCGCGACGCGGCCAGGCCTTGCGGGCCGTTGATATCGGCGGTGACGACCTGCGTGTAGAGCGTGCCGCCCCCGAGACTCAGTTGGTTGGGAATCGGCACGTTGACGTCGAGGCGACCCTGCGCGTTCGCGCTGCCAACGACCTGCACGAAGGGTGCGGCCAGGTTCACGTTCAGCGTGATCCCGAACGTTGCGCTGTTGGCCGACGCGGTGCCGACGAACAGCGCGAGCGGGGCGTTGGGCGCCATGTCGGAGCACTCCAGCTTGAAGGTGGTGCGCCCGACCTGAGCGAAGCCGCCACCGTAGTCGATGGTCGGTGTCTTGCCGCCGGTGCCAGCGGTTCCGGTGCCGTAGTCCACCGGCACGCCACACGTCGGTTGCACGATGAAGAAGCCGGTCTGCATGTCGGCAAGGTAGATCGCGCCGGAGTCTTGCAGCGGGTAACAACCCCAGCAGCCGTCGTAGCCGCTGCCGGTGAGCGCGTTGGTGTCGTAGCTCGCGATCAAACGGGGCGTGGCAGGGACGCTGATGTCGACCGCGTAGTAACCTGCGGTGTACGACGACATGTGGCACACCTTGCCCTTGATGAACACGTTGTGCACCGTCGCGCCCGACGGGCTGCACCAGGTCGAGAGTTGCACCGGCGCCGTCTTGATCGTGATGTCGTACACCGTGAGGCAGCCGCCCTGGTTCTCATCCGCGGTCACCATCAAGGTCGCCGCTTTGTTGACCCACGCGTTGTGCGTGAACTGCCCCGGCGTCGTGGTCGTGCTGGCAGTCGTGAGCGTTGGGAAGTTGCTCGTGTCGAGGATCCGCACGTTGCCGTTGAAGATCTGCGCCAGGTACGCATAGCCGCCATACGGGTGCGCGTCGTGCACGTAGGCCGCGGTGTACTGTCCGACCTGCGGCGGGTTGGTGGCGCTCGCCGCGAGGTTGTAGATCAA
>JANPER010000027.1:0-30614 GCA_031423015.1 Planctomycetota bacterium | reverse complement strand
ACGCTCTTGGAGTCGTCGTTCGCGCGTATCCATGGCGAGGAAGCGGTGCGCCGCTTTCGGCAACTCAAGGCGCGGCTCGATCCGCAGAACGTGCTGCAGACCGACCTGGCGCGGCGTCTGAAGGTCGTTTGAGAGGGTCTTGCCGTCGGAGCCGGTTGGATTCGAGTCCGTAGCTCTCTCGAGTCCACTCCGGCATTGCTGGCAGCGTGGTGTCGCCAGGATTCGCAAGGACGCAACAACCGTGATGGGACGTGAGCGAATCAGTGCGACTCTGGCGCCCCTGGAACATGGGGTTGTCGGCAGTTCAACCGAGCGCTACGGTGCTGGTCAGTCTCTGGCGATCCGGCAGAAACGCAATCCACGAGGGCTTGTCATGGCAACCACAGCGATGAGAGAGAGAGAGAGAGAGAGCGTAGTTCTGGTTTCGCGACAGGAGCGTTTGCTTTCTTCGTGGTCGTGGTCGGCCTCCTCGCACCGCGCCTACCCTGCCAAGCAGACTCCCCCTGCACGCATGGCCTGATCGGGACCGCTTTCAACTTCGGCGACCGGCAGGAGCCTGCGGTGCCCACCCATCGGAACATGCATATGGCGTTGATCGCGAAAGGGGGTGCGGCTTTGCCATTGTCTCCACCATGGGTCGGGACACTCCGGCGTGGGACGGTCCTCGTGTTCGACGAAGGTCGCCTAGACCCCAACGGATGCAATTCCCTTCCAGAGACGCCATGGGCAATCCTCGACCCGGCTTCGACGGGCTCGGACCCCACGATCCCTCGGTGGCTCGACTTCACGCAAGTGGGGAACAGGCTCGACCATCTACCAGGCACCGGCAACCTCGCGTGCTCGGGTCACACGTGGACGGCGGATGGACGACTTGCCATCTTCGCTGGCAACGAGAAGCACTCCCAGACTTGCATCGACGGAGCCAAGCACGTGTACCTGTTCGATCCCACGCAAGGGACGATCGGCAACCCTCCGAACGTGACGTGGGTCCGTCAGAACCTCTCGCCCCTCCCCACCAAACGCTGGTACCCGGCGGTGGTGCTGATCGTCGTCATGACCCCGGAAGGGCTTCGGACCCGCATCGTCGTGCTTGGTGGCAACCTCGATCTGTTGTCCACTCCAAGCAACTTCCTCGCATGGAAGCCGCCGGCGCTGGGTGTCCCGGTTGGGCGCTGGGAAGGCGACGGACCGGGCATCGAGCTCAACGGGCCGTCGGGTGTGGTCCTTGGCGTGTATCCCTACTCGCACTTGATGTCGAACGGGAACGTCGTGGTCACGCGCTTCGGTGAGCCTCACGCGACCACACTGCAATACCTCGTTTCTACAAACGGCATGACGGGCACGGGTACATGGACAGACCTGTTGGACACCAACACCAGTCGCCTGCGTCGCCGGGATTGGGGCTGCTCGCTGCTTCTCGGCAACCTGGATGCCAATCATGGGAACACGATGGTGGTGCTCGGTGGGTGGACTCCGGGTACAACCCCCGTGAGCACGTTCGATGTCCAGATGTGCAGGCCACAACAGCCCAGTGGTTTGTGTTGGCCAAATGGTTGGTACTGGACGGACTTGCAGATGCCAACCGTATGCATGAACCGCCTGCAGGACATGACGGTGGCTCGCTTCGCCGCCAACACAGTGCTCCTGCCCGACGGCAGCTTCCTGGTGATCGGCGGTGGTGGCGGTTTGGGGGGCGCACTCTTGACCAACGCCATCGAGCGCTACGACGGCGCGATGTGGCATCCCTGCGCCAGTCTGCTCGAGTTGATCCCGGGCTTCCCGGGTGGGTACGGCTTCCACTCGACTGCGATCCTGCTGCCGGACGGCAGAGTTCTCATTGGCGCCGGCGACCCTACCGGCACCGGCCTCGTTCGCTACGACTACCAGATCTACGTGCCGTGGTACATCGCCTGCGGCGCGCCCCGGCCCCTGATCTCAGGTGTAGCTGGCACCCCATGGACGTCCTCGACGCCGGCCGTCTCCTTGGCGTACGGGCAGACGTTCAAGATCACCTACCCGGTCGTGCCTGGAGTCGCGGTCGACAAGGTTGTGCTGATGCGCCCCAGCTCCGTCACGCATGGCAACAACAGCGAGCAACGCTACATCGACCTCGAGGTCGACGGGTCGATCGACCCGGCGCCGGGTGAGATCTGGGTCAAGATGCCAGCCAATCCACCCGGCCAGGGAACTACAACAACTAACCCTAACGAAGTCACCGGCCCTCCCGGGCACTACATGCTGTTCCTCGTATCCGGCGGTCGGATTCCGTCCGAGGCGGCGTGGGTGGAGTTGAGCTTGCCATGAGGGCCATCCGAACGATGTCCTGCGCTCTCGTGTCCGTCGCGCTCTCCGGCCAAGAAGTGGTCTGGGAACGCACCGGGCAGGCTGACCAGACACTCATCGGCGTTAAGTACGCCAAATTAATCGGCGATATCGACGGGGATCGGTTCGACGACCTGGTGATGCTCGCGTTGAGGATGCCGCGCTGGACCCAAGAGTTATGGCTGCTCTCGGGTCGCGACGGTCGCACACTGCGCACGCAGCAGATCCCTCCTGGCCCCACCTTTTTCGACGACTATGGGGCAGCCGGCGACATGGACGGTGACGGGACGCCCGACTATGTGTTCACAGCGTGGGAGAATGGATCACCATGGCTCGACCATGTCCAAGTCCGCAGCGGCCGCGACGGCAGCCTGATCCTGCACCTGCTCAACCCGTCCGAGTTGCCGCAGGCGCCGGGGGCCAGCGTCCTCGGCGGGCGTGACCTCACCGGCGACGGACGTCCCGACCTGGTCTTGGTCTGGCAGAACGGCCAGGTGGGAATCGTTGGCGCCTTCGATCACACAGGCCGCCGCCTGTACTACCACGACGGCATTGCGCTCACGTTAGGAGTTGAGCCGGGCAATAGTCTCGGTTGGGTTGGCGACATCGACGGCGATGGAGCCGATGACTTCACGCTCGGGAGCTACGACCGTTCCCTCGGCCGGTACGTCGCGCTCGTACTGTCTGGTCGCACGGGCCTGGTCCTCGTGCGCGGGCTGGGCGCGAATCCTTCGCTATTCTTCGGCGAGTGCGCCGACGGCTGTGGCGACATCGACATGGACGGGGTGCCCGACTTCGCCGCCAGCGGTGCCGGCCAGATGCAAGTGTTCTCGGGCCGTACCGGGCAGACGATTCGCAGTTGGGTCAATGTTGGGAGCGTGATGCGAGGCGGGGGCTTCGACTTCGATCGCGATGGCGTGCCCGACCTCGTGTTCTCTGGGTGCACCCAGTGCACCTACCCCGGCGGCGATTTTGGCATCCGCATGTGGTCAGGCCGCGACTCTGAATGGATCGGGCGCGTGCTGTTCTGCCGCGGTCAAGGCGGAACCAGCCGAAGCTGCGCGTGGGGCGGGTCGGCAATCGACACGGGTCAGCCGCAACCCGGCAACCCCTACCCCGTGTTCGTATTTGCCGAGCCGTTCTATGGGTACAACACCAACACCGGTGATCCGCTGGGACGCGTCCGCATGTACCGCGGCACGCCCGATGGCGTCGAGCCGTACGGAACCGCCTGTACTGGCACGCTCCCGTCGCGACCGCAGATGGGGATCCGCGACCTGCAAGGTCGCGGCGTGCGGCTGCACTTGAGCAACGCACCCCCCGGGGCGCACGTTGCTCTGCTGCTCGGCTTCTCTCGCACCCAATGGCACGGCCTCTCGCTGCCGGCGTCGCTCGCTTCCATAGGGCTACTCGATTGTTCGCTGTACACCTCGATCGATCTCTTCGCCAAGACCTGGACGGGTACGGCCGGACTTGACCGGGGCTACGCGGCGATCGACCTGCCGTTGCCGCTCAAGGCGCCGGGTCAAGACCTGTTCACGTTGCACGGACAGTGGCTGGTGCTGGACCCGACGAACGGGGGAGTCGCCCTCTCTGATGCCGTGCTGTGGCGGCACTGAGTTCAGGCTCTGACCCCGATTGGCTCGCACACTGCCCGACCGCAAAGCCAGCCCGACTCGACCCCCGCATCCGGTCTGGCCCGAGGGGCAGCCGCAGCCAGCCCTTGCCGCGCGACCCCTTGGCCTCTACCCTTGCGCGCCATCAAGAGAGCCAAATCAAGCTCCCCCTCGCCAGACTGTCGCTCGACTCAACACCGCTGCGTCTCTGGCCGATACACCCGTAAGAGCGGCCGCGCCGGTGGCTTGTTGCCGAGGCCCGAGTTTTCTGATCCGCTCCGTATCCGATTGTCAGTGACTACAGCGTGACGTTTGCTTCCCTCGGGCTCAAGCAGCCCATTCTCGAAGGGATCCGCCAAGCGGGCTATTCAGCCCCGACCGACATCCAGGCCCGCGCGATCCCCATCGTTCTCAAAGGCAAAGACCTGATCGCCCTGGGCGAGACCGGCAGTGGCAAGACTGCGGCATTTGGTCTGCCGATCCTCAATCGCCTTACCGGCGGCCCGCGCGGTCTACGCGCCCTCATTCTTGTCCCAACCCGCGAGCTGTGCGTGCAGGTCGCCGAGAGTCTGCGCGCCTACGCCGCGGCCACCGAACTCGGGGTCTGTACTGCGTTCGGCGGCGTTGACCTGTCGATCCAGCGCTCGGCCTTCAAGCGCGGCCTCGACGTCCTGGTCGCCTGTCCGGGTCGCCTGCTCGATCATCTGCAGCAAGGCAACCTGACGCTCGCCGACGTGCAGACCGTGGTGCTCGACGAGGCTGACCGCATGCTCGACATGGGGTTCATGCCGCAGATTCGCAGCATCTTCGTGCGCTGCCCGCCGCAACGGCAAAACCTGCTGTTCTCGGCCACCATGCCGAAGGACATCGAGGCACTGTGTGCCGACTTCATCCCGGTCGCCGAGCGCGTCCAGGTGGGTCAGCGTTCACAGGCTCCCAGCACGATCACTCATTCGTTCGCCAGCGTTGGCACCAGCGACAAGCCGTCGCACCTGCGCGCTGTGCTCGAACGCGAGCGCGGTCGCGTGCTGGTCTTCGTGCGCACGAAGTTGCGCGCCGAGCAGCTCGGCAACTCTCTCAAGCGATTGGGCCTACCTGCCGACTCGATCCATGGCGACAAGGGCGCCGAGGAGCGCTACATCGCGCTGAAGGCGTTCGAGCGCGGCCGCATCCGCTTCTTGATCGCGACCGACGTCGCGGCGCGCGGCATCGATGTGAATGACATCACACTGGTGGTCAACTTCGACATGCCACGCGCGGTCGAAGACTACGTCCACCGGGTCGGCCGCACCGGCCGCGCCGGCAACACCGGCCGCGCGTTGTCGCTGGTCGCATCGGCGGAGTCGGGGATCTTGGCGTCCGTCAAGCGGCACCTCGCCGCTGGACGAAGCGAGAGCGCCGAGTCACCCGATGCCGAGCCGCGCGATCGCGACGCAAGCGAGCCAGGGCGTGGGTATGCCCGCGACGCGTCGCGCGACGCGCCCGCAGACGATCGTCGGCGAGGTCGCGGTCGTCGGCCCGAGCCGGCTGGCGCGCGTCGCCGCTGAGCCGAGTGGGTGCTGGTCGCGCGGCACCCCTTGAATCTGGGCACTACGGCGTCGTATCGGCCCTCCATGAGCCTGCTCCTAATCCTCGCTCTCGCCTTGGCCGCGGTGTCCGTCTGGGCCTCGTTCGCGGTCAAGAGCACGTTCGCGAAATACAACAAGGTGCCGATCCGGTCGGGCCTGTCAGGCGCGGAAGCGGCCGCCGCCATCCTGCGTGCCGGCGGCATCCACGACGTCAGCATTCAGGCGGTGCCCGGCATGCTGTCCGATCACTATGACCCGCAACGGCGGATCGTGGCGTTGTCGGAAGAGGTCTTGAACGGCCGCACGCCCGCCGCGGTCGCGGTGGCGGCGCACGAGGTCGGTCACGCGCTGCAACACGCGCAAGGCTACGTGCCGATGCAGTGGCGTTCGTCGATGGTGCCGGTGGTGACGTTTGCCAATGGGCTGGCCATGCCGCTGGTGATCCTGGCCATGGTCACGCAGATGACCGGCCTCGCCTGGCTTGGCGTCGTGGTGTTTGGCGCTGGCACCCTCTTCCACGTGGTCACTCTGCCGGTCGAGTTCGACGCGTCGGCCCGGGCGATCAAGATTCTGGAGCGGAGCGGCATCGTCGCGGCCGACGAGATGCCTGGCGTGCGCAAGACCCTCTATGCCGCGGGCTTCACCTACCTGGCCGGTGCGTTGCTCTCCGTCGTGGAACTGATCCGCTGGCTGATGTTGACTGGGATTCTCGGCGGCAAGTCGGAGGAGTGAGGCGAGGGGCTCGCGGCCGAGCGGGAGTGTCTTCAGGAAACCGCTGCGGCTTCCGTCGGAGCCAGCGCGCGGCGCACGTGCCGTTCGAGAGTCTGACACAAATCGAGCGCGGTTTTTTCGGCGGCCTTGCCTTGCAGCAGGTCGAGGGCGCCGCAGGCATCGGCGAACGCTGCGTGCAGGAGTCGAGGGTCGCGGGCGCGCAGCAGCGAGCGGGCAAGCAGCGTTTCGCCGTGCGCGACCGCGTCGACGCGCGGGTCGAACATGGCGAGTTCCCGCGCGAGCAGGTCTTCGGCCGCGGCGGTGGCCTCCAGCAGCCCCAGCAATCGAGCCAGGCCCAGGCGCGCGGCGTGCGACAACTCGGCGGCCCGGCCTGCGATCGCATGCAGGTGGGCATCGAGGTTGCGCGCGGTCGCCGTGACGTCGCGGCTGGCCAGTGTGGCGGCCAACACGAACTCGTCGGGCGGCGGGGTCCTGAGCGCTTGCTGGCTGCGGTGGATGGCGGCCAAGAGCGTCATGCCGGATGGATCGAGCGTTGCCGCGACGCGCAGGTAGCGGCGCAGCGCTTCGTCGACGGGCTCGCGTGCCGCCGGGCGGGCGCGCTCACCGTCGCCACGTTGCGCCCGGCACAACAGATCGAGGGCGTCGCCGGCGTACCGCAGCTCGGCGACCGGCAGTCGGCGGCTGGCGGCCAAGCTGGTCAGGGTGAACGCCGCGGCGACGCGGCTCGGCAGCGGCAAGGATGCGAGGTCGCGCATGCCCATGGCAGGCACGCTGCCCTGTGGGATGTCGCCGAGTGTCGGGCTCGAGCCGTCGCCGAGCACCGCGCGCGCGTGCGCGAGCAGAGCCGCGGGCGCCGCATCGATCTCGACGCGGCGCGTCGGCGTGACCTGCGACCGCGTGCAGGCGCGGCCGGCGGCAAAGGCATCGGGGCCCTGCGGCCAACCGGCGGCGTAGACGGGCTCTTCGTCTGAGCTGGCGACAACCATGTGCAAGCCATCGCGGGCGATCGCGTAGCTGGCGGGTGCGTTGCCTGAATAGTCCCCGTCGCCGGCAGTCGAACCGTCGAGGATCCGATCGAGGTGCCGCAGGGCATCGGCAGCCAGTAGGCCGCCAAACCCGCACGCGCGCTCGGCGCACGGCGACACGCCACATGGCAAGGCGCAACTCGACGGCGACTGCACGGCGCAGGAGCCGTGCGCAGTCGGGGGTGCCACGCGGATGGCTGAGCCGGCGTACAGGCCGAGACTCGGCACCGACATGGCGCTGGCGATGTGCAGGGGCCCGGAGTCCGGTCCCACGAACACGCGCGCGCCGGCGATGAACGCAGCCGACTCCGGCAGCGTCAGCTTGCCCGCGGTCTCGAGCACGGTCGGCGGTAGGCCGGGCTCGCCGTCACCGCCGATCACGAGCACGGGGAGGTGGTGCTTGGTGTGCAGGTGAGTGGCGATCGCCGCTGCGAGTTCTAGCGGCAACGACTTTCCTGGCCAGCCGGCGCGCAGATGCAGGACCGCGTAGTGACCCGCCGCGAAGCCGAGGTCGCGCAGTGCGGCGTCGCGTTCCGCGATGAGCTGCGGCGACAGGAACACCTCACCCGGCACATCGACGGTGCGGTCGAAGCCGGCTTGCGCGAAGTAGGTTCTCTGCAACGAACGGCCACTGTGATGGTAGCTCACGTGGTCGAGGCGATCGGACAGGAGGATCAGACGGTCGAAGGCGTGTGCGCGCACCCCCGTGGCGATCGCCAGGTCCTCGCGCCAGAACAGATCGTCGTCGGCGAGATCGGTGGTGAGGACTTCGGCGACCGCGGGGTGGCCCGCGAAGATCCAGGCGTAGCGAGTCTCGGTGAGCACGCTGATCGCGGCATCCGGCCAGCGTTCGTGCAGCGCGCTCAGGATCGGCGTAGCGAGCACGCAGTCACCGAGCGTGCGCAGCATCGTGACCAAGACCCTGCGCGGTGCCGCGCCGGCGACGGGCACGCGCGCGTCCAGCAGACCTTGGTCGAACGTCATCTGCGCCATGCCGCGCCCGGGAATCGCCAGGCCGGCGCGGCCGGCCGTCACGACGACGGCGCGGTCGACCACGGCGGCCTCGAGTTCGTTGGCCAGGGCCGCGAACAGCAGATGCGTGCGGTAGGGGGTCGCGTCGGCGAGGCCTTCGGGCCAATGCTCGCGGCGCAGCGCCAAGCATGCGCCCGCGTCCAGTGGATCGCCAAGCACCTGACCGTCGACGTCGACGCAGCGCGCCCGGGCGGCGCGCGCCCCACGTTCCAGCGCGCGAACCAGCTCGGCGATGGCGGTGCTGTGCGGCAGTGAACCCGCTTGCAGCAAGACCAGCAGGTCGCCGCGCGCGCGGCGAACCAAGCGTCCGACGCGATATGCCAGCGGCCAGGCGGCCAGGTCTTCGACGACGTCACAGTTCGGCAGGCGGGCGCCCAGATCGCTCACCAGCGCGCGCGCGTCGTCGCTCATCAGGGTGCGAGAGAGCACGAGGATCTCATGCGGCACGCCGGCTAGCGACGCGTGCGCTAGCTCGGTCGTGGCCGTGAGCTGGCGCGCGTCGTCGACCGGCGAAGCGCTGCAGTCGCCCAACACCAGCACACTCACGCGCGGCGGCGCCGAAGCCATCGACACCATGCAGCGCGGCGAGGTCTTCTGCGCGACGACCTCGAACGAGATCTCGCTCTCGCACCGCGCTGCGTGCACGACGCGCAGGTTGCCAAGCTCGCCGACGAAGCGCTCGATGTCCTCGGGCCCGTAGTCATCCTTGTGACCCGGGTTCGCACCCGGCGTGCCGACGTTGGGGTAGAAGTCGCGCAGCGGCAGGTAGAGCACGAGGTTGCCCCCGGGCTTGAGCACTCGCGTCCACTCGGCGAGGGCCTGATGCGGATGCCACAGATCCTCGAGGCAGTGCGACGAGTACACCGCGTCGAAGCGACCGTCGTCGAAGAACCACAGGTCGCGCACGTCGCCCACCCAGTCGCGTTCATCGTGGCGGAAGTAGTCGACGCCGACCGCATGCGCCGCGATCTTGTGGCCGCCATGCCCGAGGTCGGCGATCCGGCCTTGCAGCCACGGGGCCAGCCGCTCGCGGCACTTGCTCGACTCGCTGCGTTCACCCTCCAGCAGGCCCGGGACTTGCCGTTCGATCGCCGCGTGCACATCGCGTAGCAACGTGTCGCGCCGGAACCAAGTGGGGGACGTCACCACCTCGCAGCGCGCGTGCGGTTGCGCGCCGGGGGCTGACCGGCCGGCCAGAAAAACCGTCGGTGTGTTCGACTCGGCCGCGACGTCGAGCAGCGCTGCGTCCGCCGTCAGGAACAGCGTCGATTGCCTGACCAGGTCGGCGATGTCCTCGCCCGCCGCGGGTGCTCGCGTGCGCGCCACCCGACCGTGCGACCCGCCGTCGAGTTGCACGACGGGCAGACGGCTCCGCCAGCAAGTGACCCACAAACCGGCAAAGCGCTCACCAGGAGACGCCGACGCAGCCTCGGCCTGCAACGCGACAAAGCCCGCACTCCGACCCATCTACCCTTCGTCGACCAGTCGCCCCGCCGCACCTTGAGCGCGTAACCTAGAACTGATCAGGCGGCGCCCGCAACTGGAACGCCGAGTCCAGGCGACGGTGTATCCAGGCGTTTCAACGCCGCGTGATCCCCTCGCGAACCGCCATCGCCGCAGGGGGCGGCGCGTCATCGATCTTCACCTGCACCCGCCGCTGCACGCGCGCACTGATCGACGCGCGGACTTCGACCTCACCGGCGAGCGACTGCAGCTTGAGCCTGAGCGCGTCGCCGGGGGCCTTGGTTGCCACGATCGCTTCCACCGCCGCCATGCTCGCCGCTTCGACGTCGTCGACCGTCAAGATGCGTCCGGCGCGTGCATCGATGCGGCCACGCGTCGCGGCGTCTGGGTTGGCATACGCGGCGCTGTCGCCGAGGGACTGCAGGCCGCGCAGTTGTGGCTTCGTCGTCTCAGTCTGCGTGCACGTCAACCCGGCGTAGCCCAGGATGCGCGGATAGTCGGGCACCACCGTGCCGAAGACGTGCAGGTCGAACCACGCGCGTAGATCGCAGCCGGCCACCGCGCCAGCGATCGCGGTGACATCGTCGCGCTCGAAGCCGCGCCCGCGCTCGACACACAGACGGTACAACGCGCGCATCACGTCGTCGAGTGAACGGCGATTGCCAGTGCGGCCGCGGATCTCCAGGTCGAGCAGCAGGCCGAGCACTTCGCCTGAGTTGTAGTAGTCGAGCGTGCGATCGCTCGGCTCGTTGTCCCACACGCGATCGCTTGCCTGCGCCGACGACACGGCGTGACGCGCGGCGGCGGACTCGAAGCTCGCGATCCGCCGCGCCGCCGCGCGCCAGAACGCGTCGGCCGTGAGCAGGTCGGCGCGGGCCAGCAACACCTGCGCGTAGTAGCTGGTGACCCCTTCCATCAGCCACAGCCAGTCGGTGCGGTTTGGGCGCGAGTAGTCGAACGGTCCGAGCTCGGCCGGGCGCAGTCGCTTGACGTTGAAGGTATGGAAGAACTCGTGCGCGATGGTCGACATCCCCGCCCGCGGGCTGTTCCGAAGCTGCGTCACCGGCACACCGATGCACGTGGAGTAGAGGTGCTCCAAGCCGCCGCCGCCGCCGCCGGGCGAAGCCGTGAACAAGAACACGTAGCGATCGAACGGCAGTTCGCCAAACATGGCGCCGGTCACGTCGACGACCTTCTTGATGTTCGCTAGCCACGTGGTGCTGTCGAACTCGACGTCGCCGGGGCCGTCGACCACGACCTCGATCTTCTTGTCGTGCGACGCGAAGTCGAAGCGCTGAAACATGCCGAGCTTGACGGGGCAGTCGGCGAGCACGTCGTAGTCGGCGGCGAAGTGGCGGCCGTCGCTCAGCGGCAAAAGCCCGCTCGCCACGCTCCACGCACCCGGGATGTCGAACCGCACGTAGCACGGTGCGCGCAGGTGATCGCGCAGATAGAGGTAGACCGCGGGACCTTCGTACGTGAGGCAACGGCGCAGCGTGCCACGCAGCATGAAGCGATCGCTGGCCAGCAAGTCGACCCGGTAGCGCACGACCAGACGATCGACCGGGCCGTGCTGCACCTGCCAGGTCTGCGCATCAAGCTGTTGCACAGCGAAGGTGCGCTCGCCCCCGTCGCCGGCAGTCAAGCCGTGGATGCGCTCGGGAAACGGACGCAGGCGGTAGGAGCCCGGAGTCCACACCGGAATCGCCACGACCGTGCGCTCCTGTGGCGGCGGCACCACCTCCAGGGTCACGTCGAGCGTGACCGACTCGCCGTCGAAGGCCACGTTCTTGGCGGCGATCGTGTAGTGCACCGCCATCGGCCAGCGCGGCTCGGCTGCTACCGCTGCTGGTGGGGCCTGCGCGCTGCCGGCGGCACCAGCCGTAGAAGGCAGGGCGCACAGCAAGAAAAAGCGAACGACGTTTGGCGACGGAAAACTCACGGTGCTTCGACTGGGAGATGTGCGGCGGCACTCGATGCCACCGCGTTGATCGTGCGCCGCGTGGCGCGGTACGACTGCCGCGAGCCTAAACGGTGACGAAGTCGTGCTGGAGTTTGCCACGGAAGTTCCTCGCTGGCGCGCGTGCCTGGCCCGTTAGACTGTGTGCGCCTGGCAAAGGAAGCCCGAAACCCCGCGATGCAGCAGCAACAGCAGAGAAGGTCCGTAGCGACTCCGCGCGCGTCTTCGATCGACGCGGCCGTGAGTCTGCTCGCTGACGCCGACCGGCGCATCTTCGAGGCGTGCCGGCGGCAGCTCGTCGAGTGGGGGCCGGTGGCGCGCCCGAGTCTCGAGCGGGCGGCGGACGGCGGCGAGCCGCGCCTGCGCGCGCGCGCGCGGCTCGTGTTGCGCTCGTTGGTCTTCGCCGAGTGGCTGATCGCGGTGCGTGGCATTGCGCTGCGGACGCTGCACGAGCCCGCCGACCGAGCGCGCTGTAGCGTGCTGGAAGACGGTATCTGCGTGCTCAGCGCCATCGCCGAGCCCACGGTTGACCTGCGCGACACGATCACCGGGCGGCTCGACGAGTTGGCGGCGCGTGTGCGTGGCGCCATCCGGGTGCGCACCGCGGCGTCGGCGGCGCGGGCGTTGGCGGAGCTGCTCGCGCACGAGGAAGGCTACATCGGTGACGCCACCAGCTACTACGACCTCGACAACTTGCTGTTCGACAGCGTGCTGCGCAAGAAGAAGGGCATGCCGGTGAGCCTGAGCACCCTGTATGTGCTCGTGGGACGCCGAGTCGGCCTGCAACTCAGCGGCATGCGCATGCCGGACCACTTCTTGGTGCGCGTGCACGGCACGCGTCCGGTGCTGCTCGATCCGTTCCACGGTGGCCGCACGATCACCAAGGTTGATTGCATTCGCTATCTGCGTTCCGCAGGATACGCCCCGGAAACCTCTCTCATCACCGAGGTCGACGATCGTGGCATCCTGTTGGCGTTCCTTTCTGACCTGCAGCGCATCTTCGGTTACCGCGAGGATCGCGAAGTGTGCGAGACGCTGCAGGCGGCGCGTCGCCTGTTCGGCGACTAGCCTCGCGCTCGCGCTCGGTCTTGTGTGGGTCGCCGGGTGCACCGGCTTCATGCAAGCGCCGTTGCCGCGCACGTCGCTCAGCTTTGCGCGCACGCTGCCGGTCACCGAGTTGCGCGTCGGCGCCGCCGAAGCCGACATCACGCCCGACGACATGCCGTACCTCGGCGGCTTCGGCATCGCCCGCATCGCTACCAGAGTGCACCAACGCCTCAAGGTGCGGGCGCTGGTCTTGGCGACCGGTGACCAGCGCGTCGTGATCGTCGGTCTCGACAACCTCGGCCTGCAACGGCAGGACGCGGATTGGATCAAGGGTGGCATCGTTGGGGTCCCGCTGGGTCAGGTGTTCCTGGCCGCGAGCCACACCCACGCGGGCCCCGACCTGATCGGGCTGTGGGGCTATTACTTCCTGACCTCCGGCCGCGACGCGGAGTACCTCGCGAAGGTGCGCCGCGCCGTCGCGGCGGCGGTGGCGGCAGCGAGCGAGCGGGCACAGCCGGCGCGCCTCGTGCATGGCACGGCGCGCCTGCCGGGCGAGGGCTTGGTGCGCAATCCCAACCGACACGGCGTGTTCGACCGCGACGTGCACGTGCTGCACGCCACGGCGATCGCCGACGGCACGCCGCTCGGCACGCTGTTGCACATGGCGTGTCACCCCGAGGTCATCAGCCGGCATCACACCGAGCTGTCGCCCGACTTCGTCGGCGCGTTGTGCGACGACTGGCGCGCGCGCGGCCTCGGTCAAGCGGTGTTCGTGAACGGCGCGCTGGGAGCGATGGTGTCGCCCGGCGTCAAGCAGCGCGACGGCGCCGGTGCCGACGCCATGGGACGTGACCTTGGCGTCATCGCCGCACAGGCGCTCACCAGCGCCAGCCCGCTGCCGGTGGACGCGATCGAAGTGCGGCGCCGCGACGTGTACATGCCCATGGATTCGCTGGGCCTGGTCCTGGGCAAGCAGACCGGGGTGGTACCGCGGCCGACGCACGCCGGTTGGCTGCGCTCGACCGTGGGCTACCTGCGTCTGGGCTCCGTCGAGATCGCTTGCGTGCCCGGCGAGATGGAACCCGGCCTCGCCGAGCGCCTGCGAAGCGCGTGCGGACGGCCGAACCTCTTGGTGTTCGGCTTGGTGGACGACGAGGTGGGCTACTTGATGGCGGAGCGCGACGCGCGCGACGAGGAGTTCACTTACGAACGCAGCATGTCGCCGTGCGTCGATGCCGGCGAGCGCGTGGTGCGCGCGCTCGTGGTGGGCGACCGGTAGTCGGTTGCGTCGGGTCGGCCCGCGGCACCGCGGCTTCTGCTCATCCCGCGGCTCACGCCGCATGGCCGACCCCGCCGTGCGGAAGTCAGTCCAACCTCCACGGCTTCGTCCTCTGCGTCCCAGAGTGCCTCGTGCAGCATGGCCTGAGCGGTGACGTGATCGGCGAAGTGCTGCAGGCCGGACTGCCCGCTCGATCATTCGCTACGGGCTCTGGTTCTCGGCCAAGGGGATCAGCGGCTGAGCGCGAGCTCAGCGGTCTGGCCGGCGACCACCTCCACGTCGGTCGCGGGCCCGGGCGCGCCGAGCGGCATCCGCAGACCGACGCGCCAGCGGCCGGGAGGCAGCGGGCCGAACTCGGCGACGCCGTCGCGCACGGTCGCGGTGCGCTGGAACGGCGGTTCGGTGAGGCGCTCGACGAACACCGAAACCGACCCTTCGCCGTTGACGCGCACGCGCAGGCGGCCGCCGCGCTGGAGCACCACGCGCACGTCGCGCACCGCTTGGTGCGGTTGCAGCGTGAACGGCGCGCTCATGCCGACGCAATGCTGCGGCGTGCTCGCGTGCACCACGACCTCGGCGCCGCCGATGGCGTCGATGCGGAAGCGACCATCGGCGCCGCAGCTGACGCCCCCCGACTCCTTGGCCGGCAAGAGTAAGGCCATCACGTCCGTTAGAGCGGACGCTGCATCTTGCGGTGCCGAGCCAGCGACGCGCACCTGCGCCGCGCCGATCGGTTGCCCGTCGCTGTCGACGACCAGGCCCTCGACGACGCCGGTCGTCAGGTTGACATCGCAGCGCGCCCCGCCGTCGCCCACGACGACCGTTGCCGATGTCGGCAACAACTCGCCGTCACGCCGCAGGGTGAGGCGGTACTCGCCAAGCACCACGCCGTCGACGCGGTACACGCCCTGTCGATTCGTCTTCCTGCCGCGACTGCCAACCAGTGTGTCCGCTAGACGCCCGGCGAGTTCCTTCTCGACGGAGTGACTGGCACTCGCCTGCGCCGCCGGCTCCAGGTCGATGGTCAGGCCCGCAGCAGGTTCGCCGTTCACCGTCACCTTGCCGGTCACCTCGACACGGGTCGCATGCACGAGCACGAGTTCCTTGGTCTCGCCGTCAGCGACCACTACGGCAACGCCAAGCTCGGGCTCGTTGCCAGTCGACACGCGCAGGACGCCATCCTGCGGCTTCTCCTTGACACTGAACCGGTACTCACCGGGGGCCAGGTGATCGCACCGGGCCTGCCCCTGCGCGTCGGTGAACCACTCGATGAACTCATTCGGGTCGCTGCCTTGCACCGCCAACGTCGCGTTGGCGACCGGGCGCCCGCGCAGATCGTCGACGCGAACGTGTACGTTGCCGCCGGCAATCAACTCGACCACCTGCTCGACGACGCCCTCGGTTGGCAGCGCCGACAACTCGACGCGGGACGGAGCGAAGCCCTCGGCACGCACACGCAACGCGCCGCGCTCGCCGCTGCTGAGCGCCAGTTCGGCGACTCCGTCGCGGTCGGTCGACGCGCTGGTGGCACCTGCCTGCTGGCGCCGCGTGCGTTGCGCCGCGACACGAGTGCTTGCGCCAACGCTGAGGCCTCGCCGTCTGGTACCGAGCGAAGACGCATCAGCAGAAGGCACTGACACCGACACCTTGGCCTCGGCGATGGGTTCACGCGTGTCCGCGCGCGCTACGCGCACGCGCAGGCGCGGCGCCGAGGCGAGCGCGATCTCACCGAGGTCGATGTGCGTCTGACCCTCGAGCGCGATCGCCGCGTGCTCGTACGCGCGGTAGCCGTCGGCGGCGAGGGTCAGTTGCTGCTCGGTGTCCTTCGGGTGCGGTCGCAGCGACAAGATCAGCCGGCCGGCTTGCGTCGGCTGTCTTGCCTGGCGGTCAGTCGAGCTACTCGAAGAAGTGACGCCAAGATTCGTCGTCGAACGCGTGAAGGTGCTGCGCACGTCCGCGAGGGGCAACGGCGCGCGCGTCGCTGCGTCGAGCAGGATGCAGGTGACCACGAGGGCCGCCTGATAGCTCAACGTCACGCCCTGTGCCGGCGCGCGTACCTTGGCCGGGTCGCAGCATGGGGCGCTCGGGCCCGCGACCATTCTCCTTGCACGGCCCACACGCGGTAGTCGCCGTCGACGGCGAGGCCGCGCAGCGCGAACGTGCCGTCGGCGGCAGCTGGTGCGCGGCGGTCGGCGCGTAGCGACCGCATCGAATCGAGCGCGCCGACCGCGTGCAGGAGCGCCGTGGCCGGCTGCGGGCTCGGCTGCACCCCGGCGACGACCGTGACCGTGATGCCTTCGGGCACCCCCGTGATGCGCCCGGCGATCGCGACGCCTGGCTGCATCGTCAAGAGCACGCCGTCGATGGATCGACCAGACTCGCCCATGACCCCGGCGCGCGTCGGCGGATGCGCTGCATGTGTTGCGGCGATCTCAAATGCGCCTGGTCCCGGCAACGACAGCTCGAAGAAGCCGTCGGCATCGCTCACGACTTTGCCATCACGGGCGGTGGGCAACGCGTCGCGGACGATGCGTTCGATGAGCCCAGGATCATCATCCGCGCGGCTCGGGCGTTGCGACACCTCAGCGTCCGCGAGGCCGCGGCCGCCGTCGTCGACGACGCGCCCGCGCACGTGAATGCCGGCCGGCTTGGTTACCGCATCGGCACTTCTGGCCGCGATGCCCCGTGGCATGCCGCCGACGGCCTCGCGTTTCGGTCCGGCCATCTCCGTCGCGCCGGCGCGCACCGCGACTTTGGCTGGCGGATGGGGCGCCGGTTGTTCGGCGTCAGCAGGTGGTACCGCAACCGGTGGCGCCGTCGGGTCCGAGGCGAGGAAAACCGCGACGCCGGCGGCCAGGAAGAGGAACAGAATCGCCGACAGCAGGCTTCGTGTGCGCATGGGCGGGAATGCGATGAGGATCGGTGACCATAGCGCTCTGCTACGACTCAGCCCCGGTGGCCCTGTCATCCGCCATCCTCTGGATGTGTCCCACGCGCGAGGCCCCGCATCCTCAGGCATGTGGCGCGCAGCCCGGACAGGCCTCTGCCTTCGCCGGTTGCGGCGCGTAGCGGTCGTGGTGGCGGACCCACTCCATCTTGTTGGGCTCGTCGCGCTCGTCGCGGCCCTTGGGCGTGAGGTCGAGCAGGTTGTAGGTGCCCATCATCACCTCGACACCGCGCCGGTAGGAGGATTAGGTGTGGAAGACCTGGCCCGCGTCGTTCTTGTAGAAGACGCTGATGCCGGGCAGCTCCTTGTACTCGAACGGCGCCTTGGCGTAGTTGTAGGTGACTTCGTTCCTGGCCTCTTCTTCGGGCGTGAAGCTCACGCCGTAGTCGAAGTTGAAGTCGTTGGCATTCGACGACACCCACTTGAACTGCCAGCCCATGCGCTGCTTGAAGCGCTGGATCTCGGGCAGCGTCGCGCGCGAGATGGCCACAAAAGTGGTGTCGCAGTTCGCCAGGTGCACGGTCATGCCGTCGGTGTGGCGGCCATGTACGAGCAGCTCGGGCAGCCCTCCTCCCAGCCCGGGCCGAACATGAAATGCTGCACCACAAGCTGGTGCCGGCGCGCACGGTAACCCCATGGCGCAGCCCGCCGGCGCCGAGGCGTGAGCGCGAGCTACAGGCGCTGGTCGCCGTCCCAGCGATAGAACCTTCACGTGCCTCGACCATCACGGCACCCGCGTCAGCCGCGCGCGAGCCGGTCGCTCCACAGTTCTTCGGCGAACGCACGCCACGGCAAGATCTCGATGCCGTGGACCACGCGGCGGCGGGTCTCCTGGCAGACGACGACGTAGCGCTTCAGCAGCGCTTCTTCGCGCAGCGCCACAAGTCCGGCGAGATGCCGATCGCTGACGTTCGTCGCAGCCTTCACCTCGATCGCGACCTCATCGCCGACCACGAAGTCCACCTCGTGCCCGCCGCGCGAACGCCAGTAGGACAGCGCTCTCCCCTGGCCGCGGTAGTCGCACCACGTCTTCACCTCGTGGCCGATCCACGCCTCGAACGCGTGCCCGAACTCCGGCGATGGCGACTTCACGCGGCCGGTGCCGCGGAGATGGCGCACGACTCCCCAGTCGAAGAAGCAGAACTTCGACGTCGCGACCGCCTTGCGCTTCTTGGTGCGCTGCCAGACCGGGAGATCCCAACCGAGCAGCGTGTCGCGCAGGATCTGGAAGTACTCCTGCACCGTCGTGCGGGCCACCTGGGCGTCGCTGGCGATCTGGCTGTAGTTGATCTGCTCTGCGCTGGACAACGCGCCGACTTCCAGGAAGCGCGCGAAGGCCGGCACGTTGCGGGTCAGCGCCTCGTGCGCGATCTCCTCGCGCAAATAGGTGCCGACGTAGGCGGCGAGGTCGAGGTCGGGCTCGTCACCCAGGTAGATCGCGGGCAGCAAGCCGTGATGCAAGGCGCGCGACAGCTCGAAGCGGTCGCCCAGTTCGTGGATCGACAGCGGATGGAAGTGCAACGAGCGCGCGCGCCCGCCCAACAGATTGACGCCGCCGGCGCGCAGCTTGCGCGCGCTCGAACCCGTGAGCAGGAACCGCAGCTTCCGCTCATCGATGAGCAGTTGCACCTCGTCGAGCAGCTGCGGCAGCTTCTGGATCTCGTCGATGACGACGAGTTCGCCCCGTTTCGTGCACCACTCACGCAACCGCTGCGGCGCGCGTTGCAGCGTGAGGTAGGTGTCGCTCTCCAGCAGGTTGATCTGGCGGGTGTCGCCGAGCTGCTGGCGGATCAGCGTGCTCTTGCCGGTCTGGCGCGGGCCGAACAAGAACAACGAGCGTTTGCTCGTCGCGGCCGCAAGGTCGATGCTGCGGGCGATTTCCATGCGTGGCAGAGTGCCGGGAGAGCCGGCGATTTGCGATGAGAATTGCCGGCAGTGGCGGCAATCGGTGCACGGCGATCGGGCGACGAACTCACGCCGCGTCGACATGTCGATGCCATACCGGCCGTCATCCGCGCGCGGCGCGACTCACCCTCACGAGCCCAACAACGCCTCCGCTTGCGCCACGGGATCGCCAGCGCCGGTGAGTTGCGCGAACAACTGTTCCAAGCGCTGCTCCCCGCCCACGCCCGCCTGACGTCGCAGGTCGTCGACGGTGCCGACTGCGCGCAGTGTGCCCTTGTCGATCACCGCCACGCGGTCGGCGACGCGCTCGACGACGTCGAGTATGTGGTTGCTGTAGAGCAACGTGCCGCCGCGCCGGGCGAACTCGCGCATCACTTCCTTGACCAGCATCGTGGTCTCGACATCGAGACCGGCGTCGACGATCGCCTGCGGGCCCGCGGCCAACCTCATGGGCGACTGGGTCGAGTGGCTCGGCTGAGCTCCGGGTCCGAGTCAGCTCGAGAATCTGCGGGCACGACCGCTTCGGTCGTGCGGTCGCGGCCTGACGTGATTGCGTCCGCGATCGTGCAGCACGAAGCCCTGGTTCGGTTCAGATAGGGGCGTGTCTGCTTCCCTGGAGGACCAGCTGTTCCAGCGCTTCTGCCGGACTGGCGATCCGTCGGCGTTGGCCGAGGTGTTCGACCGCACCGCCCCCGAGTTGCTCCGCGTCGCAGCCCACGTCTCGGGCGACCCACAGTCGGCCGAAGACCTGCTGCAGGACACGTTCCTGGCGGCGCTGGAGTCCGCGCACGCCTGGGACGCGTCGCGGCGGCTCGTGCCGTGGCTCGTGGGGATCCTGACCCACCGCGCGCAAACGCTGCGCCGGCAGGCGCGGCGCGAGCCAGACCGCGAACGCGTGCGGCGCGAGGCGGTCGTGGATCCCAGTGACGAAGCGCAGCGCGCCGAGACCTGGCGCGAGTTGGACCGTGCGATCCGTGCGCAGCCTGAGGTCTACCAGACGCCGCTCGTGCTGCACCTGCGCCATGGCTTGAACGCCAACGAGATCGCCGAGGCGATGCGCCGGCCCGCGGGCACGGTGCGCGCGCAGCTGTCGCGGGGCATGGAACTCGTGCGCAAGACGCTGCCGGTCGGAATCGCGTTGTCGCTGATGCCGGTCCGCGGGCTGGCGGCGGTGCGTGCGGTGGTGCTGGCACGGGGAGAAGCGGTGGCAGTGGGCGTCGGGTGGGGTGCGACGAGTCTCGGGGTGGTTGGAGTGCTCCTCATGAAGAAGACGCTGGTTGCGGTGGTCGGGATCGCGCTGGTCGCGGCGTCGGTGTTCATGGCGTGGCCGGCGCCGCCGGTGCCGATTGCGGTGACGGCAGGCGAGGGCCTGCGTGGCACGGCGGTGGCGCAGGCGCCGAGCGGACCGCGCGCCACGCCGGTGTCCGCGGCGTCGCGCGAGATCGAGCGTGTGCCCGTGGTTGTGCCTTCTGCCACGCCGTCGCTGCTGGTGCGCGCGCGCTTCGCGGATGGCGCGCCGGCCGAAGGCGCCGTGGTCACTGTCCGGCCCGCGAACGGCAACACGTTCGATCCCCGTGAGCAGGCCGCGATGGTCACCGCGGACGGCACGGCGCGCTTCACAACTCTCGCTCCCGGCCAGTGGCTCGTGCATGGCGACCGCGGCGGCCGTGCGTCGGTCGAGGTCAGCGCTCATGGCGAGACCGTGTGCGAGCTCGAGATCCCGCGGGGCATCCTGGTCCGCGGCCACGTGCGTGACGAGGCGCAGCTGCCGATCGCAGGCGCGCGCGTCTGGCTGTCTCGCTCGTCGATCCAAGGTGGCGTCGTGGCACATACGGGTCCGGATGGCGCGTTCGCCTTGCGGGACGTCGCGCCGGAGCGCGAGGTCAGCGCGCTGGCCGAAGGGTTCGCGCCGAGCCGCTGCCGGGTGGTCGTCGGCAAACCCGGCGAGGCGGTCGATGTGGAGCTCGTTCTGGTACGCTCCGAGGCGCTCTTGTCCGGGACCGTCGTGGATCGGCTCGGGCGGGGCGTTGCCGGCGCGCTCGTCTGCGTGGGTGCGCGGATCCAATGGCTCGGCGCAGCGAAGGGTGCGCGCGATCCGAACGAGAGGCGCGCGCGCTGGTCGCAGCCGCCGCTTTTGGAAGTCCGGACCGACCCGGCAGGTCGGTTCAGGGTCGCGGGCGTCGCGCTCGCGAACGAGCCGCTTGCCGCAGCGGTTTCCGCCGAGGGGTTCGCTCCGTGGACCGGCATGTGGCAGGCCTCCAAGGAAAGCGCGCCAGGGGAAGCGACGGTCACGCTGCTGCGCGGCGCGACCGTCCGTGGAGTGGTGCGCGACACAGATGGGCATCCCCTGGCGGACGTCACCATCCAGGCGTCGTCCGATCGTGGCAGGAGCGCGGGCCCACTGGTCACCGGCGAGGACGGGGCCTTCACGTTCGAGCACCTGCCTGCCGAGACGCTGAACGTGGGCGCGCGCAAGCGCGGCGTCGGCCGGGTCGTGACCTCGATCGCTTTGCACGACGAGCAGGAGCTGCGCTGGGATCCGGTGCTCGGAACCGGGCCGTACCTCATCGGGCGCGTGATTGACGAACGGGGCCAGCCGCTCGTCGGATGGCGGGTCGGAGCCGTTGCGCCCAACTGGGCCTCGCCGCAAGCCCAGTTCGACACCGACACGAACGGCCGCTTCCGCATCCCCGAGTGCACGCAGGCGCCCTACACGGTCGAGGTCTACGACCCGTCGGCGCCCATCGTGCCCCTCCAACCCGTTGCCTCTGTGCCCCAGGCGCAGCCGGACAGCGGCGAGATCGTGCTGGTCGTCGAGGACGGACGGCGGGCGAGCGGGTTCGTGACCGCGCGCGTGGTGGGCGCCGACGGCGAGCCGATCGCCGACGCGACGGTCATGTTGTGGCGGACGCCGCGCAACTCCTCGGTCGACGAGCACACCGATGCACAGGGACAGTACCGAAGTTATCTGCTCGTCCCGGGGACCTTCGATCTCCGCATCGCCGCGGCAGGCTACGGCGACTGGGAGAAGAACGGCGTCGTCGTGGCATCGCACGTCACTACGGATCTGGGCACGATCCAGCTCGAGCGCGCGGGGCATGTCGTCGCCAGCGTGCGCGGCGCAGACCCGGCCAGGACCGCACCCTTCCTCGGTGTGCACCTGTTGAACGAGGCTGGCCTCATCGCATGCGGCGTGTTCACACGCCAGGACGACGGCACGTGGCGCTCGGCCACGGTGCCCGCGGGCCGCTACTCCGTGGTGTTCTGGCCCGAAGGAACCGCGGTCAGCCGCGTGCCCGTCGAAGTCCCGCACGGCGGCGAGGTGCGCGTGGAGCTGAACGTGGAGTCGGGCATCCCGTGCCGCTTTGCCTTCGCCGGCGCCGACGACCCGGGGGCCACGTGGCACATCGACTGGAAGACCGGCGGCGGCGAATGGCTCGCGCGGGACGTCCGCAGCCGCTTCACCGGCACGCTCACCCGCCGCTTCGCGCCCGGCACCTGGGCAGTCGAGATTCGCGCCGAGGACGGACGGACGGCACGCAAGGAGTTCACGGTCTCTGCGACCGACCGCGCGCTCGACGTGCAGGTGCCGGCGCCGACGCGTTGAGCGGCTAACGGTCTGTGTCGCCGAGCGATCAACGTCCAAGCACGTGGCGCGCTACCGGCAGCGCCTGGTAGGGCGACTGCGCGCCTTGTGCCTTCACGCCTGATCCATCAACTGGCCATCCATGATTGGCGACCAGTAGTCGAGGGCGGCGCGACTCGCCTTCACGAACCCAACAACGCCTTCGCTTGCGCTACGGGATCGCCAGCGCCGGTGAGTTGCGCGAACAACTGTTCCAAGCGCTGCTCCCCGCCCACGCCCGCCTGACGCCGCAGGTCGTCGACGGTGCCGACTGCGCGCAGGGTGCCCTTGTCGATCACCGCCACCCGGTCGGCGACGCGCTCGACGACGTCGAGCATGTGGCTGCTGTAGAGCAGCGTGCCGCCGCGCCGCGCGAACTCGCGCATCACTTCCTTGACCAGCATCGTGGTCTCGACGTCGAGACCCGACAACGGCTCGTCGAGCACCAGGACGCGCGGCTCAGTGAGCAGCGCTGACGCCAAGACGGTCTTCTGCGTCATGCCCTTGCTGAACGCCACCATCGGCTGGTCGCGGCGTTCGTACAGGCCAAAACCGCGCAGCAGCCGCTCGGCGTTGTGGGTGATCTTGTCGTCGGCGAGTTCGAACAGGCGGCCGCGCAGATGCAGGTACTCCCAGGGCGTCAGCGCGTCGTAGACGTGCGCCACCTCCGGCACGTAGCTCACGCGCCGACGGGCCTGTGCCGGCTGCGCCAGCACGTCGATCCCGTCGAGTTCCAAGCGACCCGCGTCGGGCGTCAGCAAGCCGATCAGGCACTTGATCGTCGTGCTCTTGCCGGCGCCGTTGGGGCCGAGCAACGCGAACACTTCCCCGGGCTCGACCACGAGCGACAGGTCGTCGATCGCGCGGATGTCGCCGTAGGTCTTCTTCAGTCGCTCGATGCGGATCATGCGGGCTTCGTTGTTCTTGGGCTGAAAGGCGCTCTACACCAACATGAGCGTCGAGCCCGTAGTCTCGCGCGCCTCGAGGGCACGATGCGCCGCGGCGGCTTCGGTGAGCGGGAACACGGCGCCGATGTGGGGCTTGAGCCAACCTTCACGCACCCCGGTGAACACCGCCTGGGCGCTCGCCACCAGTTCATGACGCGTGCCGGTGTAGTCGTGCAGGCGTGGCCGCGTGAGGAACAGCGAGCCGTGGTGACCCAGTTCGAGCACATCGAGCGGATCGGGCTTGCCGGACGCATTGCCGAACGACACCAGCGTGCCGCGTACGGTGAGGCATTGCATCGAACCCTTGAGCGTCGCCTTGCCAACCGAATCGAACACCACCGGCACGCCGCGCCCCTGCGTGAGCGAGCGCACGGCGGCGACGAAGTCGTCGCGCCCGTACACCACCGGGTGGGTGCAGCCGTTGCGCAGCGCCAGCTTCGCCTTGGCCTCGCTGCCGACCGTGCCGATCACCTCGGCACCGATGCGCGCCAGCCACTGGCAGAGCAGCAGGCCCACGCCGCCAGCCGCCGCGTGCACCAGCACCGGCATGCCGGTCTCGACCTTCACACACCGCCGCACCAGGTATTCAGCCGTCATGCCGCGTAGCAGCACCGCGGCCACCGACGCGTCGTCCATGCCGTCGGGCACTCTCACCACGCGCTCGGCGCTGATCGCGCGGTATTCGGCGTAGGCGCCGGGTGTGCCGCCGGCGTAGGCCACGCGGTCGCCGGGCAGCAGGCCGCTCACGCCGCGGCCGAGCACTTCGACCACACCGACCGCCTCGACTCCCAGCACGTGCGGCAGGGCCAACGGGTAGAGACCGCTGCGGTGATACGTGTCGATGAAGTTGACGCCGAGCGCGACATGGCGCAGCAAGACCTCGCCCGGGTGCAGCTCTGGCAACGGCACCTGTTCGCAGCGCAATACTTCCGGGCCACCTGGGGTGTGGACGGCTACGGCCATCGGCATGTCCGGAGCTTAGGGCCGGACCAAGGATAAGTACACAGTTTGGGCAGGCCCGCAGCGTCCATGGCGGCGTTGCGCGTCCTCGACGTAGTCCCTGGAATACGACTGCGGCGCGCGCCTTGCCCTGAACGCTGCGGACTCTGCCGAAACTATGTACTTATTCTTGGTCAGACCCTTCCTTGGCCTTGGGCGGCCATTGCCTCGTCCTGGTCGATCGACGACTTCGCCTGGCCTTGACAGGTCAGGGCGGACACGCGCGAATACGCAAATGCTTCGCCCCCTGGCCCTGACCGGCCTGTCTTGCTGCCTGATCGCTCTCACCAGTTGTGCAACCGCGCGCCGACACTTCATCCCGCGCGAAGACGTGCGCGCGCAGTCGCCGCGCGGCTGGCCAGCGGCGCAGTACACCCTGACGATCGCTAGCCAGAACGCCGGCGAGGCCAAAGTGTGGTCAGAAGGCGCGTTCGAGGACGATGTCGGCGGCGACGAGCGCACGGTTCTGCACATCGGCTTCGAGGTCGAGAACCGCACCGCCGACGAACTCACGTTCGACGTCGATCAGTGCCGCGTCGTCGACGTTCAGTGTGACGAGGGACGCATCGCCAACCTCGGCGCCAACGAAGAGAGCGGCAAGCTGCAGGTGGCCGCCGGCCAGGTCGGTCTGATGGATTTCGAGTTCGTGCTGCCGCGCAACACCGACCCGCGCGACCTCAACGCGTTCCGCGTCGAGTGGACGCTGACGACGCCGAGCGGCGCCTACGCGCAGAGCACACCGTTCCGCATCGACGCCGCGCGCTACTACCAGCCGCGTTCTTACTACTACGACTACAACCCCTGGTGGGGATTCGGGACGGGCTTCGCGGTGGGCCACGTGTCGAGCCGGTTCTGGTATGGACCCCACTGGCATCGCTGGTGTTGGTGAGGCGTGGGCCATGCTGAACGAGCGATGCCGCGCCGACCGATAACGCTGAGGTGCACGTCTCGTTCGTCGATTGCGCGGGCAGCGGGCTGGGCGTTGCCATCGGCTTGGTCGAACTCGGTCATCGCGTCGACTACGTCGGACCGGAGCCCTGGCCCGATCAAGCGATCGGCGAGGTCGATCGCGTCACCGGCGAGCTGATCGTTCACTTCTTTGGCCGGCGCGCGCTGGCGCCCGACCTCGACGCGGAGTTGCTCGTGCTCCAGGATGGTGTGGCCGACTGGTTGCACGCGTTGACGCACCGGGACTACGTCGATAGCCGCCACGACCCTGGGCACCCGATGCGGCCGACGTGCAACCCGCTCATCTACCCGATACGCCTTGCGCACTGGGTGGAGTGGTGCGAGCGCGCGTCGCGGACGTGCGTCGTCGACTGCTCTGATCGCAGCGCGCCGCGCGAACCCGCGCTGTCGATGTTGCCGCGCGTGAGCCTGTTGACCCGCGAGCTGCCGCGCGCCGAAGCGAGTGCGTGGCGCCCGCTGCCCTTTCTCTACAACCCAGTGCTCCTGTGGTTCGAGAAGCTGAGGCCACGGCGCGAGTGGCGGCAGGCATTGCCAACACCGCCCGAGCACGACTGGGTCTTCTGCGGCACCGTCGATCATCCGCGCTACGGCAACGACCGTCGGCGCCGTATCGCCGAGGTGCGCGCGCGCTGGCCTCGACTGTTTGGTCGCGTGGCGACCCACGTGTCGTTCCTCGACGTGCTGGCGTTGCTGCAGTCGTCGCGTCTGTGCCTCGATCTACCCGGCGCCGGCGAGCTGTGTTTTCGGCTGCACGAGAGTCTCGCGCTCGGCGTGCCGGTGCTCCGGCCGTGGCCGTACTCGATCGCGATGGCGGCCGGCGTCGAGTCGGCCATCGTCGACGACGCAGATGCCCGCGAGATCCCGTCGCCCGAGGCGGTGCGCGCGATCTACGAGCGTTCGTACGCGCCGCACGTGGCTGCCGCCGTGTTGCTGGCTGCCGCGCCGGCTCACTTGCCTGCCGCGCAGCCGTCCTTGCGCGACTCTGAAGCGCCGGCGTACAGCCCGCGCGCCGCGTCGACCCCGATCGCTTGATAGCCGCCTGCTCGGCGGGTCACCCTGCGGCGTCTCGCCCCTCGCGCCATGAACGTCATGTGCTGCCTTGACAGTCCGCGAAGGGTGAGAGACGGTGAACGTGATGGAACCGAACGTCGCACCGGCGCAGGAATCGCCCCCTTCCGTTGTGATCCTCGGCGCGTTCTCCACTCGGTTCACGTTTTTCAGCCATCACTTGTGCCAGGCGCTCGCCGGCGAGTTCGACGCCGCGCCCGTCTCGATCAGGAAGCCGGAGGGCCACAACCAGGCTCACCACGTCGCCGACCGGATCATGCACGCGCACTTCGTCGTGATCGACCTGACGCCGGGACCGCGCGATGCGAAGATCAATGGCAACGTGCTGCACGAGTTTGGCATCGCGACCACCGCCCGCACGCCGGTGTTCGCCGTGTGCGACCTACACGACCTGCCCTCAAACACGACGGTGGAGTCGCTGCTGCCCTCGAATATTAGGCAAGAGGTCTACACCATGAACTGCGAGTTCACGCCGGCTGGCGTCAAGCAGCTCGGGACCGACATCCTGACCCGATTCGCGCACGAACACGGGGGGACCTTGGCCAAGGCGAAGACACGCCGCGCGCGGCAGGTGCGCCAGGTGGATCAGCTGCGGAAACTGCGGGATCAGCTGTACGACTCCGACGAAGTGCCGGCGTTGCTGGATCCCGTGCTCAGCCTCTTCGTCGACCGGTTCAACGACTACCAGCGGGTGCTGAAGGGGCACGCAACCGGGCATGGTGGTCATCCACTGGAAGCCTTGGTGCCAATCCGCGGCTCGGAGATCGTCGATCGGTTCTTCGCGGGTGCGCTGTTCGCGTACGTGCTGCCGACAAAGGGCCATTACCAGACCGTCTCAACGATGGAGTTCAACGGGAGTCTGCCGGAGAACAGCGAGTTCTGGCTCGGACAGCTGACCTTGTTGGGCGCCGGCGGATCGATTTCGCGGTGCTTTCTGCTCAAGTGCCACCCGAAGGACCTGAGCGGCGACCTCAAGCGCGTCTGGACGCGACATGCGGACCTGCAGAAGGAACGTGACGACTGCTACCACCTCGGCTACACGATCGTGGACGAGTCGGATTACGAGAAGCTGCGTGACACGCGTATGCACGACGGGGGCGTGCACTTCGGCCTGTTTCAGGGGACTGATGAGCCCACGGTTCGAGTGTTGCAGCCCAAGTACGTGTCCGTCGCCGAACCGGGGAAGGATCCACGATGGAAGCTGATGGACCTCAACCGCTACTTCAGAAAGAATGAGAGTTTGCTGCCCCCGAAGTTCCGATCGCTTATGGCGAGGCTGAAAGACGCCAGGCGCGTCGTCCAGATCGATTGGGAGAGCGGCGGGCGCCCGGACGCGGCCAGCAGCGAGTCGTCGCCGTGACGTCGGCGCCATGCGGGTCTGCCTCTCGGCGACCGTGGTCGAACGGATCGGCGACAACCCCTTGGCCGACGCGATCTCCAAGCTGTCGGGGAGGCGATCGTGACGGAGCGCCGGCTGGCCCGGACGGCGTGGGTCGAGTGACGACGCAGGTACCGTTCCCCGACGGCTCGCGCTGTTGCAGTCTTCGCGCTTGGGCCTCGACCCGGCGCAGGCGAGCGGTGCTACGAGAGTTCCGCGCTCGGCGTGCCCGTGCTGCGGCCGTGGCCGTGCTCGATCGCGATGGCGCTGGCATCGAGCTGGCCATCGTCGACGATGCGGCGACAGTCCAGGCTCACCTTCCTGCCGCGCAGCCGTCCTTGCGCGACTCGGAAGCGCCGACGTACAGCCCGCGCGCCGCGTCGACCCCGATCGCTTGATAGCCGCCGAACGCGCTGTCGCTCGGGCTCACCGTCACCTTGTGACCGCGCCGACGCAACTCGTCGAGCACCGCAGCATCGAAGCCGGGCTCGACGAACAACTCGCCGCCGTCGCGCATCACTTCGCCCGTCGGTGACGACGAACCCTCGTGGCGGGCGCGCGGCGCGTCGCCGGCTTCTTGCAGGTCCATGCCGAAGTCCAGCAGGTTGACCAGGATCTGCACGTGACCCTGCGGCTGCATGTCGCCGCCCATCACGCCAAAGCTGAGAAACGGCGCGCCATCCTTGGTGACGAAGGCCGGGATGATGGTGTGGAACGGGCGCTTGCCCGGCGCATAGCTGTTGGCGCGCTCGGGCGCGAGGTCGAATAGCTCGCCGCGGTCCTGCAGACAGAAGCCGAGTTCGGGCGGCGTGACGCCGGAGCCGAAGCCGCGGAAGTTGCTCTGGATCAGCGACACCATGTTGCCGTCGCGGTCGGCGGTGGTGAGGTAGACGGTGTCGCCGTCCTTGGTCGCGGGGTTGCCGGGATCGACGCTCGGCGCCGCCTTCTGCGGGTCGATCAGGCCGCGCCGCGCGTCGGCGTAGGTCTTGGCGACCAGGCCGGCCACCGGCACCGCGGCAAACGCTGGATCGGCGTAGAACTTGGCGCGGTCGGCGAACGCGAGCTTCTTGGCCTCGGTGAACGCGTGCAGGTAGTCGGCGCTGCCGAAGCCCATGCGGGTCAGGTCGAAGCCTTCGAGCACGTTCAACATCTGCAGCGCGGCGATGCCTTGCCCCGGCGGCGGCAGTTCGAAGACTTCGTAGCCGCGATACGTGGTCGACGCGGGCGCGATCCAGTCCGAGGTGTGCTGCGCAAGATCGTCCTCGCTCAAATAGCCGTCGTGGGCGCGCACGAACTTCACCAGCTGCTTGCCGAGGCTGCCGCGGTAGAACGCGTCGCGGCCGTCGCGCGCCAGCGTGTCGAGCGTGCGCGCGAGCGCTGGGTTGGCGAACGTATCCCCGGCGCGCGGCGCCTTGTCGCCAGGCAAGAACGTCGCGGCGAAGCCCGGGTAGCCCTTCAGCTTCTTGCTACCGACGCCCCACCCGTGCGCGATCACCGGCGTCACCAGAAAGCCGTCGCGCGCGTGCGCGATTGCTGGCGCCAGCACGCGCCCGATCTGAAGCTTGCCAAAGCGCGCGTGTAGCGTGAACCAACCGTCGACGCACCCCGGCACCGTGATCGGCAGCGGCCCGTACGGCGGAATCTGGGTCAGGCCGAGCTTGCGGAAGGTCTCCGCCGTGAGCGCCCGCGGCGATCGCCCGCTGGCGTTCAACCCGTGCAGCTTCTTCTCCTTCTGGTCCCACACCATCGCGAACAAGTCGCCACCCAGCCCGCACCCAGTCGGCTCGGTCACGCACAGCACCGCGTTGGCGGCGAGGGCCGCGTCGATCGCGTTGCCGCCGTCGCGCATCACGTCGAGCGCCGCCTGCGTCGCCAGCGGTTGGCTGGTCGCCGCCATGCAGTCCTTGGCGAAGACGACAGGCCGAACTGACCAGGGGTAGCGCGCGCCGGGCCGGGTTTGGCCGAGCATCGATGCGGAAGTGAGCGCGAGACAACACGCGACGAGCAAGGCGAAGGCGGCGGCTTCACGCATGGCGGCGATCGTAGCCCCGCGCCGCTTCACCCTGTGGATCCAGTGCGCCAACTGTGAGCCGACGTCGTCGCGCCTACCGTCAACCCTGCATGGCTGCCCGCACAACCCGCGCACCCTCGTCAATCTCCGGCCAGCGCTTCTCCGCTGCCGCCAGCCCACGGCGTACTTTCGTTGTCACCGCGGGACCACATTTTGCGAACGCTTTCGCAGCAGCCTTGATGTCGTCGGGGCGATCTTCGGCCAGCACCTCCAGCAGCAGTGCAGCTTGGTGCAGGTCCTTGCCGCTCTTGGTCTGCTGCACGAGCGAACGGGTCTGGCTCACGAGCAGCTTGTGCAGCGCCAGCCGCGCCGGCGTCGGCACGACGACGAGCAGCGCACCGCGCGCGTGGATGGCTGGCGTGGGTTGCGCTTCGTCGATCAGCAGCGACAGGTACTTGATCGGTGCCGCTGCGGCGCGGAAGCGGGGGATGAACACGGGATCCTCCTGGCCGTCCTTCCCATCGCGGCCTTGGGCCGCAACCACAGGTTGCACGTCGGCGCAGCGCCGACCAGCATCGAGCCAGCTGTGCTGGCTCGCCAGAGTTGTGGCGCGGCTGGGGCGGCCCAAAAAGAAATGGGCCAAGGCCGCGTTATTATTTGGGCGTACAGTGCCGCGCGGGGGTGGCGGATGTGAAAGGGCGGGGGGGGATAGACGGGGCG